>NZ_CVTP01000006.1:0-251545 GCF_900005865.1 Pseudomonas sp. 58 R 12
AACTCAGGCTGAAACCGGATCACTGACCAACAGGCCATATACAGTGAGCGCCTCGCGGCGAACCTGCCGCCGCTGATATGACGCTTGCCTTTGTGCTTGCCGCTATCGTCGTTGTAGGGCGCAGTGCCGCTCAATGCTGCAATCTGATGTCTACCCACCTCGCCTAGCTCCGGAAGATAGGACATCAAGCTGGCCGCTGTAACAAGTCCTATGCCTTTGACTGAGCACAGAAGGGCTACTTTTTTACGATCCAGACGTTCTGTACTTTGGCGGATCAGGCTTTCCAGCTCCTTCAGCACTTTTTGCAAATAGTCGATATGACTCTGCAGCGCAGGCTTGACCACGTCAGAGGAGGCCGTTTTAAGCCGCCGTTTGTCGTCATCTCTTTGCTGAACAAAGTGCTCTCGCTGTTGGACTAGGGCGCGCAAATCATCCTGCTCGGCGCTGGTAACCCGGCTATCGGGCGATTTGATGACCGCTGCGAACTGCGCAAGAAGGCGTGCATCTATCGGATCGGTTTTGGCTTGTTGCCCCATAGCCCGGGCAAAGCTTTTGGCTCGGCAAGGGTTGATCCGTATGACTTCAAAGCCCGCAGCTTGAAGCGCTTTCATGACTTTGCGCTCGTAACCGCCAGTGGCCTCCAGCAACACTCGACCCACGCGATGCAGGGTTAGCCATCCAATTAACCCAGGAAAATCACTCTGCGAATTGGAACAACTCATCGCTACATCCAGTTGATCAACCCGAATCTCGAGGCTACCGCTGGAGACATCAATACCTGCTGGATAGGAAAACATAGCCAAATCCTCTTACACTCAAGGTGAGAGCGCTCTGGCTTGGCCCACGCTTGTAACTGTTCGAGGTGGGCTCGTTCAACTGTTCGGGCTCAATGACCAGAGTGGAGAGGTGAGTGACAGCATGGGCTCCCACACGTGCTTTAAGCACTTCGGGCATTCAGCTTGTCACTCACCGCTCTCACCTTCAGTTTAAGCCTGGTTCAAGACACAAGCGGGCTTGCTCGCGAAGGCGGTGTGTCAGTCACAGATGTATCAACTGAAACACCGCCTTCGCGAGCAAGCCCGCTCCCACACTGGACCTGCGTCGTCCTTGAAACCGGGAACGATCTCAGGCCTCCACCAAGCTCCACTGTTTACTCAGGCGCTTGTCGGAAATCGGCACTTTGGTGCCCAATTGCTGGCCAAACAACGACACCCGATACTCCTCCAACCACCAGCGATACAGCTCCAACTGGGGATCGCGCTTGCCTTCCTGGGCGTGCTTTTTCAGGCGGTTTTCGTAGTGCGTCCACAAGCCTCCCAGCTCGCCGCTCCATACCCGATCCTTTTGTACTTGGCTGGGCAGTTTCTCCAGGCGCAGCTCGATAGCCTTGAGGTAACGCGGTAGTTCCTTGAACCACTGCGCCGGGGTTTCCCGCACGAAACCGGGGTACACCAGGCTGCTCAACTGCTGCTTGATGTCATTTAGGGCCACGGCCTGGGCCAGGTCGATCTTGCCTTTGAAGCGCTTCTGCAAGCCATGCCAGAGTTTCAGCACCTCGAGGGTCAAGCGCGCCAGGCGTTCGGCGTGTTCAGTCCAGCTGCCACGCTTGCGCTCAGCCAAGGCAGCCAAACCGGCACCGTCACGCGGCAGGCTGGCTTCGCCTTCAAGTACGCAGGTGTCGAGGCTGGCCAGCAGAATGTCTTCCACCAGCGCGTCGATACGCCCCAATTCGCGGTACATCAGCCCCAGTTCGGTCAGGCCAGGCAACTTGCCGCGCAGGAACTTGGCCGGTTCCGCCAGTTGCTGCATCAGCAGACGCTGCAATGCGCGGCGATGCTGGAATTCAGCCTCGGCCGCCGTCGAGAAGCGCCCCTCCTTGACCGTGCCGTTTTCTTCCACCAGCGCCGGATACACCGTCATCGACAGCCCGGCAATCTTCTGTTGAGTTTTTTCCGCCACCGCCGCAAACACCTTGGCCTCCACCGGCTGCTGGCTTTTCGCGGTTTGCGGCACGGCCAACGCTGCCTGGCTGGCCTCGGCAAAGCGCGCCGTCAGTTCAGCCAGGTCGCGGCCTTCGCCGAGGAACTTGCCCTGGCCGTCGACCACTTCAAGGTTCATCTTCAGGTGGTTTTCCACCTGCTGTGACGCTTCGGCCCAGGCTTCATCGCTGACCCGCGCGCCGGTCATGCGCAGCAGCTCGCGGCCCAACGCCTGAGGCAACGAGCCCTGGCCGAATTCGATGCGTTGCAAAGCGGCCTTGACGAAGTCCGGCACTGGCACAAAGTTTTTGCGCAGCGCCTTGGGCAGGTTGCGCACCAGGGCGATGCACTTGGCCTCGATCACCCCCGGCACCAGCCATTCCAGACGCTCCGGCGGCAAGGCCGGCAACAGCGGTGCCGGCACGCGCAGGGTCACGCCGTCGCGCGGGTGATTGGGTTCGAAGTGGTAACTCAACGCCAGTTCCAGGTCGCCCAAGTGCAGGGTGTCCGGATAATGCGCGGCGGTGACTTCACTGGCCTCGCGGGCCAGCACGTCTTCTTCGCGCATGATCAGCAGTTGCGGGTCTTTCTGGCTGTTGACCTTGTACCAGCTGTCGAAGGTCGCGGTCTGGTGGATTTCTGCGGGCAGGCGCGCATCGTAGAAAGCGTAAAGCGTTTCTTCATCGGCCAGGATGTCACGGCGGCGCGCCTTGGCTTCCAACTCGTCGAGCTGTTCCAGCAATTGCTGATTGGCCGTCAGGCACTTGGCCCGCGATTGAATCTCGCCACGCACCAGGCCTTCGCGGATAAACAGCTCGCGCGACACCACTGGGTCGATCGGCCCGTAATGCACCGGGCGCCGCCCGACCACAATCAGCCCGAACAACGTGATCTGCTCAAAGGCCACGACTTGCCCGCGCTTCTTCTCCCAATGGGGCTCAAAGTGGTTTTTCTTGATCAAGTGCCCGGCCAGCGGCTCGATCCAGTCGGCATCGATCTTGGCGACCATGCGCGCATACAGCTTGGTGGTTTCCACCAGTTCGGCGGTCATCAGCCATTGCGGGCGCTTCTTGCCGATGCCCGACGACGGGTGAATCCAGAAGCGTCGCTGGCGTGCGCCGAGGTAATCGCCGTCTTCGGTTTTCTGGCCGATCTGGCTGAGCAAGCCGGACAACACCGCCTTGTGCAGCTTTGGAAAGTCCGCCGGCTCTTTGTTGAGGGTCAACTGCATATCGCGGCAGATCAGGCTCAACTGCCGGTGGGAATCGCGCCACTCGCGCAGGCGCAGGTAGTTGAGGAAGTTCTTGCGGCACCAGTTGCGCAGCGGGCTGGCGGTCAATTCCTGGCGCTGTTCTTCAAAGCCGCGCCACAAATTGACCAAACCAGCGAAGTCCGAGTCCGGATCTTTCCACTGCGCATGGGCCTGGTCGGCGGCTTGCTGACGTTCGGGCGGACGCTCGCGCGGGTCCTGGATCGACATAGCACTGGCGACGATCAGCACTTCCTGCAAGCTGCCGAGTTTGGCCGCTTCCAGCAGCATGCGGCCCATGCGCGGGTCCACCGGCAGGCGCGCCAGTTGGCGACCCAACGGCGTGAGCTGGCTGTTACGGTCGACCGCCGAGAGCTCTTGCAGCAGGTTGAAACCGTCGCTGATGGCCTTGCCGTCCGGCGGCTCGATAAACGGGAAGTCGGTGATTTCGCCGAGGCGCAGGTGCAGCATCTGCAAGATCACGGCAGCGAGGTTGGTGCGCAGGATTTCCGGGTCGGTAAATTCCGGGCGGCCGATAAAGTCTTCTTCGCTGAACAAGCGAATGCAGATCCCCGGCTCGACCCGGCCACAGCGGCCTTTACGCTGGTTGGCGCTGGCCTGGGAAATCGCCTCGATCGGCAGGCGCTGCACCTTGGCGCGATAGCTGTAGCGGCTGATACGCGCGGTGCCGCTGTCGATCACATAACGGATGCCCGGCACAGTCAGCGAGGTTTCCGCAACGTTGGTCGCCAACACCACGCGCCGGCCCGGATGGGACTGGAAGATGCGCTGCTGTTCGGCCGGTGACAGGCGCGCGTACAGCGGCAGGATTTCGGTGTGCTTGAGCTGGGCTTTGCGCAACATGTCGGCGGCGTCGCGAATCTCGCGCTCACCCGGTAGAAACACCAGCACGTCGCCGGGGCTACGCCGTTCGCTGCGCTCATAAGCGGCGATCTCATCGAGGGTGGCGAGGATCGCCTGGTCAACCGTCAAGTCGTCTTCGACGCGGTTGCCCTCCTCGTCCTGCTCCAGGGTCAACGGGCGATACCACGTGTCCACCGGGAAGGTGCGGCCCGACACCTCGACAATCGGTGCACCGTCAAAGTGTTTGGAAAAACGCTCCAGATCGATGGTCGCCGAGGTGATGATCACCTTCAGGTCCGGGCGACGCGGCAGCAGGGTTTTCAGGTAGCCCAGCAGGAAGTCGATGTTGAGGCTGCGCTCGTGGGCTTCGTCGACGATGATCGTGTCGTAGCGTTCCAGATAGCGGTCGTTCTGGGTTTCCGCCAGCAGGATGCCGTCGGTCATCAGCTTGATCAGGGTGTTCGAATCGCTCTGGTCTTCGAACCGAACTTGATAGCCGACCAGCGCGCCCAGCGGCGTAGCCAGTTCTTCGGCCACCCGGCTGGCAACGCTGCGCGCAGCGATCCGGCGTGGCTGGGTGTGGCCGATCAGGCCGAACTGGCCCCGACCGATTTCGAGGCAGATTTTCGGCAGCTGGGTGGTCTTACCCGAACCGGTCTCACCGGCAATGATCAGCACCTGATGCTTGTTCAACGCCGCCTTGATTTCATCGCGCTTGGCGGCAATCGGCAGGCTGTCGTCGTAGCGAATCACCGGCAGGCTGGCACGCCGCGCCGTGACCTGGGCGCAGGACGCCTGCATCCGCGCAACCCACTGCGCCAGCTTTTCCTCGTCGGGTTTCTTGCGCAGCTCAAGCAACTGCCGCCGCAAGCGGTTGCGGTCGGCAAGCATGGCGTGATCGAGGGTTTTGAGCAGTTGGTCGATAGTCGGCGCTTGGTCAGTCATCAGGGCGGCAAGGGTCTTTTGGGTAAGGCAGGCGAGACCTGCACAGCATTAATCGATTGAGTGGGAGGGATTGTCGCAGATTTCGACCGACCGGGAGACGTTCCATCACGTGGCGATGGTCTTTAGTGCCAGCCCAATAGCGACTTTTACTACACAGCTGTGGAGGCTCTTCTCACTGTTAAAAAGCGAAAGTCCGATTTGATGGATGAGATATGCAGGCTTCAATAAGTCTCCAGATACACCTCGCAAATTAGACCGCTCAACCCTGAAAACGGAGCTTTATATGCCAATCGATTCCGTCACGTCGCGCTTGCCAAGCTATGAAAAATCCATGCGAGCAAAACCGCGTTCGGCGGATACGCAGCCACCGCCCCGCTATGAGTTCCCTCCGGCCTACACGGAAAAGCCGTCCTCACCCCCCCAACAGCCAAGTCTCGTCGGAGCAGCCAACCAACCTGAGGGCGAATATAATTTCGAACTACCCCGTTACAAGCCAAGCAGTACGAGGAATGAGTTTTATGAGCGGTCTATAACTCACAGAAGCAGCGATATCAGAGCTTTCTTACGAGAGAACGTTGAAAAAATCCCGCGCGCTTTTGAGATAAAGTTCATGTGCTCATGAAGACCTCCAAATCAGAGTGAGCGCTCCACTTATTAATTACCAAAATGGTTAGTCGGAGTATTTATGCCTATAGATCGTATGTCTTCTTCTCGTGTCGGGGGCTATGGACATTCATTTGCGGAAAGCACCAACGCACCCCCGAATACACGTCACAAGGTGCATCGGCCCCCTCTTCCAGCTCATGGAAAACACTTGAGACTTTAAAAAAGCTCCCCACGGACTTCCCTACGTCCATCGTGAGTCAAAGTTCCCTTGATAGACCTATAGGCTTATTACAGCGAAAAATAGAATTGGAGGGCAAGGGCGGTTCGACCAAGAATGTCGACCAAGCCTATAAGGATTCGATAAACAATCTGTATCAGGAAACTTCGAAAGCCCAGAGTAAGGCCCCAGACGAGAAAGACAGGAACCGCCTGACCAACTGGAGTGATCAAATACTACAAACTAATCAATACACGCCGTTTTTGACAAAATAGCAAATAAGCCTTACCGAAAATACACCACCTGTAAATACCTCCCACCTCAAACTACTGACACTTTCATAAGTGTCAGTAGTTTAACGGCACGTTCTAAAGATTACTAAGTCGCGATCATTAAGCTGTTCAAGACACTCCTCCTCACCTGCGCCGGTAAGGAAACACATCAATGACCTTGCCGGCGCGAATCGCTTCCTGCAGCCCTTTCCAGTAGTCCGCGTTGTACAACTCGCCATGCAGCTCATCAAACAGCTTGCGCTGGCCGGCGTCGGCGAACAGGAACGGTGGGAATTCTTCGGGGAATACATCCAGCGGGCCGATGGAGTACCAGGGCTCGGAGGCCATTTCATCCTCGGGCGTACGCGGTGCGGGGATGTGGCGGAAGTTGGCCTCGGTGAGAAAGCAGATTTCGTCGTAGTCGTAGAACACCACACGGCCGTGGCGGGTGACGCCGAAGTTTTTCAGCAGCATGTCGCCGGGGAAGATATTCGCCGCCGCCAGTTGCTTGATGGCCAGGCCGTAGTCCTCCAGGGCTTCGCGCACTTGGGCGGGGTTGGCATTCTCGAGGTAAAGGTTGAGCGGGGTCATGCGCCGTTCGGTCCAGCAGTGGCGGATCAGCACGGTGTCGCCTTCTACTTCAACGGTGCCGGCGGCGACTTCCAACAGCTCGGCCAGGCACTCGGGTTCGAATTTGCTCAGGGGGAAGCGGAAGTCGGCGAACTCCTGGGTATCGGCCATGCGCCCGACGCGGTCGACACTTTTAACCAGGCGATACTTTTCGATCACCGTGGCGCGGTTGACGTTTTTCGACGGTGAAAAGCGGTCCTTGATGATTTTGAACACGGTGTTGAAGCCCGGCAGAGTAAACACGCTCATGACCATGCCGCGCACACCGGGGGCCATGATGAATTGATCGTCGGTGGTCGCCAGGTGGTTGATCAGGGCACGGTAGAACTCTGACTTGCCGTGCTTGTAAAAACCGATGGAGGTGTACAGCTCGGCGATGTGCTTGCCCGGCAGGATGCGCTTGAGAAAACCGATGAATTCCGCCGGCACCGGCACATCGACCATGAAGTAGGAACGGGTGAACGAGAAGATGATCGACACATCGGCTTCGTCGGTGATCAGCGCATCGATCTGGATGCCCTGGCCTTCGCGGTGCAGCAGCGGGATCACCAGGGGCCATTGTTCATCGCGGGTGTAGATACGCCCGACGAGGTAGGCGCCTTTATTGCGGTAGAGCACCGAGGAAAACAGCTCGAGCTTGAGGTCCGGGTCCTTGCATACCCAGTCCGGCAGGTTTTCCCGCAGCTGGGCTTCAAGGCGGCTCAGGTCGGCGGCGAGGTCGGCGTAGGGTTCGCTGAAGCGGTAGTCGGCAAAGATCTGCGTGAGCATTTCCGGGATCTTACCGGCGGGCGTGTAGGTGCGCGTCTGCGCGGCCCTTGCCCGGCGCAGGCTGGGCCGGGTGGTGTGGATAAACATGCAGCCGTCGCTGATCAGGTCGTGACTGAACAGGCCGCAGAAGATCGAGTTGTACCAGGTCTCGGAAAGCTCATCGTCAAAACGCAGGTCGATCAGGCCAATGTAGGCGCTTTTCACCACGGGCCACACATTAATGTCGAGTAAGGCGGCCGCATCGAAGCGCTCGCGCAGGCGTGCGGTCACTTCACTGACCTTGTCTTCATAAAGGTTGATCCGCGCCGCCGACGCTGCCTGCCCCTGCTGCCACTGGGCCTTTTCAAAGCGCTCGCGGGCGCCATCGGTGATCTGGCGGAAGTGCTCGCGGTAATCGTCGAAGCCATCGAGGATCATCTGAGCGACAGCGAGGACGGACTGCGACATGCGGGAAACCTCTATGGGCATCTGGAAGCCCTGAGCTTAGCCAGTGTACGAGTGCAGGAGAAGGGTCATTTTTTGGACTGCCTTGTACAACTTCGTTCATTTCGTACATTTATTTTCAATTCTTTAATTCGACCACTCGGTCAATAAACGCACCGTTTAGTCCCTCTGCGTTTTCTCTGCACGCTTGAAACGGCGGGCCTTGTCAGCCTGAGCCTGCGACATCGCTTTGCGCACTGGTCTGGTTGAGCCACCAAGGGCATTGGTTCCAGCTAAGGGAAACCCTGATTACCACAGTGATAGCACTTTGATATACAGCGCGCCCTCTCCCACCCTAACAAGGTCCTAAGACCGATCCGGGAGCAGGTTCTAATCGCCCAAGGAGCACTGAGATGTCATTGAGGAACATGAAGATCGGTCTGCGTGCCAGTCTGAGTTTTGCGGTTTTGGCCAGCTTGCTGGTGATCGTCGGGATGTTTGGCTTGGGCCAGATGGCCAAGCTGCGGCAAAGCGCACTGATCATTGAAGAATCGTGGATGCCGAGCATCGAGAATATCCACGACAGCGCGGCCATTGTCGCCAGTATCCGCCTGGAGGCCTTGCGTCTGGCGACTACTGACGAATCGCGGATCCGCGACAATAGCAAAGTCCAGATCACCCGCCAGCGCGTCGAACTGCAAACCCTGCTCGACCATCATAAAACCCTGCTCAGCGGCGACGAGGAAGGCGAGTTGCTCAAGCAGCTCGACGTTAACGTACACGCCTACCTGAGCCTAGTCGGGCAGATCATTGCCCTGGTGGACAAGGATCAGCAACAAGAAGCCATCGACCTGCTCAACAGCCGCCTCGCGCCACAGGGCGTGGTCCTCAACAAGAGTCTGGAGGACATGATCAGCTTCAACCAGAACGGCGTGGAAGCCGCAGCGGACGCCGCCGCGCAGACGTATTCCAGCGCGCAGTGGATTGTCGGCTTGATCATCGTGTTCGCGCTCGTCGCCACCTTGCTGCTGGCCTGGTTGCTGACGCGCAGCATCATCGCCCCGCTCGGCCAGGCACTGATCGTGGCACGCACCATCGCCAGCGGCGACTTGAGCCAGCCGATCGCCGTCAGCGGTAACGACGAACCGGCTCAATTGCTCACCGCCCTCGCCACCATGCAGTTGCAATTGCAGGGCACTATCCGCGGCATCAGCGAATCGGCGCAACAGCTGGCGTCGGCTGCCGAAGAGATGAGTTCGGTGATGGAACAAAGCACCCGTGGCCTGCAGGCGCAGAACGATGAGATCGAACAGGCCGCCACCGCCGTGACTGAAATGAGCGCCGCCGTGGACGAAGTGGCAGGCAATGCCGTGTCCAGCGCCGAGGCGTCCCAGGCCTCGGACGAGGACAGCAAGCACGGCCACTACCAGATCAGCCAAACCATCAGCTCGATCCAGAACCTGGTGGACGAAGTGCTCGGCGCCTCGAACAAGGCCGAAGGCCTGGCGGTGCAGGCGCAGGACATCAGCAAAGTGCTGGAAGTGATCCGTGGCATCGCCGCGCAAACCAACCTGCTGGCACTCAACGCCGCCATTGAGGCGGCGCGTGCAGGCGAAGCCGGGCGTGGTTTTGCGGTAGTCGCCGACGAAGTGCGCTCCCTGGCGCAACGCACCCAGGACTCCACCGAAGAAATCGAACAGATGATCACCGGTATCCAGCAAGGCACCCAGGACACCGTCGAAGCCCTGAACAGCAGCGCCGAGCACGCCGGCCAAACCTTGCAACGGGCCAACAGCGCTGGCAGCGCCTTGGAGAAAATCACCGCGGCCATCTCGCAGATCAGCCAGCGCAACCTGGTGATCGCCAGCGCGGCCGAGCAACAGGCGCTGGTGGCACGTGATGTGGATCGCAGCCTGGTGAATATTCGCGACCTGTCCACCCAGACCGCCGCTGGCGCCACTCAAACTTCGGCGGCCAGCCAGGAACTGTCGCGTTTAGCGGTGGACCTGAATGGGATGGTGACGCGGTTTGTTCTGTAATCATTAGAAATGTCATGCAACACTCGCCGCCTATTTATGTGGGAGTGATCCGTGAGACCTGTCGACACCCTTTATCTGCTGGGGCTCGCCGCCATCTGGGGCGCGAGTTTCCTGTTCATGCGCATTATCGCGCCGGAAATCGGCACGGTGCCGACTGCGTTTTTCCGCGTGTCGATTGCCGCCGCCGGGTTGCTGGCGATCCTGGCGATGATGCGGGTGAGCTGGGATTTCCAGGGCAAGTTCAAGACCGTTTTGCTATTGGGGGTGATCAACTCCGGAATTCCGGCAACCATGTATTCGGTGGCGGCCCAGGTGCTGCCGGCGGGTTACTCGGCGATCTTCAATGCCACCACGCCGTTGATGGGCGTGCTGATTGGCGGGCTGTTTTTCAGCGAACGCCTGACGCCGTCGAAAGTCGCTGGGGTGTGCCTCGGCTTGTTGGGCGTGGGTGTGCTGACCCGCGCGGGGCCGGTGGCGTTTGACTTGGAGCTATTGATGGGCGCACTGGCCTGTCTGCTGGCAACCACCTGTTACGGCTTTGCCGGGTTCCTGGCACGGCGCTGGCTGGATCAGCGCGGCGGCTTGGACAGTCGCCTGTCGGCCCTGGGCAGCATGCTTGGCGCGACCTTGTTTCTGCTGCCGTTCTTCCCCTACAGCGCGATCAGCCAGCCTCCAGCGAGTTGGGGTGGTTGGCAGGTGTGGTTGTCGCTACTGGGATTGGGGCTGGTGTGCACGGCGTTTGCCTACATCCTGTACTTCCGCCTGCTGACGTCCATTGGGCCGGTGAGGTCGATGACCGTGACCTTCATGATCCCGCCGTTCGGCGTACTGTGGGGGGCGTTGCTGCTGGATGAGCCATTGTCCATGGCGCACCTGTATGGCGGGGTGTTGATTGCGGGCGCGTTGTGGTTGGTGTTGCGGCCGAAAAAACTGTGAGCGAAGCCGTTCGCTCACAGTTTGATTGGATCAGTTTTTACGGAAGACAAACATCAACCCGATGATGATCAACCCCATCCCCAACAGGCTCAGCACAGCGAGCGTGTTGCCAAAGATCAGGTAGTCCATCACCGCCGTCACCGCCGGCACCAGGTAAAACAGACTGGTGACATTCACCAGGTTGCCCCGGGCGATCAGGCGGTACAGCAACAGCGTTGCCAGCACCGACACCACCAGCGCCATCCACAACACCGGCAGGTAGAAACCGCTGTTATGCTCGAAGTGGAACGGCTGGAACGGCACCACCACCGAACACAGCAATAGCCCCGCCAGGTACTGCACCGGCAGCGTGCCCAAGGGGTTGTCGGTGATACGCTTTTGCATGATCGAGCCGAAGGTCATGCTTGCCAGGGCCAACAGCCCGAACAGCACGCCGGCCAGGGACATACCAGACAACCCGATGCCCTGGTAGACCACCATGATCAGCCCCGCCAACCCTAGCCCCAGGCCGAACAGCCGGCGCCACGAGCGCTGACGTTCCATCAGCACCACCGTCAGGATCGGCTGCACGCCCATGATGGTTGCCATCATGCCGGGAGTGACTTTCAGGTCCAGGGCCAACAGATAAAAAATCTGGTAGGCCCCCAGCAACACCAGGCCGGTAGCCGCCGCATACGCCATGGGTTTGCCGGGGCGTGGCAATTTCAGCGTGAGGATCGGCACCAGAATCACCAACCCCGCCAGGGCAATGGCAAAGCGGATCAACAGAAACGCGAAGGGTGAAGCATGGGCCAGGCCCAATTTGGAGAAGATCGCCCCGCTGCTCCACAGCAAGACAAACAGGCTCGTCGAGGCCGCTGCGGCCACGGATTGTTTCGAAAAAACAGACATGGATACCACCTGTCATCAGGCAAAAAAAGCCGATTCAGCAGTTGCTGAAACTCAGTAGGTTTTTTTCAGGCGGGCAGACGGGAACAGCAATCAGCTGATCAGCTGATCAGCCCGAAAGGCCAACACCCGGCGGTGATACGACTGCGTACACCGGCGTGCGACTGACAGGTGGGGGGTAGTGGCTGATCTGCGCAGGCTGCTGGTTCCCGCACGGCACGACTGCAGCGTTGGACGCTGAATCGACTACCGCTATGCGCTGGAAAGCTGGCATGGGCTGATCTTGTGTGAAGGGATGAAGAGGCCCGGACTATAACCAGTCGTTACCCGGGTTGGCAATCACTTCACCCACGCGCAGTGCGTGGAGGCGTTTTCATGCAGGCCTTGGCGGACCGGTCGCTATAATGCGCCCAGATTTTTCCAAGGACTTCCCATGCTCGCATTGCCCTGGCTGTACCTGGCGCTTCTTTCTATCGGCTACCTATTGGCCTTGATCTACGGGCAACTGGGGGTGCTGGCGGGTGTGTCCGTCGCCCTGCTGCTGATCGCCGGCTATGCCGTACGCCAGCAACGCACACCTTGGGCGCGCTACCTGGGCCACGGGCTGTTTATTGTATTGGCCCTGGGCCTGGCGATGCACTGGCTGCCGGGTTTCTACAACGGGCGTGGTATTGCCCCACAACGTTTCACCGCCGACGCCGTGCCCTTCTCGATGTACCTGAACCAGGACAAACCGCTGATTGGCTTCTGGCTGTTGCTGGCCTGCCCCTGGATCGTGGCGCGGCGCTCGCTGCGCCTGTCGATCTGCGTGACCGCCCTGGCCCTGACCCTCACCGCCATCGCCGCCTTGGGCACTGCCACCTTGCTCGGAGTGATCAGTTGGGCGCCGAAATGGCCGGAACCGGCCTGGCTCTGGGTGCTCAATAACCTGCTGTTAGTGACCCTGGTAGAAGAAGCCCTGTTCCGTGGCTATGTCCAGGGCGGCTTGAGCCAGCGCTTCAAACATCTGCCTTACGGCGAAAACCTCGCACTGCTGCTGGCCTCGCTGCTGTTTGGCCTGGTGCATGCCGGCGCAGGCTGGCACTGGGTGCTGCTGGCCAGCATTGCCGGGGTGGGATATGGCCTGGCTTATCGCTTCGGCGGCCTGGGCGCGGCGATAGCCACGCACTTTGGTTTGAATCTGCTTCACTTTGGGTTGTTTACCTACCCGATGCTGGCAGGCTGACTCGACCCGCTTTACGTGACACAAAGGCCGCCTCAGGGCGGCTTTTGAGTTTTCACAAGACCGGTAACATGCCGTAACTAGCCGAACGGTCAGTAGTCGGCCACGCCCCCTTGAGGCAAAATCAACTCTTCTTTTCGTACCCAACCCAATCCGCACAACCCAGTTACCACGTGCTCAAAAGCCTGGCACTGCGTTGAAGGCAGCTGTGCACCCGCGTTTCAGGCTCAGCGTTTATTCATCCGCTAAACAAGAAGCCATCCCCATGCCTCTCAAGACACTGTGCATATTCGGCACTCGCCCCGAAGCCATCAAAATGGCACCGATGGTTATCAACCTCGCGAACGACGATCGTTTCCACTCGAAAGTGTGTGTCACAGCGCAACACCGCGAGATGTTGGACCAAGTGCTTGAACTGTTTGGACTGGTGCCTGACTACGACCTGAACATCATGACCGTCGATCAGAGCCTGACCCATGTAACCACCGCGATCATTCAAGGGCTGCAATCGGTACTGGAAGACTTCAAACCGGATGTGATCCTTGTGCATGGCGATACGGCGACCACTTTTGCGGCAAGCCTGGCGGCTTATTACCAGCAAATCCCCGTCGCGCATATCGAAGCCGGGCTGCGTACACACAACCTTTACTCACCCTGGCCAGAGGAAGGCAACCGACGCCTCACGGGCAGCCTCGCATCGATGCATTTTGCGCCCACTCAAACCTCCCGGCAGAACCTGCTGAATGAGGGCGTCCTCGCCGAGCGCATTCATGTCACGGGCAACACTGTGATCGATGCGCTGCTCAGTGTTGTCGAGAAACTGCGCTCTGCTACATCGCCACTGCGCAGCCGACTTGACCAGCAATTTTCCTTCCTGCCCCCAGGTCAGCGCATGGTCCTGGTGACGGGGCATCGCCGAGAAAACCTTGGCGACGGTCTTGAGCGTATATGCGAGGCGTTGGCAGAAACCGCCGCGAGCTTCCCAACCGTGGCCTTTGTTTACCCTGTGCACCTGAACCCCAATGTGCAAGAACCCGTACAACGCCGGCTGGCTGGCATCAAGAATGTGCATCTGATCGGGCCACAGGACTACCTGCCGTTTGTCTACTTGATGACCCGCGCGTACGTGATTCTCACGGATTCGGGCGGTATCCAGGAGGAAGCGCCTGCGCTCGGCAAGCCGGTGCTGGTAACACGCGACACAACTGAACGTCCCGAAGCCGTCGACGCCGGGACGGTCCGGCTGGTGGGCACCGAGATCGCGACTATTACCCATCACCTTAAAGAGTTGCTCAGCAATGAAGCCGTCTATCGAGCGATGAGCAACGCCCACAACCCCTACGGTGACGGCAACGCTTGCGGACGCATCCGCGAAGTTCTTATCGCAACCTGGCGCGAAAACGAGGTGGCGGCATGAGCCTTCCAACGTTATGCGTCGTGGGCCTGGGTTACATCGGCCTGCCCACCGCTGCGCTGTTTTCCTCACCTCAACGGCAGGTCATTGGCGTCGACATCAACCAGCACGTTGTGGACCTCGTCAATCTTGGCCAAGTGCATATCGTCGAGCCAGCGCTGGACCCGTTGGTCCACTCAGCGGTCAGCCAAGGCTATCTGCGTGCGACAACCCAGCCAGAACCAGCGGACGCCTTCTTGATTGCCGTGCCGACGCCATTCCTGGAAAACCGTGAGCCAGACCTGAGCTGTATCAAAGCGGCCAGCCGCGCCATTGCTCCTGTGCTGAAAAAGAACGACCTCGTGATCCTGGAGTCGACATCTCCGGTCGGCACCACCGAACTGATGGCTCAATGGCTGGCCAATGCCCGCCCGGACCTGACCTTTCCCCCAACCCATGGGGAAGCCAGCGATATCCGTATCGCTCACTGCCCGGAACGTGTGCTGCCGGGTCATATCTTGCGAGAACTGGTCTCCAATGACCGAATCATCGGCGGCATGACCCCTGCCTGCTCCAGCGCAGCAGTACGGCTGTATAAACAGTGTGTTGAAGGCCAGTGCATTGTCACCGGCACACGCACCGCCGAGATGTGCAAGCTGACCGAAAACAGTTTTCGCGACGTCAATATCGCCTTCGCCAACGAACTCTCGATGATCTGCGCGCAGTTGGAGATAGACCCATGGGAGCTGATACGCCTGGCGAACCACCATCCACGCGTAAATATCCTGCAGCCAGGGTCTGGCGTCGGCGGGCACTGTATTGCGGTCGATCCTTGGTTCATCGTCAGTAAAACGCCCGAACTGGCGCGGTTAATCCACACTGCGCGCCGGGTCAACGACAGCAAGCCACAATGGGTTATCCAACAGGTCAAGCTGGCGGTGGCGAATCTTCTATTCAAGCACCCGGGGCTTAGCGCGCACGACGTGCGAATTGCCTGCTATGGCTTGGCGTTCAAGGCAGACATCGATGACCTGCGCGAAAGCCCCGCACTTGGCATCGCCCGGCAGTTGGCCAAGGAATTGGGGGTTACGTTGCTGCTGGTCGAGCCGAACATTCATACGCTTCCCGCCGATCTGCGCAGCCATACATTGACCGATACGGCCTGTGCCTGGGACACCGCGCATATCCATGTGTTGTTGGTCGGGCATCGCGAGTTCAGGTCACTGCCTGCGCAACACACCCACGAGGTGGTGATTGATGCTGCCGGCGTATTGGCGAACTGACGATGAATGCCCCACGGCCACTGGCCGATACCCACGATCGCGTCATGGAAGCCTACTACGGCAAGCTGGGTGAGCACTTCATGCAGGAGACGCGCGCGCGGATCCATTGGATCTGCGCCCAGATCATCGGCAAGACAGTCCTCGACGTAGGCTGCTCTCAGGGCATCATTCCTGTATTGCTCGCCCGTGAAGGGCATGTGGTCACGGGCGTGGACAGCAGCCCCCAGGCAATCAAACAGGCCGGCGACTATCTGCGGGCGGAACCCGACCACGTGCAGCAGAATATTTGTTACTTGAACGCAGACTTTCTGTCGCTGGATACCGAGCGTGTCGAACCTGACAGCATCGTGATCAGTGAAGTGCTTGAACACCTCATCCACCCCGCCACCTTCGTCGAGAAAGCAGCGTCGATGCTCAAACCGCATGGCCGATTGATCATCACCGTGCCATTCGGGGTGAATGATTTTATCGATCACAAGCACACGTTCTACCTGCTGGAGCCGTTTCGGTTATTGAGTTCGCACCTGCACGTCGTCCGGATTGAAATACTGGGCAAGTGGGTGGGAATGGTCGCCATCAAAGCCGAGCCGGGGAAGAGCTCACTGGAGCTTGACCACATCCGCCAGCTCGAAACTGCGTTCGAGTCAGTCGAGCGAAGCCTGCTTCGCCAGCTAGCCGCCAGTCGCCAACACTGGGAGCAGGCGAATCAGAAATACCGTGGAACCACTGAACACATTGACCTACTCAAGAACAAGCTTAGGCTCTGTACCCAGCAAATGGAGGCCCTGACCGCCAGCCTGCAACGCGCGGATGCCAGATGCCATCTGCTGGAAAATCGCTTGATCAAGACGCGGGCCAGCACGACCTATCAGTTGGGTTATCAACTGCGTATGGCGGCGGGCTCGCTGCGCGAGTGCCTGCGTTTGCCAGTGGCGTTATTCAAGCTGTACCAGCACGCCTGCGCGCGTCGCAATGGCCAAGCACCCACGTCATTCGCAGACCGTGACGCTCTCCCAACAACGTCATCTGACACCGCCGTTTTCCTTGCAACACCGGCCCCCACGCCATTGCCGGATGCAGCCTATGTGCGCAGCCAACTGATGCTCGCCCCTCATGACACGGCCAAGCCCTTCAGAATTGCCTGCGTGCTGGACACCTTTTCCCATGAGGCATACCGGTATGAAAGCGAGCTGTTGCAACTGACGCCAGAGCAGGGCCTGGCCGAGCTGCGAGCATTTAAACCGGACCTGCTGTTCATCGAATCCGCATGGCGCGGCAAGGAGGACCGCTGGCAGAACAAGATCGCCCAGAACAGCGTAGAACTGCGCGGGATCTTGCACTGGTGCCGGGAACACAAAGTGCCAACAGTGTTCTGGAACAAAGAAGACCCGGTGCACTTTGAGACGTTCCTGGGTACCGCCAAGCAGTTTGACCTGGTGTTCACCACGGATATCGACTGTATTCAACGCTATAAAAGCGCGTTGGGGCATGAGCGTGTCTACCTGCTGCCCTTCGCCTGCCAACCGGCCATACACAATCCGCTCGAACTGTATGAACGCAAGGATGCGTTCTGCTTCGCCGGCGCCTACTACACCCGATACACCGAGCGGACCCGCGATCTGGAACACTTTATCAACGACCTGCCTGGCTTCCGTCCCCTGGAGATCTACGATCGTAACTTCGGTACCACAGAGCCCAACTATCAGTTTCCAATCCGGTATCGGGGCCACATTGCTGGCACGTTGAACGCGGCGCAAATGGACCTGGCTTATAAGGGCTACCGCTATGCGATGAATCTCAACTCGATCAAACAGTCGCAATCCATGTTCGCCCGCCGCATCTATGAATTACTGGGGTCCAACACCCTCACCGTCAGCAACTTTTCTCGCGGCCTGCGTGTACTGATGGGTGATCTGGTCATTTGCAGCGACAGCAGTCAGGAAGTATTACGTCGCCTCAACACTCCCGGTGAGCACGCCAGGCAGCGGTTGGCCGGCCTGCGCAAGGTGATGCAGGAACACACCTATGCCCATCGTTTGCGCTATGTGACGAGCAAAATCACAGGTCGCGTGGATGACGTGCCTCTGCCGACCATTTGCCTCGTCGCCGAGGCGCTCAATGACGTTCAGCTGCAGGCACTCAAGGAGCATCTGCAACGCCAGCGCTACCCCCACGTCAATCTGCATGTCGTGGTGAACGATTCGACAACAAGGCAGCCCGCCAGCGTGGATTCCCGCTTACACCTGATTGGGCGCAGCCAGCTGGATAACCTTACCCTGGTCGACTTGGCAAATGGCGCAGAGTGGTGTGGCGTGATGATTGCGGCTGACTACTACGGCCCTCACTACCTGCTCGACCTGGCCTTGGCCACGCGTTACAGCAAGGCGCATGTGATCGGCAAGATGGCTCATCATGCCGCGGACAAACAAGGCGTACACCTGATAAACCCGGGTCAGGAATACCGCTGCACGCTCGGTATAGCCGCACGCCGAGCCATGATCAGGACGGTGGCAGTGGCGCAACAGCGCGCCCGTGATTGGCTGGAAAGCCTGTCAAGTCTCACCTACACGCACCCTGATTCCCTCGCGATTGACGCTTTCAACTACTGCGAAAACGCCGCAGGCAGCGATCTACAGCATGTTATCAACGTGGTGAACGACCTTGATTTGAATACCGGTATCAGCCTCGATCAGCTTCAGCGCAGCAGTGAAGCCATCCCGCCACTGAACGCAAGTAGCTCCGGCCCGCAGACCAGCGGCGAGGGCCTGGCAAAACTGTTCGGACCACTGCGCAGTAAGCATTTGCAAGCCCAGGTCGAAGGCAACACCTGGCATATCCACTCCTCTCTCGCAGACGGAAAACACGAATACCACTACGCCAGGCAGACCTTGAGTGTTGCGCAACTAGAGGGGACCGAAGGCACATTGAGATTGATGCTCGATGCCACGCCGGGCCTGAACCTGCAACTGGTTGTACTGTTTCTGGATGCGCAGGCCCAACGGATCAGCCATGTCATGCAACTGGCTAATCGGAGTCAGGCCTGGGATGTACCGCCAGAGACGGCTTCCTTGCGTCTAGGCCTGCGCGTCTACGGCAATGGCAGTTCGACGATCAAGACGCTGGTTCAAGGCCATTTCGACATTCAACCCTCTACCGTCCTCGCGAAGGCTAAGCATCTGCTGCTCACCAACCACTACCCGGCCTATGGCGACCTGTATCGAAATGGTTTTATTCATACCCGTGTCTCGGCCTATCAGGAGCAGGGCCTGCCCATAGACGTCTTTCGGTTGCGACCCAACGAACCGATCAGTTATCACGAATTTGACAATGTTGACGTAGTGACCGGGCCTGGAAGCGCCTTGAAGAACATGCTTGACGCCGGACACTACACATCGGTGCTGGTGCACTTTCTGGACCTGCAGATGTGGGAAATAGTGCGCCCCTACCTGCCTCGCCTTCGAGTGATTGTCTGGGTGCACGGCGCGGAGATCCAACCCTGGTGGCGTCGGGCTTACAACTACGGCGATCAAGCGCAGTTGCAACTGGGCAAGCTCGACAGCGAAAGACGCATGGCATTCTGGCGCAGCGTGCTGCAACCCATGCCACCCAATCTGCAAGTGGTATTCGTGTCGCGGCAGTTCGCCGAGGAAGCAATGGAAGACCTAGGGTTCCGGTTGCCTCATAACCAACACCGAATCATCCACAACCCCATTGATACCCGACTGTTTTCTCACGCGGAGAAAGCGCTTGAACAGCGCAAAAAGATCCTGTCGATCCGCCCCTATGTATCACGCACTTACGCCAATGATCTGAGCGTCAAAGCCATTCAACTGCTGGAGACAAAGCCTTGGTTCAACGAGCTTGAGTTCCTGATGGTGGGCGATGGGCCGTTGTTTGAAGAAACCCTTGCACCGCTGCGCAAGTACCCGAACGTCCGGATCGAAAAAGGTTACTTGAAACAATCCCAGATCGCCGACCTGCATAAACACTACGGCGTATTTCTGTGCCCCAGCCGAATGGACACTCAAGGCGTTTCTCGCGATGAAGCGATGGCCTCAGGCCTGGTCCCTATTACCAATCGGGTCGGAGCAATCCCCGAGTTTGTTGATGACGCCTGCGGTTTTTTAGCTGATCCCGAGAGTTTTACCGGGATCAGCGACGCGATAGAAACGCTGTTTTTAAACCCGGGAATGTTCAAGGAAAAGTCCTTGAACGCCAGACAACGAGTGCTGATGCAAAGCGATGTGCAATTGATCACCGCATCAGAACTAAGCCTTATACGAGAACCCCACGGTGAGCCGAGAAATCAGGGCCTTGCACCACAGTATCCTGTCGACACTCATCTGGTGCGTACACTTGGGCCGTAACTTCATGAACATCGCTCCACGCGCAATGTTGATGGCTCATGCTGCGCATTTTTGCGCACAGATGTTGTTGATAACGACCCATTTCCTGCCGATCAAGATTGTCATTCTGCTCGGCTCAGAGACGGTTCCAGCCTATTTGCCGCCGGTGCTGAAAGACCTTAATAAAATCACCCTGATCATCGGGTTAGGCCTGTTGACGGTCATCCTCTACGTTTTTTACCTAGGGGCCGGTTTTATGGCGTCCCGTTACTCAAGAAACGGCGCACGCGCTCTGATAAAACGCTGCGCAGAACCAACACTGCTCAAAACCCAATTACCCCTGGCTGCCAAAGCGTTTTCCAGATTCACACGGGGCTTATCCGATGCCGTGTTTGCCCTGACCGTTTTCATGGCATTGCTCTACCTTTACCCGTCACTCCTGGCCGTCAGCCTTATCTATTATGCAACCGCAGCGGCTGTGCTGATTGGTTTGAACAACCGTAGTCACCGCGTGCACTCGATGCTGTCCCGCCACCCTCTCACAGTAGCCGACACATTCCATGCCACCGGTTTCCTGGTGACATTCGCCTTCATCATTGTCGACTTTCTTTATCTGACGCCTCCCCACCTTTACATCGCGCTTATAGCGCTGATTCTCCTGCGTCAAAGCTTCAGCCGGTTGAAGGTCCTCACACAGGACGTTCTTTACCTGAGCAGTCACTCGCTGAACATCAATCGGATGTTTCTTGCCACCAACCCGATTCACTGAACACCCGCGAAATCAACAGGAATTCCCCCGTGCCCCCTATCGCCATGATCGTCTGGAATGAGTTCCGCAATGACGCCCGCGTATTGAAACAAGCCCGGACACTCCAAGCGGCTGGTTATCAAGTGACAGTGTTCGCATTGCATACACCAGGCGTAACGCAGCGCCAGGAAGTACTGGCGGAAGGCATCCGTGTGATACGCGTGGCACGCAGCCTGAGATGGCGACCCGCAAGTGCTGGATCTTGCGATTCAACCGGCTCACCGCCAACAGAACAGTCGATGCCGCTGCCACGCATCCTTTCACGACTTTGGGTGCATGCAGGGCTAATGGTGCGGATCACTCTGCATCGCGCCGCAGTTGTGCATGCCCATGATGTTAATACGCTGCCCACTGCATGGCTGGCCGCCCGGCTCAGCAGAGCGAGACTGGTGTACGACGCCCATGAAGTCAGTACCAGCCGCGAGGGGTATGCGCGCTTTCGCAAGTGGGTTGCCTGTATCGAAAAAGCCTTGATGCCCAGGGCTGAGGGCACCATTACCACCACACAAAGCAGGGCTAAGTTCTTTGCCAGGGCCTACGGGATAACCCGTCCGCTGGTGCTGCAAAATCGTCCGTGCCTGATCGCCAGCCCACCGAGCCAGAGGATTCGCCATGAGCTGGGTTTGAAACAGCCCTGGCCCATCGTTCTCTATCAGGGCGGCCTTCAACAGGGGCGCGGCCTGGAGCGTTTGTTACGCGTCGCAGTCACATTGCAATGCGCTTACTTCGTACTGATCGGGGGCGGCAGGCTTACGACCCCCCTGAAGATGTTGAGCGAGGAGCTTGGCTTGACAGAGCGAGTGCACTTTATTCCGACTGTTTCATTAGCGGATTTGCCCAGCTATACCGCGTCAGCCGATATCGGTGTGCAGCCTATAGAAAATACCTGCCTGAACCACTTCACCACCGACTCCAATAAGCTGTTCGAATACATCATCGCCGGGCTGCCCGTGGTCGCGACGGAGTTTCCGGAGATTCGCAAAATTGTCCGGTCCCACGCTGTGGGGGTGTTGGTGGCGGCAGGCTCGGATCAATCACTGCACCGGGAATTACAGCGGTTGATCGATGAACCGTTGTTACGTCAGACACTGGCCCAAAACGCAAAAAATGCCGCCTCGTCTCTAAGTTGGGAGCAGCAAGAAAGCAAATTGCTAACACTGTATGAACGCGTACTGACGGGCAAGACTGAGATGTGCATATGACAGTGCGTATTCTTTTATTGAGCTATTACTTTCCGCCCGACCTGTCGGCCTTTCGCGTCGAGGCGCTGGTCAATGGCTTGCTCACCCACGGTAACGATGAGATAGCGATCGACGTGCTGACCACTCAGCCGAACCGCTACCCATCTTATAAGCTCTCCTGGGATCGCACCGCACATCAGCCAAGGCTGTCCATCACCCGCATAGACCTGCCCACGCACGGATTCAGCGTTTGGGGCCAGGCCTTGGGGTTTGCCAACTATGCCTGCGGCGTACTTCGAGCGGTAAAAGGCAAGCAGTACGACGTGATTGTCGCGACTTCTTCCCGGCTGATGACGGCCGCACTGGGCGCCGCTATTGCGCGCCAAAAAAAGGCACCGTTCTATCTGGATATCCGAGATATCTTTGTCGACGTACTGCCTGAACTTTTCCCTGGCGTCCTGGGCAAACTCCTGGCGCAAGTATTTTCCCGCTTTGAAAAATTCACCCTTGATCGCGCAACGCGGGTAAACCTGATATCACCCGGGTTTCTGAGTTACTTCTCGGCTCGTTATCCACACAAACGCTTTTCAACTTTCACCCACGGTGTGGACGATCTCTTTCTTGAAACCCCGTTCTATCCAGACACGCCTAACGAACCAACACGCCCACTGAAGATTGTCTACGCTGGCAATATCGGCGTCGGCCAAGGCTTGGATAAAATACTGCCATCACTGGCCGAACGGCTCGCGAACACAGCTTGTTTCTACGTGATTGGCGATGGCAGTACGATGAAAAAACTGCGCGAAACGCTGATCAAGGGACATGTAAAGAATGTCGAGCTTATTCCGCCCATGCCCCGACACGAACTGATTCATTACTATCAGCAAGCCGATGTGCTTTTTTTGCACCTCAATGACTTCAAGGCATTCTTGAAAGTCATTCCCTCCAAACTGTTTGAATATGCCGCTACCGGAAAGCCAATACTCGCGGGACTGGAGGGTTATTCAAAAGCGTTCACACTCAATCATATTCCCAATGCTTGCGTGTTTGCCCCCGGCAACGCGGACGCGGCGGTTGCCGCACTTGCCCGCCTTAGGCTCAGTGCGACTGACCGCGAGGCATTTTTAAGAGCGTATTCCCGAAGCACAATCCAGCAGCGCATGGCGTTCGACATTCTCGAGACCGCAAAACTTAAAGAACAGTGACGCGAGGCGTTGGTCGGTTGATTGTTGCAAAATTAAGTTAAATAAAAGCGTTTTCCGGCCGACAACCCTTGAAAGCCTTGCGGATTGAACAATCATGCGTAATAACCAACCCGTTACCCAGCGCGAACGTACCTTCCCCGCTCAGCAACGGTTGATCTCCACCACAGATGCCAAGGGCGTGATCACCTACTGCAACGACGCATTTGTCGAAATCAGTGGGTACACCCACGAAGAACTGGTCCGTGCCCCGCACAACCTGGTCCGTCACCCGGATGTTCCGGCGGCGGTGTTCGCGCACATGTGGTCGACGCTCAAACAAGGCTTGCCATGGATGGGCATCGTCAAGAATCGCTGCAAGACCGGTGATCACTACTGGGTTAACGCCTATGTGACGCCCGTCTTCGACGGCAACCAGGTGGTCGGCTACGAATCGGTGCGCATCAAGCCCACCTCTGAGCAGATCCGCCGGGCCGAAGCGCTTTATCACCGCATCAACCAGGGCAAGTCAGCGATCCCGCAGCGGGACAAGTGGCTGCCGGTGTTGCAGGACTGGCTGCCGTTTATCCTGGTGAGCCAGCTGAGCTTCATGATCGGCGCGTCACTCAACTCCCACTGGGGCTTTGCCCTGGCGGCTGGGTTGTCGGTGCCGTTGGGCCTGCTCGGCCTGAGCTGGCAACAGCGTGGCCTCAAGCGCTTGCTGCGACTGGCCGAGCAGACCACGTCCGACCCGTTGATCGCGCAGATGTACACCGACAGCCGTGGCGCCCAGGCGCGCCTGGAGATGTCGATCCTCAGCCAGGAGGCGCGTCTGAAGACGTGTCTGACGCGCTTGCAGGACACTGCCGAGCACCTGAACGCCCAGGCGGCGCAGTCCAACACCCTGGCGCATAACAGCTCCAGCGGCCTGGAACGCCAGCGTGTGGAAACCGAGCAGGTGGCTACGGCGGTCAACCAGATGGCGGCGACGACCCAGGAAGTCGCCAGCCATGTGCAGCGCACCGCCGATGCGACCCAAGAGGCTAACCGCCTGACCGGTCGCGGTCGCGACATTGCCGGGGAAACCCGCGAGGCGATTCAGCGCCTGTCAGCCGCCGTTGGAGAGACGGGCGCGACCGTTACCCAGTTGGCCAAGGACAGTGATGAGATCGGCGGCGTAGTCGACGTGATCAAGGGCATTGCCGACCAAACCAACCTGCTGGCGCTGAACGCAGCCATCGAAGCGGCGCGTGCCGGTGAAATGGGCCGTGGGTTTGCGGTGGTCGCTGACGAAGTCCGTCAACTGGCCCAGCGTACCGCCGAGTCGACCGGGCAGATCCATGCCCTGATCGCCAAGCTGCAGCACACCGCTGCGGCGGCTGTGCAAACCATGGACGCCGGGCATCGCCAGGCCGAAGAAGGCGTAGCGCGGGTGATGGAAGCGGATCAGGCGTTGGTTGGCATCAGCGAAGCGGTGGCACATATCACCGACATGACCACCCAGATCGCTGCTGCCACTGAAGAGCAAAGCTCCGTGGCCGAAGAGATCAGCCGCAATATCAGCACGATTGCGCTGTTGGCGGACCAGACGTCGGAGCAAGCGTTGAACTCGGCGCAGTTGAGTGAAGAGCTGACGCATACCGCGAATACCCAGTATTCGCTGGTGGAGCGTTTTAACCGGTAAATCGATTGTGGCGAGGGAGCTTGCTCCCTCGCCACAGGTTTCACTCAAGCTCTCTAAGAAAGCTAGAAACCCGCACCGCCGCAGCCTCCAAATGCTGCTCATGACTGCACCCCGACGCCTTCAACGGCTTCAAGTCATGATCCCCCGCCACCAGCCACATCACCTCGATGCTCGGCGACAAGTCGTATCCCTCCACCGCCGCCCGATTGCCCAGCGCATCGCGCTCGCCCTGCACAATCAACGTCGGCGCCTTCAACCCGGCCAGGTGCTCGACCCGTGGTTTTTCCGGCTTGCCCACCGCATAGAACGGATACCCCAGGCACACCAGCCCATCGGCGCCCACTTCATCGGCCAACAAACTGGCCATGCGCCCGCCCATGGACTTGCCGCCGATAACCAGTTTTCCAGCGACATGACGTCGCACCTCGGCATACACCTCACGCCAGGCTTCGAGCAGTTTTGGCGCCGGATTCGGTGGCCGCCTGCCCCCGTCAACCCGGCGCTGGGTCATGTACGGAAACTCGAAGCGCAACACGTTCACACCATGCCCGGCAAGGCGTGCAGCCATGTCGTTCATAAACCCGGAATCCATTGGCGCACCGGCGCCGTGGGCCAGGATCAGCGTGACGGGAGCGGCTGAAGTCGTCCTCGACGCCGCATCCCACAACCACCCATGTTCCCGCACACACTGCGCCCATTGATCCCCGTCAATACTGGCCTTGTGCTCTTTGCCCATGCTTGCCTCGCTTTTTAGTCTGCCTATAACTCCAGCCCAAGTGCCGCATCTGCTTGGGTTGAACCGTGGATGGGGAACCATGAACACTACTTTAAGTACCGCCTATAACTACAAGGTGGTCCGCCAATTCGCCATTATGACGGTGGTGTGGGGCATCGTCGGCATGGGGCTCGGGGTTTTTCTCGCTGCTCAATTGGTTTGGCCTGCACTCAACTTCGACTTGCCCTGGACCAGCTTCGGCCGCCTGCGCCCGTTGCACACCAACGCGGTGATCTTCGCCTTCGGTGGCTGCGCGCTGTTCGCCAGCTCCTTCTACTCGGTGCAACGTACCTGCCAGACGCAGCTGTTCGCGCCTAAAATCGCCGCATTCTGCTTCTGGGGCTGGCAGCTTGTCATTCTCTTGGCCGCCATCTCCTTGCCACTGGGCTACACCAGTTCCAAGGAATACGCAGAACTGGAATGGCCGATCGACATCCTGATCACCATTGTCTGGGTGGCGTATGCCATCGTGTTCTTTGGCACGATCATGAAGCGCAACACCAAGCACATCTACGTCGGCAACTGGTTCTTCGGTGCGTTCATCATCACCGTGGCCATCCTGCATATCGTCAACAACCTGGAAATCCCGGTCAGCCTGACCAAGTCCTACTCCCTCTACGGCGGTGCGACGGATGCCATGGTGCAGTGGTGGTATGGGCATAACGCGGTAGGATTTTTCCTCACCGCCGGCTTCCTCGGCATGATGTATTACTTCGTGCCGAAACAGGCCGAGCGCCCGGTGTATTCCTATCGGTTGTCCATCGTGCACTTCTGGGCACTGATCACCCTGTACATCTGGGCCGGCCCGCACCACTTGCACTACACCGCGCTGCCGGACTGGGCACAGTCGCTGGGCATGGTGATGTCGCTGGTGCTGCTGGCACCGAGCTGGGGCGGCATGATCAACGGCATGATGACGTTGTCGGGTGCCTGGCATAAGTTGCGCAGCGACCCGATCCTGCGCTTCCTCGTCGTCTCCCTGGCGTTCTACGGCATGTCGACCTTCGAAGGCCCGATGATGGCGATCAAGACCGTCAACGCCCTCTCCCACTACACCGACTGGACCATCGGCCACGTACACGCCGGCGCCCTTGGCTGGGTGGCGATGATTTCCATTGGCGCGCTGTACCACATGATCCCGAAAGTCTTCGGTCGCGAGCAGATGTACAGCCTTGGCCTGATCAACGCGCACTTCTGGCTGGCCACCATCGGCACCGTGCTCTACATCGCCTCGATGTGGGTCAACGGCATTGCCCAGGGCCTGATGTGGCGTGCAGTCAACGAAGACGGCACCTTGACCTACTCCTTCGTCGAAACCCTGGTGGCCAGCCACCCTGGCTTCATCGTGCGGTTGGTGGGCGGTGCGATCTTCCTCAGCGGCATGTTCCTGATGGCTTACAACACTTGGCGCACCGTGCGTTCGGCGCAACCTGCCGAAGTTGCCGCTGCGGCGCAGATGGCCTGAGGAGTCTGTGATGAAACACGAAACGATTGAAAAGAACGTCGGCCTGCTGATGCTGCTCATGGTGCTAGCCGTGAGCATCGGCGGCCTGACCCAGATCGTCCCGCTGTTCTTCCAGGACGTGACCAACAAACCGGTTGAAGGCATGAAGCCCTACACCGCGTTGCAACTGGAAGGCCGTGACATCTACATCCGCGAAGGCTGTGTACAGTGCCACTCGCAGATGATCCGCCCGTTCCGCGCCGAAACGGAACGCTACGGCCACTACTCGGTCGCCGGTGAAAGCGTGTGGGACCACCCGTTCCTGTGGGGTTCCAAGCGCACCGGGCCGGACCTGGCGCGCGTTGGCGCACGCTACTCGGACGACTGGCACCGCGCGCACTTGTACAACCCGCGCAACGTGGTGCCCGAGTCGAAAATGCCGGCCTATCCGTGGCTGGTCACCGCCCAGGTCGACAGCAGCCATACCGAGACCAAGTTGAACGTGATGCGCACCCTCGGCGTGCCCTACACCGACGACGACATCAGTGCCGCCGTGGCCAGCCTCAAAGGCAAGACCGAGATGGACGCGCTGGTTTCGTACCTGCAAGTACTCGGTACTGCCATCAAGAGCAAGAGGTGAGCCATGGGATTTGAATTCGATGCGGGCACCATCCGCGGCCTCGGCACGCTGGTGGTCGCCATCGCCTTTATCGGCCTGTCGCTGTGGGTGTTCAACAACCGGCGCAATGCGGAATTCGAGCAGGCGCGCCTGCTGCCCTTCGCCGATGAACCTTCTCCATCCGACGCTCAAGAAGAGCCTGCAATAAGGAGCACTCGGCCATGACCCTGTTTTGGAGTACATGGATCTGCGTACTGACCCTCGGCAGCCTGATCGGCCTGACCTGGCTCTTGATCGGTACCCGCAAGGGCGAGACCAAGGGCAGCGTCGACCAGACCATGGGCCACGCCTTCGACGGTATCGAGGAATACGACAACCCGCTGCCCCAGTGGTGGTTCATGCTGTTCGCCGGCACCCTGGTGTTTGCGGTCGGCTACCTGATCCTCTACCCGGGCCTGGGCAACTGGAAAGGCGTGTTGCCGGGCTATGAAGACGGCTGGACGTCGGCCAAGGAGTGGGACAAGGAGATGGCCAAGGCCGACACCAAGTTCGGGCCGATCTTCGCCAAATTCTCGGCCATGCCGCTGGAAGAAGTCGCAAAGGACCCGCAAGCGCTGAAAATGGGCGGTCGCCTGTTCGCTTCCAACTGCTCGGTGTGCCACGGCTCGGATGCCAAGGGCGCGTTTGGTTTCCCAAACCTGGCGGACAACATCTGGCGCTGGGGCGGTTCGGCTGAAGCGATCAAGACCACCATCCTGAACGGCCGCCACGCGGCGATGCCGGCCTGGGGTGACATGCTCGGCGACAACGGGGTGAAAAACGTCGCTGCGTACGTCCGCCACGACGTGGCCAAGCTGCCATTGCCTGCCGACAGCACCGCTGACCTGGCCGCAGGCCAAGCGGCGTTCAACACCACGTGTGTCGCGTGCCACGGTCCAGAAGGCCACGGCATGGAAGCCATGGGCGCACCCGACCTGACCAAACCGGCCGGCTACATCTACGGCACCAGCCTCGCGCAGTTGCAGCAGACCATCCGTCACGGCCGCCAAGGCCAAATGCCGGCGCAGGAAGTGCTGCAAGGTAACGATAAGGTGCACTTGTTGGCCGCGTATGTTTACAGCCTGTCCCACAACGCTGATGGTGCAACGCCAGAAAGCCAGCCCGAGTGACCTCTGAATGCCGCCCCAACTTGGGGCGGCAGCTCTACCCCGCTACGCGACCAAGTGTCGCACCCTTCCAAAGCACACCTTTCCCCCCCTCACTTTCGGGTCTACGCTTGTTCCCACAGCGGACCAATTCTGGCGTACGCAACGACATGCGTTGCGACCCCAAAATTTTCCTGTCCACTTGATCAGCTTTCTATTTCGGATTTTATCCCTACGCCAAACATGGAAAGGGCGCAGAATCTGGCGTGGAACGCATTGATACAGGTCAGCCATTGCGTTGCAATGGCCCCTCGCTTTCTCCATACTTGCGGCCGATTTTACCTATAAAAAAACCTAAACCGTGGAACCTTAGAATGAGCACAGCAATCAGTCCGACTGCTTATAACTATAAGGTAGTCCGCCAGTTCGCCATCATGACGGTGGTCTGGGGGATCCTTGGCATGGGGCTCGGGGTGTTTATCGCCTCGCAACTGGTTTGGCCGGAATTGAATTTCGGTTTGCCATGGACGACCTTTGGCCGCCTGCGCCCGCTGCACACCAACCTGGTGATCTTCGCCTTCGGCGGATGTGCATTGTTTGCCACCTCCTACTATGTCGTGCAGCGAACCTGCCAGACGCGACTGATCTCCGACAGCCTCGCGGCCTTCACCTTCTGGGGTTGGCAAGCGGTCATTGTCGGCGCCATCGTCACCCTGCCACTGGGGTACACCACCACCAAGGAATACGCCGAGCTGGAATGGCCCATCGCCATTTTGCTTGCCATTGTGTGGGTGACCTATGCCGTGGTGTTCTTCGGTACCATCGTCAAGCGCAAGACCAAGCACATCTATGTGGGCAACTGGTTCTACGGCGCCTTTATCCTGGTGACGGCGATGCTGCACATCGTCAACCACGCCTCGTTGCCGGTCAGCCTGTTCAAGTCTTACTCGGCTTACGCCGGGGCGACTGACGCGATGATCCAGTGGTGGTACGGCCACAACGCCGTAGGGTTTTTCCTCACCACCGGTTTCCTGGGGATGATGTACTACTTCGTGCCGAAACAGGCCGAACGTCCTATTTACTCGTACCGCCTGTCCATCGTGCACTTCTGGGCGCTGATCACCCTGTACATCTGGGCCGGCCCGCACCACTTGCACTACACCGCGTTGCCGGACTGGGCGCAGTCCCTGGGCATGGCAATGTCGATCATCCTTCTGGCCCCGAGCTGGGGCGGCATGATCAACGGCATGATGACCCTGTCGGGGGCCTGGCATAAATTGCGCACTGACCCGATCCTGCGCTTCCTCGTGGTATCGCTGGCGTTCTACGGCATGTCGACCTTTGAAGGGCCGATGATGGCGATCAAGACCGTCAACTCGCTGTCCCACTACACCGACTGGACCATCGGCCACGTACACGCCGGTGCGCTCGGTTGGGTCGCGATGATCTCCATCGGCGCGATCTACCACATGATCCCCAGACTGTTCGGCCGCGTGCAGATGCACAGTGTCGGGCTGATCAACACGCACTTCTGGCTGGCGACCATCGGTACCGTGCTCTACATCGCCTCGATGTGGGTCAACGGCATCACCCAGGGCCTGATGTGGCGTGCAATCAACGATGACGGCACCCTCACCTACTCCTTCGTCGAAGCGCTGCAGGCCAGCCATCCGGGCTTTATCGTCCGCGCGTTGGGCGGTGCGTTCTTTGCCACCGGCATGCTGTTCATGGCCTACAACGTCTGGCGCACCGTGCGTGCCTCGGACCCTGCCGAAGCCGAAGCCGCCGCCAAGATCGCCGTTGTGGGAGCCCACTGATGAAGCATGAAGTAGTCGAGAAGAATATCGGCCTGCTGGCCTTCTTCATGGTCATCGCCGTGAGTATCGGCGGCCTGACCCAGATCGTTCCGCTGTTTTTCCAGGACGTCACCAACAAGCCGGTGGAAGGCATGAAGCCGCGCACCGCGCTTGAACTGGAAGGCCGCGACGTCTACATCGCCAACGGTTGTGTCGGCTGCCACTCGCAGATGATCCGTCCGTTCCGCGCCGAAACCGAACGCTACGGCCACTACTCGGTCGCCGGCGAAAGCGTGTGGGACCACCCATTCCTGTGGGGTTCCAAACGTACCGGCCCGGATTTGGCGCGTGTCGGCGGTCGTTACTCTGATGACTGGCAACGTGCGCACTTGTACAACCCGCGCAACGTTGTGCCTGAGTCGAAAATGCCAGCGTACCCGTTCCTCGTGGAAAACAAGCTCGACGGCAAGGACACCGCGAAGAAGATGGAAGTCTTGCGCACCCTGGGCGTGCCCTACACCGACGAAGACATCGCCGGTGCAGCCGCAGCAGTGAAAGGCAAGACCGAAATGGACGCATTGGTGGCCTACCTGCAAGGCCTTGGCACCATCATCAAAAGCAAACGGTGATTCTTCATGGATATCGGGATGATTCGTGGCTTGGGCACCGTTGTGGTGATGGTGGCCTTTATCGGCCTGGCGTTGTGGGTGTTCAGCCCCAAGCGCAAGTCGGAGTTTGAAGACGCGACCTTGCTGCCCTTTGCGGATGATCCCGAAGCCATCAAGCACGTCGAGCAAGCTTCTAGGAGTAACAAAGAATGACTACGTTCTGGAGTCTGTACGTCACAGTCCTCAGTCTGGGTACCATCTTCGCCCTGACCTGGCTGCTGCTGTCGACCCGCAAGGGCCAGCGCGCCGAGCAAACCGACGAGACTGTCGGCCACTCGTTCGATGGCATCGAGGAATATGACAACCCACTGCCCAAGTGGTGGTTCATGCTGTTTGTCGGCACCATCATCTTCGCCCTCGGCTACCTGGTGCTGTACCCGGGCCTGGGCAATTGGAAGGGCCTGCTGCCGGGCTACAACTACCTCGACAACGACAAGCAAACCGCTTTCGCCAATGGCCAGACCGGTTGGACCGGCGTGCACGAGTGGGAAAAGGAAATGGCCAGGTCGGACGCCAAGTTCGGGCCGATCTTCGCCAAATTCGCCTCGATGCCGATTGAGGAAGTCGCCAAGGATCCGCAAGCCTTGAAGATGGGGGGCCGCCTGTTCGCCTCCAACTGCTCGGTGTGCCACGGTTCCGACGCCAAGGGCGCCTATGGCTTCCCCAACCTGACCGACGCCGACTGGCGCTGGGGTGGCGAGCCCGCCACCATCAAGGAAACCATCATGAAGGGCCGCCATGCCGTGATGCCGGCCTGGCTGGATATCCTCAAGGAACAAGGCGTCAGCGATGTGGCCGCGTTCGTCGTCACCAACCTCGACGGGCGCAAACTGCCAGAAGGCGTCAAGGCTGACGTGGCCAACGGCGAAAAACTCTTCGCCGCCAACTGCGTGGCCTGCCATGGCCCGGCCGGTAAAGGCACGCCCGCCATGGGCGCACCCGACCTGACCCACCCGGGTGCATTCATCTACGGTTCGAGCTTCGCCCAACTGCAACAGACCATCCGTTGGGGCCGCCAGGGCCAGATGCCTGCGCAGGAGCAACTGCAGGGGAACGACAAGGTGCACTTGCTGGCAGCCTATGTTTACAGCTTGTCCCATGGGGATAAGAAGGCTGAAGAGCAGTAAGACCTCGAAACATCAAAGCCCCGTGCAGCGAACGCTGGCGGGGCTTTGTTCATTCTGGCTTTCGAAGACTCTGTAAGCAGGTACCCGCTACCACTCGTAGCCTCACACTTGCGACCTGCAACAACCAAGTAGTAACGTAACTACATCCAGCCAAATAAAGGGGGCTCCCCCATGACCATCACCACCATTTCCAGCCGCGAATTCAACCAAGACACAAGTGGTGCCAAAAAAGCAGCCCGCCAAGGGCCGGTTTTTATCACCGATCGCGGCAAGCCGGCCCATGTACTGCTAAGCATTGAGGACTACCAGAAACTGACAGGGCTCAATGCCGACATCGTTGATCTGCTAGTGATGCCAGAAGCGGCCGATATCGACTTCGAAACCGAACGCGCCGTGATCACTCATCGACATGTGGACCTCTCTTGATGTATCTACTCGACACCAATGTTATTTCTGAACTTCGCAAACCCCACGCCGACGCAAAGGTGGTCGCATGGGCAAAGAGTGTCATCGCTCCACGCATGTTTATCTCTGCGATAACGCTTAAAGAACTGGAGACCGGAGTCTTGCGCATAGAGCGGCGAGACCCGGCGCAGGGGAAGGTATTGCGTACCTGGCTCAAACGCCATGTGATGCCCGCTTTCGATACCCGAATCCTGCCTGTTGACGCTGCGGTCGCACTGCGTTGCGCACATTTGCATGTTCCAGATCGGGCCAATGAAAGTGATGCGTTGATCGCCGCTACCGCCTTGGTTCATGGCCTCACCGTTGTGACGCGCAACGTCAGTGACTTCACATCCAGTGGCGTTTCACTGATTAATCCATGGGACGAATAACCGGCTTGGCCGCAAAAACCGTCCATACTTCCCAAGTCAATTGATCCAGGTCACGTACACCATCAATTGATTTCACCCAACGCGACCAAAGGTCGCACCCTTGACGTACTATCGGGGGCGTATCATTAGGCCACCGCAACACCCTTAATTTGACCCCGGTTGGCACGTACTGGCCGAGGCAAATCTCCACCGCCGTGGGATGCAATGATGAGCGACCAAATACCGGTACATAACGTTACCCCGCCTGCCAAAACCGTCGACCTCTACGCCTCGCGAGAGAAAATCTACACCCGTGCCTTCACCGGCCTATTCCGCAATCTGCGCATGCTCGGTGGTGCCGGCCTGTTCCTGCTCTACTTCGGCACCGTGTGGCTGAACTGGGGTGGCCACCAGGCCGTGTGGTGGAACCTGCCGGAACGTAAGTTCTTTATTTTTGGTGCGACCTTCTGGCCCCAGGACTTCATCCTGCTCTCAGGTATTTTGATTGTTGCGGCGTTTGGCCTGTTCTTTATCACCGTGTACGCCGGTCGCGTGTGGTGCGGGTATACCTGCCCGCAAAGCGTGTGGACATGGATCTTCATGTGGTGCGAAAAGGTCACCGAAGGCGACCGCAACCAGCGCATCAAGCTGGATAAAGCGCCGATGGGCGCCAACAAATTCTTGCGCAAATTCAGCAAGCACACCCTTTGGCTGCTGATCGGTTTTGTCACCGGCATGACCTTTGTCGGCTACTTCTCACCGATCCGCGAACTGGTGTTCGAGTTCTTCACCGGCCAGGCCGATGGCTGGTCGTATTTCTGGGTCGGTTTCTTCACCCTCGCCACCTATGGCAACGCCGGCTGGCTGCGCGAACAGGTGTGCATCTACATGTGTCCGTATGCGCGCTTCCAGAGCGTGATGTTCGACAAAGACACCCTGATCGTCTCCTACGACCCACGTCGTGGCGAACTGCGCGGCCCGCGTAAAAAGGGCGTCGACTACAAGGCCCAGGGCCTTGGGGATTGCATCGATTGCACGATGTGCGTGCAGGTGTGCCCGACCGGTATCGACATCCGCGACGGCCTGCAGATCGAGTGCATCGGCTGCGCCGCCTGTATCGACGCCTGCGACAACATCATGGACAAGATGGACTATCCGCGCGGCCTGATCAGCTACACCACCGAGCACAACCTGTCGGGGCAGAAAACCCACAAGCTGCGCCCGCGATTGATCGGCTACGCGCTGGTGTTGCTGGCGATGATCAGCCTGCTGGTGGCGGCGTTCTTCATGCGCTCGCTGGTGGGTTTCGACGTGAGCAAAGACCGCGTGCTGTTTCGCGAAAACGCCGAAGGGCGTATCGAAAACGTCTACAGCCTGAAGATCATGAACAAGGACCAGCGCGACCACACCTACGTGCTCGATGCTTCGGGCCTGCCGGACCTCAAGCTGCAGGGCCGCCGCGAGATCAAGGTGGCCGCCGGCGATATCGTCAGCATGCCGGTGGAGCTGTCGAGTGCGCCGGAGCAATTGCCGTCGAGCACCAACGAGGTGACCTTCATGCTCAAGGATGCCGATGACACCAGCGTCCAGATTGAAGCCAAGAGCCGATTCATCGGCCCGCAAGTTCGTTAATCAAGAGAACCGAACAATGTCCGTAGCAACTGCTGCAAGCCCTTGGTACAAGCATCTGTGGCCCTGGATCATCATCGGGATCCTGGCCTGCTCGGTGACCTTGACCCTGTCCATGGTGACCATCGCGGTGAACAACCCGGACAACCTGGTCAACGACAACTACTACGAGGCCGGCAAAGGCATCAACCGTTCTCTCGACCGTGAGCTGCTGGCCCAGACCCTGCAACTGCGCGCCAAGGTGCACCTGGATGAGTTGACCGGTGAAGTCGAGGTGAACCTCACCGGCAACAGCAACCCGACCACCCTGGAATTGAACCTGATTTCCCCGACCCAGCCCGAGAAGGATCGCAAGATCAACCTGGCCCGCAGTGACAGTGAACCCGGCCGCTACATAGGGCAGGTCACCGACAAGGTCGAAGGCCGTCGCTTCGTCGAATTGCTCGGCGTGGAAGGCGACCGCACCTGGCGCATGTTCGAGGAAGAACAGGTCAGCCACGACAAGGACTTGCTGCTGGGTGATGAACCGCTGCAGGGTGCCGAAGACCTGAAAAAGTAAAAACCTGCGCAAAGAGGTCCTCCCAGCCACCTTAGATTCCAGATCATGACCATCCCGTGCTACCACTGCGCCCTCCCCGTCCCCTCCGGCAGCCGGTTTACCGCCGTGATCCTCGGCGAACGCCGCGAACTCTGCTGCCCCGGCTGCCAGGCAGTGGCCGAAGCGATTGTCGCCGGTGGCCTGGAAAGCTACTACCAGCACCGTAGCGAAGCCTCGGCCAACCCCGAGGCGTTACCCGTGCAGTTGGTGGACGAGCTGGCGCTGTTCGACCGCGCCGACGTGCAAAAACCCTTTGTACGCCACGACGGCGAACTCGCCGAGGCCACCCTGCTGATGGAAGGCATCAGCTGCGCCGCCTGTGGCTGGCTGATCGAGAAACACCTGCGCAGCCTGCCCGCTGTGGCCGAGGCGCGGCTGAACTTGTCCAACCACCGCTTGCTGGTGCGCTGGGCTGATGGGCAGTTGCCGTTGAGCCAGTTACTCAGCGAGCTGCGCCATATCGGTTACGCCGCCCACCCGTATCAAGCGGACCGCGCGGCCGAGCAATTGGCCAGCGAAAACCGCCTGGCCCTGCGCCAATTGGGTGTTGCTGGGCTGCTGTGGTTCCAGGCGATGATGGCAACCATGGCTACCTGGCCGGAATTCAACATCGACCTGAGCCCGGAGCTTCATGTGATCCTGCGCTGGGTGGCGATGTTTCTTACAACACCCATCGTGTTCTACAGCTGTGCACCGTTTTTCAAGGGTGCCCTGCGCGACTTGCGTACACGTCACCTGACCATGGATGTGTCGGTTTCATTGGCCATCGGCGGTGCATATCTGGCGGGCATCTGGACCGCGATCACCGGCCTAGGTGAGTTGTACTTCGATGCGGTGGGCATGTTTGCGCTGTTCTTGCTGGCCGGTCGCTACCTCGAGCGGCGTGCCCGCGAGCGTACAGCCGCCGCGACGGCGCAGTTGGTCAACTTGCTGCCCGCCTCGTGCCTGCGGCTGAAGGCGGATGGTCAAAGCGAGCGCATCCTGCTTCCCGAGCTGGCGTTGGGTGACCGTGTACTGGTGCACCCAGGTGCCGTACTGCCGGCGGATGGCGTGATTCTCGACGGCCAATCCAGCATCGATGAATCCCTGCTCACCGGTGAATACCTGCCGCAACCGCGCCAAACCGGGGATGCGGTCACGGCGGGCACGCTCAATGTGGAAGGCGCCTTGACAGTCGAAGTGCGCGCCTTGGGCCATGACACGCGCCTGTCCGCCATCGTGCGCCTGCTGGAGCGCGCCCAGGCCGAGAAACCGCGCCTGGCGCAGATCGCTGACCGCGCTGCGCAGTGGTTCCTGCTGTGCTCGCTGATCGCCGCCGCCCTGATCGGCTTGCTGTGGTGGGAATTGGACTCTTCGCGGGCGTTCTGGATTGTACTGGCGATGTTGGTCGCGACCTGCCCCTGTGCATTGTCCCTGGCCACCCCCACCGCGCTCACTGCCGCCACTGGCACCTTGCACAAACTCGGGTTATTGCTGACCCGCGGACACGTGCTGGAAGGGCTGAACCAGATCGACACGGTGATTTTCGACAAGACCGGCACCCTCACCGAAGGCCGCTTGGCCTTGAGAGCCATCCGCCCCCTGGGCACATTAAGCACGGACCTGTGCCTGAGCCTTGCCGCCGCCCTGGAAAACCGTTCCGAACACCCGATTGCCCGCGCCTTTGGTCGCGCGCCGCTGGCCGCCGATGAGGTGCTCAGTTCGCCTGGGCTTGGTCTTGAAGGTCGCGTTGGCGAGCGCCAATTGCGCATTGGTCAACCCGGTTATGTCTGCGAACTCAGTGGTTGCGCGATCCCCGCCTCACCGACAGATTCGGGTCAATGGCTGCTGCTCGGCGACCGCGAAGGCGCCCTCGCCTGGTTTGTGCTCGATGACCGCCTGCGCAGCGACGCGCCGGCCCTGCTGGCCGCCTGCAAGGCACGCGGCTGGCGCACGCTGTTGCTGTCCGGGGACAGTTCGCCGATGGTCGCCAGTGTCGCCGCCGAATTGGGCATCGACGAAGCCCACGGCGGCCTGCGCCCTGATGACAAGTTGCAGGTGCTGCAACAACTGCACAAGGAAGGCCGCAAGGTGCTGATGCTCGGCGATGGGGTCAACGATGTGCCCGTGCTCGCCGCCGCGGATATCAGCGTGGCCATGGGCACCGCCACCGACCTAGCCAAGACCAGCGCCGATGCGGTGTTGCTGTCCAACCGCCTGGACGCGCTGGTGCAAGCCTTTTCCCTGGCGCGGCGCACCCGTCGCGTGATCATTGAAAACCTGCTGTGGGCCGGGCTGTACAATGGCCTAATGCTGCCGTTTGCCGCCCTGGGTTGGATCACGCCCATCTGGGCGGCTATCGGTATGTCCCTCAGTTCGTTGACCGTGGTGCTCAATGCCCTGCGCCTGACTCGCCTGCCGAGCGCGCCAGTTGCCCGAGCCCCCTCAGTAACCCGCCCGCTGCCGGTGTGAGCCGCGCGGGCATGGAGTGCAGATGCCAGCTTTATACGTGATGATTCCGGCGGCGCTGCTGTTAGTGGGCGTGGCCATCTACATCTTCTTCTGGGCCGTGGACAGCGGCCAATACGACGACCTCGATGGGCCGGCCCATAGCGTGCTGTTCGACGACCAGGACCCGAATCACCTGGCCGGCGTCGAAGAAGCCAACCACCCCGAACAACCGCCTAAAGACCCACCCCATGCTTGAACTGGCGCCGCTGCTGGTCTCCGCACTGATCCTCGGCCTGCTGGGGGGCGGCCATTGCCTGGGCATGTGCGGCGGGCTAATGGGCGCGTTGACCCTGGCGATCCCCAAGGAGCAGCGCAGCCGCAGGTTTCGCCTGCTGCTGGCGTACAACCTGGGGCGCATCCTCAGCTATGCCGCTGCCGGCGTGTTGATTGGCCTGGCCGGCTGGGCGGTGGCGAACAGCCCGGCCGCGATGTTCATGCGCGTACTTGCCGGGCTGTTACTGATCAGCATGGGCCTGTACCTGGCGGGCTGGTGGACCGGCCTCACCCGCGTCGAAAGCCTCGGGCGCGGCCTGTGGCGGCATATCCAGCCGGTTGCCAACCGTTTGCTGCCGGTGTCCAGCCTGCCGCGCGCGTTGCTGCTGGGCGCACTCTGGGGCTGGTTGCCGTGCGGATTGGTCTACAGCACGTTGCTGTGGGCGGCGAGCCAGGGGAATGCGCTGGACAGCGGGTTGCTGATGCTGGCGTTTGGACTGGGCACTTGGCCGGTACTGTTGGCCACCGGCCTGGCGGCTGAGCGGGTCACGGCGCTACTGCGCAAACGCAGCGTGCGGATGGCCGGTGGCTTGTTGGTGATCCTGTTTGGTATCTGGACGTTGCCGGGGCCGCACCAGCACTGGCTAATGGGCCACTAAATGCATAGCGCCGCTCCCCGTTGATGCAAATCAAGATGCCACCTTCGACGGGCCCCTAGACTCACCCCACTAGCCAATCCGGGGGAGCGCCCGCATGCTCGACGCCATTCGTTGGGACACCAATCTGATTCACCGCTACGACTTGGCGGGACCGCGCTACACGTCCTACCCCACCGCCGTACAATTCGACAGCCAGGTCGGCACGTTCGACCTGCTCCACGCCCTGCGCGACAGTCGCAAGGCTGTGCGGCCATTGTCACTGTATGTGCATGTGCCGTTTTGCGCGAACATTTGCTACTACTGCGCCTGCAACAAAGTCATCACCAAGGATCGTGGCCGCGCCCAGGCTTACCTGCAACGCCTGGAGCAGGAAATCCAGCTGGTGGCCTGCCACCTCGACCCGAAACAACCGGTGGAACAACTGCACTTCGGCGGCGGCACGCCGACATTTCTCAGCCATGACGAACTGCGCCAGATCATGGCATGCCTGCGCCAGCACTTCAATTTGCTGGATGATGATTCCGGCGATTACGGCATCGAGATCGACCCCCGCGAGGCGGATTGGGCCACGATGGGCCTGCTGCGTGAGCTGGGCTTCAACCGCGTCAGCATCGGCCTGCAAGACCTCGACCCCGAGGTGCAACGCGCGGTCAACCGCCTGCAAAGCCTGGAAGAAACCCGTGCGGTCATCGACGCGGCGCGCACCCTGCAATTTCGCTCGATCAATATCGACCTGATCTACGGCCTGCCCAAGCAGACCCCGCTGAACTTCGCGCGCACCGTGGAGGAAGTGATCAACCTGCAACCGGACCGCCTGTCGGTATTTAACTATGCGCATCTACCGGAACGCTTCATGCCGCAGCGGCGCATCAACACCGACGACTTGCCTTCACCGGCAGAAAAGCTGCTGATGCTGCAAACCACCATCGAGCAATTGACCCAGGCCGGCTATCGCTACATCGGCATGGATCACTTCGCCCTACCGGACGACGAGCTGGCCATCGCCCAGGAAGAAGGCACCCTGCAACGCAACTTCCAGGGCTACACCACCCACGGTCATTGCGACCTGATCGGGCTCGGGGTGTCGGCGATCAGCCAGATCGGCGACCTGTACTGCCAGAACAGCAGCGACCTCAACGCCTACCAGAACAGCTTGGCCGGCGCGCAACTGGCCACCAGCCGCGGCTTGGTCTGCACCACGGACGATCGGTTGCGGCGGGAGGTTATCCAACAGTTGATCTGCAATTTCAGCCTGGCGTTCGAGAAGATCGAGCCGGCCTTCAACATTGATTTTCGCGGGTATTTTGACGACATCTGGCCGCAACTGGAGACCATGGCCGAAGATGGCCTGATCGAACTCGGCGCCCAGGGCATTCGTGTATTGCCCGCCGGGCGACTGCTGGTGCGTTCGGTGTGCATGGTGTTCGATGCCTACCTGGAGCACCAGAATCGGCAACGATTTTCACGGGTAATCTGATTACATCGACAACGAGGCGGCCTTCATCGAGTCGTTGGCGCTCATACCTTTCATCGACTTGGCCAGGGAGGTCTGAGCCGACATCAGGCCCGCCTGCAAAGCACTGATTTCGCTTTGCAGAGCACTGGTCTTGGCTCGAGCCTCTTCGGGCGAGAGGTTATTGGCCGCCGCGACTGCCGCCAGTTCGGCCTGTTTTTCGGCGATCTGCTGTTTCAGTTGGCGGATCATTTTCAGCACCTGTTTGACGTTGTCGTCCAGGCCACTGTCATCGATATCCGCATTGGAGCTTTTGGCCGCACCAGCGGCTTTGAAGGCATCGGCGGAAATAGTCACGGTCACACCTTCAACCACTTTGGGTGCAGTAGCCGTTTCAGCGCCTGGTGCTTCTTCATTGGCCTCAGCCAATGGTTTTGCATCCGGCACAGTCGGAATGCGGATGGCAGGGTTGTAGGCGGCGATAACAGACATGATCCAGGCTCCGACTAAATAGGTATGCCTGCTGTATCGACCTCGGTACAAAAACCTTTATACGGTTGCCGGTTTTTTGTACACGCTGGCTTCAGCGACCTCCAGTGCGTTACCCTTACGTCTTATGTGTGTTTTCCCACAAGGATTTAAGAAATGTCCGAGCCAGTTAAACTGCGCGCTCACAGCCAGGCCCATTGCAAGGATTGCAGCCTGGCCCCCCTGTGCCTGCCACTTTCGTTGAATTTGGAAGACATGGAAGCGCTGGACGAGATCGTTAAACGCGGTCGCCCGCTGAAAAAAGGCGAGTTTCTGTTTCGCCAGGGCGACAAGTTCGATTCCGTTTATGCAGTGCGTTCGGGCGCGTTGAAGACGTTCAGCCTGAGCGATGGCGGCGAAGAACAGATCACGGGGTTCCACTTGCCCAGCGAACTGGTGGGGCTGTCAGGCATGGACACCGAGATTCACCCGGTGTCGGCCCAGGCTCTGGAGACTACGTCAGTGTGCGAAATCCCCTTCGAGCGCCTGGACGAACTGGCCCTGCAATTGCCGCAGCTGCGCCGTCAGCTGATGCGCGTGATGAGCCGCGAGATTCGCGACGACCAGCAAATGATGCTGCTGTTGTCGAAGAAAACCGCCGACGAACGCATCGCCACTTTCCTGGTCAACCTGTCGGCGCGGTTCCGTGCCCGTGGTTTCTCGGCCAACCAGTTCCGTTTGAGCATGTCGCGCAATGAAATCGGCAACTACCTGGGCCTGGCGGTGGAAACCGTGTCTCGCGTGTTTACCCGCTTCCAGCAGAACGAGTTGATCGCTGCCGAAGGTAAGGAAGTGCATATCCTCGACCCGATCCAACTGTGCGCATTGGCCGGCGGCACGGTCGACGCCTGATCCAGACGCTGCGGCCGCGCCAACCGGCGAGGCCGCAGGTATACTTCGAGTCCGTTTCCAGCCCAGGACTCTTCGACGATGACCTTTGATTCGTTCGACATCAAATCCCTGATCCGCCCTGTCATCGACTTCCCCAAGCCTGGGGTGATCTTTCGTGACATCACCCCGCTGTTCCAATCGCCTCGCGCCCTGCGCCTGGTGGCCGACAGTTTTGCCCAGCGTTATGTCGAGGCTGACTTCACGCACATCGGCGCGATGGATGCGCGGGGGTTCCTGATCGGTTCGATCATCGCCTATCAACTGAACAAGCCGCTGATCCTGTTTCGCAAGCAGGGCAAGCTGCCAGCCGACGTGCTGGCCGAGGGTTACCAGACCGAGTACGGCGAGGCCTTCCTGGAAGTGCACGCTGACAGCCTGTGTGAGGGTGACTCGGTATTGATCTTTGATGATTTGATTGCCACCGGCGGCACCCTGATCGCGGCGGCGAACCTGGTGCGGCGCATGGGTGCGCAGATTTTTGAAGCGGCGGCGATCATTGATTTGCCGGAGTTGGGTGGGTCGCAGCGGTTGGAAGACATGGGGATTCCGACGTTTTGTCTGACGCAGTTCGCGTTGACTGAAAGGTAACGGTTGCCTGGACTGGCCTTTTCGCGGGCAAGTCGAATCGTCGCACCGCCGCTCCCACATTTGATTGGGTCCACACATTCATATCTGTGGGAGCTGGCTTGCCTGCGATGAGGCCCGAAAGAACACTGCAGCTCACAACCCCATCTGCTTGCTGATGATTTCATTCATCACTTCCCGGGTCCCTCCCCCGATGGACAGGATGCGGTTGTCCCGATACAGCCGCTCCACCAGGCTCCCACGCATATACCCCTGGCCCCCGAGTATCTGCACGGCGTCAAACGTCACGCGGTCGGCGGTGTCGGTGGCGAGATTCTTGGCCATGGAAATTTCCTTGATCACACTTTTTCCGGCGGCCATCTTTGCCGCCTGGCGATAGGTGAATTCGCGGGAGACTTCAACGGCGGTGGCCATTTCCGCCAGGCGATGCTTGATCACTTGGAATTTGCCGATAGGCTTGCCGAAGGCTTCGCGTTGCGCGGCCCATTTGAGGCTTTCCTCAAGTGCCAACTGTGCGGTCATGTTGGCCATAAGGGCCAAGGCCAGGCGTTCGCTCTGGAAGTTGCCCATGATGCAGGCGAACCCCATGTTCTCGGCGCCGATCAGGTTGCCCACCGGCACCCGGCAATCGTCGAAGAACAATTCAGCCGTGTCCGACGCCCACCAGCCCATTTTCTTCAGAGGCTGGCCGACGGTAAAACCGGGGGTGTCTTTTTCGATCAGCAGCAGGCTGATACCGGCAAAGCCCGGCCCGCCGGTGCGCACGGCCACGGTGTAGAAATCGGCGCGGATGCCGCTGGTGATAAAGGTCTTGCTGCCGCTGACGCGGTAGTGGTCGCCGTCGCGAATGGCGCGGGTTTGCAGGCTGGCCACGTCGGAACCGCCGCCCGGCTCTGTGACAGCCAGGGCGATGATCTTCTCACCCGACAACACCAGCGGCGCTACGCGCTGACGGACGTCGGGTCGCGCCCACTTGACGACAGGCGGCAGGCCGATATCCAGCGAACCCAGCCCCGCCACCACGCCGCCGGAGCCGCAGCGCATCAACTCCTCGCTGGCGGCCACTTTGGCGAACAGATCACCTTCATGGCTGCCCCCCAGGGCTTCGGGGTAACCGATGCCCAGTATCCCCGCCGCGCCGGCCTTGAGGTACAGCGCTCGGGGAAAACTCTCGGCCTCTTCCCACTGCTCGACGCCGGGCAACATTTCGCGTTCGACAAAACGGCGCACGCTGTCGCGGACCAATTGGTGGCTGGGGTCGAAGTAGTCCTGATAGGCAGACATCGGCAAGCTCCACGGAGAGGTGGAGCAAAATTACCAAGCGCTTGCTTGGTTATCAAGCCGGATGCAGATTTCACCAACAACACAAAACCAGTGTGGGAGCTGGCTTGCCTGCGATGCAGGCACCGGGGTGTGTCAGTTACACCGTGGTGATGCTATCGCAGGCAAGCCAGCTCCCACCGTTGTAGTGCGGTGTGCCTTTAGAGGGCGATGGGTTTGCGACCGGCGAAGGAATGCGCCAGCGTCCCACCGTCCACCAATTCCAACTCGCCACCCAGCGGCACGCCATGGGCGATGCGCGAGGTGATCAGGCCTTTGTTACTCAGGAGTTGGGCGATGTAATGCGCGGTCGCCTCACCTTCCACCGTCGGATTGGTGGCCAGGATCACTTCGGTAAAGGTGCCCTGCTCTTCAATTCGCGCCACCAGTTGCGGAATGCCGATGGCTTCCGGGCCCAAGCCGTCCAGCGGCGACAGGTGGCCCTTGAGCACGAAGTAGCGCCCGCGATAGCCCGTCTGTTCCACCGCGTACACATCCATCGGCCCTTCCACCACGCACAGCAGCGTGTCGTCGCGGCGCGGGTCGGCACATTGCGGGCAGAGTTCCTCTTCGGTGAGGGTGCGGCACTGGCGGCAGTGGCCCACTCCGGTCATGGCCTGGCTCAGGGCCTGGGCCAACCGGGTGCCGCCGCTGCGATCACGCTCCAGCAGTTGCAGCGCCATGCGCTGGGCGGTTTTCTGGCCCACGCCCGGCAAAGTGCGCAGGGCGTCGATCAGTTGGCGAATCAGGGGGCTGAAGCTCATGGGCGAAAGGTCCGACAAAACAACGAGACGCGGTTTATACCCGCGCCTCGGATTAGCGTCAAATGCTCAATCCTGTGCGACGCGCACCACCAACTTGCCGAAGTTGCGTCCCTCCAGCAAACCGATGAAGGCTTCGGGCGCCTGCTCCAGGCCGTCGACCACGTCTTCACGGAACTTGATCTTGCCATCGCGCACCCACGGCGCCATGGCGCTGAGGAACTCGGGCTGGCGATCACCGTAGTCGTCGAACACGATAAAACCCTGGATGCGCACACGCTTGGTCAGCAACGTACGCTGCAAGGCCGGCAACCGGTCCGGCCCGCTGGGGGCTTCATGGGCATTGTAGCCGGCGATCAACCCGCACAGCGGAATGCGCGCCTTGGGGTTGAGCAAGGGCACCACGGCGTCGAAGACTTTGCCGCCGACGTTCTCAAAATAGATGTCCACGCCCTTGTCGCACGCCTGCGCCAATTCGTTGGCAAAGTCCTCGCTCTTATGGTCGATGCAGGCATCAAAGCCCAATTCGTCCACCACGTAGCGGCACTTGTCCGCCCCCCCGGCGATCCCGATGACGCGCAAGCCCTTGAGCTTGGCCACCTGCCCCACCACCGAACCGACCGCGCCGGATGCCGCTGCCACTACCAGGGTTTCCCCCTCCTTGGGCTGGCCGATGTCCATCAGCCCCATGTAGGCGGTCATGCCCGGCATGCCCAGCACACCCAGGGCCATCGACGGGCTGGCGAGCCCTTTTGGCACCGGCATCAGGTTGCGACCATCGGAAATGCTATGGCTCTGCCAGCCGGTAGCACCGACCACCAGGTCGCCCACTTCGAATTTCGGATTACGCGACTGCTCGATACGGCTGACAGCGCCGCCAGTCATCACTTCGTCGATTTCCACCGGCGCTGCGTAGGACGGTGCGTCGCTCATGCGTCCGCGCATATACGGGTCAAGTGACAGGTACAGCGTCTTAAGCAGGACCTGGCCGTCTGCCAGGTCCGGCAGATTCACCCGCTCCAGGCGGAAGTTTTCCGGGGTGGGGGCGCCCTGCGGGCGTGAGACCAGGACAATGCGCTGGTTCAGGATCGGTTCTTGAGACATGAGGGGGCTCCTTTATCGAATTCATCGGTATAGGGTGCAGACACCGGCTGATACCTCGAGGTTCTATAGAGTCACCGACTCGTAGCAGCTGTCGAGCGCCAGCGAGGCTGCGTCGGCCACACCAATGTCTTGCGCCAGGCGAATATCCGAGGCGCCCCCACGCAGCCTCGCTGGCGCTCGACAGCTGCTACGGGCGAGTAAAAAAAATGCCAGGCACGAGGCCTGGCATTGGAGTCTAGCTAAAGCTTGCCGATCAGAACGGCAGCTTCATGCCCGGTGGCAGCTGCATGCCAGCGGTTACGCCACCCATTTTTTCCTGGCTGTTGGCTTCGATCTTGCGCACGGCGTCGTTGACGGCCGCGGCGAACAGCGCCTCGAGCATTTCCAGGTCATCTTCGCTGGTGCCTGGCAATACGCTTGGGTCGATGCTCACGCGCTTGATGTCGTGACGACCGGTCATTACCACACTGACCATATCGCCACCGGCCTTACCGGTGACTTCGGCGTTGGCCAGTTCTTCCTGCATCTTGGCCATCTTTTCCTGCATCTGCTGCGCCTGCTTCATCAGGCCGGCCATGCCACCTTTCATCATGGGAATCACCTCAAAAGTACGTGGATCAATGAGTAGCCCGGTGTTATGACGCTTGGGGCACCGGGGCTTCGACGGGTTCAATAGTATCGTGACGGACGACCGCACCGAACTGTTGCATCATTTGCTGGATGAGCGGATCAGCGTGGATCGAGTCCTCTGCTTCACGCTGGCGGTTGATACGCCGGCGGCTCGCGGCCTGGGCCGGGGTTTCCTGCTCAGGCTTGATCAGCTCGATGGCGATGGTCAGCGTGCGCTCATGGTACTGGTTCAGCGCATCGTTCAGGCGGCGCTGCTGGGTCGCGTTGAACAGGGCGCTGTGGGCCGGGTCCAGGTGCAACAGCCAGTGGTCGCCCTCAATGGAAATCAGTGTGCAGTTGGCGGCGATGCTGCCGGTCATGCCGGAGATCGGCAGTTTCGGGAACAGCTCCAGCCATTGCAGGGCCAGGCCGGTGGCCGGGGCTGCAGCGGGTTCCGCCTCGGGCTCAGGGGCCGGCTCGGCGGTGTGTTCGCTGGCCAGGTCGTCCAGGTAGCTGTAGGCCGAATCCATGTCCGGCTCGATATAGTCTTCGTCCAGCGGCGGTTCGTCGTCGAGGTCGATGCCTGGGGTGGCAGCTTCCACTTGGGCCACGGTTGGTTCGGGGACAGGCGCAGAGGCCCACTCAGGGGCATCCGGCACCACGCTGTCCGGGGTCGGCGTGGGCATCGGCGTCAGCTCGGGCTGCTCGCTGCTGGTTTCCAGCACGGGCTCCACGGCAGGCACCTGCTCGACTTCAGCGTCGGCGTCTACCGGATCATTCCAAGGCAAATCGACGACCGGCTCAGGCTCGACAATCGGTTCCGGCTCGACCACTGGCGCCACAGGCTCAGGCTCAGGTGCCGGCGCGACCGGCGCGGGTGCAGCCACCACTGGCGCAACCGCTGCCGCGCCAGCCACTGGTTTGGCGGAATCAACTGTGGCCTGGCTGATCCCCACTGGCTTTAGCGGCTGTCTCGGCGCATCGGCCGAGTCGGCGGGCCGGAAGGCCAGCATGCGCAGCAGCACCATTTCAAAGCCACCGCGCGGGTCCGGCGCCAAAGGCAGATCCCGGCGACCGATCAGGCCCATCTGGTAATAGAACTGCACATCTTCGGCCGGCAATGCCTGGGCCAGGGCCAACACGCGGTCGCGGTCGCCATGGCCGTTGTCGACACCTTCCGGCAGGGCCTGGGCGATGGCGACGCGGTGCAGCACGTTGAGGATTTCCGAGAGCACGCCGTTCCAGTCCGGGCCTTGCTCCGACAGGTGGCGCACGGCTTCAAGCAACGCCTTGGCGTCGCCTTCGATCAGCGCGTGCAGCACGTCGAACACCTGGCCGTGGTCGAGGGTGCCGAGCATGGCGCGCACATCAGCGGCCATGACCTTGCCTTCACCAAAGGCGATGGCTTGGTCGGTGAGGCTCATGGCGTCACGCATCGAACCATCGGCGGCGCGGCCGAGCAGCCACAGTGCGTCGTCTTCGAACGGTACGTTCTCGACGCCCAGCACGTGGGTCAAATGCTCGACGACCCGCTCGGGGGTCATGTTTTTCAGGGAGAACTGCAGGCACCGCGACAGGATCGTTGCAGGAAGTTTCTGCGGGTCGGTGGTGGCCAGGATGAATTTGACGTAGGGCGGCGGCTCTTCCAGGGTTTTCAACAAGGCGTTGAAGGAATGGCTGGACAGCATGTGCACTTCGTCGATCAGGTAGACCTTGAAGCGGCCACGGCTCGGCGCGTACTGCACGTTATCCAGCAGCTCGCGGGTGTCTTCGACCTTGGTACGGCTCGCGGCGTCGATCTCGATCAGGTCGACAAAACGCCCTTCGTCGATTTCCTTGCACACCGAGCAGGTGCCGCAGGGCGTCGAAGTGATACCGGTTTCACAGTTCAGGCATTTGGCGATGATGCGCGCAATGGTGGTCTTGCCCACTCCCCGGGTACCGGTGAACAGGTAGGCATGGTGCAGCCGTTGGCTGTCCAAGGCATTGATCAGAGCCTTGAGCACATGGGTCTGGCCGACCATTTCGCGGAACGAGCGCGGACGCCATTTACGTGCAAGAACCTGATAACTCATCGAAAACCGTCGCAACTGGGAAGCGGAAGCCGGTAATGCTAGCGGAGCAAGGGGGAAATTGCATCCGGCACGCTCGCCTAATCTGACTAAGCTTGCCTGATTGGCCCCAAAAAGGCCTGAACCCGGAGAGCATATGCGCGTAGTCCTGGGCGCCTTATGGATGATTACCACGGCAAGCCTGGCAGCGCCCGCACCGTTGCGTTTCTCGGTTTCCGACAGCTGGGCGATGCCCATGGTGCAATTGGAGGGCGGACAGCCCACCCAAGGCATTTTGTATGACCTGATGTTGAGCCTGGCCACCCAGGTCGGCCACCCGGCCGAATTCCACGTACTGGCTCGCGCGCGAATTGCCAGCGCTATGGAGCATGGCGAGATTGATGTGCGCTGTTATGTCACCCAGGCCTGGGTCGACAACTTGTCCGGTGACTACACGTGGAGTATCCCGTTGATGGTGCAGCGCAACCTGTTGATCAGCACCCATATCCCTGCGCAGCCGGTTCAGGTTGTCAAACTTGCGCCACAAGCCATCGGCACGGTGCTCAATTATCGCTACGCCACCCTTGAGCCTTTGTTTGCCAGCGGCCAGCTCAGCCGTGACGATGCCCGCAGCGAAGAGCAGGTGCTGCAAAAACTGGTGGCCGGGCGCTTCAAGTTCGCCGTGACCAATGAATGGACACTCGACCGGTTCAACCAGCGGATGCCGGTCGGCAAACGCCTGCACAAGGTCGCGGTGATCGATCAACAGAACCTGGGCTGCACCGTGCGCAATGATCCGAATGTGCCGGTGCAAAAAATCCTGCGCACCTTGTTGCGGATGAAAATGTCGGGCGAGATCGACGAAATCATCAAGCTGTATACCGGAGAGGCCAGCGTAAACGCCCCTCCAGACTGATTGCTGCCACGCTGGCCAATACAATCACGCCGCCCAGCACCACTTGCAGGGCGATGTGCTCACCCAGCAACGTCGCCGCCATCACCATGGCGACCGGCGGGATCAGGTACATCGCCACCGAGGCGCGGCTGACCTCGACATGCTTCAACACGTAGCCCCACGCCAGGTACGCCAAAGCGCTGGGGAAAATCCCGAGCACCAGCACTGCAAGGTTCTCCGACAGCGGCGCCTGCATCACGGCAGCGGGCAGGCCTGGCAGGTTCACGCAGAGCATCAACGTGCCCACCCACACCATGTAGCACGCCATCGTCAGCGGGCTATAGCGATGGGCATAGTGTTTCTGGATGACGAAGTACAGGCTCCACGACACCGCCGCCAGCAGGATCAGCGAACCGCGCGGGTCGATATCGCCCACGCCGTGATCGCCCCAGATCACCACCAGCACGCCGAGCAAGCCAAGCAACACGCAGCTCCAGCGCCAGAGGCTGACTCGCTCCTTCAAGCAGAAAAACGCGATCAAAACACTGAACAGGGGTGCCGATTGCGCCAGTACGCTGGACGCCGCGGCACTCACGAATTGCTGTCCATAATTGAGGCTGGTGTGATGCAGGAACACCCCGAAAAAGCTCAACACCAGCAGCCACGGCACATCCCTCAGGCGCGGCCGGCCGATGCCCATCACCAGCGCCACACCAGCCATGAACACCGAAGCGATCAGAAACCGCAGCAGCGCGAGCTGCCCAGGGCTGTAGCTGTGCAGCCCGATGTGCACGCCAATCGGCGAATAGGCCCAACAGAGGATGACGCTGGCGATGACTAGCGTAAGCTTCAGGGGTGACGGGGTGTTCATCGACGGCATCCGAAAACTGAGAAGGAATGCCGTCAGTCTTGGCCCGGGCAAGGCGTAGGACAATTAAGCGTTTCTGACTTCTGAAATCACTGGAACTGAGTAATGGAACTGGCCCAACTGAAAATGGTGCGAGCCGTGGCGCAGACCGGCAGCGTGGCCCAGGCCGCCCTGCAATTGCACTGTGTGCCGTCCAACATCACCACGCGTATCAAGCAGTTGGAAGGCGAGTTGGGCACGCCGCTGTTTATCCGCGCCGGGCGCGGGCTGGCGATCAGTGCTGCCGGTGAGATTTTCCTCGAGTATTGCGAACGCATCCTGGCCTTGGTCGACGAATCCAAACGCGCCGTGGATGCCAACGCCATTCCCCGTGGCACCCTGCGCATCGGTGCGGTGGAGTCCAGCGCCAGCGGCCGTCTGCCGCCGCTGCTGGCGGAATATCACCGGCGCTACCCGGATGTGAGCCTGGAGCTGGTCACCGGCGCCTGGGGCGAACTGCTCGATGACCTGCAACACCACCGCCTGGATGTGGCGCTGGTGGCTGCCGGCAACAAACGCGCGAAGCTCGAGCACAGCGTGGTCTACAGCGAACGCCTCGTATTGATCGCCAGCGCCTCCAGCGCACCGATCCACAGCGCCGAGGACCTGGCCGGCCGTACCCTGCTGGTATGGCCGCCTGGCTGCCCGTATCGGGCGGCGCTGGAGAACTGGGTCAAGCCCCATGACTTCAAGCCGGCCATCGCCAGCTATGCCAGCTGGGGCACGATCATCGGTTGTGTCAGCGCGGGGATTGGCGTGGCGCTCGCGCCGGAAGGCATCCTGGCCCGCTATGAGCAGGCCAATCAGCTGGCGTCGTACCGGTTTGATGAACTGCAGGCCGTGGACAATTTGCTGTTCTGGCACAAGGACACCCAGCGGCACCTGGCGCGGGATGCGTTTGCCGGGTTGTTGCGGGAGACTTTTGGCTAACCCGTAACAGGTTCTTTCAGTTATTATTTTGCGAAATTAATTCAAAATGTAAGGGACTACCATGAATTACTTCCGCCTGTTGTTGGCGGCGGCCGTTTTGAGCCTGCCTGCCGCCCCCGCCTTTGCCGCTTCCACACCCGCGCCCGTTGAAGCCAGTGCGCCCGCGGAAACGGCCGAGCACTTCCTCAAGTCCCTCAAGCAGAAGACCGGCACGGTCACCCTGCCCAGTGGCATAGCAACCCTCAAGCTCAACGACGAGTTCTATTACCTCGACCCCGCCGACACCGAGCGCTTGCTGACGGACGGCTGGGGCAACCCGCCGGGCTTCAAGACCCTGGGCATGATCGTGCCGAAAGCCGTTAGCCCACTGTCGGAACGTGGCTGGGGCGTGATCGTCAGCTACAAGGCCGACGGGCACATTTCCGACGAGGACGCCGCAAAAATCGACTACGCCGAACTGCTCAAACAAATGCAGGAAGAAGACGAGGCCGAAAACAAAGAACGCCAGCAACAAGGCTACGCCGGCCTGCACTTGCTGGGCTGGGCCGAGCCGCCGCACTACGACGACACCACCCACAAGATGTATTGGGCCCGCGAACTGAAGGCCGACGACGCCGAGCAGACCACCCTCAACTACAGCATCCGCGTGCTGGGCCGTGAAGGCGTGCTGGAACTCAACGCCGTCGCCGCCATGACCGACCTGCCCACCATCAAGCAGGAATTGCCCAAGGTCTTGGCCTTCACCAACTTCACCGACGGCAACCTGTACACCGACTTCAACCCGAGCACCGACAAGCTTGCCACTTACGGCCTCGCGGCGTTGGTCGCCGGCGGGATTGCGGCCAAAGCCGGACTGTTCGCCAAGATCGGCATCTTCCTGCTGGCCGCGAAGAAATTCCTGGTGATTGGTGTGGTGGCGTTGTTCGCCGTGATCCGTAAGTTGTTCAACCGCAACAAAGCCTGAACCCAGGCATGAAAACGCCGCAACGTGCGTGGCACGTTGCGGCGTAATCGCAGGCTCGGAGTTGGGCCGCGCGTGTCTAGGGTTTAGGCGCAGACAAACGGCTGTACTGATCCTGGCTGATCCAACCGGTAAACGAACGGCTCTGCGCATTGATGAATTCGACCTGCGCCCAACCATCCTTAAAGGCCAGCACGCCGACCACGTCGTTTTTGACAATGTAGGGGCGTTTCACGGGCTTGGCAGTTGGGGTTTTCAGCAAGTACGCCTTGTCGGCGGACACCGTCACCAGGCCGATCCATTTCTTGTTGGCGGTCTGGGTCAAGTCCAGGCCGGTGGCGATCTCCGGCATCAGCACATTCAAGCAACCGGGGTGCTGGCGGCCCTCTTTTACGGTCAGGGTCACGCCGTCCGAAGAAGGCGCCACGCTGCCAGGGTAGGCCTCATCGTTCCAGGTGGTCAGCGCGTCAGGCTTGCCTTGCAGGTAGAACGTGCAACTGCGCGTGACACCCTCACCCATCGCTTCTGCGTAATAGCCTTCGACCTGATGCTCGGGCGTCACCGCCAGCATCAACCCCTCGTACTTGCCCGAATGCAACGCGGGTGCACCGGCCAAGGCAGGCGCTACGGCGCACAACGACAACACACCCACTGCTAGAAAACGGATCATCTTATTTTTTCCCTTCAAGTTTCTCGTAGGCTTCTTTCATCAGGACGTCATAGTTGCCGTAGTCCTTGCCGTTATAGTTTCGCGCCATGGAAGTGAAATCCTTGGCTTTCATGGCCGTCATCAACGCTGAGCTGTTAGCGCAAAACGCGAGAAACGCCTTCAGTTGGTTACCGACATTCACTTTCAATGCCGCGGCAAACTCAAACACCGTCTTGTAACCGCATGAGGCGTAGTTGAACCCCATGGTCTGAAACATGCCCCACGACGCCGACATCAACGCCGCTTCCTGATCCAGGGCGAAGGCGGTGGCCATGGTTTCCCAGGCCTTGACCTGATCCTTGTTATTGACCTGCCACTGCGGCCCGGCCTTTCTTACATAGACGTACGAAAGCAACGGGTGCGCCTGGTCGTAGATATGCTTGGTGTACTTGCGAAACTGGTGCCCTTCAAACGCAATGATCGGCAACTTGGCCGGCCCAAAACCTGATCGACCACCGGACTCAACCGTGGCGAAGGCCCTGATGACATTCACCGAAATGCCGTTGCCCAACTGCTTGGCGGCATTCTGAAAATCCGCATCGGAGAGCGTCATGCCGCCGTCGCACGTGGCCTGGAGCATTAACTGGCGGTTACGTCGCTCGGCTTCGATCATCGCGCGCATGCGGTCCAGGTACACGTTGACCGTCGCCTGCACTGCATCACCCTGATTGTTACCGAATGCGTTCAGAAAGCTCGGAATGCGCATGCTCGGGAAGGCCTTCAGCGGCACCTTTACCGCTTCTTCGATCAAGCTGTTGAAGGTGCGACCGGTGGGGTCGATCACGCCATCGGGGTGGGCGTATTTGAGGTGACGGAACTGGTACTGGCTGATGCACTGCACCAACTGGCCATCGCACTTGCCGTTCTCGGCCAGCGGAAAACCCAGTTTGGGAATGATCAGGTTGAATAAATACTGGATGCACTGCACATCGGCGGGCAAGTTGCGGGCTTTACCGGGAGTCCCTACCGAAGCACTGATAAGACGGGGTAACCCTTGCAGGCTTTTCATCACAGACATCCTTGTTAGTTAAAGAAGTGATAGCACTTCAATATCAACTACACGCCCTTGTCATACTCTGAAACAAGTGGCTGGCGGAAACTAGCAAGGCGGTTTGGGGTTGTCCAGAAAGTGTTTTAAAAGCTGTGAGGGAGCCCTCAAGGACAGATCGGGAACACGCAGTTTTTCGACTGATAGGCAGTATTCAGCCGCCTGTTGGGCTACTGTCTCTGCCTCACATTATTTTCAAGGATTGAAATGAAAATCACGTTAGTTGTTTTGTCTGTCTTGGCCCTGCTCTGCGGTTGCGCTTCGCCCACAGCCACTGTTGCCCCCGACCTGTCGCGCCCATCCATTGCCGAAACCAAATCGGTGGTGTTCGACGGCAAGACATTCGTCCTGAAATTTCAGAAACCCGGCCTATGGGAATACTTCCCGGCGCAGGAAAGCGTCGATGCCTGGAATGAGATGGTGGATTTTACCGTGGTCCCTCGCGAGATGAACCGTTTCGAACCCCTCGACCTCGCCAAGAATACCGTCCGGCTTCACCAGCAGGAAAACCCCAATATGCCGTCGATCCTCGCGACGGACAATGCCACCGGAATCGTGTATTTGGTGATGTATTTCCCCGAGTCTCTGCGCAAGGACGGACGTTTCTCTGAAGTCAGTTTCTTCAAATATTACCGGGACAGTGGCACCGGCCAGACCATCATCTTTCACTTTGCCAGGAACATTCCAACACCGAGCGATCCGCCAAAAACGGTAGAGGCGATGGGCCCCGAAATTGTCCCGGTGATCAAGGCATTCCCGGTGTACCGGCCGTAATATCAGTAACCGTGCGACCCGCTGAACCCCTGATAATGGTGATACTTGAGCCATTCGACCACATCGTAAGGGACGTAAAGCTGTTGCTTTGCGCGGGAAATTGCGATGTACACGGCACAGATCCGCTGATCGAACGCGTAGGCATCCTTGAACTTCACGTTGGTCAGCAGCTCAGGGGTCAGCAGCACCCGATTGAATTCCATGCCACCCGCCTCTTCCGCCAGCATCAGCAGGCAACGCTTGCCGGGGACCCCGCCCAAGCGGTTCAAGCGTGTGATATCGGCGACATTGAAGCCTTTTTCCAGCTCACTCTCGACCCACAGGAACGACTCATCAAACTGGCTGGCATCACGCACCTGTTGCCAGTCAGCCATGTCGCTGAAATACACGTGCGGCCCGTTCTCGTTGTGCTCGTTGCTGTAGAACTGCGGCTTGAACAGGGCGATGGCGCTGATCATGAAGCGCTGGAGATCCTGCTGCGCCGCGTTGTCGGGTAACCCGAACGGGCAGTTGGCCTGCTGCAACTGAATGGCCCATTTCATCGTGTCCCAAGGCGACGCGGTCAACACCACGCAGCCTTCCGGCGGCACGAAGCCCTGGGGGTAATGTTCGATGCCGACATCCGCATCCCGCGCGCCTTCGAAGGGGGTCTTGCACTTTTGCGAGTGCACGCTGATCAACGGGTTGACCAGCCGCTCGACATTGCGGCCCGAGCGCACGGAATAACTGATGTCGGTGTGCCGGACTTCGCGCTTTCTTCTGACCATCACACCGCTGGCCAATTGGTACTCATCGCCGAGGGTGATCAGCACTTGGCGGCCGCGTTCGATAATCTGTAACAACGAAGGCGGGATGTCCTGGCTTTCATCGATCAATACATGGGTGTACCGAGGCGGCACCACACAACCGTCGAGACTCGCGCGCTTGATCAGCAACAGCGCCGCGAACTCGGGTGGGCTGGCCCATTGCGGGTTGGCCTCCAGGTAAGTCCACACACGGCTGGAATACTCCAGTAACACCTGGGCATCCACACCTGACAACGGTTGTTTGAAATGCGGCAAATGCCTGGCCGAGAGGCTGTGATGGCTGGAGTGACAATAGCGTTCGAGCACCTTGAGACACACATCGACGGTCGCTGGACCCTCGTGGCCGCGCCACCCATGGATATCCAGGGTTTGCGCCACAGCCAGTTTGCCGGGCAACCTGGCCGGCGTTGCCTGCGCGGGCGGGCGTGGCCCGTGCAACAGGGCCTTGGCGAAACCGGCAAACGTCGAGCCGGCCTTGCTGTCGCGCCCCAACCCCATACGTTCGCGAAGAGTCGCCAGCTTTGCTGGCGTGCGCGCCAGTATCAGGGTCTGTTCAGGCCGCAGGCACTCCATCAAGGCGCCGAGCAGGTGGCTCTTGCCGATGCCCGCGTAGCCTTGAACATGCAAGTCTTCATTCAAGTTGGCCCGAAAGGTGCGCACCAGCTTGTCCTGGGCCGGGCTGAGCCAGCGTTCGCGGTGCCGGGGTGTAATCATTTGCTGGCTGAACGGGTCATTGCTGCGCAGATGACGGACCTTGTAGCCGATATCCCATTTACCCGTAGGCAATAGGTAATCCCGCGTCGCCACTTCTTCAGCTGAAAGCAGGCGCAGGTTCACGCTTTTGAGCGCGTTAAACCCAAAGTACAGCTTGCGCGGGTCGAACAGCCGTTGCGCTTCAGACAGCAACGTCGCAGCGCCCGAAGACGGTGAATCCACTGCCCAGCCGAGCAACTTTTCCAGGATGCGTTCAGCGCCAGCGCACGTCAGGTCTTTTTCCGCGGCCTGGGCCAGGTTCTGGATGACGAGCACGGCGGCCAGCTCCGGGTCCGTCAGGCCGACCAAGGCCTCGGCGCCGTTCGTGCCGAGCAGGGCGGTGCAGGTTTCGTCCGTGACGGGCAGGAAGACGGGGCTGGATAAATCAAAGTGTTCCGGTTGCATAGTTCCTCGCAGCCAGGGGCCGACGTACGTCGCGTGGATCAGGCATGGTCCTGGCTACCCAGTTCGAACCGATACTCGCCCAGGGAGCCTGACATCCCGCCGCAGTGGGCCGGCGAGTCAGCCCCAGAGGCCATCGCATTGATCTGCTGCTGGAGTTCGAAAACCGCCATCTCGAGCAACCTGCGCAAGTCTTCGGCACTCTGCGCGGCCACATTCAATTGCAGCGTGCAGGCGCCCGCGAGTGGCGGCGGCGCGGGCTGGGCGATCGGCGCGGGGGCATCCGTCACTTCCTCGACCCGGATCATTTGCGCCTCGCTGAGGATTTGCGCGTGTTCGTCGTCCATCAGGTCCAATACCCTCGACAATTCCAGGGTCTGTTCAGGATGCGATTGAATACGGTCCTTGATCTCCAGGCGCCGCATCTGCCATTCCCGCAGTTTTTCGCGCGTGAGGTCGTCGACTTTTTCCACGTGTGCTGTCTCCGGATGCCAGGCATAGGAGTATGCCGCCATGGACTGCCCGATGGCAGATGGCGTGAAAGCATTTTTGAATTGAAAGTGATGAGGTGTTGCAAGAAAGAGCGTTATGGAGGCAACCCCACCAGCCACACCCCGGCACACAATGTTCCCGCTGTGGCTGCTGCCTTCCGGCTCTGACCAGGTTCACGGGTAATCGTTGCGGGGGGACCGATGGGGTCACCATAACGACGCCTGCCTCTCGGCAAGCGGGGCCATTGTACCGATCTCATCGGAAGTTACAACCGTTGGGGCCGGATTAAAAATATGAAGGGGCTCAAGCACTTGTCTGCGCCCCAGGGAGCCACACAGAACCCTGTGGTAGCCGGGCTTGCCCGCGATGCTGACGACTCGGTCTGCCTGGGCTACCGAGTGATGCCATCGCAGGCAAGCCAGCTCCCACACACGGCGAGTTACTGCGCCTGTACCACCTCATCCGCCCTACCGCCCTCTTCCTGGATCACCAGGTGAATAAAGTGCAGCTTGGCGATTACTGCCGGTGGCAGCACGAAGGGATAGAAATCCGGCTGACCCATGCTGCGCGACAGCTCGTTAAGCATGCCGGCCAGTTCGATCCAGGCATTGACGAACGACAGGAACGCTGCACCGCCAGGGTGTTCAGGGTCGTAGAGCGTGCTGAGCGGGAATGGCTGGTAATCCAGCTCCATCGTGCGGGCGCTCATGCCGAAGCCGAGGGCGGTGTCGACCGCGTCCATCATGTGCAGGTAGTGGGCCCAGGTTTCGGCCCAGTCTTCCCAGGGGTGCATGGTGGCGTAGGCACTGACGCAGGTTTGCTGCCAGTCGGGGCGTGGCCCGTTCTGGTAGTGCTGGTCGAGCGCATCGGCATAACTGGCGCGTTCGTCGCCGAACAGGTTGCGAAACGCTTCAAGCCAATGGGTATTGGCGACCAGGCGATCCCAGTAATAGTGACCGACCTCATGGCGAAAGTGCCCGAGCAAGGTGCGATAGGGTTCGCGCATTTGCACACGGACTTTTTCACGGTGGGCGTCGTCGGCTTCCTTGATGTCGAGGGTGATCAGACCGTTCGCATGGCCGGTCATGGGCGCGTTGCCTTCCAGGTCGATACCAACGAAGTCAAAGGCCAGGCCGTTATCTTCATCGGCACTCTTTGGCACCACGCGCAAACCCAAGCTGATCAGTTGCGCGACCAAGCGGCGCTTGGCGGTCTCGACCTTGCGCCAGCGGTCGTGGTTTTCCGCGATCGACAGGTCGGGGATGGTGCGGTTCAAGCTGCAGGCCACGCACAGCGATGCCGTGCTGTGGGCCGGGATCAGCCAGTTGCAGGCGGCCGGCGTGTCGAGGTTGGCGCAGCGGCGGAAGGCGCCGGCGGCGAGGTTGTCGTCCTGTAGCCAGGTGCCCTCGACGGGACCGGGTTGCAGGGAGGACAGGCGACTTTGTTGCGCTTGATACCCCAGCAACGCCTGGCAGGCCAGGCATTGGCTGTTGCGAAAAAACAGCGATTGACCGCACCGGCACTGCCACACCTTGCTATCGCGAGACGTGCCAGCTACGAACGGTGCAGCAATGCGCGAACTGAGTTGCTCGAAGTAGCGGAACATGGCGATCTCTCCCTGGGTGACTGAGACTAGATCATTTCCCTTCGAAGATCGTTCCGAAAATATAACCACACCCTGTAGTGAGCGGGCTTGCCCGCGCTGGGTGGCGAAGCCGCCCTAAAACCAGGCGCCTCAAATTTCCTGACAGACCTTATAGGCCCTATTGGGGCTGCTTCGCAGCCCAGCGCGGGGCAAGCCCGCTCACTACAGACGCAGATCAGACGGAAATGTCGTGCTTGGCGAGGAAGACCACGAAGGCTTCTTCATCCAGAACCTTCAGGCCCAACTCGCTGGCCTTGGCCAGCTTGGAACCCGCCCCCGGCCCCGCCACCACGCAATGGGTTTTCGCCGAGACGGAACCCGCCACCTTGGCGCCGAGGCTTTCGAGTTTTTCCTTCGCCACGTCGCGACTCATCAGCTCCAGGGAGCCGGTGAGCACCCAGGTGTGCCCGGCTTCGGGCAAACCTTCGACGACTTTCTTCTCGCTCAGCCAGTGCATGCCGAAGTCCTTGAGCTGCTGCTCGATGGCCAGGGCGCGGTTGGCATTGCCTTGGTTGTCAAAAAAGTCGCGTACGGCCTTGGCCTGTTTCTCGGGCAGGGCCTGGCGCATATCCAGCCAGTCCGCCTTGATCACGCCTTCGAGGGTGCCGAACTTGTCCGCCAGTTTCTGCGCAGCGCCCGGGCCGACGCTCGGCACGTGCAACTTGTCGAGCAAGCCACCCAACGTGGTGCTGGCGGCGAATTCGGCACTCAGGTCGCCCTGTTCCTGCAATTGCAGGCCGCATTCATCCGGCGACAGCAGCGCACCGATCACATCCTGGTTATGGCTGTCTTCAAAGAAGCTGTGGATCTCGTGCGCCACTTCCAGACCGACGTCCGGCAAGTACGTCAGCACTTCCGGCAAGGCCTTCTGCACACGTTCCAGCGAGGCCAGGGAGCGCGCCAGCACCTTGGCGGTCTCCTCGCCTACGTCGGGAATGCCCAGGGCATAGATAAAGCGCGCCAGGGTCGGGGTCTTGCTGTTTTCGATGGCGGTAATCAGCTTCTTGCTGGAAATATCGGCGAAGCCTTCCAGGTCGATGATCTGCTCGTACTTCAGTTTGTAGAGGTCCGCCGGCGAGCCGATGAGTTTTTCGTCCACCAACTGTTCGATGGTCTTGTCGCCGAGGCCGTCGATATCCATGGCACGCCGCGAGACAAAATGGATGATCGCTTGCTTGAGTTGCGCGCCACAGGCCAGGCGGCCAACGCATCGGTACACCGCGCCTTCGCTGACGGTTTCCTTGCCTTTGCTGCGCTTGACCAGTTGCGTGCGCTCCACGTGGGAACCGCACACCGGGCAGCGCTCGGGGATCGGCACTGCACGCGCCGTTGCCGGGCGCCGCTCGAGCACCACCGACACGACTTGTGGGATTACGTCACCGGCACGGCGGATGATCACGGTATCGCCGATCATCACGCCCAGGCGCGCCACTTCGTCCATGTTGTGCAAGGTCGCGTTGGACACGGTGACGCCCGCGACTTTGACCGGTTTCAAGCGCGCTACTGGGGTGACGGCGCCGGTGCGGCCAACCTGGAATTCCACGTCGAGCAGTTCGGTCAGCTCTTCCAGGGCCGGGAATTTATGCGCGATGGCCCAGCGCGGTTCGCGGGCGCGGAAGCCCAGTTCGCGCTGGGAGGCAATGCTATTGACCTTGAACACCACACCGTCGATCTCATACGGCAGGCTGTTCCGCCGCTCGCCGATATCGCGGTAGTACTCCAGGCAATCCTGGATGCCCTTGGCCAGCTTCAGCTCGTGACTGATGGGCATGCCCCATTTTTTAAGCTGCTGCAGGTTACCAATGTGGGTGTCGCTAATATCGGTGGTCACGCCGTAGCAGCAGAATTCCAGCGGACGGCTGGCAGTGATCTTCGAGTCCAACTGGCGCAGGCTGCCGGCGGCGGCATTGCGCGGGTTGGCGAAGGTCTTGCCACCAACTTCCAGTTGCGAGGCGTTGAGCCGTTCGAAACCGGCCTTGGACATGAACACTTCGCCGCGCACCTCGAGGGTGGCCGGCCAGCCGCTGCCGTGCAGCTTCAATGGAATATTGCGCACGGTGCGCACGTTGACGCTGATGTCTTCACCGGTGGTGCCGTCGCCACGGGTGGCGCCCCGTACCAACTCGCCATCCTGATACAGCAGGCTGACCGCCAGGCCGTCCAGCTTGGGCTCGCAGCTGTACTCCACCGCCACGCCACCGCCAAACAGATCGCCCGCCGGCAGGTCGAGACCTTCGGTCACCCGGCGATCGAACTCCAGCATGGTGGTTTCATCAAACGCGTTGCCCAGGCTGAGCATCGGAATCTCGTGCTTCACCTGCGTGAACGCCGACAGCGCCGCACTGCCGACCCGCTGCGTCGGTGAGTCCCGCGTAATCAGCTCCGGATGCTCGGCCTCCAGGGCCTTGAGCTCATGGAACAACCGGTCGTACTCGGCGTCCGGAATGCTTGGCTCGTCGAGGACGTGGTAACGGTAGTTGTGCTGATCCAGTTCAGCGCGCAGTTCGAGGATGCGGGTAGGGGCGGCGGTCATGGGTGTTCTCTCATAAAGCAAAAGAGCAGCCGAAGCTGCTCAATATGTTAGTGCACGGATTCTACAGGCAACGCTTAAGATCAGGCCTCAGCGTTTCTGTGTCAGGGCGCGACGCTCGAACTCGACGATGCGCTGACGGTAATGTTCGATGGTCTGCGCAGTGAGGACGCTGCGCTGGTCGTCCTTGAGCTCGCCATTCAGTTCCTGGGACAGCTTGCGGGCTGCGGCCACCATCACGTCGAATGCTTGTTTCGGGTGACGTGGGCCTGGCAGGCCAAGGAAGAAGCTCACTGCCGGGGTGCTGAACAGGTCGATATCGTCCAGGTCGAAAGTGCCCGGCTTGACCGCATTGGCCATGGAGAACAGTACTTCGCCGTTACCCGCCATGCTTTCGTGACGGTGGAAAATATCCATCTCGCCAAAACGCAGGCCGCTTTCCAGGATGTTCTGCAGCAGGGCCGGGCCTTTGAAACCGGCGGCGTCGCGGCAGATCACGCTGATCACCAGCACTTCTTCGGCGGCGGGCTGGTCGTTGACCGATTGGCGCGGCGCGCTGGAGGTCTTGCCGACGTTTTCGTCCGGGAAATCATCGTCGCGGCTGCTGAAGCTCGGGCCTTCATCGACGTCAAGGTTCAAGTCGCCCTGATGCGGCTCGGCAGCGCCGGCACTGGCGCGCTTGCCACGTTTGGACGACGGCTCGCGGGCTTCACGCAGCGGCGCGCTCATCGACGGCAAGTCGTGCTCGTCCAACTGAGGTTCTTTATGGGTATCGAGCACACGGGGCGGCCCCAGCAGCTCGGCGGCACCGTCGTCGTCAGGCAAGTTGGACAGATTGCGGTCCAGACGAAATTTAAGCTTCCCCTTGCCACCGCGCATGCGGCGCCAGCCATCAAAAAGAATACCGGCAATGACAATGATGCCGATGACGATCAGCCACTCGCGCAGACCGATTTCCATGTAATCCCGTGCCTCTAATAAAAAATGCTGAAAAATAAGGGGTTTAGCACTGTGCAAACCGCTTTAAAACGTGGCGCCAACTCTATGTTCTGACTGACGTTTTGCCCACGCAGATGAAAATTTGACATTAAACTAGCACGACCAAAGATAACTTTACACCGTCTGTCAAAATGGCTTGAACAAATATGTCCATTTGCCACTTTCGCCAGACCGGTAAAGCGTCTTACCGCACGCTATAAAAATTCTCCCCCGGCAGGGCTCAAGACTCCACCAACGCCATCGCTTCTTCGACATCCACCGCTACCAAACGCGAGCAGCCGGGCTCATGCATCGTCACACCCATCAACTGATCCGCCATTTCCATGGCGATCTTATTGTGGGTGATATAGATGAACTGCACGGTCTGGGACATCTCTTTGACCAACCGCGCGTACCGTCCAACGTTAGCGTCATCCAGCGGGGCGTCAACTTCATCAAGCATGCAGAACGGCGCCGGGTTCAACTTGAAGATGGCAAATACCAGGGCCAATGCGGTCAGGGCTTTCTCGCCGCCGGACAACAAATGGATGGTGCTGTTCTTCTTGCCCGGAGGCCGCGCCATGATCGTTACCCCTGTATCGAGTAGATCTTCGCCCGTCAGTTCCAAGTAAGCGCTGCCACCGCCGAAAACTTTTGGGAATAACGCCTGTAAACCGGCATTAATCTGATCAAAGGTATCTTTGAAGCGGTTACGGGTTTCCTTGTCGATCTTGCGGATCACGTTTTCCAAGGTGTCCAGCGCTTCCACCAGGTCGGCGTTCTGGGCATCCAGATAACGTTTACGCTCGGATTGTTGCTGGTATTCGTCAATGGCCGCCAAGTTGATCGCGCCCAGTCGCTGGATACGCGCAGCAATGCGTTCGAGTTCTTCTTCGGCCTCTTTCTCGTTGGCCTGGGCGGTCAGGGTGTTGAGCACGCCGTGCAGGTCGTAGCCGTCTTCCAGCAATTGGTCTTGCAGGGTCTTGCGGCGCACGGTCAGGGCTTGCCATTCCATGCGCTGCTGTTCGAGCTGACCGCGGATAAGCTGGGACTGTTGCTCGGCCTGGGTCCGGCGTTTTTCGGCGTCGCGCAATTCGCGGTCGGCGTCTTCCAGGGCGATCTGCGCGGTCTTGAGTTCTTCGTCGACGGTCATGCGCTTGTCGAGCAATTCTTCGAGCTTGAGGCGCAGCTCTTCCAACGGCGCTTCGCCCTCCTCCAGATTGAGGCTCAACTGCTCGCGCTTTTCGGTGAGGCGTTCCGATTGCATCTCCAGGCGCTCAAGGGCCTGAGCCGTGGAGTTGTGCTGGGCGCGCAGGGAGCCGAGGCGCACTGCCAATTGGTGGGCGTGGTCTTTGTGCTGGCGGGCTTCCTGGCGCACGCGGTCGAGGCGTTCGCGCAGGCTGTCGCGCTGGGCCAGCAGCAATTCACGTTGCTCGGTGTCGAGGGCCATGCTGTCCAGGGCCTCCTGCAACTGCAGGCGCGCTTCGCCGATCTGCTCGTGTTCGAGCGCGCGTTGTTCGCCCATCTCGGCGACTTCTTCATCAAGACGGGTGCGGCGCAGGGTCAACTGTTCGGCCTTGGCTTTGCTCGCGGAGAGCTGGGCCTTGAGCTCGCCTTGCTGGCGCGCTTCGTCCTGCAACAGGCGGCGCAGGTGTTCGCGGCCGGTCTCTTGCTGGCGCTGGGTGGCGCGCAGGGTCTGCAGTTCGGTTTCCAGGCTTTCGAGAGTGGCTTCGCGTTCTTCGCGTTCGGCGCTCAGGTTGACGATTTCCTGGCCTCGGGCCAGGACGCCGCTTTCGGCTTCACTGGCACGGCGTACCCGCAGGAAATGGCGACCGACCCAGTAGCCGTCGCGGCTGATCAGGCTCTCGCCGACGCCAAGCTGGCCGCGCTGGGCCAAGGCCTGCTCAAGTGATTCAACCGGTTTGACCTGGCCCAGCCACGGCGACAGATCAATTGCCGCTTCGACCTTGTCCAGCAAACTGCCCGGCACCCGCGTGCCATCGGCCGCAGGGCTGAGCAAGCGCAGATCACCCTGGGCAAAACCGGCCAGGTCGAAGCCGCCAAAATCATCCACCAGCACAGCCTGCAGGTCGGCGCCGAGCACGGTTTCCACCGCCAGCTCCCAACCCGCCTCGACCTTCAAGCCTTCCGCTAATCGCGGGCGTTCGGCCAAATGCTGCTCGCGCAACCATTCAGCCGTACCGGTGCCTGGGTCCAGGGCGGCTTGCTGCAAGGCCTCAAGGGAGGCCAAGCGCCCATTGAGCCGCTGCAAATCACCCTGGGCCTGCTGCTGCGCCTGGGTCGCCTGTTGCAATTGCTGACGCAATTGCTCCAGGCGCTCCACTTGCTGTTCTTCGCTGGCTTCCAGCTCCTCGAGCGTCATTTCGCTTTCGGCCAGTTGCTCGCTCAGCGCCATGATTGCCGCGTCTTCCGGGTCGGCGGCGAGCAACACACGCTCTTCCTGCAGACGACGCTGGCGTTCGGCCAGGCGCTCCATGCTGGTTTCCAATTGCTGGATGCGCGACTGCTGCACCTCGGCCTGGCGACGCGGCTCGGCGGATTGCAGGTTGAAGGTGTCCCACTGCTCCTGCCAGCCGTGCATAGTGGTTTCGGCTTCTTCCAGAGCGGCAGCAGCCTCTTCGGCGGCGGCGCTGGTGATTTCCTGCTCGGGGGTGAGCATGTCCAGCTCTTCGCCAAGGGTCAGCAGCAACGTGCGGTCGTGGCCCAGGTGAGATTCTGTTTCCAGGCGCGCGCGCTCGGCTTCCTTCAAGTCATCCTGCAATTGGCGCAAGCGCTGCTGGCCGTGCTGGATGCTCTGCTCGACGCGAGCAATATCGCCGCCCACCGAATAGAAGCGGCCCTGCACCAGATTGAAGCGCTCGGACAGGTCGTGGTGCCCATCACGCAGGCGTTCGATGCTGGCGTCGGCATTGCGCTGCTCGGCCACCAGCGCTTCAAAACTGATTTCCTGGGTGCCAATGATCGCTTCGCGCTGGCCAACCTGGTCATTCAACGCTTGCCAACGCAGGGCCGACAGTTGTGCCTTGAGCTGGCGCTCTTCGCCCTTGTATTCCTGGTACTTCTCGGCGGCCTGGGCCTGGCGGTGCAGGCGCTCCAACTGGCGCTCCAGCTCTTCGCGCAGGTCGGTCAGGCGGGCGAGGTTCTCGTGGGTACGGCGGATGCGGTTTTCGGTCTCGCGGCGGCGCTCCTTGTACTTGGAGATGCCGGCCGCTTCCTCGATAAAGTTACGCAGGTCTTCGGGCTTGGCTTCGATCAGCTTGGAGATCATGCCCTGCTCGATGATCGAGTAGCTGCGCGGGCCCAAGCCTGTGCCGAGGAAAATATCGGTGATGTCCCGACGGCGACACTTGGTGCCGTTGAGGAAGTAACTGTTCTGGCTGTCGCGCGTCACTTTGCGGCGGATCGAGATTTCGGCGTAGGCCGCGTACTCGCCGACCAAGGTGCCGTCGGAGTTGTCAAATACCAGTTCGATGCTGGCCTGGCTGACGGGCTTGCGGCTGGTGGAACCGTTGAAGATGACGTCGGTCATCGATTCGCCGCGCAGGTTTTTTGCCGAGCTCTCGCCCATCACCCAGCGTACGGCGTCGATGATGTTCGACTTGCCGCAACCATTGGGCCCGACCACCGCCGCCATATTACTGGGGAAGTTCACCGTGGTCGGGTCGACGAAGGATTTGAACCCCGCCAGTTTGATGCACTTGAGCCGCACGTTTAGGCGTCCGCCAACGCGGCGATGACCAGCGATGAACTGCGCTGGCAGTAGGCCGACAGCACCAGGCGAATCTGCACCAGGTCACGGGCCAGTACAGCGGCGAGCAGTTGTTCGAACAGGGCCAGGTACTCGCTCATGGACGCCTTGCGTTGATCCAGGGCCAGGTAATAGGCACGGTTCATCGCTGGCTGCAGGTTCTCGACGGTTTCCTGCAAATAGGGGTTGTTGGCGAAGGGGTACGCGGCGCGCATGACATTGAAGCTTTCTTCAACGAAGGCGCGGATGTCCTCGCGCTCATAGCTGACCTGCAGGCGCTGCTGTATTTGCAGAAACGGCGCCATGTCGACCTGGCTTTGCCAGCCTTCGGCAACCGCATTGCCGAGCAGGATGTACATCTCGCCCATTAACGTACACAGGCTCTGCACCTTGTGCGCGGTGAGTTCGGTGACGTGGGCGCCACGGCGCGGCAGGATCGCGATCAGGTGGCGACGTTCGAGGATCAACAAGGCTTCACGCACGGAACCACGGCTGACATTGAGTGCCAGCGTGACCTTTTGCTCCTGGATCCGCTCCCCAGGCTTGAGATCGCCGCGAATGATGCGTTCGGCGAGGTGGTGAGCGATTTGCTCGGCGAGACTGTCCGGCGCCTTGAACGTCATGTTTTCCCTTCAAAATCTTCTATCAATACAAGCGCGGCAGTGTAGCGCATTGGCCCGCTGATGGCGCTACGCCCACCGTGGCGAATTTGGCACGGAATAAGCAAAGATTGCAGTGCATAAGCCCGCAAAAACAACGGTTCCAGAAGACTGGACCATAATTGAACGTGTTGCGATCGCATTTTCTTGACCATTAGGTCAGAAAACAATTGACCGAAAAGTCAGACATGACTAGATTCGGCGCAAAGCGGTTAACAACAATAATGAGTCTGCGAGGCCTTCCGTGATCCAGTTTTTACTTAACCAGGAACTCCGTAGCGAGCACGCCCTGGACCCCAACCTGACTGTGCTCAACTATCTGCGCGAGCATGTGGGCAAATCCGGCACCAAGGAAGGCTGCGCCAGCGGCGATTGCGGTGCCTGCACCGTGGTGGTCGGCGAACTGCACACGGACGATCAAGGCGCCGAGCAGATCCGTTATCGCAGCCTCAACTCCTGCCTGACCTTTGTCTCGTCCCTGCACGGCAAACAACTGATCAGCGTCGAAGACCTCAAGCACCAAGGCCAACTGCACAGCGTGCAACAGGCCATGGTCGAGTGCCACGGTTCACAATGCGGCTTTTGCACCCCCGGTTTTGTGATGTCATTGTTTGCCCTGCAAAAGAACAGCGACGCCCCCGACAGCCAGAAAGCCCATGAAGCCCTGGCCGGCAACCTGTGCCGCTGCACCGGTTATCGCCCGATTCTCGCGGCCGCCGAACAGGCTTGCTGCAACAAACCCCAGGATCAGTTCGACAGCCGCCAGGCCGACACCATCGCCCGCCTCAAAGCCATTGCGCCGACACAAACCGGTGAACTCAACAGCGGCGACAAACGTTGCCTGGTGCCGTTGACCGTTGCCGATCTGGCCGACCTCTACGATGCTTATCCCCAAGCGCGCTTGCTGGCCGGCGGCACCGACCTGGCGCTGGAAGTCACCCAGTTCCACCGCACGCTGCCGGTGATGATCTACGTCGGCAACATTGAAGAAATGAAGCGCATCGAAGAGTTCGACGACCGCCTGGAAATCGGCGCGGCCACCGCCCTCTCCGATTGCTACGCCGCGTTGAACGCGGAATACCCGGACTTTGGCGAACTGCTGCATCGCTTCGCCTCTCTGCAAATCCGCAACCAGGGCACCCTGGGCGGCAATATCGGCAATGCGTCGCCGATTGGTGATTCGCCACCGCTGCTGATCGCCCTCGGCGCGCAGATCGTGCTGTGCAAGGGCGAAACCCGCCGCACCCTGGCGCTTGAAGATTACTTCATCGATTACCGCGTCACCGCGCGCCAGGACAGCGAGTTCATCGAGAAAATCATCGTGCCGAAGGGCCACGCGTTGTTCCGCGCCTACAAGGTTTCCAAGCGCCTGGACGATGACATTTCCGCCGTGTGCGCCGCGTTCAATTTGAAGATTGAAAACGGTGTGATCAGCGACGCCCGCGTCGCCTTCGGCGGCATGGCTGCTACGCCAAAACGCGCAAAAAACTGCGAGACGGTATTGCTCGGCGCCACCTGGAACTCGGCCACCGTCGAACAAGCCTGCGCCGCCCTGGCCGAGGATTTCACCCCGCTGTCAGACTTCCGCGCCAGCAAGGAATATCGCCTGCTCAGCGCGCAGAACCTGCTGCGCAAATACTTCATCGAACTGCAAACGCCGCACATCGAGACTCGGGTGACCGCTTATGTCTAACCATCACGCCGTCGTTAAAACCCAAGCCGAACTTGCCGAGCTGTTCGCCCAGGACCTCACCTCTGGCGTGGGCCGCAGCGTCAAGCATGACAGCGCCGCCAAGCACGTCAGCGGTGAAGCGCAATACATCGATGACCGCCTTGAATTCCCCAACCAATTGCACCTGTATGCGCGCATGTCCGACCGTGCCCACGCGCGGATCATCAGCATCGACACCGCACCCTGCTATGCCTTTGAAGGCGTGCGCATTGTTATCACCCATGAAGACGTGCCGGGCCTGAAAGACATCGGCCCGCTGATGCCCGGCGATCCGTTGCTGGCGATTGATACGGTGCAGTACGTCGGCCAGGTTGTACTCGCTGTGGCTGCCCGCGACCTGGACACCGCACGCAAAGCAGCGATGGCGGCGGTGATCGAATACGAAGACCTGGAACCGGTGCTGGATGTGGTCGAGGCGTTTCGCAAAAAACACTTCGTGCTCGACAGCCACACCCACCAGCGCGGTGATTCAGTCGGCGCATTGGCCACGGCCAAAAACCGTATCCAGGGCACTCTTCATATCGGCGGCCAGGAACACTTCTACCTGGAAACCCAGATCTCGTCGGTGATGCCCACCGAAGACGGCGGCATGATCGTCTATTGCTCTACGCAAAACCCCACCGAAGTGCAGAAACTGGTGGCCGAAGTACTCGACGTGTCGATGAACAAGATCGTCGTGGATATGCGCCGCATGGGCGGTGGTTTCGGCGGCAAGGAAACCCAGGCCGCAAGCCCGGCGTGCTTGTGCGCGGTGGTTGCACGCCTCACTGGCCAGCCGACCAAGATGCGCCTGCCGCGTGTGGAAGACATGCTGATGACCGGCAAGCGCCACCCCTTCTATATCGAATACGACGTCGGCTTCGACGACAGCGGTCGCCTGCACGGCATCAACCTGGAGCTGGCGGGTAACTGCGGCTGTTCGCCGGACCTGTCCAACTCGATTGTCGACCGTGCAATGTTCCACTCCGACAACGCGTATTACCTCGGCGATGCCACGGTGAACGGCCATCGCTGCAAGACCAACACTGCGTCCAACACCGCCTACCGTGGCTTCGGCGGCCCGCAAGGCATGGTCGCCATCGAGGAAGTGATGGACGCCATCGCCCGCCATTTGGCGCTCGACCCGCTGGCGGTGCGCAAGGCCAACTACTACGGCAAGACCGAGCGCAACGTCACCCACTACTACCAGACCGTCGAGCACAACATGCTCGAAGAGATGACCGCTGAGCTTGAAGCCAGCAGCCAATACGCCGAGCGCCGCGAAGCGATTCGCCTGTACAACGCCCACAGCCCGATCCTGAAAAAAGGCCTGGCGCTGACGCCGGTGAAGTTCGGCATTTCGTTTACCGCCAGCTTTCTCAACCAGGCGGGTGCACTGATCCACATCTATACCGACGGCAGCATCCACCTGAACCATGGCGGCACCGAGATGGGCCAGGGTTTGAACACCAAGGTCGCGCAGGTGGTGGCCGAGGTGTTCCAGGTGGAGATCGACCGCGTACAGATCACCGCCACCAACACTGACAAAGTGCCCAACACCTCGCCGACCGCCGCCTCCAGCGGTGCTGACCTGAACGGTAAGGCCGCGCAGAACGCCGCCGAAACCATCAAGCAGCGCCTGGTGGAGTTTGCCGCGCGCAAGTACGACGTGAGCGAGGCAGATGTGGAGTTCCACAACGGCCATGTGCGCGTGCGCGACCAGATCCTGACCTTTGAGGCGTTGATCCAGCAGGCGTATTTCGCCCAGGTTTCGCTGTCGAGCACCGGCTTCTACAAGACCCCGAAAATCTTCTACGACCGCAGCCAGTCACGCGGTCGGCCGTTCTACTACTTCGCGTTCGGCGCGGCCTGTTGCGAAGTGATCGTCGACACCCTGACCGGCGAATACAAGATGCTGCGCACCGACATCCTCCACGACGTCGGCGCCTCGCTGAACCCGGCCATCGACATCGGCCAGGTCGAAGGCGGCTTTATCCAGGGCATGGGCTGGCTGACCATGGAAGAGCTGGTGTGGAACAACAAGGGCAAGCTGATGACCAACGGCCCTGCCAGCTACAAGATCCCAGCCGTCGCGGACATGCCGCTGGACCTGCGCGTCAAGCTGGTGGAAAACCGCAAGAACCCGGAAGACACGGTGTTCCATTCCAAGGCCGTGGGCGAGCCGCCGTTCATGCTCGGGATTGCTTCGTGGTGCGCGATCAAGGACGCGGTGGCGAGCCTGGGTGATTATCGCCATCAGCCGAAGATTGACGCACCGGCGACGCCGGAACGGGTGTTGTGGGGGTGTGAGCAGATGCGGCAGTTGCAGGCGGCGAAAGCCATTGAGACTGAAACCGAGATGGCTTCGCTCTAGACCGAGGCGCTGCCATCGCGGGCAAGCCCGGCTCCCACATGTTGATCTGTGAACCCGATCAACTGTGGGAGCTGGCTTGCCTGCGATAGCGGCCTCACAGACACCACTGGAGGTGACTATGAACAACTGGATCAGCGCCCTCGCCGACCTGCAAAACCAGGGCGAACCCTGCGTCCTGGTGACCATCATCGAAGAGCTCGGCTCCACGCCGCGCAACGCCGGTTCAAAGATGGTAATCAGCGCCGCGCAGACCTTCGACACCATCGGCGGCGGGCACTTGGAATACAAAGCCATGCAGATCGCCCGCGACATGCTCGTACGTGGCCAGCAGAACACCCACCTGGAACGCTTCAGCCTCGGCGCGAGCCTGGGCCAGTGCTGTGGCGGCGTGACCGTGCTGCTGTTCGAACCCATGGGCCAAGTGCAGGCGCAGATCGCGGTGTTTGGCGCCGGGCATGTTGGGCGCGCATTGGTGCCGTTGCTGGCGAGCCTGCCGTGCCGGGTGCGTTGGATCGATTCGCGCGACCAGGAGTTTCCGGAACATATCCCGCAAGGCGTGCGTAAAATCGTCAGCGAAGAGCCGGTCGACGAAATCGCCGACTTGCCGGCAGGCAGTTACTGCATCGTGATGACTCACAATCACGCACTGGACCTGGAACTGACCGCCGCCCTGCTCAAACGCAATGACTTTGCCTATTTCGGCCTGATTGGCTCAAAGACCAAACGGGTCAAATTCGAACATCGCCTGCGTGATCGCGGCTTCGACGCCGCGCAGCTGCAACGCATGCGCTGCCCCATGGGCCTCACCGAGGTGAAGGGCAAATTGCCGGTGGAGATCGCCATTTCCATCGCCGGCGAAATCATCGCCACCTATAACGCGAATTTCGGCCAGCACACCGCCAGCGCCGAACCCATTGCCAAACTGCTGCCGGCTTCGCGTCGCAGCCAAGCCCTTTGAATTGAGACGATCATGCCTTTGACTCGCAAAGCCTACCGTGCCGCCATTCTGCACAGCATCGCCGACCCCGCTGAAGTGGGGATCGAAGCGTCCTACGAGTATTTCGAAGACGGCCTGCTGGTGATCGAAAACGGCCGGATCAGCGCGGTCGGCCATGCCGGCGATTTACTGCCGACGTTGCCCGCCGATATCGATATCACCCACTACCAGGACGCGCTGATCACGCCCGGCCTGATCGACACCCATATCCACCTGCCGCAAACCGGCATGGTCGGCGCGTATGGGGAGCAATTGCTGGATTGGCTGAACACCTACACGTTCCCGTGCGAAAGCCAGTTCGCCGACAAGGCTCACGCCGAGGAAGTCGCGGATATCTTCATCAAGGAATTGCTGCGCAACGGCACCACCACCGCGCTGGTGTTTGGCAGCGTGCATCCGCAGTCAGTGAATGCGTTTTTTGAAGCGGCTGAAAAGCTCGACCTGCGCATGATCGCCGGCAAGGTGATGATGGACCGCAACGCGCCGGACTACCTGACCGATACCGCCGAATCCGGCTACCAGGAGAGCAAGGCGCTGATCGAGCGCTGGCACGGCAAGGGCCGCCTGCACTATGCGGTCACGCCGCGCTTTGCGCCGACCAGCACGCCGGAGCAATTGGCGTTGGCCGGGCAACTGCTGGGCGAATACCCGGACCTGTACATGCAGACCCATATCAGTGAGAACAAACAGGAAGTTGAGTGGGTGAAGGCACTCTTCCCGGAGCGCAATGGCTACCTGGACGTGTACGACCACTACCAATTGCTGGGCGAGCGCTCGGTGTTTGCCCATGGCGTGCACCTGTGCGATGACGAATGCGCGCGACTGGCTGAAACGGGCTCGGCCGTCGCGTTTTGCCCGACCTCGAACTTGTTCCTCGGCAGCGGTTTGTTCAACCTGCCGATGGCCGAGAAGCACAAGTTAAATGTAGGCCTGGGCACGGACGTGGGCGGCGGCACCAGTTTCTCGTTGCTGCAAACCTTGAACGAAGCCTACAAGGTCATGCAGTTGCAGGGCGCGCGGTTGAGCCCGTTCAAATCGCTGTACCTGGCGACCCTGGGCGGTGCGCGGGCGCTGCGGTTGGAAGACAAGATCGGCACGTTGCAGCCGGGGACGGATGCGGACTTTTTGGTGTTGGACTACAACGCTACGCCGTTACTGAGCTATCGCTTGAAGCAGGCGAATAACATTGCCGAGACGTTGTTTGTGTTGATGACACTGGGGGATGATCGAACGGTGATGCAGACGTATGCGGCGGGGCAATTGGTGCACCAGCGCTAATATTAGTCACCACACAAAACCAAATGTGGGAGCAAACCCGCTCCCACATTTTTAATTCCGGGTGAGCCTGGGAAATTACAGTTTGACCGAAGAGCGCCCTGGCTTCTTGGTCTGCAACAAATGCGAAAACACCGCGTGCAAATCATCCGACGCGCTTTCCTCATCGAGGTTGAGCTTGCTGTCGATATGGTCCATGTGGTGCATCATCAAATTCACCGCCAACGCCGCATCCCGCGCTTCGATCGCATCGATCAGCTGGGTGTGTTCATCATAGGAACAGTGCGAGCGGTTGCCGCTTTCGTACTGGGCGATGATCAATGAGGTCTGTGACACCAGGCTGCGCTGGAAGCTGATCAGCGGCGCGTTCTTCGCCGCTTCGGCCAGCTTGAGGTGGAACTCGCCGGAGAGGCGGATACCCGCACCGCGGTCGCCACGAGAGAAGCTGTCGCGTTCGTCGTTGACCATCTGGCGCAGCTCGGCCAGTTGTTCGGCGGTGGCGTGTTGCACCGCCAATTCTGTGATCGCCCGCTCCACCAGACGTCGCGCGAGGAACACCTGGCGCGCTTCCTCGACGCTCGGGCTGGCCACCACCGCACCGCGATTGGGCCGCAGCAGCACCACGCCTTCATGGGCCAGGCGCGACAGGGCGCGGCGAATGATGGTGCGGCTGACGCCGAAGATTTCGCCCAGTGCCTCTTCACTCAATTTAGTACCGGGTGCCAGGCGTTGTTCGAGGATCGCCTCGAAGATATGCGCGTAGACGATATCGTCCTGGGTTCCGCTGCGACCGGCCTTGCCGGCTCGCGGTGTTTTCTTGAGAGGTTGCAACTGTTCGTTCATGGGCACTCGGGTTTGGAGAACGGCGGCGAATTAACGGTAATACGTCAACAGCGGGTCGCTGGCAAGTATCACCTAAAAACAGGGCACATTGTACACAACCGGATGCGCCAACACACTGTACGGCTGTTTGCGCCGTCGGCTGTATTGCAATGAGTCGTTACGTTTGAGTTTAGGCTTGAATCCGTGCCGCCAACGGCAAAAACCCAGGTAAAAGGAACGCCTCTTCATGAACGACGCCACCCAAGCGCCTTTGCGCCCGCTGGCCGACACGTCTGCGTCGGCCGTCGTCGCCGGCTTCATCGCCATGATGACCGGCTACACCAGCTCCCTGGTGCTGATGTTCCAGGCCGGGCAAGCCGCCGGCTTGACCACGGCGCAGATTTCTTCATGGATCTGGGCGATTTCCATCGGCATGGCGGTGTGCAGCATCGGCCTGTCCTTGCGTTATCGCACGCCCATCACCATTGCCTGGTCGACGCCAGGCGCGGCGCTGCTGATCACCAGCCTTGGCGGCGTCAGCTATGGCGAGGCCATCGGCGCCTACATCACCTGCGCCGTGCTGGTGACGATTTGCGGGCTGACCGGCAGCTTTGAAAAACTGGTCAGGCGTATTCCGGCGTCACTCGCGGCCGCCCTGCTGGCGGGTATTCTGTTCAAGATCGGCAGCGAGATCTTCGTTGCCGCGCAGCATCGTACCGGGCTGGTGCTGGGGATGTTCTTCACTTACTTGATCATCAAACGCCTGTCGCCGCGTTACGCGGTGCTGGCCGCGCTGGTGATCGGCACGGGATTGTCGGGGTTGATGGGGCTCCTGGATTTCAGCGGGTTTCACCTGGAAGTAGCAACGCCGGTGTGGACCACGCCGCACTTCTCGCTGGCGGCGACCATCAGCATCGGCATTCCACTGTTCGTGGTCGCGATGACCTCACAGAACATGCCCGGCGTCGCGGTACTCAGGGCCGACGGTTACACCGTGCCCGCCTCGCCCCTGATCACCGCCACCGGCCTGGCGTCCCTGGTGCTGGCGCCGTTCGGCTCCCACGGCATCAACCTGGCAGCGATCAGCGCGGCCATCTGCACCGGGCCACATGCCCATGAGGATCGTAACAAGCGCTACACCGCGGCGGTGTGGTGCGGGGTGTTCTACGGAATCGCGGGAGTGTTCGGCGCGACTTTGGCGGCCTTGTTCGCAGCCTTGCCCAAGGAACTGGTGCTGTCGATTGCAGCCCTGGCGTTGTTTGGCTCGATCATCAATGGCTTGAGTATCGCCATGAATGAGCCGAAGGAACGGGAAGCGGCGCTGATCACCTTTATGGTTACCGCGTCTGGCTTGACGCTGTTTTCCATCGGTTCGGCGTTCTGGGGAATTGTGGCGGGGGTGTTGACGCTGCTGATTCTGAACTGGCGCAAGGCATAAAAAAACGGCGACCCTGAGGTCGCCGTTTTTTTTAGTATCACTTAGCCGCGTTGATCGGCTTTTCCGGATACCACACGTCCAGCAACGGGCTGACTTCAGCGCTTTTCAGTTCGCTGCGGCCTTTGAGCCAGCTTTCAACAGCTACGCGCTGTTCTTCGTTGACAGAGCCACGCTTCTGCAGGCAAACCAGACCGAAGTCATCGCCGCCGACATAGCCCAGACCATTGGCTTCCATGGCTTCTTTGATGAATGCTTCGAGGAAAGCATCGGTAGCTTCTTCACTCAGGCCTTCTTTGAAGTCCAGGTTCAGTTCGAAACCCAGCTCTTGAAATTCATCAACGCACAGTTTTTTGCGCAGACGCTGGGAACGGTTAGTCGCCATTGGAACAATCCTCATAAGTAATAACGGGCGGCACTTTAGCAGTTTAAGGCGACGATTGCCCGACTCTCTGGGACAGGCGGCACAATGCCGGCAAAAAAAACGCTGAATACCCGCTATCGTTCAGCTACAAGTGAGCCTACCTTGGGGCATAATGCCGACACTTTCATGACCATTGAGGGATTTTTCTTATTTACCCCTCGCCTTTTTCACCCTCCTCAGCAGTAGGGTTTTACTTCTTATGATCAAATCTTTGCGTTCAGTGTTTTTCGCCGGTCTTATTCTGCCACTGGCCTTTTCGGCCACCGCTGCCCCCGTCAACAACACCCTGCCGCCGAATGTTCAGCAGGCCCTTTCAAAAGCCAAACTGCAAAACAATGCGTTGTCCCTGGTAATGATCCCTTTGAACGGCCCGGGCACGCCTACCGTATTCAATGCCGACGTCTCGGTGAACCCAGCGTCCACCATGAAACTGGTCACCACTTACGCGGCCTTGGAAATGCTCGGCCCCAACCACCAGTGGAAAACCGAGTTCTACACCGACGGCACCCTCAGCGGTGGTGTGTTGCACGGCAACCTGTACCTCAAGGGCGGCGGCGACCCCAAGCTGAACATGGAAAAACTCTGGCTGCTGATGCGCGACCTGCGCGCCAACGGCGTGCAGCAAGTCACCGGTGACTTGGTGCTGGACCGTGGCTTCTTTATCCAACCGCAATTGCCCGAGTTCAATGACGATGGCAATGACGAGAACAAGCCGTTCCTGGTCAAACCAGACGCGCTGCTGGTCAACCTGAAGGCGCTGCGTTTTGTGACTCGCAATGATTCCGGCCGGGTACTGGTGTCGGTCGAGCCGCCGATTGCCAGCATCCGCATCGACAACCAGGTCAAGGTCTCCAACGCCAAGCAATGCACCGGCGATGTGCGCTACAACCCAGTCACCGCCGCCGATGGCAGCGTGACAGTAACGGTCAGCGGCCAATTGGCCGAAGGCTGCAGTTCGCAGACCTATCTGTCGCTGCTGGACCACGCCACCTACACCGCCGGCGCCGTACGGGCGATCTGGAAGGAATTGGGCGGCACTATCCAGGGCCGGGATATCCAGGCGCCCGTGCCCAAGGATGCCAAAGTGCTGGCCCGGGCGTTCTCGCCGGACCTGGCGGAAATCATCCGCGACATCAACAAATACAGTAACAACACCATGGCCCAGCAGTTGTTCCTGAGCCTGGGTGCACAGTTTCGCAACGATGCCGATGGCGACGATGCCAAGGCGGCGCAACGCGTAGTGCGCCAGTGGCTGGCGAAGAAAGGCATCACCGCGCCGCACTTGGTGATGGAGAACGGCTCCGGCCTTTCCCGTGCTGAACGCGTCAGCGCCCGCGAGATGGCAGCCATGCTGCAAGCGGCGTGGAAAAGCCCTTACGCGGCGGAATACATCAGCTCGATGCCAATTGCCGGCACCGACGGCACCATGCGCAAGCGCCTGAAGACCACTGCCATGCGCGGCGAAGCCCACGTCAAGACCGGCACCTTGAACACCGTGCGCGCCATCGCCGGGTTCAGCCGCGACAACAACGGCAATACCTGGGCGGTGGTGGCGATTCTCAACGATCCGAAGCCATGGGGCGCTTCGTCGGTGCTGGACCAGGTGTTGCTGGACCTGTATCGCCAACCTAAATTGGCAGCGGCTGCACCTGTCCTCTAAATAGCAACAGCTCCCACATTGATAGTGTTTTGCCTAGAAGACCCTGTTAATCAAGCCCGAAGCCGTTCCGCCTCGACGCGGTCGCGGCCCGCCTGCTTGGCCACGTACACCGCTGAGTCGGCGCGCAGCAGCAACCCGTCGACACCTTCATCCACCCGCCAGCTGGCCACGCCAAAGCTGGCGGTGACAGTGCCGACCGGCTCCATCGGTGCGCTGCGCAGTGACCTCCACAACTCTATGGCCAGGCTGTAGGCCTGCTCGCCATCGGTATGGGGGCACAGCACCATGAATTCCTCGCCTCCCAGGCGACAGAACACATCAGTGCGGCGCAGGCGCTGGCTGATGCGTTTGCACAACTCCTGCAATACCCCATCGCCGACGGCATGCCCATGCCTGTCGTTGATGCGCTTGAAGTGATCGATATCCAGCATGATCACCGACAGTGCCCCCGAGGTGCGGTTGAGCTTCACCATCTCGGCCCTCAGGCGATCCTGAAAATAGCGGCGGTTATGAATCCCGGTCAGGGAGTCAGTGATGGAAAGCGCGCGTAGCTCCTCTTCCACCCGCTTCAAGTCGGAAATATCCGACACATAGCCATGCCACAGCGTGCCGCCTCCCGGTAACTCTTCCGGGGTGGCCTCCCCACGAATCCAGCGCAGGCCGCGTTGTGGCAACTGCACCCGGTACTCTTCGCGCCAATGGCTCAACTGCAACGCGGACAAGCGGATCGATGCGCGCACCCGTTCCACATCCTGCGGATGGATACGCTCAAAGACCCTCTTCGCGTCTTGCTGCAATACGCCGGGCTCGATTTCATAGATGTCGCGCATGCCATCACTGGCGTAGATGAATTTCCAGTTGTTCTGGGGCTCCAGGGTGAACTGGAAGATGCCGCCGGGGACATGGGCGCTGAGTTTCTTGAGCAGGCGGTCCCGCGCCGCCAATGCCTCGTAGGCACGCTTTTGCTCGGTAATGTCCAGGTAAATCGCCAGGTGGCCGATCCACAAACCATGGTCGTCCAGCAGCACGGTGGCCAGCATGTTTACGGTCAACTGGCTGCCGTCTTCGCGGACCAAGGTCCATTCGCGGGCTTCGTGCAGGTTGTCCGGGCTTTCCACCAACATCGCCTGGCTCGCGGGAATACGCTTGCCCAAGGCCACACTCAAAGTGGCGGAACGCGCCTCCAGTTCCACCGCCAGGTGCAGGCTTTCCAGGGTGTGTGTGCCCACCACTTGCTCGGCCTCGAACCCCAGCATCTGCTCCGCACCGGCGTTGAAGGTGTTGATGACGCCGCGCAGGTCGGTGGCAATGATTGCGACCTGCGTGGCCGCATTGAGCACGCTGCGCAACTGGCCATGAGCCGCGCGTAACTCCTGCTCGCGCATACGCAGTTGCACGGTACGTTGCTCCACCAGTTTCAACGCGCGTTGGCGTTGGCTCACCAGTACATAGAGCAAGGCACTGAGCAACAGGCTGAGCAGGCCCCCCATGGTCAGAATCGCGGACAACGAAGAGTGGTTGGCCTGTTCGAATACCTGGCTCGGACGCAGGTTCAGGGCGTAGACGTGATCGCCCAGCGTCAGGCGGCGCGTGCCGACAAGGTCGTTTTTGCTGGCCCCGAACGTGCCGGACTCGAAAAGCACGCGCATGTGCAGGTCGGAGGTGTCGACTATCTGCATCATCAGGTTATCCCGGTCAGGCTTGGGCAAACCGTCGGCCACCAGCTGGCGAATGCTGATCACCGCCATCACATAGCCGTAGGGCTCGTTCTGGGATTGTCCGGAGATGGGCAAGTGGCTCACCGGCGCGACCAGTAACACTCCAGTGGCATAGGCCGGTTCTACGCCCACCCATTGCATGGGCTGGGACACCGCCAGCTTGCCGGTCTTTTGCGCACGCTCAAGGGCTGAACGCCGCAGGGGCTGGGCCAGCAGATCAAAGCCGAGTGGTGCACCCATCGGGTTTTGGGTCTGGCTGTACAACATTGGCACGTATTCATCGCGCTCGGTCGCAGGGGCCAGCTCACCCGCCGAATTCAACTCACGGATAACAAAGGGCACGCCTCCCCGCTCGGACACGTTTTGCTCAAACTGGCTGCGTTGTTCGCGATACACCCGGGGCGCCCAGGAGTATGCGAGGGTGCGCAACAACAAGGGCTGGGCAAAACCGTCGAATTCTTCGTGGGACACATCATCGGAATTGACAAAGAAACGCCGCAGGCTGTTCAGCCGCTGCTCCTGGTCTTCGAAACGTTCCTGCAGGCGGGTATAGCGTTCATTAACCAGCAATTGAAAGCGCTGGCGCAGTTGCTGCTGATAGAGGTCGGAGGCTGCCCAGGCAACAATGGCCGTCAAGGCAAATCCCGCCAGTAACACCACCAATGCCACCAGCCAAGCCGACGCCTGCTCATTGATAAAGCCTAGGATTTTCGGGCGAACAGCTTGCAGCGACATAGGCAACACTCACAGCGCCAGCGTGCGGGGGTGTCACTTTGGCTGGACCTTAAGTTATAGCCATCGACCTTGAGTTTGACCAGCGTAAAAAAGCCGCAAGCCCAGAATAATCCAGGCTTGCGGCTTTTTAGTGGCGGCGATCAGCGAGCAGTGATTTTCCACGCCCGGTGGATCTTCGCATTACGTGCGAAATCCGGGTCGATGGTCTTGTCACTGATCTCCTCGACCGCATAGCGTTCGCTGAGGTTGTCCTCCAACGCAAACTTGCGGAAGTTGTTCGAGAAGTACAGCACGCCGCCCGGTGCCAGGCGTGCCATGGCCAAGTCGAGCAATTGCACGTGGTCACGCTGTACGTCGAAGATGCCTTCCATGCGCTTGGAGTTGGAGAAGGTCGGCGGGTCGATGAAGATCATGTCGAACTCATCGCGGCTGGCTTCCAGCCACGCCATCACATCACCCTGCTCCAGGCGGTTCTTGTCGGAGAAACCGTTGAGCGAGAAGTTGCGACGCGCCCAGTCCAGGTAGGTCTTGGACAGGTCGACACTGGTGGTGCTGCGCGCACCGCCCTTGGCCGCGTGCACACTGGCGGTAGCGGTGTAGCAATACAAATTGAGGAAGCGCTTGCCGGCGGCTTCTTTCTGGATGCGCATGCGCATCGGACGGTGGTCGAGAAACAGGCCGGTGTCCAGGTAATCGGTGAGGTTGACCAGCAACTTCACGCCGCCTTCACTGACTTCGGTGAACTTGCCTTGGGCGCTCTGACGCTCGTACTGCTTGGTGCCGCTCTGACGCTCGCGGCGCTTGACCACCACGCGGCTCTTGTCGATGTTCAGGGCCTGGGGAATCGCAGCCAGGGCATCGAACATGCGCGCGGAGGCTTTTTCCGGGTCGATGGACTTCGGTGCGACATATTCCTGCACGTGGACCCAATCGTGATACAGGTCGATGGCCATGGAGTATTCCGGCATGTCGGCGTCGTACACCCGGTAGCAATCCACGCCTTCGCGCTTGGCCCACTTGCCCAGCAGCTTGAGGTTCTTCTGCAGGCGGTTGGCGAACATCTGCCCGCCTTCACTCAGGCGCGGCTGCTCAACCACAGGCGCCGGAGCGGGTTTGATCGGGTTTCCGTTCTTGTTGTACTGACGCTCTTGCGGCTCAGCCGGGGCTTGATCGTAAGCGGCTTGCTCACGTTCGGCCTGGCGCTGTTCCGGGGTGCGACGCTCACCGGTGACGAACTGGTCCGGGTTGACCTTGATCAGCAACAATTTGCACGGCAGGGCGCCGTTCCAGAACGAGTACTGCTTGTGGCTACGGATACCCATGCGCTTGCCCAGGTCCGGCGCGCCAGTGAATACCGCCGCTTCCCAGCCCATGCACGCTTGGCGCAGACGCTCGCCAAGGTTCTGGTAGAGGTACAACAGGCTGGCTTCGTCACCCAAACGCTCGCCGTACGGCGGGTTGCAGATGACCAGGCCTTTTTGGTTCTGGTCCGGGCGCGGCTCGAAGGTGCCGACTTCGCCTTGGTACACCTTGATCCAGTGGCTGAGGCCGGCACGCTCGATGTTGTTGCGCGCGGGCTGGATCAGACGTGGGTCGGCTTCGTAGCCGCGAATCCACAGCGGCGGCTTGTTCATGCCGACGGCGGCACGTTCGGTGGCCTCGGTGTGCAGTTTTTTCCACAATGCCGGGACGTGACCCAGCCAAGTGGTGAAACCCCACAGTTCGCGATTCAGGTTGGGCGCCATGTCGGCAGCGATCATCGCGCCCTCCACCAGGAAGGTACCCACGCCGCACATTGGGTCGCTCAGCGCGCCGCCTTCAGCCGCAATGCGCGGCCAGCCGGCACGGATCAGGATCGCGGCCGCCAGGTTTTCTTTCAGCGGTGCCGCGCCCTGCTGCAGACGGTAGCCACGCTGGTGCAAGCTGTGGCCGGAAAGGTCGAGGGACAGGATCGCTTCGCCGCGGTCCAGGCGCAGGTGGATGCGCAGGTCCGGGTTGATCTTGTCGATGGACGGGCGTTCGCCGGTGGGGGTGCGCAGCTTGTCGACAATCGCATCCTTGACCTTCAGCGCGCCGAAGTGAGTGTTGTCGATGCCCGAACCATGGCCGCTGAATTCAACAGCAAGTGTGCCATCGGAGACCATGTGGTCGGCCCACTCGATATCCAGCACGCCATGGTAGAGGTCTTCGGCGTCCTTCATCGGGAAGCGCTTGAGTACCAGCAGCACGCGGTTGGCCAGGCGCGACCAGAGGCACAGGCGGTAGGCGGTTTCCATGTCGGCCATGCCGCGCACGGCCGAGGTGTGCTCGCGGGCTTCCTCAAGGCCAAGCCCGACGGCTTCCTCGATCAGCAGGCCTTCGAGGCCCTTGGGGCAGGTGAGGAAGAGTTCAAAACGGTCCGACATGGGGCATTCCAGGCTTTTCAGCAATAAATGAACGGGCGACGCATCGCCGGCTCGGTTTTCAATCAAGCACTTTTCTTGAAGAGTGCTCGCGTGGCACGAATGTGCCGTCCCACCCCGTCTGCCGGGCCCTTGGGCCCTCATCGACGAGGCAGAGAGAACTGTTTAACAACAAAACGCGTAACAAAAAGAAATATTCCGCCCTTTCGTCGAATAATAACCGACCGCAACGGACGGGCATTCTCACTAAAGGATTAAACCCATCCTCTTTGCAGGGCACATCATAGCTGGGTTTGCCGGATAAATGGGGCGAAAAGCCAGCCCAGCTTATGGCTATAGCATCGTTATCGTTACGTGCTTATGACAAAACGATCATTGAATCCATGTGACCTATTGGTTAGAACTCAACACAGGTTGGCGCCGTAACGACGCCGACACATAGGCTCGCCACGCCGGCAGCGAGCCCACCAACGGCAGAAAAACTCTGCCCGGCCCCAGACGAGGCCGAAGGATATCAAGACAGTCAACAAGTGAGGGAAACACCCTATGAGAAGACTTAAGCGTGATCCGTTGGAAAGAGCATTTTTACGCGGATATCAATATGGCGTTCATGGCAAATCCCGTGAGCTTTGCCCATTTACTCTACCGTCGGTACGCCAAGCCTGGATTAACGGCTGGCGAGAAGGACGCGGCGACAACTGGGACGGTATGACTGGCACTGCGGGAATCCACAGACTCAACGAACTTCACGCCGTCGGCTAATCAAGGGCAATTAATTCCGACATCACACCTTTGAATGTGTAACGACTTAACCACGCACGTCCTATCCGGGCGGCGGGCTTCGGCCCAGGGGGCTCCTTCAAGGAGCCCTTTTTATTGGCTGGCGCATAAGGGCCTGAGTCGCCTGTACCTTTATGGCGACGATTCGTAAGGCTGAAAAATCTTTTTGTAGTGAGCGGGCTTGCCCCGCGCTGGGCTGCGAAGCTGCCCCAACAAAGACACCTCCGAGTTTCAGGATAAACCCAGGTCGCCTGGTTTGGGGCCGCTTCGCAGCCCAGCGCGGGGCAAGCCCGCTCACTACAACGTTGTGTAGATACCTTTAGCTATCGCAGTGCAGCGATTGCATCCACCGACTGGCGGATCAGCGCCGGGCCTTTATAGATGAAGCCGGAGTAGAGCTGCACCAGGCTGGCACCCGCGGCGATCTTCTCGGCTGCGTGCTTGCCTTCGGTGATGCCACCGGCGGCGATAATCGGCAAACGCCCCGCCAATTCGGCAGCCAGCACCTTGACGATATGCGTGCTCTGCTCGCGCACCGGGGCACCCGACAGGCCACCCGCTTCATCGCCATGGGCCAGGCCTTCGACGCCTACGCGGCTGAGGGTGGTGTTGGTCGCGATCACCGCGTCCATGCCTGAGTCCACCAGGGCCTGGGCGACCAGCACGGTTTCCTCGTCGCTCATGTCCGGGGCAATCTTGATCGCCAACGGCACGCGCTTGCCATGGAGCACAGCCAGGTCTTCCTGGCGCTGACGCAAGGCTTCGAGCAGTTGCTTGAGGGAGTCGCCGAACTGCAGGCTACGCAGGCCCGGGGTGTTGGGCGAGCTGACGTTGACCGTGACGTAGCTGGCGTGGGCGTAGACCTTGTCCAGGCAGATCAGGTAGTCATCCACGGCACGTTCAACCGGGGTATCGAAGTTCTTGCCGATATTGATGCCCAGGATGCCTTTGTACTTCGCCGCTTGAACCCGCGACAGCAGATGATCAACCCCCAGGTTGTTAAAGCCCATGCGGTTGATGATCGCCTCGGCTTCCGGCAGGCGGAAGATACGCGGCTTGGGGTTACCCGGTTGCGGCCTTGGGGTCACGGTGCCGATTTCAACAAAACCGAAACCCAACTGAGCAAAACCATCAATGGCCGCACCGTTTTTATCCAGGCCAGCCGCCAGCCCGACCGGATTGGGGAAATCAAGCCCCATCACCGATACCGGCATTTTTGCCGGCGCCTTGCATACCAGGCCATTGAGCCCCAGGCGACCACCGGCACCAATCAGGTCCAGGGACAGATCGTGTGAAGTTTCCGGGGAGAGTTTGAACAACAGCTGGCGGGCCAGGGTATACATGGGCGGGCTAGACTCGGATGGCGGCGAAAGGTGGCGGCGATTATAGCCGGGGAGGCAGGGAGCGCGCGAGGCGCGAACCTCAATCGTCAGTAGCGATGCGCGACCAACTGCTCGTAATACGCCCAGATTTTCTGCGCATACCGCATGCGCAACGCCTCACGCTCGGGCCCGGAGCCCGTCCCAACGTTGTAGGAACCTACCGCTGTCCAGTTGTAGCCAAAGCGCTGGATGAACTCGGCGAGAATCGAAGCGCCCACCTCAACCGACAGACAGGGCTCGTTGATCAGACGCTCCTCGGTAATACCCTGCTCGAGCAGGCGAGGCAAATGGATGCTGTTGATCTGCATCAGGCCGATGTCCCGAGTGCCATTACGGTTGGCAAGATTCATCGCTTGTGCCCGATTACCTGACTCCACGACGGCGATCGCTTGCAGCAACTCGGGTTCGATATCGTAGTGCCTGGCGACCTCCTCCCAGCAATAGGCCAAGGCTTGATGACTAGTCATCATCAGGCTCAACACCAAGCCTTTGCTCCAGAACCTAGCCACGGTTTATCGAACCAGGGCTGACTTGGCCGCAGGCCGAGCACACATGTCTCATGCAGCCCGGCACATGCTCCTCGGCGGTGACCGGGCAAGTAAAGCGGTACCCTTGACCGTAGATCGTCTTGATAAACCCCTTGTCGACGCCAAGGTACTTGCGCAGTGAGTAAATGCAGCGCGTCAACGACTCCTCGGCCACCTCCCCCTGCGGCCAGGCCAGCTCCAGCAAGCGATCCTTGGTCATCAACGCGCCACCGGATGCCAGTAGCAGTCGCAACACCTGCCATTCCTTGGGCGGTAACTGAACATCCGAACCCTCGCCGGTCAGGCGACCGTCGTCATGCAGGGTCCAACGCGAAAAAACCAGGGAAGTCGTCGTCCCTGCATCATCCATGACGGCCATCATTACCTCGGCATCCGACTACTGACATTGAAGTCCTCATTTGCATCACTGGCTCATGTACCTAGGTCACGACTATAAAAACCTGCGTCCCGACTCACGCTAGGAAAAAGCCCATTCATCCAGCGGTTTTCGATACTGCTCTGTAAGACCTTTCGCTATCCGCCGCCTCCAGGCAGCCACGCCTGATACACCTCATGCAACTCAACCCCTAGCCTGTCCTCCAACTGCACCAGTTCGCCCAAGGCGAGTAATTGCCCATTCACCCGAACTTCCACGCAGTGGGTTATCTGCTGCGTCAATGGCAATATCTTTCCGGGCGCGAAGGCTGCCAGGCGCCTGCGGCTGATCAGCTGTTCCTGTAGAAGAATTTCCAGATGCATGGGTTACCACCTTGTTTACGGTGAAACATCGCGCCCCGGCCGCACAAAAGCACGTTGAACGCGCTCATATTGCGCGGCGGTCAAGGGTGGTGGCCCTACGCTCTCGTCCGGCCCCTTCAACGCGCCGCCCACCGCTCTGGCCTGGATCACAAATAGGCGCACTAGTGCCGGGCGACCAGCCCCCCGTCCTTCTGACTCCCTTTGAAACGCGCCCAGCCATAGGCGTCTGCCTTGGGGCACACGCACCACACTGTTGACGCCCACTCGTCCCACCGCTGTGTTTTTTTCACGCCGTCCCGGCTCGGTCATCTGGCGACCCTCGTCGACCTCAACGCGCATCTCGATCTGGTTGGCCTCGGCAAAACGCGACAAGACACTGACTTGGGTGCCGTAACGCACTGGTGTCCAGCCGGTTTTGTCGTTTTCGGGAGGTGGCAGATAGAACGTGTGGTTGTCCTGAAACACCGCCGGCACGTTCTCCTGGGTGAGAATCACCGGCAGTGTTGTTACCTTCGCGCGCCGACGACGCTCCAATGCGCTGATCTGCACCATCAGGTGGCTATCGTCCAACGGCGCTAAAACGCGCGATGTCGAAGCCTTGCTTTGCGTATCCCAATCCAAGCCCAGCGTCTTCAGTTCGTCGCGCTCCACATCCACCCACCACAGCGAGACCTCGATCGCGCGCTTGGGTACGTCGAGTTCCGCTACCAGTTTCTGGATGAAACTCACCTGTGCTGGCTTACCCTTGATAAGCAGGCTGTTGCTATCCGGGTAGGCAATAACGCCAAGGCTCTTGTCGGACAGCAACCCCTTGTGCTCGCTGGCCAGCAGGGTCTCGATCATCGACGCCATCCCCGGGACGGTGACCGGGCTGTCGCTTGTGCCGTACTGATGGTCCGCCACATCGGTGTTGAGCACTTGCACGACGCCAAAGGCCTGTGCCCCCACCCGTAACTCAGCCCTTTGCCGGTCCATCAACTGGGCCAGGCGCAGCACCTGGTCGACATAATTCGGTGGGCCGGACACATAGAATGTTCGGCCGGTACTTTCACGCAAGGGATAGCGCGACTCATCCAGGCCCGAGCGGCGCATGAGGCTACGCAGCCTGTCGACGGAAATATGCCGCAAGGTCACCGCAGAGCTTTTAGCCTCGCCCGCGTCATAGACATACAGCGCTTGCCCGTCGCTGTACCAGATCAATCCTTGTTGCAACGCGAGCGTCTCCAGGGCCTGTTGCGGTGCATCGAAATCCAGCGCTGCGCTGAGGCGTTTGCGTGCCACCTCACGGCTGACAACGATGGGCAAGCCCAATGGCTCCGACAGTGCGGTAAACACGGTATGCAGGCTTTCATCCTGCGCCTGGTAAAGCCCGGCCCAGGCAACCGCACTTTCGGACACCAGCACGGCAAGCAGCGCAGTAAAAAACAGCCAGCGGCGGGGCATCGTTGCAAGGAAGTCGGCGTACACCGTGGGGTTTCCTGGGCGGTCTGGCATTAAGAATGCGGCCATACTGAAAGGCCGCCCGATTTCAATCTTGATGGAAAGTTGACGGCTGCCCGGGCCTCACCCCCGTGGCATGTGCCTTGCTATGCACTCTGTATCAGAGCACGCGCCAACGGCGGAGCGAGCTTACGGACAAAGGCGTCGTTACCCGCACTGGCTTACATCGCCATCTGAGGGAACGACGCTTTTTTTTGAAAAAAAAGGTAGGTATTGATGAACGATTCTGTTGGCAACAGCCCGATGAACGACCCACTGGCGTGGGTCAACGGCAGTGATGCCCCGGAAAAGAGCAGCATCGACCTGGGCTTCATGGCTTTGAGCGACTGCGCATCAATAGTGGTAGCGGCCACCCAGGGCTTCGCTCAACCCTATGGCCTGACCCTGAACCTCAAGCGCCAATCGTCCTGGGCCAACCTGCGCGACAAACTGGTCAGCGGCGAACTGGACGCCGCCCACAGCCTGTACGGGCTGATTTATGCCGTGCACCTGGGCATCGGCGGCGTAGCGTCCACCGACATGGCGGTACTGATGGGGCTTAACCAGAACGGCCAGAGCATCAACCTGTCCCACGGGTTGCAGCAACAAGGGGTGATCACTCCTGAGGCACTGGAACGCCATGTGCACCAAAGCCGAACAAAACTGACCTTTGCTCAGACCTTTCCCACAGGCACCCACGCCATGTGGTTGTATTACTGGCTGGCGAGCCAAGGCATTCATCCCTTGCGGGATGTGGACAGCGTGGTGGTCCCGCCACCGCAAATGGTTGCGCACCTGCACGCCGGACGCATCGATGGTTTTTGCGTCGGCGAACCCTGGTGCGCCAGTGCGGTCAAGCAAAACCAAGGGTTTACCCTGGCAACAACCCAGGCGATCTGGCCGGATCATCCAGAAAAGGTGCTCGGCTGTACCCAGGCGTTTGTCGACCAGTACCCCAACACCGCGCGCGTACTGGTAATGGCGATCCTGGAGGCCAGTCGATTTATCGAAGAAAGCACCGAAAACCGCCGTTCCACCGCGCAACTGCTCAGTGGCCGCGAGTACCTCGACGCCCCACTCGACTGCATCGAACCGCGCCTGCTCGGCGCCTACGACGATGGCCTGGGCAACCGGTGGCAGGATCCCCACGCCTTGCGCTTTTTTGCTGATGGCGAGGTGAACCTGCCCTACCTCTCTGACGGCATGTGGTTCATGACCCAGTTTCGGCGCTGGGGCCTGCTGCGTGAAGACCCGGACTATCTCGGCGTTGCGCGCCAAGTGCAGCAGTTGCCGCTGTTTCGCCAGGCGGCCGACGCGCTAGGTATCACGGCGAAAGACCAGGACATGCGCAGCAGCCAACTGATCGACGGCAAAATCTGGGACGGTTCCGACCCCGCCGGCTATGCCCGCAGCTTCCGCCTGCATGCCCTGGCCAACACCACCCACCGCCAAGCCTTGCGCTGACAGGAGGACTTCCATGCTGCGAATCCTGTTGATCAACGACACACCGCGCAAAGTCGGCCGACTTAGGACGGCGCTGATCGAGGCCGGTTTTGAAGTCATCGACGAGTCCGGCTTGACCATCGACCTGCCCGCACGCGTCGAAACAGTGCGCCCGGACGTGATCCTGATCGATACCGAGTCACCGGGCCGTGATGTGATGGAGCAAGTGGTATTGGTCAGCCGCGACCAACCCCGGCCGATTGTGATGTTCACCGACGAACACGACCCAAGCGTGATGCGCCAGGCAATCAAATCCGGTGTCAGCGCTTATATCGTCGAAGGCATCCAGGCCGAGCGCCTGCAGCCGATCCTCGATGTGGCCATGGCGCGCTTCGAAAGCGACCAGGCCTTGCGCGCTCAGCTTCACGCTCGAGACCAGCAACTGGCCGAACGCAAGCGCATCGAGCTGGCCAAGGGCATGCTGATGAAAATGAAGGAATGCAATGAGGAAGAGGCCTACACCTTGATGCGCCGGCAGGCCATGAGTCGCCAGCAGAAACTGATCCAGGTGGCGGAGCAGATTATCGCCATGAGTGAGTTGCTCGGCTGATGTGGCGCAGCTCTTGCTAAGTAAACATCACAGGTAGCCAACGGCGGTTGCCCCTCCACGACAAAGACGTCGCACACCCGGTTTGCCCTCGCGAACCCGGTGGCGGCGTTTTTTCGTTTTGGCCCCCGCTAAAGGGGCCGGTGGGGCGGCCTTAACCGGCTGTTCCATCACCAGGCCTTCTTACAAGACTCCCAACCGTTGAGGTGCGTGATGAAATCAAGCTTCTGGAAATCCGGGCACACCCCGACCCTGTTTGCCGCGTTCCTGTATTTCGACCTGAGCTTCATGGTCTGGTACCTGCTGGGCCCACTGGCGATACAAATTGCCGCCGACTTGCACTTGACCACTCAACAACGCGGCCTGATGGTCGCAACGCCCATCCTCGCCGGTGCGATTTTGCGCTTTCTGATGGGGATGCTGGCTGACAAGCTGTCGCCGAAGACCGCGGGGCTGATTGGCCAGGTGATTGTGATCTGCGCCCTGTTCGTCGCCTGGAAGCTGGGAATCCACAGTTACGAGCAAGCCTTGCTGTTGGGCGTGTTCCTCGGCATGGCCGGCGCATCGTTTGCCGTCGCACTGCCACTGGCCTCCCAATGGTACCCGGCAGAACACCAGGGCAAGGCCATGGGCATCGCCGGCGCGGGCAACTCCGGCACTGTATTCGCCGCATTGTTGGCGCCTGTGCTGGCGGCCGCTTTTGGCTGGAACAACGTCTTCGGCTTTGCCGTGATTCCACTGGTGTTGACCCTGATTGTCTTTGCCTGGCTGGCGCGCAACGCCCCTGAACGCCCGAAAGCCAAATCCATGGCTGACTACTTCAAGGCCCTGGGCGACCGTGACAGCTGGTGGTTCATGTTTTTCTACAGCGTGACCTTTGGCGGGTTTATCGGCCTGGCCAGCGCCCTGCCCGGCTACTTCAACGACCAGTACGGCCTGAGCCCGGTGACCGCCGGTTACTACACCGCCGCCTGCGTGTTCGGCGGCAGCCTGATGCGCCCCCTGGGTGGCGCCTTGGCGGACCGTTTCGGCGGGATTCGTACCCTGTTGGGCATGTACAGCGTGGCGGCGATTTGTATCGCAGCGGTGGGTTTCAACCTACCGAGTTCCTACGCGGCACTGGCACTTTTCGTCTGCACGATGCTCGGCCTGGGTGCCGGGAATGGCGCGGTGTTCCAACTGGTGCCACAGCGTTTCCGTCGCGAGATCGGCGTGATGACCGGCCTGATCGGCATGGCCGGCGGTATCGGCGGTTTTGCTTTGGCGGCGGGCATGGGCGCGATCAAACAAAGCACCGGCAGCTATCAATTGGCCCTGTGGCTGTTCGCCAGCCTGGGCGTGTTGGCCTGGTTCGGCTTGCATGGCGTGAAGCGTCGCTGGAGGACCACCTGGGGCTCGGCTGCCGTGACGGCTGCGCGGGTCTGATGAGCCTGCAACTGAGCGTCGCCCAAGCCAGTGCCATCGGCCCACGGGCGGAAAACCAGGACGCGCTGCGGGTGGTGACTCCTGTGGCCGAACTGGCGGCGAGCAAAGGTTACTTGTGCGCCATCGCCGACGGCGTAAGCCAGTGCGCCGACGGTGGTCTGGCCGCGCGCTCGACCCTGCAGGCGCTGGCGTTGGATTACTACGCCACGCCGCAAACCTGGGGCGTGGCCCAGGCCCTGGAACGTTTGCTGCTGGCACAGAATCGCTGGCTGCAGGCGAATGGCGGTGGTCAGCCCTTGCTGACCACCCTCAGCGCCCTGGTGTTTCGCGGCCAGCGCTTTACCCTGGCGCACGTCGGCGATTGCCGGGCCTATCGTTGGCTGGATGGCGAATTGCAGCGCATCAGCGAGGATCACGTGTGGGAACAACCGGGCATGCAACATGTGCTCAAGCGCGCGCTCGGCCTGGATCAACACCTGGTGTTGGATTTTCTCGACGGCCAACTGCGCGAAGGCGAATGTTTCCTGCTGCTCAGTGATGGCGTATGGGCGACGTTGGGTGATCAGAGCATCCGCGCGATTTTACGCGAGCAAACGGACCTGGATCTGGCGGTCAACACGCTGGTGAGCGCCGCACACCTGGCCGGCAGCCAAGACAATGCCAGCGCACTGCTGGTGCGCATCGACAGCCTAGGTGCAGCCACGCTCGGCGACGCCTTGGTGCAGTTGCAGCAATGGCCCCTGCCACCACCGCTGAAAGCCGGGCAACACTTCGAAGGCTGGCACGTGGAGACCGTTCTGGCGCAAAGCCGACAGTCGTTGTTGTACCGGGTAAGGGACGCCCAGCAGCAACCCTGGCTGCTGAAAACCCTGCCGTTGAGCCGTGACGATGATCGCGACGCCGGCCAGGCATTGCTGTCGGAGGAATGGTTTTTAAGGCGGGTTGCAGGGCGGGCATTTCCTGAAGTGCATGTCGCCAGCGGGCGCCAGCATCTGTACTACGTGATGCGTGAATATTCCGGTGAAACCCTGGCTGAACTGTTCCAGCGCCAAGGTCCATTGCCCCTGGCGCAATGGCAGTCTATGGCCGAACGCTTGCTGCGGGCGGTGGGGATGCTGCATCGGCGGCAGATCCTGCACCGTGATATCAAGCCGGAAAACCTCCTGCTGGGGGACGACGGCGAACTGCGGGTGCTGGATTTCGGCCTGGCGTACTGCCCAGGCCTGTCGGAAGACCATCCCCATGCACTGCCGGGCACGCCAAGCTTCATAGCACCGGAGGCATTCAATGGCGACCGTCCTACGGCCCAACAGGATTTATACAGTGTCGGCGTCGCCCTTTATTACCTGCTGACCGGGCATTACCCCTACGGTGAAATCGAAGCCTTCCAACGGCCAAGGTTTACCCACCCTGTCAGCGCCAGCCGCTATCGCCCCGACCTGCCGGATTGGTTGCCCCTGAGCCTGGAAAGGGCCGTGGCTGCCCATCCGACAAACCGCTATGAAACCGCCGAAGAGTGGTTGCGGGTGCTGGAACAGGCTGACCGGCAGGAACTGAGCATCCGCCCCAGGCCGTTGCTGGAGCGTGAACCCTTGAAGGTCTGGCGCGCGCTGGGGTTGATCTCAATGCTGATCAACCTGGTGCTGTTGTACTCACTCTTTCACAGCTGACGTCATCCCTGGACGAGGAAAAACCTATGAACGCAAAAGTCTGGCTGGTAGGCGCAGGTCCCGGTGACCCGGAGCTGTTGACCCTCAAGGCCGTTCGGGCCATGCGCGAAGCCGATGTGGTACTGATCGATGATCTGGTCAGCCCGGCGGTGCTGGAACACTGTGCTCAAGCGCGGGTGATTACCGTGGGCAAACGCGGTGGCTGTCGCTCGACTCCACAGGATTTTATCCACCGCCTGATGCTGCGTTATGCGCGCCAAGGCAAATGCGTGGTGCGGCTCAAGGGTGGCGACCCGTGCATTTTCGGCCGCGGTGGTGAAGAAGCAGTGTGGTTGCGTGAGCGAGGCGTCGAGGTGGAATTGGTCAACGGGATTACTGCCGGCTTGGCCGGCGCTACGAATTGCGCGGTTCCGTTGACGTTACGCGGGGTAAGCCGTGGCGTGACCCTGGTCACGGCGCACACTCAGGACGACAGCAGCCTGAATTGGCGTGCGCTGGCAGAGGGCGGGACAACCTTGGTGGTGTATATGGGCGTGGCGAAACTGGAGGAAATTCGCCAGCAATTGCTGGATGGCGGGATGACGCCGGATATGCCGGTGGCGATGATTGAAAATGCATCGTTGCCGCAGCAAAGGGAATGCCGCAGTGATCTGTCCCATATGCATGAGGATGCCCGTGCGTTTGCCCTGAAGAGCCCGGCAATCCTGGTGATCGGCCGCGTTGCCGCCACCGAACAGGCTGTTTGCCTGGCAGAAGCGGCCGGAGCCTAGGCAAATCCCAGGCGAAAAAAAGCCCGGCCTAAGCCGGGCTTTTTTCTACAACTCAGTAATTACTGAGCGGTAGCTTCAACCGACGCTTCTACGCGACGGTTAACAGCGCGACCAGCTTCAGTTGCGTTGTCAGCAACTGGGCGGGATTCGCCGTAACCTACTGCAGTTACACGGCTTGGAGCAACGCCGTCTTTAACCAGGACTTGCTTAACAGCGTCAGCACGACGCTGGGACAGCTTCTGGTTGTAAGCGTCTGGACCTACGGAGTCAGTGTGACCAGCAACTTCTACGTTGGTAGCTGGGTACTGAGCCATGAAGTCGGCCAGGTTTTTAACGTCGCCGTAGCTGTTAGGCTTAACAACAGCCTTGTCGAAGTCGAACTTAACGTCCAGCTCAACACGAACAACCTGAGCAACTGGAGCTTCTGGCTCTGGAGTTGGCTCTGGAGCTGGTGCTGGGGTAGGAGCTGGAGCTGCTGCGCCAGCGTTACCGCCGAAGTTCACGCCCAGGCCGACCAGTGCGGAGTAGTCCCACTTGCCGTTGTCCAGACCGTAGTCAGCTTCAACACCGGCACGAGCGTACAGGTTGTTGGTGAAGTAGTACTTCACGCCAGTACCAACGGTAGCGAAAGTGGTCTGGTCGCGACCGCTGTGGCCGTCAGCTTGAACGTTGGTACGGCTCTGGTGGCCGAAACCGCCTTCTACGTACGGACGCAGGCTGTCTACGCCAGCTTGACCGAAGTGATACTGGGCAACCAGGCTGCCGGTATCGCCTTTGATCTTCTGGTTACCAGTACCGTCGTTCGAACGGGTGTGGTTGGTCTTGTCGTAGGACAGGTTCAAGGACAGGTCGTCGGTCAGGAAGTAACCGATGCGAGCGCCAGGATTGAAGCCGTCTTCGATGTGCTTGACGCTATCGTTGTACTGCTTCTTGTAGAACAGCTCGCCTTCAACTGCGCCTTGGCCTTGTGCCAGAACGCCGAAAGAAGTAGCGGCAATAAGAGAACCAATGGCCAAGCCCAAGGTGTTTTTCAGTTTCATCCGTTAAATCCCCATCTGGTGATTGTAAAGCAGTCCCACAAACCGGGGGACAACTCGGCGACAAGTCTAACAGAACTTGCCTACACGTAAGAGATATTTGCCACGCACTAAGTTTCAGTCTCGCCCGCAAATTTCTCACGTAATTTATCAAGAGCACGTTTGTAACGCATTTTTGTAGCACTCAAACCCATGTGCATGATGTCAGCGATTTCCTGAAATTCCAGCTCTGCGACAAATCGTAGCACCAGAATTTCGCGGTCAATCGGGTTCACATACACCAACCAGCGATCAAGTCCGCCCTTATCCTCGGGTGCCGGCGCCTTTTCTTCAGACGCCTCCTCAAGGGGGTCAAGACTCAAGGCGTCCATCAAGCGACGCTTTCGCCGTTCCTTCCGATACTGCGTGATGCACTCGTTGTACGTGATGCTGTACAGCCACGTCTTGAACTTCGATTTGCCCTCGAAGTTCTTCAGGCCGTAAAGCACCTTGAGCATCACTTCCTGACAGACATCATCCGCATCTCTATCGTTCCCTAAATACCTTGAACAAACGTTGAACAGAGTGCGTTGATATCTGCGCATCAATTCTTCATACGCACGAGTTACGTGAAACAGCTCCGTGTGCGAGCGCGCGACCAACTCCTCATCAGAGAGCTCACGGGGGTCATAGCGCGTGGACAGCGTTTGGGCTTTATTCAAAACAAGTCGTGCCGACAGTCAGGTCAATGTCCGCCACAGCCCGGTCAGCCGGGTTCGCGGCGGCGTACATTAGCAGGGTTTTCCGGATTAGCGGCTACTGACCTGCTGCTCGAGGAGAATCCGATTGGACAACGACACCAGGTCGCCGTCATCGGTGAGCACGGTCGTCTTGACTGTGCCGATCTCTTCGATTTGCCCTTCGACCTCGCCCACACGCACCTGTTGCCCTACCTGATACAGCTCACGCACATAGATTCCCGCAAGAATCTGACCGGCAATTTCCCGGCTTCCCAAGCCCATGGCCAGCGCAACGGCCAGACCAACGGTAATCAAAACGATCACAATCACGTGGTTGAGCAGGTCAGTCTTGACCTCCAACTGGCTGATCGCGACCGAAATACTGATGATGATCACCAGTCCCTGAGCAATTCGCCCAAGACCGGCGGCATAGTCCAGCCCCACTCCTTCAGCGGCGCCGCGCACCAGCCCATTGGCCAATTGCGCCAGCAAAACGCCTACCAGCAGTACCAGCGCGCCGCCGAAAACTTTCGGCAAATACAGCGCCAGCATGTCGAGCGTAGCTGAAACTCGCTCAAGTCCAAGGGATTGAGCCGCAGAAACCAGAAAAATCAGCAAAACAAACCAATAAACGATCTTGCCGATCAATGTGGAGATCGGCACCTGCAGCCCTGCGCGGCCCAGCAGCTTAGTCAGGCCAGTGCCTGCCATCAAGCGGTCGAGGCCCAATTTTGCAAGCAGCTTGGACAGCAGGGTGTCGAGCAACTTGGCCACGACAAAGCCCAGCAGTACCAGTACCAGTGCACCAAACAGGTTGGGAATGAAATTCGCCACCTTGGTCCACAATGCAGTCATCGCAGTGACCAGGCTCTGGGTCCAGAGATCAAGTTCCATATTCAATCAGCCTTATCAGCAGTGCGAGCAAGAGGTTTACGACGGGAAACCGGCGATACGTGGGCCGAACCGTTGTTCAGGGCCATCATCAACGCCGGTACCCAGCGGCCGAGCAGACCGAACAGGTCACCCGCACCCACCTGACGGTTGGCGGTTTTCAACACGCGACCCAGGCAAGCATCGTCGTCACGGTTGGACGGCGAGGCATTGAGCATGTCACGCAAAGACTGTTCGAACGGATCGTGCATATAGACCTCTCGCAAGTGATTTAAAAGACGAGGGTAAAATTCTTGGGGTCACATAGGCCCCTTCCTACGTTCAGCTCATATTCAGCTCAAACCCAGCGCAATCGTCGAAAAAGCCACCACTGGCCGAGCGCAACCGAGGCCATCAACAGGCACGCAATCATGAATCCATAGGGGCTGGCGGAGAACGGAATCCCCCCCACATTTATACCCAGCAGACCGGTGAGAAAACTCATCGGCAGGAAGATCCCGGTAATGATCCCGAAGCGGTACATGGTGCGGTTCATACGCACGCTCAAGCGCCGATCTTCGGCCTCAAGCACAAGCCCCACGCGCTCTCGGGTCAATTCGAGCTCTTCCAGATAACGGGTCAGGCTGTTGTTCAATTCGTTCCAGTAGTCGGCATCGTCGTCACAGAACCACGCTAATTTGATGCGTGTGAGCTGGGCAAAAATATCCCGCTGCGGCGCGAGGAATCGCTTCAGCCCGGCCGCTCTCCGGCGGATCTGCAAAATGCTGCCATGTTCCGGGGTATACCGTTCGTCGGTATCGAGTTTTTCTTCCTCGGCGTCGACGACTTCCGACAGGTCGGCGACCAAATCCTGCACTTTATGGGTCAGGTACTGCGCCATATAAAGGATGAGTTCCGAAGCGGTTCTAGGCCCCTTACCGTCCGCCAATTGCACCAGCAGCTCATCAGTGGCGCGCAACGGGCGCAATCGCAGGGAAATCACACGGCTGGCCGCTGCGAAAATACGCACCGAAACCATATCTTCCGGTTCTGCGCCCGGGTTGAGGTTGACCCCACGCAGGAACAACAGCAATTCCGAATCCGGCAGCGGCAACAGACGCGGCCGGGTGTTTTCCTCCAGCAACAGGTCACAGGCGAACTCACTCAACCCACTGGATTTACGCAACCAGGTCTGGGTCTGCGGGTGGCTGCGATCCCAATGCAGCCAGAGGCTTTCCTGGGGCTGCAGTTGCAAATCATCGAGCTCAGTCCGGGCAATCGAACGCGCACCGCCTTTACCGTCCAGCACCAGGGCATGCACCAGCCCCCATTGCGCGTTTTCTTCCTCGAACATCCTCACTCCTGTCTTATTCAGGCATTTTCAGCGGGCTGGGTGAAACGATCACGCCGTTGTTATCGGCGTATACGTATTCACCCGGGCGAAACGTCACGCCTGCAAACGTGACCACTACGTTCAGGTCACCGATACCGCGCTTGTCAGTCTTCATCGGATGGCTGGCCAGCGCCTGAACACCCAGGTCGGTCTGGGCGATCACATCGACGTCACGGATGCAGCCGTAGATCACCAGGCCTTCCCAGCCGTTTTTCGCGGCTTTCTCGGCAATCATGTCGCCCAGCAGCGCGCGGCGCAGCGAACCACCCCCGTCGACCACCAGCACCTTGCCAGCGCCAGGCTGGTCGGCTTGTTCCTTGACCAGGGAGTTATCTTCGAAGCATTTGATGGTGACAATCTCGCCGCCAAACGAATCTCGGCCGCCGAAATTGCTGAACATCGGCTCCAGCACTTGCACCAGGTCCGGGTAGGCGTCGCACAGGTCGGGAGTCACGTAATGGTTCATTGAAAAATTCCTTTCTGTCAAAGAGGTGTCTTTCGAAAGAAGCGCCAGGCCAAGCAGGTGCGAAACATCCCATCCGCTTCGCCGCAACGCAATAGCCACTGCGCGACTGAATATGACCAGAAGCGTTTAACGCGTCATATCTTAGCCGCAACCACACACGAGTGAAACGCCCTTGGCAGAGCGCTCCTTCAAACCTCGGCCAATACCTCGGCTTGCGCGCCAGTCAAGGGTGTGAGCGGATCTTTCAGCCACTGCGCCACCAATGGCCACACTTCGACCTGCGCGGCTTTGCTGACGAGCATTTCCACATGCCCGAAATCCCCGCTGAACCCTTGTTGGCGGCCCAGGCACAAGTATTGGCGGTGCTCGGAGCCGACTTGCTCGAACAACGTGCGGCAGGCCCAGTCGGGGTCTTGATGATCCCCGGCAGCACTGACAGCCAGCAGCGGTACATCGATGCTTGCCAAGCCTTTCCACCAGTCGTGTTTACCTTCGCCAAACCGCCCGAACAGGCCATTCCAGCGCATCGCCTCGATCAACACGCCCGCAGGCTCGTCCTCCGGGCCGCGCTTGAAGCGCGAACCAGACAGCTCGCCGAAGCGTTTCAAGAGCAAGCGGCCCGTCCATTCCACCGGGGGCAGTTTCAACGGCCAGTGGGTGCGACTGACCTGACAGCCAAACAGTGCCACTGAAGCCACTGCCGGCGCGCCAAGGTGCTGCCCACCCAAGGCCGCCGCCAGGCTCGTCCCCCCCAGGGAGTGGCCGATCCAGTGTGGAATCTGCCCGCTTTGCTCACGCACAAACGCGCCAATGGCCGGTAAGTCATAGCGTGCATAGTCCGCGACGCGGTTGCGCGCGTAGTGATGATTGCGCTTGGACAGGCCGTGACCGCGCATTTCCGGGATCCACACATCAAAGCCCTGGCGTGCCAGATAAGCGCCCAGGCCAATCCCCTTGGGCGAGTACCAGAAGCGCCGATTGGAAAAACTGCCATGCAACAAAATAACCGGAATGCCCCGGCTTTCCGGGACATCGGCCAAGCCCAAACGGGTAACCGCCAACTCGACGGTGCCGTCGGGGCTGTTGCCGGGCTTGAGGCGGTACACATCTTCACTCAGGTCGCCACGACGTTCAGCGCTGATCAGGGCGACGGGAAACAGGTTGCTGCTGCTTTGCATAATGCTCTTGCACAAAAAAGGGCGGCGTCCGGAAGGAGTTCCGCCCTGCACAGATAAGAATGCCAGTCACCCTCAGCGGGTGACCGGCACTTTTGACGTGACGACCTTAGGCCGGCGCTTGGCCTTCCGCCAGGAAGAACCAGGTTTCCAGCACGGAATCGGGGTTCAGCGAGACACTTTCGATGCCCTGTTCCATCAGCCATTTGGCCAGATCCGGGTGATCGGAAGGACCTTGGCCGCAGATACCGATGTACTTGCCGGCCTTGTTACAGGCCTGGATGGCGTTGGCCAGCAACTTCTTGACGGCAGGGTTACGCTCGTCGAACAGGTGAGCGATGATCCCGGAGTCGCGATCCAGGCCCAGGGTCAGTTGGGTCAGGTCGTTGGAGCCGATGGAGAAACCGTCGAAGAATTCCAGGAATTCTTCAGCCAGGATGGCGTTGGACGGCAGTTCGCACATCATGATGACGCGCAGGCCGTTCTCGCCACGGGACAGGCCGTTTTCCGCCAGCAGGTCAACCACCTGGCTCGCTTCGCCCAAGGTGCGCACGAACGGCACCATGATCTCGACGTTGGTCAGGCCCATCTCGTTGCGCACGCGCTTGAGGGCGCGGCACTCGAGTTCGAAGCAGTCACGGAACGCTTCGCTGATGTAACGCGAGGCGCCACGGAAGCCCAACATCGGGTTTTCTTCTTCCGGCTCGTAGAGTTTGCCGCCGATCAGGTTGGCGTATTCGTTGGACTTGAAGTCCGACAGGCGCACGATGACCTTTTTCGGGTAGAACGCCGCCGCCAGGGTGCTGATGCCTTCCACCAGCTTCTCGACGTAGAAGCCCACCGGATCGTTATAGCCAGCGATGCGCTTGTCGACGCTTTCTTTGATATCCAGCGGCAGGCCGTCGTAGTTCAACAGGGCCTTGGGGTGCACGCCGATCATGCGGTTGATGATGAATTCCAGGCGGGCCAGGCCCACGCCGGCGTTCGGCAACTGCGCGAAGTCAAAGGCACGGTCCGGGTTGCCGACGTTCATCATGATCTTGAACGGCAGGTCAGGCATGGCGTCGATGGAGTTCTGCTTGATATCGAAGCCCAGTTCGCCTTCAAAGATAAAGCCGGTGTCACCTTCGGCGCAGGAAACCGTCACGCCCTGACCGTCCTTGAGCAGTTGGGTGGCGTTACCGCAACCCACTACCGCAGGAATCCCCAGCTCACGAGCGATGATCGCCGCGTGGCAGGTACGCCCACCCCGGTTGGTGACGATGGCGCTGGCGCGTTTCATCACCGGTTCCCAGTCCGGGTCGGTCATGTCGGAAACCAGTACGTCACCTGGCTGGACTTTGTCCATTTCGGACACGTCCTTGATGATCCGCACCTTGCCGGCGCCGATGCGCTGGCCGATGGCACGGCCTTCCACCAGTACGGTGCCGGTTTCTTTCAGCAGGTAGCGTTCCATGACATTGGCCGAAGTGCGGCTCTTCACGGTTTCCGGACGGGCCTGCACGATGTACAGCTTGCCGTCATCACCGTCTTTGGCCCATTCGATGTCCATCGGGCACTTGTAGTGCTTTTCGATGATCATCGCTTGCTTAGCCAATTCGCTGACTTCAGCGTCGGTCAGGCAGAAACGCGCGCGCTCGGCCTTGTCGACATCAACGGTCTTAACCGAGCGACCGGCCTTGGCCTCGTCGCCGTAGATCATCTTGATGGCCTTGCTGCCCAGGTTGCGGCGCAAGATGGCCGGACGGCCGGCTTCAAGGGTGTGCTTGTGTACGTAGAATTCGTCTGGGTTGACCGCGCCTTGTACAACGGTTTCGCCCAGGCCGTAGGCACCGGTGATGAACACCACGTCACGGAAGCCCGATTCGGTATCCAGGGTGAACATCACACCGGCGGTGCCGGTTTCCGAGCGCACCATGCGCTGTACACCGGCGGACAAGGCCACCAGCTTGTGGTCGAAACCTTGGTGCACACGGTAGGAAATCGCGCGATCGTTAAACAGCGAGGCGAAGACTTCCTTGGCTGCGCGGATCACGTTTTCCACGCCGCGGATGTTCAGGAAGGTCTCTTGCTGGCCGGCGAAAGAGGCGTCTGGCAGGTCTTCGGCGGTGGCCGACGAGCGCACGGCGACGGCCATGTCCGGGTTGCCAGCCGACAGGGTAGCGAAGGCGACGCGGATTTCTTCGTTGAGCTTCTCGGGGAACTCGGCTTCCATAATCCACTTACGGATCTGGGCGCCAGTCTTGGCCAGGGCGTTGACGTCATCGACGTCCAGAGCGTCCAGCGCGGCGTGGATCTGAGCGTTAAGGCCGCTCAGTTCGAGGAAATCGCGGTAAGCCTGGGCCGTGGTGGCGAAACCACCGGGCACCGACACACCTGCGCCTGCAAGATTACTGATCATCTCGCCGAGGGATGCGTTCTTGCCCCCCACGTGCTCTACATCATGGACGCCGAGCTTATCGAGGGAAACTACGTACTCTACCAAGGTGATCTCTCCACTAACTGTGTTGGAAAAGCTCAGGACGCCGGCAGCTCAGTAGGAGCATTCGCCAGCGCTTGTGGCCTGGACCTGGAAAATAAGTGAGAATGCGGCCCACTGCGGGACGGCAAAATCGCGCCTATCATATCCAAGATTCGCCATCAGCTTAAGGCCCAGGGCTCAAATGAAACGATCTGCTTTCTTTATCTCCGACGGCACCGGCATCACAGCCGAAACATTGGGTCAAAGCCTGCTCGCGCAGTTCGAAAACAATACCTTCGCCAAATTCACGCGGCCCTATATCGACAGCGTGGATAAAGCGCGGGCCATGGTACAACAAATCAATCTGGCGGCTGAAAAAGACGGCTTTCGGCCGATCATTTTTGACACCATCGTCAATCAAGACATCCGTGAGATCCTCGCAACCTCCAATGGTTTCATGATCGACATCTTCTCGACGTTCCTGGCGCCGCTGGAGCAGGAGTTGAGTGAACACTCCTCCTATTCAGTAGGAAAGTCCCATTCCATTGGTCATAACTCCAACTATATGGAGCGGATCGAGGCCGTCAACTTCGCCCTCGACAACGATGACGGCGCCCGCACTCACTATTACGACAAAGCCGACCTGATCCTGGTGGGCGTGTCGCGTTGCGGCAAGACCCCGACCTGTCTGTACATGGCTATGCAATTCGGCATTCGTGCGGCCAACTACCCGCTGACCGAAGATGACATGGAGCACTTGACGCTGCCGGCCGCCCTGCGCGCGCATTCGCACAAGCTGTTTGGCCTGACTATTGACCCGGACCGCCTCACTGCGATCCGCAATGAGCGCAAGCCCAATAGCCGCTATTCCAGTTATGCCCAGTGCGAGTTCGAGGTGCGCGAGGTAGAAAATCTGTTCCGTCGCGAGAATATTGCGCATATCAATTCCACGCATTTTTCGGTGGAAGAGATTTCGGCGAAGATTTTGGTGGAGAAAGGGGTGGAGCGCCGATTCAAATAATCGATTGACCGGACTGACGCTATCGCAGGCAAGCCAGCTCCCACATTTGACTGCATTCCAAAGTTGGAACTCGGTCAAATGTGGGAGCTGGCTTGCCTGCGAAGAACGATAACTCGGTAAGCCTGCCTACAAATGAAACCGCCCGCCCCCCTGCCCCAGCGCCGTGGCCAACGCATCAAACCCCGCCCGCAACAATTGATCATCCCCCGACGTATTACAGATACTCGCCCGAATAAACTGCGGCACTGCCGTCTGCCCCACGGCAAACGCCTCGGCCGTAGCAATCAAGTAGTTGTTCTGCCTGAGCTCCGCCTCGATTTCCGACGCACGCCACGGCTCCGGCACTTCAATCCAGAAATGCGGGCTGTTGAGGTGGGTGCGGTATTCCAGGCCCGCCAGAAGATCACGTACCAGCGCCTTACGCCGGCTGATCTCATTGATCTGCTGGCGCAACAGGTATTCCGCCGTGCCGTTTTCAATCCACTGGGTGGCCAGCTCAAGGGTGACGGGCGTGGCCATCCAGCAGGTAGAACGCAGCGCCGCCGAAATACGGCTGACCAACGCCGGCGGCGCATGCACATAGCCCACACGCAGCCCGGCCGACACCGCCTTGCTCAGGCTACTGATCAAAATCGCACGCTCGGGGGCGAAATGGCTGAGGGGCGGCGGTCGGTCTTCGACCAGCACCCCGTGGGCCTCATCCTCAAGAATCAGCAGGTTGTGTTCCCGACACACCCTGACCAAGGCTTCGCGACGCGCCACCGAGAGCACCGCGGTGGTCGGGTTCTGGATCGTCGGCGTGCAATACAGCGCTGAGACCCGGTGATTACGACAGACTTCATCCAGCGCGCTCGGCAGCACACCTTCTTCGTCCATTTCCAGGCCGATCAACCGGATACCCAGCATGCGCGCGGCGGTGATCAAGCCGGGGTAAGTCAGTTGTTCGGTGACCACCGTATCGCCGGCCCGCAACAGCGCCATCATCGAGCACAGCAAGCCATGCTGGCCGCCGTTGACGCAGATGACTTGCTCGGGGATCGGATGAAAATCACGCTGCACCAGCCACTGCGCACCGGCTTCACGGTAGCGCGGCAGGCCGGCGTCCGGGGTGTAGGCACTGATGTCCTGGAGGAACTTGGCGTTGGTCGACAGGGTTTGGAAGCTCTGGGCCAGAAACAGCGTTTCCTGCCCCGGGATGTGCATGTTGCGGCTCATGTCGAAAAACTGGCGCGGCTCTTCGCTGAAGTTGCGAAAACCTTCATCGCGCTGGCGCTCCATTCCACGCTTGCGCACGAACGTGCCGTCACCGACCCGCGCGACAACTAACCCCAGGCGTTCCAGCTCGCCGTAAGCGCGGCTGATCGTGCCGATGGTGACGCCAAGATTGTCGGAAAGCACCCGATGGGGCGGCAGTTTTCGTCCGGGTTCAATCAAGCCTTCAAGGATGCCCCGTTCCATGACATCGGACAGGCGCTTGTACTTCACGCCCTGCCCGTTGGACAACCCATCACGCATAATTGACACCATGTCAATATTTGTTTTGACAGCCATCTTTCGCCCTAATAGTGTGCTTTTACGGGTTCAATCGCCGAATTTTACAACTCATTACAAGCTCAATATAGAGTTCAATTCCGGCTCAGGGAAGCAATAAACGATGCCAATGTCCGCCGTTCTCGAAAACACTGCCAAGACAAAAACCCAAAAACAGTGGTTGGCTGGCTTGGTCACCAGCGTGATGTTCCTGATCGTGTGCCTGAGCTGGGGCACAACCTGGCTGGGGATCAAGATTGCCGTGGAGAGCGTTCCTCCACTGACCTCCGCCGGTTTGCGCTTCCTCATCGCCTTCCCGCTGTTCCTGTGTTTTGCCATGGTGCGTCGCGAGCCGATCCTGTTTCCCCGTGAGAGCCGCTGGTTCTTCGTGTTCGTGACCTTGTCCTACTTCAGCGTGCCCTACTACCTGCTCAACTACGGCGAGATGCATGTCTCATCTGGCCTCACAGCGCTGTTATTCAGCTGCATGCCGGTATTCATCCTGATTTTCTCCGCGCTGTTCCTGCGCGAACGTATCTACTTTTCCCAGGTGGTCGGCATCGGTATCGGCTTCGGCAGCCTCTACATGATCATCAAGAGCCAGGGCCTGCACCTGGACCACGCGGAGTTCTTTGGCGTCCTGGCGATCCTGACCGCCGCGATCATGCATGCCTTGTGCTACGTGATTACCAAGCAAAAAGGCAGCGCCATCAGCGTTATTACCTACAACACTTTGCCCATCGGCATTGCCGGGATGATGCTGTTCGTCGCCGGCTTGTGGTTTGAAACGCCGACATTCGAAGACATCACCCTGCGCTCCTGGAGTGCCCTGTTCTACCTGGGGCTGGTGGCTTCAGTGGGTGGGTTCATCGTGTACTTCATGCTGCTCAAGCGCTTGAGCCCGATCATCCTGTCGTTCGTGTTCATCATCTTTCCGGTGTTCGCGGTGATCATCGGTGCCTGGTACGAAGGCTTGGCGATTTCCCGCGACCTGATGCTGTATTCGGCCATTCTGCTGGCCGGCTTTGCGATTACCAAATTGCCCATCGAGAAACTCATGGCCAAGAAAAATTGACCCTCCTTTCCCATCAACATGAGCAACGCGAGAGAAACATGGACGTCCTCCGCCCAAAAGCCCTGGAACAGATTTACGCCCACGCCAGCCGCAGCTACCCCGAGGAGTGCTGTGGCTTTGTCTTCGCCGACGGCAGCGTGTACCTGGGCAGCAATATCCAGAATGAGCTGCACCGCAAGAACCCTGAGATGTACCCGCGCAGCGCGGCCAATGGCTACACGTTTTCGGTGGCCGACACCCTGCTGATGAACAAGGCGTTTCGCAGCGACAACCCGGTGGTGGTGATCTACCACTCCCATCCGGATGTGGGTGCCTATTTCAGCGACGAAGACCAGGACAAGGCACTGTTCATGGGCGAGCCGATCTACCCCGTCAGCTACCTGGTGGTAGACGTTCGCCAGGGCCAGGCCCTGGGCTCCAAGCTGTTTGCCTGGGACGGCAAGCATTTCGCCCTTAAACCTTTCAACGACCTGCACACGGAGTTGTCCATGAACGCTGTCTCTTTCCCTGACATTCTGGTTCGCGTGGCCAAGCTGCCGGAATCGACCCTCGAGGGCACCGGATCGACATTGCGCGAAGTCATTGAAAACCTCTGCAGCAGCCACCCGCAATTGCGTCCGCACCTGTTTCACGAGAAGAACAACCAGCTCAAGGAACACTTCCTGTTTACCGCTGAGGAGGCGCTGGTTGATCCCGATGAACGGCTGCCGGAAAAAGCCAGAATCGAAGTACTGCTCGCCACGTCGGGCGGCATCGACGTCGACGCTTTGAGCAACGAGGAAGTACAGCGCTATGTGCGCCACATCACCCTGCCGGGTGTCGGTCGCGAAGGTCAGTTGAACCTCAAGAAAGCCAAGGTGCTGATCATCGGCACCGGTGGCCTGGGTTCGCCGATCAGCCTGTACCTGGCAGCCGCCGGCATCGGCACCCTGGGGCTGGTGGACTTCGATGTGGTGGAAAGCAGCAACCTGCAACGCCAGATCGTCCACGGCAACAGCACGTTGGGCATGCCAAAGGTCGAATCGGCCAAGCAGCGCCTGCAAGACCTCAACAGTCATATCCAGATCAATGCCCACGACACCGCCCTGAATGCCGACAACGCCCTGGAACTGGTGGGCGCCTACGACCTGGTGATCGACGGCACCGACAATTTCGACACCCGCTATTTGGTCAACGACGCCTGCGTGCAACTCGGCAAGCCCTTGGTGTACGGCGCCATCTACCGCTTCGACGGGCAGATCAGCGTGCTCAACTACAAAGGCGGCCCATGCTACCGCTGCCTGTTCCCCAGCGCGCCGCCTGCCGAACTGGCACCCAATTGCAGCGCCGGTGGCGTGATCGGCGTACTGCCCGGCGTGGTCGGGATGATCCAGGCGACCGAGGCCATCAAGCTACTGATCGGCATTGGCGAGCCTTTGTCCGGCCGCTTGATGCGTTTCGATGCGCTGGCGATGAAGTTCAGCGAGATCCGCTTCAAGCGCCGCGCCGATTGCCCGTGCTGCTCGGAACTGCGCCACAGCCAGCCCCACACACCAGCGGTCTGCGCCGACGCCGTACCGAACAAGCCTTCACTGGCCGAAGAACGCTACATCAAGCCCCGCGTGCTCAAGCAACTGCTCGACCACCCACGCAGCGCCGACGTACTGCTGGACGTGCGTGACGCCAGCGAACTGGAAGTGTGCAAATTGCCGGGCGTGGTGCACATCCCCCTCGCCGAACTGGATGGGCACCTGGACAGCCTCAGTCGGGACAACACCCACTACCTGATCTGCTACGCCGGGACCCGGGCCGAACAAGCCGCCAGTACCTTGCTGGCAGCCGGCTTCGCTAACACCAAAGTCCTGCAAGGCGGCATGAAACACTGGGTTCGCGACGTCGAACCCGACATGCCTTTGTACTGAGCCGGGAGCTGACTGATGTTGCATAACTCCATTCTCGACGTGATCGGCCATACGCCGATCGTGCGCCTGGCGCAGTTTTCCGAAGACCTGGGCATCGAAGTGTATGCCAAGCTGGAATCCCTCAACCCGGGCGGCAGCCACAAGGCGCGCATCGCGCTGGGCATGATCCTCGACGCCGAACGCCGGGGTGTGCTGATCCGCGACTCCGGGCAAACCATCATCGAGCCCAGCGGCGGCAATACCGGCATTGGCCTGGTCATGGCCGGCAATGTGCTGGGCTACAAAGTCGTGCTGGTGATCCCCGACAACTACAGCCCCGAAAAACAGAAGTTGCTGCGTTTGTACGGGGCCAAGGTGGTGCTGTCGGACAGTCGCTTGGGTAACAATTCCCACGGCGAAAAGTGCATGGAACTGCAGCTGGAAAACCCCAGCTACGTGATGCTCAACCAGCAGCGCAACGGCGCCAACCCGCAAACCCATCGCGACACCACCGCACCGGAAATCCTCCGTGCGTTTGGTGATCTTCGTGTGGACTATTTTGTCAGCGGCATCGGCACCGGCGGGCACATCACCGGCATCGGCGAAACGCTGAAAGCCGCCTGGCCAGCCCTTCGCGTCATGGGCGTGGAACCGGAAGAATGCGACCTGCTGAAAGACCAGCATGCGCCGCACCACATCCAGGGCCTGTCGATCGGCCTGATCCCGAGCATCCTCAACCTGAAGGTGATCGACGGCATGCTCAAGGTCTCGCGCCAGGCGTGCATCGACATGATGAAACGCATCATGCGCACCGACGCCATCAGCCTGGGCCTGTCTTCCGCCGCCAACATGGTGGCCATCGCCAAGCTCGCCCCCGAACTGCCGCCCGAAACGGTGGTGTTGACCATGGTCTACGACAATGCCGACAGCTACCTGCCGAGTTTCGAATAATCGGTTTTCCAATCATTCAGAATGCGGGGGTGCCTCCATGGGCGGCTTTATCGACATGCAACAGTTGCACGATGAGTTGATCACTCACCTCATCAAGACCCTCACACCCTTGCAAATGAAACAGTTGGAACCGCATCTGGCACCGTTGATCCAGAATGCTGCCCAGGCAGTGGCCGAGGACCTGATCGCCTACGCCTACCGCGATCCTGCATCGCGTGGGCGCGGCGAGCTGATCCTGGAGTCCTACGCCTCGTTCAAGGCGGTGCTGTATTACCGCCTGGCGCACCTGGTGTGGAATTTTCCCGACCAGACCAACGGGATGTTTTCCCGCATCGCGCTCAAGCTCAGCAACCAGGGCAAAGTGCTCTCCGGCGCCGAGATCCACCCGGCAGCGCGGATCGGCCGACGCTTCGTGCTGGACCACGGCTACGGCACGGTGATCGGCGAAACCTGCGAGATCGGCAACGACTGCTACATCCTCTGCGGCGTCACCCTGGGCGCCCGTGGCATCGCCAACAACCCCGACGGCAAGCGTCACCCGCGCCTGGGCAATAACGTCGAAGTCGGCTCCGGCGCCCGCGTGCTGGGTTATGTGCTGATCGGCGACAACGTATTTATCAGCCCGTCCTGCGTGATCACACAGGACGTTCCCGCCGGCACCAAAGTGAAGGTAGTGAACCAGATCCAACTGCAAAAGAACGATGAGTCGGACCACAGCAACTACCTCGGCGCCTTCGCCCTGGATGAGCGGTTACATGTGGTTGGCGAGATCAATGTCAGCCACAAGGTGACGGTGCTGGACGCCGACTTTCACCCCTTGCAGGGCCTGATGCTGGAGCCCACGGTAAAAGAGCGTCACCACCTGCAGTTCCGGTTGCACCGGGTGGAGTCGGGCAACCAATTGCCACGCTTGCCACTGAACCTGAAGGTCTGCGGCCCCGAATTTGAAATCACCCTGCTCTCACCTCCTGGCTTGAGTGCAATGGTGCGTTCCCTGCTGCAAGCCAGCCCACTGATCGTGCGAGGTTGAACATGTCTGTGCACACCATGGAAACCCTGGCGCTGTTCGACAGCGCGCCCTACCAGAATGCTTTCAGCGCCCGGGTGATTGCCGTCAGCGAACACGGCATTGCCCTGGAGCACACGCTGTTCTATCCCACGGGTGGCGGGCAGCCAGGCGACACCGGCCACCTCACACTGGCGGACGGTACGCGGGTCGAAGTGACGGGCACGGTGCGCGACCCGGTGCTGCGCTCGATCATCTGGCATCAGGTGGAACACTGCCCCGAGCAACTGGTTGCCGGGGTGCAGGTGGACGCCGGACTCGATTGGGATCGCCGTTACCAGCACATGAAAATGCACACCTGCCTGCACCTGTTGTGCTCGATCATCGACGCACCGGTAACGGGATGCAGCATCAGCGCGGATAAGGGCCGCCTGGATTTCGACCTGCCGGAAATGACCCTCGATAAAGACACCATCACCCGCGACCTGAATGCGCTGATTGAACAGGCTCACGCGGTCAAAACCCTGTCGATGCCGGCTTCCGAATACTCGACTCTGCTACAGATCACCCGCACACAAGCCGTGGCCCCGCCGGTGATTCAGGGCTCGGTCCGAGTGATTGAAATTGCCGGTATTGATATCCAGCCGTGTGGGGGCACCCATGTGATCAACACCGAAGAAATCGGCCGGGTGTTTTGCGAGAAGATCGAGAAGAAGAGCAAGCACAACCGCCGGGTGATCCTGCGGTTTGAGTGAACACGATTCAATGTGGGAGCGTCGAACCGCAGTTCCCACATTGACCCTGTTACGGCTTAGATCACGAACAGGTCCACAAACCGATTGACGGGAGTGGCCTCAAGTCGCGCCTGGTCCTTGCATAACGCAAAAATCTCAGCGCTGCGCTGGCCGGTAAACCGCGTCGCCAGGTTGGCCTTGAACTTGTCTTCCAGCAACGGAATGCCATCCACCCGGCGCCGACGATGACCAATCGGGTATTCAACCGCCACCTGCTCAGTGCTGCTGCCATCCGTGAAGAACACCTGAACGGCGTTGGCGATGGAACGCTTGTCGGCTTCCAGGTATTCACGGCTGTAGCGTGGGTCTTCGACGATGACCATTTTTTCCCGCAACTGATCGATGATGGGATGCGCGGCGTGGAATTCATCTTCGTACTGCTCGGCCACCAGATTGCCGAAGGCCAGCGGTACCGCAGTCATGTATTGCAGGCAATGGTCACGGTCCGCTGCATTCGCCAGTGGGCCGACCTTGGAGATAATGCGAATCGCCGACTCGTGGGTGGTAATGACGATACGCTCGATTTCATGCAGGCGATCTTTCACCCATGGATGCAAGGTCACCGCCGCTTCACAGGCCGTTTGCGCGTGGAACTCTGCAGGGAAGCTAATCTTGAACAGCACGTTCTCCATCACATAAGTGCCGTAGGGCTGGGACAGGCTGAACGCGCGTTTGTCCTCCGGCTTGAGCATCTGGTCCTTGTTGGTGTGGCTGAACAGCACGTCGTAGAACCCCCACTGCGGCGCGCTCAATACGCCGGGAATACCCATCTCGCCACGCAACGCGATATCTGCCAGCCGCACGCCCCGACTCGACGCATCCCCTGCCGCCCAGGATTTGCGCGACCCGGCGTTCGGCGCATGCCGATAAGTGCGCAACGCCTGCCCATCGACAAACGCATGGGACAACGCCGCCAGCAACTGCTCCCGGTTGGCGCCCATCAGCTTGGCGGTGACGGCCGTGGAGGCGACTTTCACCAACAGCACATGGTCTAGGCCGACGCGGTTGAACGAGTTTTCCAGGGCAATCACGCCCTGGATTTCGTGGGCCATGATCATCGCTTCCAGCACTGTGCGAACGGTCAGCGGTGCGTCGCCATGGGCCACGCGCTTTTGCGACAGGTGATCGGCGACGGCGAGGATGCCGCCGAGGTTATCCGAAGGGTGACCCCATTCGGCGGCGAGCCAGGTGTCGTTGTAGTCGAGCCAACGCACGATGCAACCGATGTCCCACGCCGCCTTGACCGGGTCCAGCCGGAACGACGTCCCCGGCACCCGCGCGCCAAACGGCACCACCGTGCCCTCGACGATCGGCCCCAGGTGCTTGGTGCACTCGGGGAAACGCAGGGCCAGCAGGCCGCAACCGAGGGTATCCATCAAGCAATGACGGGCGGTGTCCAATGCGTCATGCGAGTCGATCCGGCAGTTGAGGACGTAGTCGGCGATGTCCTGCAGGACCTGGTCGTAGTCGGGGCGGTTGTTCTGGTCGACGTTGGCGCTCATGGCAGTACTCCAAAAAATGGGTGGGGGGTAGTCCTCGGGTCACGGTTGATCGGGTTACGGCAGGTCTGGCGCCTGCCTATATGCGAAATGCACCACTAAACCATGTGGGAGCGGTGCAGGCAGTTAGAAAGAATCGCCGGGCACGCGGACGAAACCTTCCATCAAGACGCGTGCGCTGCGGCTCATGATGGCTTTCTTAACAATCCATTCGCCATTCACTTGAGTGGCTTCGGCCCCAACACGCAAGGTGCCGGACGGATGCCCAAACCGCACGGCGTTACGCTCGATACCACCGGCTGCGAGGTTGACCAAGGTCCCGGAAATGGCCGCTGCAGTGCCAATCGCCACTGCCGCCGTGCCCATCATCGCGTGGTGCAGCTTGCCCATGGACAGCGCGCGCACCAGCAAGTCCACATCGTCGGCCTTGATCGCCTTTCCGCTGGAAGCCACGTAATCCGAAGGCTTGGCCACAAACGCCACCTTCGGCGTGTGCTGGCGCTGCGCGGCTTCGTCCAGGTGTTTGATCAGGCCCATGCGCAACGCGCCGTAGCCCCGCACGGTTTCGAACATGGCCAACGCTTTCGGATCGCTGTTGATTGCGCCTTGCAGCTCGGTACCGGTGTAGCCGAGGTCTTCAGCGTTGATGAAAATCGTCGGGATGCCGGCATTGATCAGCGTCGCCTTGAAGGTGCCGACACCGGGGACTTCCAGGTCATCTACCAGGTTGCCAGTGGGGAACATCGAGCCACCACCGCCCTCTTCTTCCGCCGCGGGGTCCATGAACTCCAACTGCACTTCGGCTGCCGGGAAGGTCACGCCGTCCAGTTCGAAATCGCCGGTTTCCTGCACCGCGCCGTCCGTGATCGGTACATGGGCGATGATGGTCTTGCCGATATTCGCCTGCCACACGCGCACCACGGCCACGCCGTTACGGGGCACGCGGGCGGGGTCAACCAAGCCGGCGCTGATGGCGAAGGCGCCGACCGCCGCCGACAGGTTGCCGCAGTTGCCGCTCCAATCGACGAAGGGTTTGTCGATGGAGACCTGGCCGAACAGGTAGTCCACGTCATGCTCGGCGCGGGTGCTTTTGGCCAGGATTACGGTTTTGCTGGTGCTCGACGTGGCACCGCCCATACCGTCGATCTGCTTGTCATACGGGTCGGGGCTGCCGATCACCCGCAGCAACAGGGCATCCCGTGCGGCGCCCGGTACTTGCGCCGCTTCGGGCAGGTCCTGGAGGCTGAAAAATACACCCTTGCTGGTGCCGCCACGCATGTAGGTGGCGGGGATCTTGATTTGCGCTACGTGTGCCATGGTTCCCCCTCAGGCAGTCGCCGCCGATTCCAGGAAGTCCTGGGCAAAACGCTGCAACACGCCGCCCGCCTCGTAGATCGACACTTCTTCGGCGGTGTCCAGGCGGCAGGTCACCGGCACTTCGACACGTTCGCCATTCTTGCGGTTGATCACCAATGTCAGCGTGGCACGCGGGGTGCGCGCACCAACAACGTCATAGGTCTCGCTGCCATCGATCTTCAGCGTATGGCGATCCGTGCCCGGCAGGAACTCCAGCGGCAACACGCCCATGCCCACCAGGTTAGTGCGGTGGATACGCTCGAAGCCTTCGGCGGCAATCGCTTCCACACCGGCCAGTCGCACGCCTTTGGCCGCCCAGTCGCGGGACGAGCCCTGGCCGTAGTCGGCGCCGGCGATGATGATCAGCGGCTGCTTGCGTTCCATGTAGGTTTCGATGGCTTCCCACATCCGCGTGACCTGGCCTTCCGGCTCGATCCGCGCCAGGGAACCCTGCTTGACCTTGCCGTTTTCAACGACCATTTCGTTGAACAGTTTCGGGTTGGCAAAGGTCGCGCGTTGCGCTGTCAGGTGGTCGCCGCGATGCGTGGCGTAGGAGTTGAAGTCGACTTCCGGCAAGCCCATTTTCGCGAGGTATTCGCCGGCGGCGCTGTCGAGCATGATCGCGTTGGACGGCGACAGGTGGTCAGTGGTGATGTTGTCCGGCAGCACCGCCAGCGGGCGCATGCCCTTGAGCGGGCGGGCGCCGGCCAGTGCGCCTTCCCAATACGGCGGGCGGCGGATGTAGGTGCTTTGTGGGCGCCAATCGTACAACGGCGCGACTTTCGGGCCGGTGTCTTCGTGGATCGCGAACATCGGAATGTAGACCTTGCGGAACTGCTCCGGCTTGACCGAGGCCTTGACCACCGCGTCGATCTCTTCGTCGCTCGGCCAGATGTCCTGCAGGCGGATTTCCTTGCCGTTGGCGTCGAGACCGAGCACGTCTTTTTCGATGTCGAAACGAATAGTGCCGGCAATCGCGTAAGCCACTACCAGCGGCGGCGAGGCCAGGAAAGCTTGCTTGGCGTACGGGTGAATACGCCCGTCGAAGTTGCGGTTGCCCGAGAGCACGGCGGTCGCGTACAGGTCGCGGTCGATGATTTCCTGCTGGATCACCGGGTCGAGTGCGCCGGACATACCGTTGCAGGTGGTGCAGGCGAAGGCCACGACACCAAAACCAAGCTGCTCCAATTCAGTGGTCAAGCCGGCTTCGTCGAGGTACATGGCCACGGTTTTCGAACCAGGAGCCAGGGACGATTTGACCCACGGTTTGCGCACCAGCCCCAGTTTGTTGGCGTTGCGCGCCAAGAGGCCTGCGGCGATGACGTTGCGCGGGTTGCTGGTGTTGGTGCAACTGGTGATAGCGGCGATGATTACCGCGCCGTCGGGCATTTGCCCCGGCACTTCGTCCCACTGGCCAGAGATGCCTTTGGCCGCCAGGTCACGGGTAGCGACGCGCGCGTGCGGGTTGCTCGGGCCGGCCATGTTGCGCACGACGCTGGACAGGTCGAAGGTGAGACCACGCTCGTATTGCGCGCCTTTGAGGTCATCGGCCCACAGGCCAGTGTGGCGGGCGTATTGCTCAACCAAGGTGACTTGTTCGTCTTCGCGACCGGTGAGCTTGAGGTACGCGATGGTCTGCTGATCGATATAGAACATCGCCGCCGTAGCGCCGTATTCCGGGGCCATGTTGGAGATGGTCGCACGGTCGCCCAAGGTGAGATTTGAGGCACCCTCGCCGAAGAACTCCAGCCAGGCGCCGACCACTTTTTGCTTGCGCAGGAACTCGGTCAGCGCCAGCACCATGTCGGTGGCGGTGATGCCAGGTTGCAGCTTGCCGGTGAGCTCCACGCCAACACTTTCCGGCAGGCGCATCCACGAGGCGCGGCCAAGCATCACGCTTTCAGCTTCGAGACCACCGACGCCGATGGCGATTACGCCCAACGCGTCTACGTGTGGCGTGTGGCTGTCGGTGCCGACGCACGTGTCGGGGAACGCAACGCCGTCACGCACCTGAATCACCGGGGACATTTTCTCCAGGTTGATCTGGTGCATGATGCCGTTGCCCGGCGGGATCACATCGACGTTCTTGAACGCCTTCTTGGTCCACTCGATAAAGTGGAAACGGTCTTCGTTGCGACGGTCTTCGATGGCGCGGTTTTTCTCGAACGCGTCCGGGTCAGAACCACCGGCTTCGACGGCCAGGGAATGGTCGACGATCAATTGGGTCGGCACCACCGGATTGACCTGCGCCGGGTCACCGCCTTGCAGGGCGATAGCATCGCGCAGGCCAGCGAGGTCGACCAAGGCGGTCTGGCCGAGAATGTCGTGGCACACCACACGCGCCGGGAACCACGGGAAGTCGAGGTCGCGCTTGCGTTCGATCAGTTGGCTCAGGGACGCGTTGAGGGTGGCCGGGTCGCAACGACGCACGAGGTTTTCTGCGAGGACGCGGGAGGTGTAGGGCAAGGTGGCGTAGGCGCCGGGGGTGATTGCCTCGACAGCCGCACGGGCGTCGAAGAAATCCAGGCGGCTGCCGGGGAGTGGTTTGCGAAATTCAGTGTTCATCGTCAGGACTCGGTCACGGTAGTTAGGCGGCACGAACCTGCTGCAGGGGTCTGGATGAACTCGGTCCCTGTGAGAGCCGGGCTTGCCCGCGATGACTGACTGTCATTCAACACATGTGTCGACAGTAATACCGCTATCGCGGGCAAGCCCGGCTCCCACATTGACCCGGTTCCAACCATGAAAACCGGTGCCTCAGGTTCATCCCATTCAGCGACGTTCGATTGGCACGAACTTGCGCTGCTCAACGCCGGTGTATTCGGCGCTTGGACGGATGATGCGGTTGTTGGCGCGCTGCTCGAAGACATGCGCGGCCCAGCCAGTCAGGCGCGAGCACACGAAGATCGGGGTGAACAGCTTGGTCGGGATGCCCATGAAGTGATACGCCGAGGCATGGTAGAAATCGGCGTTGGGAAACAGCTTCTTCTGTTCCCACATGGTTTTGTCGATGGCTTCGGAGACCGGGAACAACACCTTGTCCCCTACCTCGTCAGCGAGTTTTTTCGACCAGCCCTTGATCACTTCATTGCGCGGGTCGTTGTCTTTGTAGATCGCGTGGCCGAAGCCCATGATCTTGTCCTTGCGCGCCAGCATGCCGAGGGTGCCTTCGACGGCTTCTTCAGCCGACGAGAACCGCTCGATCATCTCCATCGCCGCTTCGTTGGCGCCGCCATGCAGAGGACCGCGCAGGGAACCGATGGCGGCGGTGACGCAGGAATAGAGGTCGGACAGGGTCGACGCACACACCCGTGCGGTGAAGGTCGAAGCGTTGAATTCGTGCTCGGCGTAGAGAATCAGCGACACGTTCATGACCTTCTCGTGCAACTCGCTCGGCTTTTCGCCGTGCAACAGGTGCAGGAAGTGGCCGCCGATGGTCGGCTCGTCGGTCACGCAGTCGATACGCTTGCCGTCGTGGCTGAAGCGATACCAGTAGCACATGATCGCCGGGAAGGCCGCCAGCAGACGATCGGTAACGTCGCGCTGCACGCTGAAGTCTTTCTCTGGCTCGATATTGCCGAGGAACGAGCAACCGGTGCGCATCACGTCCATCGGGTGGGCGTCGGCGGGGATGCGTTCCAGTACTTCCTTCAATGCGTGCGGCAGGTCGCGCAGCTTGCTCAGCTTGGCACTGTAGGCGGCCAGTTCGGTCTTTGTCGGCAGCTCGCCATACAGCAGCAGGTAGGCGACTTCTTCAAACTGCGCATCGGCGGCCAGTTCACGCACGTCGTAGCCGCGATAGGTCAGGCCGGCGCCGGCTTGGCCGACGGTGGACAGTGCGGTCTGCCCGGCCACCTGGCCACGCAGGCCGGCGCCACTGAGTACTTTTGCTTCAGCCATGTTCTTTCTCCAATCTTGAATTTATTAGGGAGGCCGTTCGTTACTTCTTGGCTGCGAACAGCGCGTCGAGCTTCTGCTCGAAGGTGTGGTAGTCGATGCGATCGTAAAGCTCCATGCGGGTTTGCATGGTGTCGATCACGTTCTGCTGGGTGCCGTCGCGACGGATCGCGGTGTAGACGTTTTCGGCGGCCTTGTTCATGGCGCGGAAGGCCGAGAGCGGGTACAGCACGATGGAAACATCGGCAGATTTCAACTGTTCGGTGGTGTACAGCGGCGTGGCGCCGAATTCGGTGATGTTGGCCAGGATCGGGACCTTTACCTTTGACGCGAAGAGCTTGTACATCTCCAATTCGGTAATGGCCTCCGGAAACACCATGTCGGCGCCGGCTTCGATGCAGGCGGCGGCGCGTTCCAGGGCGGATTCCAATCCCTCGACGGCCAGGGCATCGGTGCGCGCCATGATCACGAAGCTGTCATCGGTGCGCGCATCCACGGCGGCCTTGATGCGGTCGACCATTTCCTGCTGGGACACGATTTCTTTGTTCGGGCGATGGCCGCAGCGCTTGGCGCCGACCTGGTCTTCGATATGGATGGCAGCCGCGCCAAACTTGATCATCGACTTGACGGTACGCGCCACGTTGAACGCTGAGGAGCCGAAACCGGTGTCCACGTCCACTAGCAGCGGCAGGTCGCACACATCGGTGATGCGGCGTACGTCGGTGAGTACGTCATCCAGGCCGGTGATGCCCAGGTCCGGCACGCCGAGGGAGCCGGCAGCCACCCCGCCACCCGACAGGTAGATCGCCTTGAAACCGGCACGCTTGGCCAGCAGCGCGTGATTGGCGTTGATAGCACCGACCACCTGCAAGGGGTGCTCACTGGCGACGGCGTCACGGAAACGCTGGCCGGGGGTGCTTTTATTGTTAGAACTCATGACTCACCTCTATCAGTAGCACCGCCTGGGAAGTGACGGGCAATGTTGCGTTTGGAAGCGCCGATATGCCGGCGCATCAACAGTTCGGCCAGTTCACCGTCGCGATCGGCAATCGCGTCAAGAATGCGGTGGTGCTCCGCAAAGGCCTGGCGTGGACGATTGGGGGTGGCGGAAAACTGGATGCGGTACATGCGCACCAGTTGGTACAGCTCGCCGCAGAGCATTTGGGTCAGGGTGCGGTTGCCGGCGCCTTGAATGATCCGGTAATGAAAATCGAAGTCGCCTTCCTGCTGGTAATAGCCGAGGCCGGCCTGGAAGGCTTCATCGCGTTCGTGGGTGTGCAGCACCTGGCGCAGCTCTTCGATTTCCGCATCGGTCATGCGCTCGGCGGCCAGGCGACAGGCCATGCCTTCGAGGGATTCGCGGATTTCATAGAGTTCGATCAGCTCGGCATGGCTCAACGACACCACCCGCGCGCCGACGTGGGGCACACGCACCAGCAGGCGCTGGCCTTCCAGGCGGTGGATCGCCTCGCGCAGCGGACCTCGGCTGATGCCGTAGGTGCGTGCCAGTTCCGGCTCGGAGATCTTGCTGCCGGGGGCGATCTCACCCTTGACGATGGCGGCCTGGATACGTCGGAAGACGTTCTCGGACATGGTCTGGGAATCGTCTTGCGCCACCACTGGGGATTCCAGCTGATCCAGCATATTGTCGACACCTTTAAAAGCAATGCCGCAAAAACTAGCCAATCAGACCAAGATAGTCAAAGAATAAATCAACATTGTCGACAATCGTCTAATAACCGCTGCTGAACTCGTGCAGGGCATGGCCGCCTGCCAGCGCTGGCGCCAAAAAAGCATCATGTTAGAATGCTCGCCGTATTTGCCTGACATCACTAGATGAAACGGCGCACGAGGGAGCTTGCGCAGTAATGCCAGTCGCCTTGAATCAAACATCGCACTGCACCGCCTCAGGATTTATGAGACTCAAGCCCTTCCCCCTGTTCTGCCTATTGTTCATGCCAGGCCTTGGCACCGCTGCCGAGAAGACCGTGTATGGCCTCAACGAATACGCCCAATTGGCCGGCATTAACCTGGAAGTCGCCGCCAAACTGGACACCGGTGCCAAGACCGCGTCCCTCAGCGCCCGCGACATCAAGCGCTTCAAGCGCAACGGCGAATCCTGGGTTCGCTTCTACCTGGCCATCGACACCGCCCATTCCCACCCCATCGAACGCCCCCTGGCCCGCGTCAGCAAGATCAAGCGCCGCGCCGGTGACTACGACCCCGATGAGGACAAGAACTACACCGCCCGTCCAGTGATAGCCCTGGATATCTGCATGGGCACCGCTTTACGCAGCATCGAAGTGAACTTGACTGACCGCAGCGCATTCCAATACCCGCTGCTGATTGGCTCCGAAGCGCTGAAACGCTTTGATGCGCTGGTCGACCCCAGTCTTAAATACGCAGCGGGCAAACCCGCTTGCGCCGCCGACGCTCATACCGCCGAGTAAAACGAATGCGCTCTCTGACCCTGCACCTGAAAATCCTGATCGCCATCCTGGTGGTGCTGGGTATTTCGGTCACCGCCTATCAGATCTTCGTGCTGGGGATCCCCGTTACCGAGGACGCCACCGACGACTTGTGGAACATCGACGCCAAGGTCGAGTTCGTCGCCAACCCGAAAGATCCCGTGAAAATCCAGATGTTCGTGCCGCCCTTGAGCCGCGACTTCGTCAGCCTCAACGAGAGTTTCATCTCGAATAATTACGGCGTGAGCGTCAACCGCACCGACGGCAACCGCAAGGTCACCTGGTCGGCACGCCGCGCCAAGGGTAACCAGACCCTGTATTACCGCCTGGTCCTGACCAAGCGCTACAGCGGCGAAAAGGTCAAGGTCAAGGGCCCCACCTTCCGCGACAGCATTGCCGTCGAAGGCCCGGAGAAAATCGCCGCCGAAGCCCTGCTTGCGCCGATCCGCCAGCACTCGGCCGACGTCGAGACCTTTATTACTGAAGCCATCAAGCGCACCAACAACCTCAACGACGACAACGTGAAACTGCTGCTCGCGGGCGATCCGTCGACGCCGCACAAAGCCAAGATCGTCGAATTGCTGCTGTCCATTGCCCACGTGCCGGTGGAAAAAGTCCACACCATCCGCCTGGTCGCCGACCAGCCGCAAAGCCCGGAACTGTGGCTGCGCAGCTTCAACGGCAATGACTGGTTGTACTTCAACCCGGAGACCGGCGAACAAGGCCTGCCCGCCGACCGCCTGCTGTGGTGGACAGGCGATGAAAACCTGATCACTGTCGATGGCGGCAAGAAGGCCATGGTGACCTTCAGCCTGAACAACAGCGAAATGAACGCGATTCGCCTGGCCAAGCTGACCGACGAGAACACCGACGCCAACTTCCTCGAGTACTCGCTCTACGGCCTGCCGCTGCAAACCCAGCAGACCTTCATGATCATGGTGATGATCCCGATTGGCGTGTTGGTGATTTTGATCCTGCGCAACCTGATCGGCCTGCAGACCTTGGGCACATTCACCCCGGTGCTGATCGCCCTGGCGTTCCGCGAGACGCAGCTGGGCTTCGGGATTGTGCTGTTTACGATCATCACGGCGCTGGGCTTGTCGCTCAGGTCGTACCTGGAACACTTGAAGCTGCAGATGCTGCCGAGGTTGTCGGTGGTGTTGACCTTTGTGGTGGTGCTGATCGCGGCCATCAGCCTGTTCAGCCACAAACTGGGGCTGGAGCGCGGGCTGTCGGTGGCGCTGTTCCCGATGGTGATTTTGACCATGACCATCGAACGCCTGTCCATCACTTGGGAAGAGCGCGGCGCCAACCATGCGCTGAAAGTGGCGATTGGTACGCTGTTCGCCGCATCCCTGGCACACCTGATCATGAGCGTGCCGGAACTGATCTACTTTGTGTTCACCTTCCCGGCGATCCTGCTGATTTTGGTGGGCTTCATGCTGGCCATGGGTCGGTATCGCGGCTACCGCTTGACCGAGCTGGTGCGATTCAAGGCCTTCTTGAAGGCTGATCAGTAATGTTCGGATTCTGGAAGACCTGGAAAGCGCTGGAAGCGCGGGGGATCATGGGCATCAACCGGCGGAATGCCGACTACGTGCTCAAGTACAACAAGCGCAGCCTGTACCCGATTGTGGATGACAAGATCATCACCAAGGAACGCGCGCTGGCGGCCGGCATCCATGTGCCGGAAATGTACGGGGTGATCTCCACCGAGAAGGAAATCGACAAGCTCGACGAGATCCTCAAAGGGCGCAGCGACTTCGTGATCAAGCCGGCCCAGGGCGCCGGCGGCGACGGCATCCTGGTGGTGGCGGACCGCTTTGAAGGGCGCTATCGCACGGTGTCCGGCAAGATCATCAGCCATGAAGAAATCGAACATCAGATTTCCAGCATCCTCACCGGCCTGTATTCGTTGGGCGGCCACCGTGATCGTGCGCTGATCGAATACCGCGTGGTGCCCGACCAGATCTTCAAGAGCATCAGCTATGAAGGTGTGCCGGACATTCGCATCATCGTATTGATGGGTTACCCGGTGATGGCCATGCTGCGCTTGCCGACCCGCCAATCGGGCGGCAAGGCCAACCTGCACCAGGGCGCCATCGGTGTGGGGGTGGACTTGGCCACGGGCCTGACCCTGCGCGGCACCTGGCTGAACAACATCATCACCAAACACCCAGACACCACCAATGCGGTGGATGGCGTGCAACTGCCCAACTGGGACGGTTTCATGAAGCTCGCAGCCGGCTGCTATGAGCTGTGCGGGCTGGGTTACATCGGCGTGGACATGGTGCTGGACCAGGAGAAAGGCCCGCTGATCCTGGAACTGAATGCGCGACCGGGGCTGAATATCCAGATCGCCAACGACTGTGGTTTGACCTTGCGCACCCATGCGGTGGAGGCGCGGCTGGAAGAACTGAAGGCAGCCGGCGTGACAGAAACTCCTGAGGAGCGGGTTAAGTTTGCGCAGGAGATGTTTGGGCATATTCCGCCTGTAGAAGGCTGAGCGCTCCCACATTTAGACTGCGCTCTAGGATCAAACCCTTCGTGGGGACTACAATCCCCTCCCCCACGCCAACAGCTGATCCACCCCGCATGTCGACCTGTTCCGTACACCCGCTGCCCTACCGGGCCAACCCCGCCGAGTATTTCGCGGTCATTCGCCACGCGCCTGGTGCCGTACTGCTGGACAGTGGCCGGCCAGCGGCTGAACGCGGGCGGTATGACCTTCTCAGCGCTTGGCCGCAAGCAACGTTGACGGTGTCGCCTGATGAAAGCGGTGGCGATTTCCTGCAACGGTTGCGGGAAAATCTCACGCAGCTGGGTGAGGCGGATTTGCCTGTCGAGTATGAGCTGCCATTTGCCGGAGGCCTGATCGGCTACCTGAGCTATGACTTTGGTCGGCACCTTGAGCAGATGCCGCACCTTGCAACAGACGACCTGCACCTGCCGGATGCGCGCTTTGGGCTGTATGCCTGGGCGCTGGTCAGCGATCACCACACGCAGACCAGCCAGTTGGTGTTTCATCCGGCACTGGCCGATAGCGAGCAGCAACGGTTGATTGCGCTATTCAGCACTGGCGCTATCGACGCGCCCGCGTCCTTCAAACTTCACGGCCCCATGGCCCCGGACCTCACCGCCGAGGCTTACCGTCAGGCCATCGTGCGCATCCAGGATTACATTCAGGCCGGCGACTGCTACCAGGTCAACTTCGCCCAGCGTTTCCGTGCACCGTGCATGGGCGATCCATGGGTCGCCTACTGCGCCCTGCGAGAAGCCTGCCCGACGCCGTTCTCCGGGTTCCAGAGCCTGCCGGACGACGGCGCGGTACTGAGCCTGTCGCCCGAGCGCTTCGTGCATATCAGCAAGCGTCGCGTCGAAACCCGCCCCATCAAAGGCACCCGCCCCCGTGGCCTGACGCCCGAAGAAGACGCCGCCAACGCCGCCGAACTGCTGGCCAGCCCCAAGGACCGCGCCGAAAACCTGATGATCGTCGACCTGCTGCGCAACGACCTCGGCCGTACCTGCCGCACCGGCTCGGTGAGCGTGCCGGAGCTGTTCAGCCTGGAAAGCTACCCCAACGTCCACCATCTGGTGAGCAGCGTTATCGGCGAGTTGGCCGACGACAAAGACGCTCTCGACCTGATCGCGGGCAGCTTTCCCGGCGGCTCGATCACCGGCGCACCGAAGATCCGTGCGATGCAGATCATCGACGAGCTGGAGCCTACTCGACGCGGACTGTACTGCGGTTCTTTGGTGTATCTGGATGTTAGGGGGGAGATGGACAGTTCCATCGCCATCCGTAGCTTACTGGTCAAGGAGGGTCAGGTCTGCTGCTGGGGCGGCGGCGGGATCGTGGCGGATTCGCAGTGGGAGGCGGAATATCAGGAGTCGCTGACGAAGGTGCGGGTGTTGTTACGCACTTTGGAAGGCCTGTAATAACCAAGCCCCTCCAGGTTTCGGGTGCAGCGCTGGTCGGCAGGAAAAAGCCTGAATCAGAACGTCTATGGACGGAGTTTGCGCTGGTAGATAGCGTCCAGCCCCGACCGTCCACTGGCCGTCTGTGAGGGATCACATGAAACGACTGCTTACTCGTCAGAAATTATTTCCGAGATTGCATCTCAAACCAACCGCACCTATCATCTCCCAAATTGGGAGGTTTCAGCGATGCGGATAATCGCTCTCTCCACCCTACGCATATTTTGGGAAAGCCACTGCGCCTATTCCGACGCAAAAACACCCCTGGTCGAGCTGTATCGCCATATGGAGAAAGCAACGTACCTAACGCCGCAAGCGCTCAAAGCAGAGCTTAGAACAGCAAGCATTCTTAAAAGTGGAAGGGTTGTCTTCAACGTGGGTGGCAACAAGTACCGAGTAATCATGGCGATCGATTATCAGCGACAGCTTGGGTTCATACGCTTCGTAGGAACTCACGCGCAGTACGATCAGATCAACGCGGAGACCGTGTGATGAACATCAAACCGATTCATTCCCAAGAGGATCTGACTGCAGCCCTCGCTCGTGTGGAGCAAATATGGGGAGCGGAAGTCGGCTCACCCGAAGGTGACGAGCTGGAAGTCCTCGCAATACTCATCGAAAAATATGAGGCCGAACATTATCCAATGCCCCCTTCGGACCCGGTGGAGGCGATCAAATTTCGCATGGAGCAACTGGGCATGACCGCCCGCGATCTGGAACCCTTTATCGGCACCAGTGGGCGGGTGTCAGAGGTGTTGAACCACAAGCGCAAGCTCAGCTTGTCGATGATCAAGCGCTTGCACGAGGGGTTGCGCATTCCTTATGAGAGCTTGCTGGCAGGGGTTTAGGCGGTGAACGTGCTGGCCTCATCGCGGCATAAGTATCCACACATCTTGAGGGAGCCCTCTGCTACGCAATTTCACATTGAAAATGTGTAGATACCTATGCCCATCGCGGGCAAGCCCGGCTCCCACATTTGATCGGGTTCACATCATTCAAATGTGGGAGCTGGCTTGCCTGCGAAGAGGCCATCAGCCGCGCTGAAGGACCTACAGGCTCAACTGCCGATTCGAGGCCTTGATGAACTCTTTCTTCAAGTCCTCAAACGTATGGACCGCCGGAAACTGCGGGAACTCGCGAATCACGTTCTCCGGCGCATGGAACAAGATCCCACGGTCGGCCTCGCCCAGCATGGTGGTGTCGTTGTAGGAATCGCCGGCGGCGATCACGCGGTAGTACAGGCTCTTGAAGGCCAATACCGACTGGCGCTTGGGGTCTTTCTGGCGCAGTTGATAACTCACCACGCGGTCGGTTTCGTCGGTGATGAGGCGGTGGCAGAGCAGGGTCGGGAAACCCAGTTGGCGCATCAGCGGCTGGGAGAACTCGTAGAAGGTGTCTGACAGGATCACCACCTGGAAGCGCTCGCGCAGCCAGTTGACGAACTCGATAGCGCCGTCCAGCGGCTTGAGGGTGGCGATCACTTCCTGGATGTCGGCGAGCTTGAGCCCGTGTTCGTCGAGGATGCGCAGGCGTTGCTTCATCAGCACGTCGTAGTCGGGAATGTCCCGCGTGGTGGCCCGCAGGGATTCAATACCGGTTTTTTCGGCGAAGGCGATCCAGATTTCCGGAACCAGTACCCCTTCCAGGTCAAGGCAGGCAATTTCCACAAGACACTCCCATTTAGATGTTGTTGATTGAGCGGGCAAAAGGACTGCCGAACTCTAGCGACTCACGCTCGCCGCCGCAACGCAGGGCGGATTTTGATACCATCGCTCCCCTATAGAGCGCTCAGCGCCACTGACCTGTAGGAAACCGTCCTGATGAACCAAGCCTTCGACGTCGTTGAACTCGCCACGACTTACGCCAACAAGTCTGCGCAGGACATTCTCAAGCTGGCGTTCAGCCAGTTCGGTGATGACCTGTGGATCTCCTTCAGCGGCGCCGAGGACGTGGTGCTGGTAGACATGGCCTGGAAGCTGAACAAGAACGTCAAGGTGTTCAGCCTCGACACCGGCCGCCTGCACCCGGAGACCTACCGGTTTATCGAGCAGGTGCGCGACTTCTACAAGATCGACATCGAGTTGATTTCACCGGACCAGAGCAAGCTGGAGCCCTTCGTTAAAGAGAAGGGCCTGTTCAGCTTTTACAAGGACGGCCATGGCGAATGCTGCGGCGTGCGCAAGATCGAGCCGCTGCGTCGCAAGCTCTCCGGCGTAAATGCCTGGGCCACCGGCCAGCGCCGCGACCAGAGCCCGGGTACACGGAGCCAGGTGGCGGCACTGGAAATCGACACGGCGTTCTCTACGCCGGAGCGCACCTTGTACAAGTTCAACCCGCTGGCGCAAATGACCAGTGAGGAGGTTTGGGGTTACATCCGCATGCTGGAGCTGCCGTATAACAGCTTGCATGAGCGTGGTTTCATCAGCATTGGCTGCGAACCTTGCACGCGTCCGGTGTTGCCGAACCAGCATGAACGCGAGGGGCGTTGGTGGTGGGAAGAGGCTACGCAGAAGGAATGTGGGTTGCATGCGGGGAATATCATCAGTAAGGCTTGATGCCTGGCGCGATATGAAAATGTGGGAGCGGGCTTGCTCGCGAATGCAGTGTATCAGTCACTTATTCGGTGAATGACACACTGCATTCGCGAGCAAGCCCGCTCCCACATTTGTTTTGTGTTGACCCCTAAAATGTACACAAAGATGTAACCATCGGTGCCATATATGTGTGCGATCCTCCTTGATCCGCACCATAACGTAACACCTCTACTCGCCCTCTGTTTCCCATCGCGATCCGTCGCTTTCCCACAGAAAAATAAATAGCTGTTCAAACGGTCAATTTATATCGCTTTTAATTCAGCTAGTTATTTCAAAATTCTACAAAAAGGAAATTATCCGCCGTTTTCATAGATCGAAAACTGGCACGCATGTGGCTTAAGGTGAAATACGCTTTGTATACAATAAATACAAAACCTACATACACTTTGCCATCCGCGGCCCGACTGCTGATGTGCTGGAGCCTGCCGGAATGCGTACTAGCCTCTCGAATAACATCGCACTGGATCCGCCCTCCTCCCTGAACCCCGAGGCCACACGGCCGGGCCCGCTGGTACTCAGCCCGCGCCTGCATAACAAGGACCTGGCGCCCACCAAGGTCGAAGGCCGGCGTTGGGGGCGCTACAGCATCTTTGCGTTATGGACCAACGACGTACACAACATCGCCAACTATTCGTTCGCCATTGGCTTGTATGCATTGGGCCTGGGCGGCTGGCAGATCTTGTTGTCCCTCGGCATCGGTGCGGCGCTGGTGTACTTCTTCATGAACTTGTCGGGCTATATGGGGCAGAAGACCGGCGTACCGTTTCCGGTGATCAGCCGCATCAGTTTTGGTATTCATGGCGCACAGATTCCGGCGTTGATCCGCGCGGTGATTGCGATTGCCTGGTTTGGTATCCAGACCTACCTCGCCTCGGTGGTTTTCCGCGTGTTGCTGACGGCGATTCATCCAGGCTTCGCCGACTATGACCACAACTCCATCCTCGGTCTGTCCTCCCTCGGCTGGGCGTGTTTTGTGGCGATCTGGCTGGTGCAACTGGTGATCCTGGCCTACGGCATGGAAATGGTGCGCCGCTATGAAGGCTTCGCCGGGCCGGTGATTTTGCTCACCGTGGCCTCGTTGGCCGGTTGGATGTACTTCCAGGTCGGCGGCAATATTGCCTGGTCGATCCGTGAACCGCTGAGTGGTGGCGAGATGTGGCGCAATATCTTTGCTGGCGGCGCACTGTGGCTGTCTATCTACGGCACGTTGATTCTCAACTTCTGCGACTTCGCCCGCTCCTCGCCGTGCCGCAAGACCATCCAGGTCGGCAACTTCTGGGGCCTGCCGGTGAATATCCTGGTGTTCGCTGCGATCACGGTGCTGCTGTGCGGCGGGCAGTTCCAGCTCAATGGCCGGGTGATCGAAAGCCCGACCGAGATCATCGCAGCCATCCCTAATACCGTGTTTCTGGTACTGGGTTGCCTGGCGTTCCTGATCGTCACCGTGGCGGTGAACATCATGGCCAACTTTGTCGCGCCGGCCTTTGTGTTGAGCAATCTGGCGCCCAAGTACCTGAACTTCCGTCGCGCCGGGTTGATCAGCGCCACCGTGGCCGTATTGATCCTGCCGTGGAACCTCTACAACAGCCCGCTGGTGATCGTGTATTTCCTGTCTGGCCTGGGCGCGCTGCTGGGGCCGTTGTACGGGGTGATCATGGTCGATTACTGGTTGATCCGTAAAAGCCAGGTGGACGTACCGCAGTTGTATAGCGAAGACCCCAGTGGCGTTTATTACTACAGCCGCGGGGTCAATTTGCGTGCGGTGGCGGCGTTTATTCCTGCGGCAGTGATCGCCATTTTCCTGGCCCTGCTGCCCGGTTTCGCCAGCGTCTCACCGTTTTCCTGGATGTTTGGCGCCGGTATTGCAGGGCTGCTGTATGGGCTGATCGCCAAGCGCCAGCCGTTCTACGCCGATGTCAGCGGCGAAAGCATTGCAGTCGATAACGTCAGTCATTAATCAAGGACATTCCATGCGTATCCTCGTGGTCAACGTCAACACCACCGAATCCATCACTGAAACCATCGCCCAGCAGGCACGGGCCGTGGCCGCGCCGGGCACCGAGATTGTCGGGCTCACGCCCTACTTCGGCGCGGAGTCGGTGGAGGGCAATTTTGAAAGCTACCTGGCGGCCATCGCGGTGATGGACCGGGTGATGGCCTACGACCAGCCGTTCGACGCGGTGATCCAGGCCGGCTACGGCGAACACGGCCGCGAAGGTTTGCAGGAGTTGCTCAACGTGCCGGTGGTGGACATCACCGAAGCCGCTGCCAGCACCGCGATGTTCCTGGGCCATGCCTACTCGGTGGTCACCACGCTGGACCGTACTGTGCCGCTGATCGAAGACCGCCTGAAACTCGCCGGCCTGTACCAGCGTTGCGCCTCGGTGCGGGCCAGTGGCATGGCGGTGCTGGAGCTGGAAGAAGACCCGTTGGCCGCGATGGAAGCCATCGTGCGTCAGGCCGAACTGGCTATCCGCGAGGACAAGGCCGAGGTGATCTGCCTGGGGTGTGGCGGCATGGCCGGGCTGGATGAACAGATTCGCCAGCGCACCGGGGTGCCGGTGGTGGATGGCGTGACGGCGGCGGTTACCATTGCTGAGTCTTTGGTTCGCTTGGGGTTGTCGACGTCGAAGATCAGGACGTATGCGACGCCGCGGCCGAAGAAGGTCATTGGCTGGCCGGGCATGTTCGGCCGGTAGACCGAGGTGTGGCCATCGCAGGCAAGCCAGCTCCCACAGGGGAATGCGATCATCTGTGGGAGCCGGGCTTGCCCGCGATGGCCGCGCCTCGGCCCACAGTTTGATCAGATGGCACTGAATCGCTGGCTCAGTTGCTGCTCGGCAAACTGCTCGATGATGAAATCCACAAACGCCCGGGTCTTGCCGGGCAGCAGTTTGTGTTCGGCGTAGTAAATGGAGATGTTGCCGTCGTCGACACACCAGTCGGGCAATACCCGCACCACGGCGCCACTGTCGAGGAACGGCACAGCCATCGGCATGCTCACCAAGGCAATGCCCAGGCCCTGGGCGCTGGCGCAGCAGGCGGCTTCGGAGTCACTCATGGTCATCCTTGGCTTGAGCATCAACGGGCGTTGCTCTCTTTCAATACTGGTCAACTGCCAGGAACGGATGCGACCGGTTTGTGGTGAGCGGATCAGGATGCCCGTGCAACGCGCCAAGTCTTCAGGCGTGTCCACCGGCGGGCGTTGCGCCAGGTAATCCGGTGAGGCCACTAACACGCGGTGCGCGGGCGTGAGCTTACGCGCCACGACGCCCTGGGGCAGCTCAAAACCACCGCCGATGGCGGCGTCAAAGCCTTGGCCGATCAGGTCGACCTGGCGGTTATCGAAATGCCAGTCCGGGCTGATGTCTGGAAAGCGCCGCATGAACGCTCCCAGCAGCGGCACCACATAGCGATTGCCAAACACCGGGCCCATGCTGACCTTGAGCGTCCCGACCGGCCGCCCTTCGGCAGTGGCCAGATTGGCCACGGCGTTCTGAATGGTGGTGAGGCTGCCGCTGACTTCTTCGAGAAAGAGCTTGCCGGCTTCGGTCAACGTCAGGCGCCGGGTACTGCGCTGGAACAGGCGCACACCGAGACGTGCTTCCAGCTTGGCAACGCTTTTACCTACCGCTGCCGGGGTCAGACTCAGGTGCCGCGCCGCTTCGGCAAAGCTGCCCCCTTCGGCGCTGCGCACAAAGCATTCGATACTGCCAAAGCTTTCCATACCGCCCCACTCTAAACTTTTGGTTTACACAGACTATAGCAATCACGGTCTACCGGGAGGGGCTGGTGAGGTCGATACTCGGCTCCAACAACAAGGCATCCCGCCTTGAACAGCTAGGAGATCGACATGACCACACAAGACCTCAGCGGTAAAGTCGCCTTGATTCAAGGCGGTTCCCGCGGCATCGGCGCCGCCATCGTCAAGCGCCTCGCCGCACAGGGCGCAGCGGTTGCCTTTACCTACGTCAGCTCAGCCGCCAAGGCCGAAGCATTGCAGAACAGCGTGATCAGCGAAGGCGGCAAAGCCCTGGCGATTCATGCCGACAGCGCCGATGCCGGCGCGATCCGCAACGCAGTCAACGCTACAGTCGAAGCTTTTGGGCGCCTGGATATCCTGGTGAACAACGCTGGCGTGCTGGCCATCGCGCCGCTGGAAGATTTCAAGCTGGAAGATTTTGACCAGACCCTGGCCATCAACGTACGCAGTGTGTTTATCGCGACCCAGGAAGCCGCCAAGCACATGGGTGAAGGTGGCCGGGTGATCAACATTGGCAGCACCAATGCCGAGCGCATGCCGTTTGGTGGTGGTGGCCCGTATGCAATGAGCAAGGCGGCGCTGGTCGGCTTGACCAAAGGTTTGGCGCGGGATCTGGGGCCACGCGGGATTACCATCAACAACGTGCAGCCTGGGCCGGTAGATACTGATATGAACCCGGCGAACAGTGATTTTGCCGAGAGTCTGATTGGGTTGATGGCGGTGGGGCGGTATGGGCATGTCGAGGAGATTGCCAGCTTTGTGGCCTACCTTGCAGGGCCGGAGGCTGGGTACATCACCGGTGCAAGCTTGACTATCGATGGTGGCTTCAGCGCATAACAAATGTGGGAGCTGGCTTGCCTGCGATGGCGGTGTATCAGTCAATTTATCCAGCGACTGATACTTCGCTATCGCAGGCAAGCCAGCTCCCACATTTTTTTGACCGCGTTTTGGTCAGGAGAGCGGCGGCAGGCCGTAGGCGGACAGGTCGAAATCCGCGAGTTTGCGGATGATCTGATCGGCATGGTGGTACTTGCTGTCGGCCATGGCTTCATCCGGCACGGCGATGGCGGTCATGTGGGCGGCCTTCGCGGCGGTAACGCCGAAGGGCGAATCTTCGAATACCAGGCAATCCTCGGGCGCAACGCCCAGGCGGCGGGCGGCGGTGAGGAAAATGTCCGGCGCCGGTTTGGCCGCGCCGACTTCCGGGTCGTCAGCGGTGACGATGGTGTCGAACAGGCCGAACCATCCGCGATGCAACGTGGTTTTGTGGCCGAACGAATTGCGCGACGAACTGGTGCCCACGGCGATCGGGATATTGTGTGCCTTCAAATGCCGCACCAGTGCTTCGGCGCCGGGCATGCCCAAGGCCTTGGGGAAGCGCTCGCTCATCAGCGGTTCACGGATCTCGAGAAACTCAGCCGGTGTGATCGGCAAATCCAGCGCCTTGACCACGTAGTCGGCCAAATCCTGAGCGCCACGCCCGATGATGTGCTGCTTGATGCTCCAGTCGTAGGTGCGACCATAGCGTTCGGCGATGATCTGCGTGACTTCGGTGTAGATGCCTTCTGTGTCCAGCAACAACCCGTCCATATCGAAAATCACGGCCTTGATCGGACCGACTGCGGTGTGCGGTGCATTCATCACTACAGAACCCTGGAGGAAGGACTAAAAGGATTCAGCACAATAACGGCCACGCTTGTCAGCTAGCAACCCTTTAGACTATCCACCTCCCCTTTCGAAGTGTCCGCGATGCTCTACCGCCTAGCCGCCGACAGCCTGGTGCTGTTTCACTTGTGCTTTATCCTCTTTGTTCTGTTCGGAGGCCTGCTCGCGCTTAAGTGGCGTAGTGTGATGTGGTTGCACTTGCCTGCTGCTGTATGGGGCGTGGCCGTCGAGGTGTTTCACCTGCCTTGCCCATTAACCCGTTGGGAAAACCTGTTTCGTCATCTCGCCGGGCAGGACGGTTATGGCGGTGGGTTCATCGAGCATTACATCCTCACACTCATCTACCCCGCCGGGCTGACCCCACAGGTCCAATTGGGCTTAGGCGCGGTGGTGCTGATGATTAATATCGCGGTGTATGCACGGTTGATCCGGCGTTACGTACAGGCTTGAGACAGCTTCGCTGGTGAAGAATCAGACTCCCTCATTCCCTTCACAGACGCCGCCATGTCCGAAGCCTTCGAAGTCCCCAGCCCCCACGAAAAACACGTCGAACACACCACCGAACATGCCCACGGCCGCGGGGACAATTTCGCCAGTCGCATCGCCGTGATGACCGCCCTCATGGCCACCCTCGGCGCGATGCTCAGCTACCAGGCCGGCTCCACCGAAAGCGAAGCGGCGATGGACAAAAACAACGCCGCCATCTTCAAGACCGAAGCCGCCAACCAGTGGAATTACTATCAGGCCAAATCCAGCCGACAAAACCTTGCGGAACTCGCCACGCACATTCCAGGTGTGGACGCGGTGCATTACAAGGACGAGATCGAGCGCTACAAGAGCCAGAAGGAAGACGTGCGCAAGCAGGCCGAAAAGCTTGAAGCCACGTCAAAGGAATGGGATGAAAAGTCCGAGCAGGCGCTGCACCAGCATCATCGCTGGGCCCAGGCGATGACCGCGATTCAGATCGCGATTTCGTTGGCGGCGATTACGTTGCTGACGAGGAAGGAGTGGTTGAAGCGTGTGTCCTACGCGGCAGCGGGTGTGGCCGTAATGTTGGGTAGCTTGGCATGGCTGCATATCTGACACGGCGCAAACTAAATGTGGGAGCTGGCTCGCCTGCGATGACGGACCAACAATCAACCTTATTTTTTGCTGTCACTCCGATTACAGACAGGTAGAGAAACATGAAACCTTCAGGCAATTGATTTCAATCTGTTGCCCGAGCAACTAGAGTAGCGCTCCCTCGAGAATTGGATCTCGATATTCCATCCATGGAGTTACACAGTGAAGTACGTCAGTAAAGCAGTTGCCGCAACCGTTCTTGGTCTCGCCCTCGCAGGTTGCACCGGCACCGCCATCAAATCCCCGCAATACGACAGCAGCCAATACACCGTGCTGGGTCACAGCGAAGCCAGCGCCACTGGCATCATGCTGTTCGGCATCATCCCAATTGGCCAGAACAGCCGTTTCGTTCGTGCCCAGGATGCTGCCATCAAGGCAAAAGGCGGCGATGCGCTGATCAACACTCAGATCCAGGAAAAATGGTTTTGGGCTTGGGTGCTGAGCGGTTACACCACCAAGATTTCGGGTGATGTGGTCAAGTTGAAAGCTGCGCAGTAAACCAGCAAGCAGTAAAAAACACCGGGCATTGCCCGGTGTTTTGGTTTTTTGAATGTGGATTTAATGCATCACGCCCCCATCACTCTTTTCAGACTCGAGCAGGTGACACGATGATTTTCACATTGTGCTCCTTGTTGTTGACCAGTTCCTCGAAGCCCTGACCCACGATCTGCTCCAATTGAATGCGCCCAGTCACCAGCGGCGTGATGTCGAGCCGGCCATCCGCAATAAAAGCGATCACGTCAGCGAACTCACCGTTATAGGCCAGTGCCCCCAATACCTGCTTTTCCGTGGCCACCAACTCGAAAAAGTTGAATTCGCTGGGCTCCTCGAAAATCCCCACCAGTACGCACTTGCCGGCCTTACGGATCAAATCGATCGCGAGCTTGGCCGTGTGTTTGTTACCGATGCATTCGAAACTGACATCCGCCCCGAGCCCGCCCGTCAGGCGTCGTACCTCAGCCAGGACATCGCATTGATTGGGATCGAGCACATGGGTCGCCCCCACTTCCAGGGCCTTGGCCTTGCGCGCTCCGGACATTTCCAGAGCGATCACCTGAGCCGCACCCGCCGCCTTGGCGCACATGATGGTACACAGGCCAATGGTGCCGGCACCGACCACCACCACGTGTTGCCCGAGCAGGCTTCCGGCTTTTTTCACCGCGTGCATGCCCACCGCCAGCGGCTCGATCAGTGCCCCCGCTTCAGCCGGAAAGTTCGCCGGCAACTTGTACAGCAGGTTGGCTGGCACATTGACCAGTTCGGCGAAGGCACCATTGTTCATCAACCCGGTGAACGCCAGGTTCTCGCAAATGTTGTACAGCCCGTGGGTGCAGTAGTAGCACGTGCCGCAATGTTGGCACGCATCGGCCGCCACCGGCTCGCCGACACTGAAGCCCTGCACACCGTGACCGAGTTCGACGATCTCGCCACAAAACTCATGACCGAGAATGCACTGGCCCTTAATCCCGGTGAGCGGGTGCGGAGCGTCAACCGGTATGAACACCGGCCCCGCCACGTACTCATGCAAATCGGACCCGCAAATCCCGCACCATTGCACCCGGATCTGCACCCAACCAGCAGGCGGCGAAATCGGCAGCGGAACGTCCTCGACGCGAATATCGTTGCGGCCGTGCCAGACAGCGGCACGCATGCTGCGTTGCGGTTTGATCGAAAGGGTCATCGCGACATCTCCTTGAGACGGTGGGTCCTGGCGCCCCGCAACCGTCCGCCGGCAGGAGCCTCAGTGCTGTTGCGCAGCGGCCAAAACCAGTCGATTGAGCAGGACATCGGGCACTTCTTTTTATTATTGGTTGACCAGTCAGGCTGGGTGCTGGAGCTAGAGCAAGGCCGGTGCCAGATCTGCAAAAACACCTGGACAGCCCTTTTTTAGAGCGGTGGGATGGGTACTCAAGGATGGCGGGAGTCGGGTTCAGATGAGACGCTGCAGGTCAGACGGCACGAGGTAGTTACGAGACTGTGAGACGTTGCGTCTCAGCGCCAGGCGCTAGGAATGAACGCAGATTGGGATCAATGAGGACGGCCATCCCGGCAGCCTGTGTTCCCATGAATATTCCCAAATGGGCTTTTTCGGCCTCCTGAAAACACAAAACCCCTGAAAACTTTTACGTTTTCAGGGGGGTTGTCGTTTCGAATGTGGCGGTGAAGGAGAGATTCGAACTCTCGATACAATTTCTTGTATACACACTTTCCAGGCGTGCTCCTTAAGCCACTCGGACACTTCACCGTATCTCGTCAAACCAGTTCAGTCTGTCGAGGCGCGCTAATGTAGTCGAAAGCCTTTCTGATGGCAAAGGTTTTTTTCAGAATTTTCATGCGGTTAGCCGGTTATACGTGGACGCATCCGGCGAGGGGTGGTGATTGTGCCATTCTCAGGCATCGGCGGCGCGCGTCTGGGGCAGCCATTGTGCCCTGCTCCAGGCATTCCAGCCGCCTGTGTGCGGGAAAAGTCTGACTGGCCAGTCAGTCACAACGCTTTACCGGGGCGGGCGTGGTGGGTAACGTCTGCGCATGCACGTCTATTAACAAGCCTTCTATAACAAATCCTACAAGGAACCGCGTCATGAGTGAGTTGATTGCCTACCACCTCGAAGACGGTATCGCGACCCTGACCTTGAGCAACGGCAAGGTGAATGCTATTTCTCCTGCAGTGGTCAGTGCCTTTAATGAAGCGCTGGACCAGGCGGAGAAGGACCGGGCGGTGGTGGTGATCACCGGCACGCCGGGGATTCTGTCGGGTGGTTATGATTTGAAGGTGATGACTGCCGGCCCTAAAGAGGCGATCGGCCTGGTGACGTCGGGTTCCACGTTGGCGCGTCGTCTGTTGTCGCACCCGTTTCCGGTGATTGTGGCGTGCCCTGGGCATGCGGTGGCCAAGGGCGCGTTTTTGTTGTTGTCGGCGGATTATCGGATTGGGGTAGAAGGTCCGTTCAGCATCGGCCTGAATGAGGTGGCGATTGGCATGACCATGCACCACGCGGGTATCGAGCTGGCGCGGGATCGGCTGCGCAAGTCGGCGTTTCACCGTTCGGTGATCAATGCCGAAATGTTCGACCCACAGGGTGCGCTACACGCTGGTTTCCTCGATAAGGTGGTCGCACCGGAGGAGTTGCAGGCAGCGGCGCTGGAAGCAGCGCGTCAGTTGAAGAAGCTGAATATGAACGCGCACAAGCACACCAAATTGAAGGTGCGTAAGGAACTGCTGGAGGCCTTGGACGACGCCATTATCCAGGACCAAGGGCATATCCTGAGCTAAGTCCTACATCTGATACGCCAGAGCCCGACCTTGAGTCGGGCTTTTTCTTATACCTCAATCCGAATCATCTTCAGCCGCTCTAGCCCGCCGGTGGTCGGCAGATGTTGAAACATGCACTAAAACATCGGCTATCTCCTACCTCTACCGGGGTAATTGCCGAATCCAGTGCACATCCGTACACTGCGCCACCTTTTGTCTCGATAGGCCGTGTCGATGCTTTTTCTGTTGCGTATGTTGTTGATGAGCCTGCACTTTATGCTCGCCGGCGTGCTGGGTGTACTGGTAGGTATCTGCCGGCCATTCAACCCGGACAACAGCCGCCTGTGTGCCCGCCTTTATGCGCTGCCGGCCATGTGGATTCTGCGTTTGAACGTAAAAGCCGATGTGGACTCGCTGCGCAACAAGCCCGGCACCTGCGTGGTGATCGCCAACCACCAGTCCAACTATGACTTGTTTGTCGTTGGCAATGTGGTGCCATACCGCACGGTGTGTATCGCCAAGAAAAGCCTGAAATGGGTGCCGCTGTTTGGTCAGTTGTTCTGGCTGGCGGGCAATGTGTTGATCGACCGGGGCAATGCGCACAAGGCGCGCCGTGCGATGCTCACCACCACCCACACGCTGCAACATAAAGACACGTCGATCTGGGTGTTCCCGGAAGGCACGCGCAACATGGGTAGCGGTTTGCTGCCGTTCAAGAAGGGTGCGTTCCATATGGCGATTGCGGCAGGTGTGCCGATCGTGCAGGTGTGTGTCAGCAATTACGTCACTCACATGCGGCTTAATCGCTGGAACAGTGGTGATGTGCTCATACGTTCGTTGCCGCCAATTCCTACCATAGGCCTGACGGTGGATGACATTCCGGCGTTGATGCAGGCTTGTTATGCGCAGATGGATGAGTGCATCGCGCGGATGGATCGTGAGTTGGAGGGGGCCTGAATACCGATTGGGGCGCTTCGCACCCCAGCGCGAGCAAGCTCGCTCACTACAACAGCCGCTACAACGGAACGTCATTCAAGCTAAGCTGCCCAACATCTGTCCCCCCAATAAGAAGTGATCAGCACCATGGGTAGAGTTGTTGCGGCCGCCGTCTACAGCGCCGGTAAGAAAGTCTCTGATATCACCCTCGACGAAGGCGCGGCCTGGGCCGCCAAACCCGGCCACTTTGTATGGATCGGCCTGGAAGAACCCAACGCCCAGGAACTGGCCAACTTGCAACGCCAGTTCAACCTGCATGAACTGGCCATCGAAGACGCCCTGGAAAAACACAGCCGCCCCAAGCTTGAAACCTTCGGCGATGCACTGTTTATCGTGACCTATTCACCGGTGCGCGAGGACGGCAAGCTGGTGTTTATCGAGACTCATATCTTCGCCGGTAACGGCTACATCATCACGGCACGCAACGGTCACTCGGCGTCCTACGGTTTTGTGCGCCAGCGCTGTGAGGCACGGCCGTTGTTGCTGGAGCATGGGGAAGATTTCGTACTCTACGCGCTGCTGGATTTTGTTACCGAGAACTACCAGCCGGTGAGCGAAGCGATCCATGCCGAGATCGATGAGCTCGAGCATAACGTGCTGTGCAGTTCACTGAGTGAACGCGACATCCAGAAGATTCACGGCCTGCGTCGCGACGTGCTGCGGCTCAAGCGTTATGTGGCGCCGATGGTGGAGATCAGCCAGGAGCTGCAGAAGCTGAACTTCCCGTTTATCGACAAGAATATGCGCCCGTATTTCCGTGACGTGCAGATCCACGTGACGCGGCAGATGGAGGACCTCACCACCCTGCGCGATATCGCCAGCCAGACCATCGAGATCGGTGTGTTACTGGAGGCTTCGCGCCAGAGCGTGGTGCAGCGCAAGTTCGCCGCGTGGGCGGCAATCCTGGCATTCCCCACCGCGGTGGCGGGGATTTATGGGATGAACTTCCAGAACATGCCCGAGCTGCAATGGCACTACGGCTATTTTGCGGTGCTCGGGTTTATTGCGACCGGTTGCATCGGCCTGTGGGCCAGCTTCAAGCGTTCGGGTTGGCTTTAAACCCGGGCCTCGGGCTTGTGGGCCACAAAGCGCATCATCCATTCCGCCACGGTGGCGCCGTGGTGGTCGCGCTCAAGGCTGGCGACGCCGTTTGTGTAGACCTTTTCACCCAGCGTTGTCTGAAGAATCTCCAGCAATTCGCGGGAATAGTCGTGGATAAATTCCGGGTGGCCTTGGAAGCACAGCACTTGATCGCCGATGTGGTACGCGGCGAACGGGCAAAACGCGCTGGACGCGATGACCGTGGCATTTTCCGGCAGCGTGGTCACTTGGTCCTGGTGGCTGATCAATAGCGTCAGCTCTTCCACTTCCGGGCTCATCCACGGCGCCTTGGCGTCGAGCTTGTAATCGTGAATGCCGATGCCCCAACCCTGGCCGGCGCGCTCAGCCTTGCCGCCGAGCAGCAGCGCCAGCAACTGGTGACCGAAGCAGATACCGAGCAGCTTGTCGCCGCGCTCGTAACGTTCGAGCAGGTAGGTCTTGAGGGTCTGGATCCAAGGGTCAGTGCCGAAGGAGTCGGCCTTGCTGCCGGTTACCAGGTACGCGTCGAACACTTCATCGTCCGATGGGTATTCGCCGTTCACCACGTTGTACACGACAAACTCAGCGGGGATGGGTTGCTTGGAGAACAGGCGCTTGAACATCTGCCCATACCCTTGGTATTGATCGATCAAGCCTGGACGCAGGATATCGGTTTCCAGGATACAGACGCGTAGCGACATAAAAAATACCTGACACGGTGATGGGAATAATGCACACCCCAGAGCCTGCCTTGAAATACCCCCTTAAGGCAAGCCCCCCTTAACCCGTAGTACCTACACAATATTGTAGTGAGCGGGCTTGTCCCGCGCCGGGCTGCGAAGCGGCCCTAAAACCTGACACCACGTTTCACCTGAAAAAACGCGACGGCCTTACTGGGGCTGCTTCGCAGCCCAGCGCGGGACAAGCCCGCTCACTACAGGTTATTGGTGCCCCCCTTGATCACCGGAACACGTCACCCTGGGCCGCTTTTTCCAGCAATAAAGCCGGCGGTGTGAAGCGTTCGCCATACTGCTCGGCCAGGTAGCGGGCGCGGGCGACAAAATCGTTCAGCCCGTATTGGTTGATGAACTGCAAAGCGCCACCGCTCCAGGCCGCGAAACCAATGCCGAAAATCGAACCCACGTTAGCGTCCGCCGTGGACATCAACACCCCCTCCTCCACACACCGCACGGTTTCGATGGCCTGGATAAACAGCAGGCGGTCGCGCACATCTTGTGGCGAGATGCGTTGATCGGGCCTTTCAAAGCGGCTTTTCAGCTCCGGCCATAGATACTTCTGCCCGCCGTTGGGGTACTCATAAAAACCGCCTCCCGCCGCCTTGCCGACGCGCTTGTATTCGTTGACCAAAAGGTCGATTACCGCTGCCGCCGGATGCATCGGCACTGCCTTACCTTCCGCCTGCAAGTCCTTAGCCGTCTGCTGCCTTATATGGCTCATCAGGCTCAGAGAGACTTCATCCGACACTGCCAGCGGGCCCACCGGCATGCCGGCCTTGCGCGCTTCGGTCTCGATCATCGGTGCGGCCACGCCTTCGCCAAGCATGGCGATGCCTTCGTTGGTAAAGGTGCCGAACACCCGAGAGGTGAAAAAGCCACGACTGTCGTTGACCACGATCGGGGTTTTCTTGATTTGCAGTACGAAATCGAAACCGCGCGCCAGGGTTTCGTCTGAGGTATGCGCGCCTTTGATGATCTCCACCAGTGGCATCTTGTCCACCGGGCTGAAGAAATGCAGGCCGATGAATTTGCCTGGATCCGGCACTGCTGTAGCAAGCCCGCTGATGGGCAAGGTGGAGGTGTTGGAAGCAATCACCGCATCGGCACCCACGACGCGTTGCGCTGCGGCGCTGACGTTAGCCTTGAGTTCGCGGTCTTCGAACACGGCTTCGATGACCAGGTCGCAGCCGGCCAGGTCGGTATCGGAAGCCGTAGGATGAATCCGCGCCAAGGTGGCTTCCCGCTGATCAGCGCTCAGTTGCCCACGGCTGACCTTTTTGTCCAGCAGCGCCGCGGAATGCGCCTTGCCCTTCTCGGCCGCCGCCAGGTTGACGTCCTTGAGCACGACTTCGACGCCTGCACTGGCACTGACATAGGCAATGCCTGCGCCCATCATCCCAGCGCCGAGCACGCCGACCTTGCCGGTGACGCAAGGCGTGAAACCTTGCGGACGTGAACTGCCGGCGTTGATCTCGTTGAGCTGGAACCAAAAGGTGCCGATCATGTTTTTCGCCACTTGCCCGGTCACCAGCTCGGTGAAGTAGCGAGTCTCGATGAGGTGCGCAGTGTCAAAATCCACCTGGGCACCTTCAACGGCGGCGCAGAGGATTTTCTCCGGGGCCGGGAAACAGCCGTGGGTTTTACTGCGCAAAATCGACGGCGCAATTGCCAGCATCTGCGCCACTTTCGGACTGGACGGTGTGCCGCCAGGCATTTGATACGCCTTGGTGTCCCAAGGCTGCTTTGCATCCGGGTGGGCCAGAATCCAGGCGCGGGATTTGGCCAACAGCTCTTCGCGGTTTGCCGCCAACTCATTGACCAACCCGGCTTGCAGCGCCTGTTGTGGCCTGACTTTTTTACCTTCCAGCAAATACGGCAAAGCCTTTTCCAGCCCCAGCATGCGCACCATGCGCACCACCCCGCCGCCGCCCGGCAGCAGGCCCAAGGTGACTTCCGGCAAGCCAAGCTGCACTGACGTGTCATCCAGCGCGACGCGATAGTGGCACGCCAGGCAAATCTCCCAACCACCCCCCAGCGCCGCGCCATTGATGGCAGCCACCACGGGCTTGCCGAGGGTTTCCAGGCGGCGCAGTTGCGCTTTCAGCACCAACACACCGTTGTAGAAATCCTTGGCGTGGGCCTTGTCGACCTTGATCAGTTCATTGAGGTCGCCACCGGCAAAAAACGTCTTCTTCGCCGAGGTGATCACCACCCCGGCAATGCTGTCCCTCTCCGACTCCAGGCGCTCGACCGTTGCCGCCATGGCCTCGCGGTACACGCCGTTCATGGTATTGGCGCTCTGGCCGGGCATGTCGAGGGTCAGCACCACGATCCTGTCCTGGCCTTGTTCGTAACGAATGGCTTGGGTCATGAAAAATTCCTTGGGCTCAGAGGCGTTCGATAATGGTGGCGATGCCCATGCCACCGCCGACACACAGCGTGGCCAGGCCGTAGCGCTGCTGGCGTACTTCAAGCTCGTCGAGCAAGGTGCCGAGGATCGCGCAGCCAGTGGCGCCGAGCGGGTGGCCCATGGCGATCGAGCCGCCATTCACGTTGACCCGCGCAGCGTCGATGCCCATGTCCTTGATGAATTTGAGAACGACAGAGGCAAACGCTTCATTGACTTCGAACAGGTCGATGTCTTCGACACGCAAGCCGGCCTTGGCCAGCGCTTTGCGCGTTGCCGGCGCGGGGCCGGTGAGCATGATGGTGGGGTCGGTGCTGGTGACCGCCGTGGCGACGATGCGCGCGCGCGGTTGCAGGCCCAGCTCGCGGCCCATGGCCTCGGAGCCGATCAGCATCAGCGCGGCGCCATCGACGATGCCGGAGCTGTTGCCGGGGGTGTGCACGTGATGGATGCGCTCGACGTGGCTGTAGACCCGTAACGCGGTGGCGTCGAAGCCCATCTGCCCCATCATTTCGAAGCTCGGCTTGAGCTTGCCAAGGCCTTCGAGGGTGGAGTCGCCGCGGATGAATTCGTCTTGGTCCAGCAGCACAATGCCGTTCTGGTCCTGCACCGCGATCAGCGATTTGTTGAAGGAACCGTCTGCACGCGCCCTGGCCGCTTTGTGCTGCGAATGCAGGGCAAAGGTGTCGACGTCCTCTCGGGTGAACCCTTCCAGGGTCGCGATCAGGTCAGCGCCAATGCCCTGCGGGGTGAAATGGCTGTGCATATTGGTTTGCGGGTCCAGAACCCAGGCGCCGCCATCACTGCCCATGGGCACGCGGGACATGGACTCGACGCCACCGACCACGACCAAGTCTTCGAAGCCGGAGCGGACTTTCATCGCCCCCAGGTTGACCGCTTCCAGGCCTGAGGCGCAGAAGCGGTTGACTTGTACACCGGCAACGCTGATGTCCCAATCCGCCACCAGCGCGGCGGTCTTGGCAATGTCGGCGCCCTGATCGCCCACCGGGGTCACGCAGCCGAGCACGATGTCGTCCACTTGATGGGTGTCGAGGTCGTTGCGCCGGGCCAGCGCCGTGAGCAAACCAGCCACCAGGTTCACTGGCTTGACGCTGTGCAAGGCGCCGTCCGCCTTGCCTTTGCCGCGGGGCGTGCGTATCGCATCAAAGATCAAAGCTTGGGTCATGACATCCTCGAACCGCTGTGCATGGATGCCTCTACCTTAGGCCCGATTGACACGGTTTCAATGACGGATGCGCTCATTGCTTTTGACCCCGACGCTCGGACGAACGGTAGCCACCTAAGTTAATTACGTGATTAATCGGTTTAGCTGTCTAGCCAAGGCATTGGCGCCAAGATGGCGTTATGCCTCATGCCTTTTTAAGCTGAATTGTTGATTAGCTGATACGAAATAGGTCTAAGCCACGAAGAACGAGGGCTCTAAGGTTGAATCAGTAAGAAGCTGCTGCCGGGTTTTGCTGGAGCAGCTGTAAGAAAAGTGACACGTCATCTCGCCATACTGAAATAAAACCGGCACGCATTTGACGCTCAGGAATAACAACAAAAGGCAGTCAGCCATGTTCAAACATTCGAAAGTACGTCAGGCGGGACTTATTCTGTTCGCCACCACACTGATCCTGATCTTGCCCAACTTGACCAAGGTTATTGGGTGACGCCTCAACACTCACATTGCGTGCCTACACAGCACCGGGTTTGCAGCTTTTGGCAGCACCTGCCGGGACATTGCGCATAGCGGTCCTGCAGGGGCTGCCTTTTTATGTATGGATTTCCGGTATCGTGAGCACCATCGCCACTGCGCACCGGGCCTCCCTCTTGAAAGTCATCTTCGCTCTCTTCGCCTTGCTGATCGGCCTGCCCGCTTCGGCGGCGCAATTGACCATCGAGCTCGACCACAGCAGCAAGACTTGGCAGACCGCCGACTTGCTCAAGCACCCACAAGCGCAAACGGTGCAGATCGTTGATGACGTTTCCTACAAGCGCACCATGACTTATCGGGCCGTGCCGCTGGCCTTGCTCCTACCGGGACTGAAACCTGAGAGCCACCTGCAGGCTGTGGCCTTGGATGGTTTCGCCGCCGAGCTCACGGCTGCACCGCTGCTGGAAAAACAGGGCGCACGTGCCTGGCTGGCGGTGGAAGATCCCGCTCAACCGTGGCCTGTATTGACGGAAGGAAAACCGAGTGCCGGGCCGTTCTATCTGGTGTGGACCGATCCTCAAGCCGGGCATATCAGCCCTGAGCAGTGGCCGTTCCAGATCTCAGGGATCAAACAATTGAAGACCGTGGCGGAGCGCTTTCCGGCGTTGTTGCCCGACCCGAAACTGGCGGTAGATGACCCGATAAATCAGGGCTTTGCGCTGTTCCAGAAGAATTGCCTGGCCTGTCATCGCCTCAACGGTGCCGGTGACGCGCAGGTGGGGCCGGACTTGAATATTCCCTATAACCCCACCGAGTATTTTGGCGGCGATTTCCTCAAACGCTATATCCGCGCCCCACAGAGTTTGCGGCATTGGCCGCAGGCGAAGATGCCAGCGTTTGCGGCCACTGTGTTGCCGGACGGTGAGCTGGATTTGCTGGTTAGTTATTTGAAACATATGGCAGGGCGTAAATTGTAGTGAGCGGGCTTGCCCCGCGCGGGTGGCGAAGCCGCCCCAAAACCAGACAACTCGGTTCTGCCTGGAAAAGTACGATGGCAGGATTAGGGCGGCTTCGCCACCCAGCGCGGGGCAAGCCCGCTCACTACATCCGTTACTGCTGCTGGACTGAAATCACCGGCGTCGGCGCCACAAATACCTTGGCATGCATCTGCTCATGCCCGCCGCCACGGCGCATACCGCGTACCGGGCAGGCATCGAGGTAATCCAACCCCACCGCCAGTTTCAAATGCCGCTCCGGCCGGGCCAGTTGGTTGGTCACATCAAAGCTGTACCACGCGTCATCCAGCCAGGCTTCGGCCCAGGCGTGGCTGGCCAGGTGCGTACTGTCCTCAGTGTACAAATACCCCGACACATAGCGCGCAGGGATCCCAAGGCTGCGCGCGCACGCCAGGAACGCATGGGTGTGGTCCTGGCACACGCCTGCACGGCCAGCGAAGGCCTGGGCGGCGCAGGTGTCGACGTCGGTCGCACCGGGCGTGTAGACCATCGACTGGTTAAGCGCATGCATCAAATCAATCAGCGCCGTACGGTCGCGGCGTTGATGGCAGTGCTGGTGGGCAAAGCCGCGCAGGGCGTCATCAGGCTCGGTCAGACGGGTGCAACGCAGGAACGGGAACGCCGACTGGCTCTCGTGTTCGGCCTCGCGCAACTCGTCGATATCCACCTGGCCGCGGGCGCCGATGATGATGGCGTCGTGCGGTTCATCCAGGGTCAGCACGTGCAGGATGTTGCCGAACGGGTCCACCTGGGCGCGCACCGGACGCGGCAGGTCGAGCTGCCAACTGAGCACGCGCTGGCGCTCACTGTCGTGGGGTGTAAGACGCAGGTACTGGATGCTGGCGCGCACCTGGTTTTCGTAGTGGTAGGTGGTTTCGTGGCTGATGGAGAGTCTCATGCGGCCTCCAGGTAGGAACTGTAGATGGCGTCGCCCAACTGGCGAACCAAGGGAATGAAGTCGGTCAGCCAGGCGTGCAGGCCTTCCTCGAGGATTTCATCGATGGCGGTAAAGCGCAGGCGCGCGTCCATCTCGGCGGCCAGGCGCTGGGCCGGTCGGCCATTGAGTCCGGGCAGGCTGGCGAGGATCTGGTCGATCTCTTCGCTGCAGGCACGTAATGAGCGCGGTACGTCGGCGCGCAGCAGCAGTAATTCCGCGACCTGCCGGGCGCCGGGGGCGTCACGGTAAATCTCGGTGTAGGCCTCGAACGACGACAAGGCGCGCAGCAAAGCGCTCCATTGATAGTAGGCGTGGGCCGTGCCATCGCTGACGGCTTCGGCCTGGTCGCCGGCCATTTCATAGCGGGCGTCCAGCAGGCGCAGGGTGTTATCGGCACGTTCGATAAAGGTGCCCAGGCGAATGAACCGGAACGCATCGTTGCGCATGATGGTGCCGTAGGTGGCACCGCGGAACAGGTGAGACCGCTCCTTGACCCACTCACAGAACCGGCTCATGCCATAGCGGCTCAAGCCCTGCTGGGCGATGTCACGAATATCCAGCCAGGTAGCGTTGATGTTTTCCCACATGTCGGCGGTAATTCGCCCACGCACCGCATGGGCGCTGGCCCGCGCTGCGCCGAGACAGCTGTAGATGCTGGCCGGGTTCGCTGCGTCCAGGGCAAAAAAGTGCAACAGGCGTTCGGCGTGCAACTCGCCGTGGCGCGCGTGGTAATCCTCCAGGGTGCCGGTGATCAACAGCGGCATCGCCAGTTCATGCAGGCCATCACCGCGCCCATCTTGAGGCATCAGCGACAGCGAATAGCTGACATCGAGCATGCGCGCGAGGTTTTCCGCGCGCTCCAGGTAGCGCGACATCCAGTACAAATCCGAGGCAGTTCTACTCAACATGGCATCAGTCCTCGACCACCCAGGTGTCTTTGGTGCCGCCGCCCTGGGACGAGTTGACCACCAGCGACCCTTCACGCAATGCCACGCGGGTCAGCCCGCCTGGGACTACACGGGTTTCCTTGCCGGACAATACGAATGGGCGCAGGTCGATATGGCGCGGCGCAATGCCGTTTTCGACAAAGGTCGGGCAGGTGGACAAGCACAGGGTCGGTTGGGCGATATACGCATGGGGCTTGGCCTTGATGCGCGCACGGAAGGCTTCGATTTCGGCCTTCGTGGACGCCGGGCCGACCAGCATGCCGTAGCCGCCGGAGCCTTGGGTTTCCTTCACCACCAGGTCCGGCAGGTTGGCCAATACGTGGGACAGTTCGTCGGGCTTACGGCATTGAAATGTCGGAACATTCTTCAGGATGGGTTCTTCATCCAGGTAAAAACGGATCATCTCGGTAACGAAGGGATACACCGATTTGTCATCCGCCACCCCGGTGCCGATGGCATTGGCCAATACCACATTGCCGGAACGATAAGCCGCGAGCAGGCCAGGCACGCCGAGCATGGAATCCGGGTTGAAGGCCAATGGGTCGAGGAACGCATCGTCGAGGCGGCGGTAGATCACGTCCACGGCCTTGGGCCCATCGGTGGTGCGCATGAATACGCGGTCATCGCGCACAAACAGGTCGGCGCCTTCCACCAGCTCCACGCCCATTTCCCGGGCCAGGAACGCATGTTCAAAGAACGCGCTGTTAAAGCGGCCCGGGGTCAGCACGACCACGCTGGGGTTATCCAGGGGGCTGGAGCTTTTCAGGGTGTCGAGCAACAGGTTGGGGTAATGATCGATGGGCGCGATACGCTGGGCGGCGAACAGTTCGGGGAACAGGCGCATCATCATCTTGCGGTCTTCGAGCATGTAGCTGACGCCGCTCGGGGTACGCAGGTTGTCTTCAAGCACGTAGTACGTGCCGTCGCCGTCACGTACGAGGTCGACACCGGAGACGTGGGAATACAGGTCGCGGTGCAGATTCAAACCCTGCATCGCCAGTTGGTATTGCTCGTTGGCCAGCACCTGTTCGGCAGGAATGATCCCTGCCTTGATGATGCGTTGCTCGTGATACAGGTCGGCGAGAAACATATTCAGCGCCTTGACCCTTTGGATGCAGCCGCGCTCGACAATCCGCCATTCGCTGGCGGGAATGCTGCGCGGGATGGTGTCGAACGGAATCAGGCGCTCGGTGCCCTGCTCGTCCCCGTAGAGCGTGAAGGTGATACCGGCGCGGTGAAACAGCAAATCGGCCTCACGCCGGCGCTGGGCCAGCAGTTCAGCAGGGGTATCAGCCAACCAGCGGGCGAACTCGCGGTAATGCGGTCGGACCTGCCCTGCCCCGTCGTACATTTCATCGTAATAAGTGCGGATCATGCCGAACTCCTTGTCACCCGGGCGCTAGAACCATCGCAAGGCCCGTGCCAGCGGCATAAACACTTAAGAATCAGTGAGTTGAATAAGCACCGGAATCCATTCGCACCGTCCTGGTGCGCAGAATGCCCGGTGCACTGCCCCCTGCTTCATCGCAATGCGGGCTTTGACTATCAACAGCATAGCCAGAGTTGATTTCACTGCCCGGTCAAGCGTACGGATAATTACCAACATCTGCTGAACAGGACGTGTCCTACAGCTCAACCCTTTGCGCGATCGGTAACGTAGTGCTTCGTGTACCGACCGGCCTCCCGGTCTTCCCTTTTGGCCACCCTGCTCGGGTGGCCTTTTTTTTGGCCCTGAAAAGACCTGGATGGGCGCCAAAAACAAAATCGGCCGACCCAAAGGTCAGCCGATACGCTGTGTTTCTCATACTGCTCGCTGCTACATGGGTAACCCACGCACCTCCTGCTTCACGCCCCATCCCTCGATGATCCCGCCCAGCGGCTCGACCACCGCCTCAAAGTCTTGCTCGAAGTCTCCTATGCCGTCGTAGGTGGCAGACATGATTTTGCTCAGTTCCAAGTACCAGGCGCCATCGTCGCGCGCACTGACCTGGGCATTCAGCGATTCCCCACGAAACTCACCCGCAGCCCTGCGCGCCCGTTCTTCATCAGGAAAAATGGCGTAGAACTCGATGGGGTGGAAGCGTGAAAAGTCAAAACCGCCTTCTTTCATGCGGCGCAGAACATTGGTGCTGATGTCTTCTTGATAGGCTGTGCTCATGAAAAGTGCTCCTCAGACTGATGGATAGACTTTCCGTGCTTCCCGAAGCCCACGCCGTACTGGCGTGGGAGCTACGGCAATAACATCACCGCTGGAAAACAAGCATGTAGCTGACAAGACCAGTACCTAGCGATTCATTCGCTGATCTCACTTGCAGAGTAGCGCGAAGCTATCGCCTCCACCAGAGGTGCTTGAAGGGTGTACAGCGAATGTTCAGACGGCAGGAGAGATGTCGAGGATCTGGATACTGTTCTGGTCTTTGAGGATCTTGACCGTGGGATCGGACTGGCGGCCCTCAAGGTCGTTGAGGTCGAGTTCGGCGGCGACAGGCACCAGTTTGTTGCGAATCATGTGCGCAGCATCTTCGAGGCTAGGTCTTTGTTCGCAGGTGAACTGCTCCACGGACTGTACGCCGTGATCATCAACGAAAGTAATCTGCCACTTTTGCATCGGTGCCTCCTCGATAAAGCCCGCGTGTGGGCTCACATCTATCTGGACCTTGAGGGTTCGGCAAACGTTCCACTCTGGGCAGGAAGCACCGGATCAAATGCGCTTATTTTTCAGCGTGTTCTTTCAAGGCTTTCAAGGTGTTGAACGGCGCGTCCACCACGAACTTGTTGGCCAACCACGATGGCACGCTGCCGCCTGGCTCGGTGTGTACCTGGTAAGTGACTTCGGTCTGGTTGTCGCCTTTTGGCACCAGTTTCCAGAAGCCTTCGACTTGGGCAACCCGTACGAAGCCTTTTTCTTCTGGCTGATAGGTCGGGACCTCCAGCAAGGTTCGGGTCACGCTGCCGTCAGCGCCCTTGGAGGTGGTGATTTTGAGGATCGAATCACGATTACTGACGGGGAACGGAGCATTGAACTGGGTGTAGGTGTAGCTGACGTCACCCTCGTGTTTCAGCAGCTTTTGCAATTTGCACTCGTGAATCCATTTGCAGGCACCCACTACGTCTTCCTGCAGCGCAACAATCTTGGCAACCGGCGCCTTGACCACGGTCACACCGCGATACGCCTTGTACTTGGAGCCGGCAACTTCGCTCAGGGACACCTTGATACCGTCTTCGTCCTTGGCGACTTGCCAATCCTCAGCCTGGGCAGTTGCAGCAAACAACACCGTAAAACCGCATAACACAGCCATTCGTTTCAGCGAACCCATAGGTGTATTCCTTATTGTTGAAGTTACGAGAGTAAAGCCCATCAAGCCGCCGTCATCTGCTCCCACCAGCCGATCAAACGAATAGCATCGGCCTGGTCGGTGCCGCAGACCTCGATGTCCGCCTTGAAATCACTGCACACCGCCGGGCGTTCCGGTTGCCCGAACAGCTGGCATAGCTGTTCGACCGACAGGTGCAGGCAGCGTTCGCCGGCCGGTTTGCCTTGTGGCATTCCAGGTAATGGCGAGCTGATGGAGGGGGCGATGCAGCAAGCGCCACAGCCTTCACGGCAATTCATGACCAGCAGGTCCTCGACGACTCAATGTGGATGGCCGGGCTAGAGTACGCCCTTAAACAGCCGTTTTAAAATGGTCTAACAGGGGTTTTTCGCGGAAAACAAAAGTGACTGACCAGTCTGCGACAGATGGTCGGAGGGCGGCGTCACGTGTGTGGGAAAAGTTTACTGCTTGAACTCGAATTCCAACGCCGCGCCTTCCACTTCACGCCGCTCTTCATTGCGCAACTGCAGCTTCATCTCATTGCTGAGCAGGCGGCCGTTGATCTGGAATGCACTGTTGTCGGTGGGCTTCTCGCCAAACATCGGCGGCAGCAAGGGCACGCTTTTAGGCTTGGCCATGGTGCCAATGGGCTGAAGGTGCCTGACCATGTCCGTTGGCAATGACAGATCCAACTGTGCCGGTGGCAATTGTGTCTGCGCCACTTCACGGGACGATTTGGATCGACTTGCCGCACGTTTTTTGGCCGCAGCACTTTGCTTCTTCACGGCGGGGGCTTTCTTGGCGGGGGTCTTCTGTTCCGAACTGGCAGCGGGCTTGGTTTCGCTCACAGGTGCTGCCGCCAGCGCGGTGCTGACGTTGCACAGGCTTAACAGGCCAATCACACAAACAGCGCGAAAAATCGAGGTCATATTGCCTACAGCATTAACGGCAGAGGGCCATATGCTCGCTTGTTGTGCGCGGCATGACAAGTGCGCTGATTAGCGCGCTATAGGATTTTTCCCGTTTGTGCGCGTCAAAGGCCGGCTGCCGTTTCCTGGCAAAGCTGGCTGGCAAGCATCCCCAGCGTCATCAGCGCCCGCTCTGCCTCACGGTTCCAGGGCGTACCGCAGTTGAGGCGAATACAGTGATTGAACTGCTCGGTATTACTGAAGATCAGGCCTGGTGCAATGCTGATGCCCTGTTGCAGTGCGCGTACATGCAGTTCCTGGGTATTGACCCGTCCGGGCAAACTGACCCACAAAATGAAGCCGCCGGTCGGGCGGGTCATCTGCGTGCCTTCCGGGAAATATTGCTGCACCGCGAGCTGGAACGCGCTGAGATTCTTGCGGTACTCCTGGCGTATATAGCGCAGGTGCCGATCGTAGCCGCCGTTTTCCAGGTAGGCCGCAACGCCCATCTGGGTGACGCTGCACGCCGAGTGAGTACTGAACATTTGCAGGCGCTGCAGCTCCTGCTGGTATTTGCCGGCGATCATCCAGCCGATGCGCACACCGGGGGACAGCGTCTTCGAAAAGCTCGAGCAATAGATAACTCGGTCGAGGCGGTCATAGGCTTTCAGGGCCTTGGTGCGGCCCAGTTCGAACATCAGCTCGCCGTAGATATCGTCCTCGACGATCTGGATATCGAAATCCGAAGCCAGGCGCAGCAACTGTTTCTGACGTTCCTCGGGCATGGTGCCGCCCAAGGGGTTGCTCAGGCGCGTGGTCAACACCAGCGCTTTGATCGACCATTGGTTGGCCGCCAGTTGCAGGGCTTCCAGGCTCATGCCGGTGGATGGGTCGCTGGGGATCTCGATGACCTTGAGCCCCAGCAAGTCAGCCAACTGCAGCAAGCCGTAATAGGTTGGCGATTCAGCGGCAATCAAGTCGCCAGGCCGTGTCAGCACCCGCAGTGACATCTGCAACGCATCGACACACCCGTGGGTGATCACAACTTCGGAAGGGTCCACCACCACACCCGCATCGCGCATACGGATCGCCACCTGGCGGCGAAGCGGCTCGAAGCCGGGGCTGAACATGTAACTGAACGCCCGCGGGCTCTGGAAGCGCGTGACCTTGGCCAACTGCTGGTGCAATGCGCGTACCGGCAGGTAGTCCACGCTGGGCACAGCAGCGCCCAATGGGAACACGCCTTCGCGCCGCGACTCGCCCAATACCTGCTGGATGATACTGCTGCGGGTGACCAACCCTGGGCGTTCGACCCGTGCGATGTCGGGCGTCGGCGCGGTGAGCGCTGGTGTCTGGTGCACGTAATAACCGGATTGCGGCCGCGCCCGGATCAGCCCCTGGTCTTCCAGGTTGGCGTAGGCCTGCAACACCGTGGCGTGGCTCACGTTCAACTGCGAGCTCATCTTGCGCACCGAAGGCACGCGCTCGCCCGGTTGATAGACACCGCGCCGGATATCTTCGGCCAGTTGCTGGGCGATACGTTGGTAAAGCAACAGATTGGTCATGACGCAGCACTCGATTTCACGGGTATTTTATTTTTGTGTGAAACATACCGGCACAGTTTAGAAGTGTACGGGGACAGTTGCCACAATAGTCGAGCGAGGGCGGGAGTGACAGTAAAAACTGTAAGGGTGGTGACAGGAATTTCAGGCATAAAAAAACCGATCATGGATCGGTGCACTCCCTGTGGGAGCTGGCTTGCCTGCGATTGCATCGCCTCGGTATGCCTCAGAAACCGCGTTGCCCGCATCGCAGGCAAGCCAGCTCCCACATTTTGACTGGTGCCAGACGCCTAGCGAGCGGCGCCCAATTGGCCCTTCTCGTCCGAGAAGACGATCTCTACCCGACGGTTCTGCGCCCTGCCCCGCTCGGAAGCATTGGCCTCCACCGGGAACTGGTCACCATAACCTTCAACCTGGATGCGCTTTTCGTCGATACCCAGGTCCACCAGCACATCCGCCACCGACTGCGCACGGTCGCGGGACAGTTTCAGATTTTCCCGCTCACCGCCCGTGTTGTCGGCATAACCCTCGATGCGCACCACGCGCTTGGGGTTCAATTGCAGGAACTGTACGATTTTCAGCACAGTGCGGTTGGCCGAGTTTTTCAGTTCTGCCACACCGGTATCGAACAGCACGTCGCCCAACGTCATCACCAGGCCGCGATCGGTCTGGGTGGTGGCCAGGCTGGCGATCTGTTCTTCGAGCCACTTGCCCTGCTGCTGCACGCTGATCAGCTTGCTTTCACGCAGGGCCAGTTGCAGGCGCTGGCGTTCCAGCTCCAGCTTGGCGGCGCGCTCTTCGTTGAGCGCCTGCTCGGTGTGCTCACGGGCAATGGCGCTGTAGCGCTGGCTCAGGTAGGCGTAATGCACGACGTCGGAGCCGCTGCCCCAGTAACTGGACAAGCGGTCGGCACGGGCCAGGGATTCACCGGCACGGATCACGTCCTTAGGGGCGATGCGCAATACATTGGCGTCTTCCTTGACCTTCTGGAAGTCAGTGCCCGCCTGTTGCAAGGCCTGTTCGCTATCGGGATGGCTGGCGCAACCGCCCAGCACGGCAGTGCCCAGCAGCACGGCACCACTCAAACCGCGGATCATCGGGCTCATTGGGCTTCCCCCAACTGCAATTGCTTGCGCAGGCGGGTGATACGGGTGTTGAGCACGTTCAGTTGTTCCTGGCTCTTGCGCGTCAGCACCTTGGCTTCGGCCAGGCGTGCGTCCAGCTCGGCTTGCTCGAAACGCATACGCGCGTTTTTGTAGGATTCGTCGGCCATGCTCGACTTGGCTCGGGCGAATTTAGCTTCGGCCAATTTCAATTCAGGCGATTCATCCGCGTTGGCACCCACGGCACTGGCTTGCTCCAAGGCTTGCTGGGTCAGGCGCATTTGTTCATTCGGCGCAGGATCGGCTGCACATCCCGCCAGAGCGACAACGGCGAGGGCCGCGAAAAGAGGTCGAAGAGTCACTGAAAATCCCTACTTTGTTGGGGTGCCGACGGGTTGCTGCAATTGTGCTTTCCAGCGCTCCAGATTGCGCTGCAGCGCCGCTTCCGCCACACCGGACGTCGGCAATTCTGTCATCTTTTTAGCAAGCTGTCCGCGCAACCACGGATCATTGCAGGCCGAGTTGTGTGAAATCGCCAGGTACAGGCCCGGCTGATCGATCGGCACATCGCGGGCGACCAGGTCGTTGCTCATGCCCAAGGTCTGCGCCATGGCCATGCCGGGATAACGCCCGGCGAGCACATAGTCCACCTCGCCCAGCAGCAGTTTCTGAAACGCTGGCGTCAGGGATGGCAGGCGTTGCAAGGTCAATTGCTGGCCGGCGAAGGTCTCGAAGCCCGCGCTGAGGCGCGCCCGCTCGGACACGGCGCCCTTGTGCCCATGCAGATCGGCGGCTGTGGTGTAGGCCAGCGCCGAATCCTTGCGCGTCCAGACCAGATAGTCGAGCTGCACCAGCGCCGGGTGGATGTAGTCGAGGGTTTCCAGCTCACCCAAGTTCAGCGGCGCATCGGCGAGGATGTCCATGCGCCCACTGCGCACTTCATCCAGGGCCAGGGAACGCTTGCCGCCGTAGAGCAGGTCGATTTTTAACCCGAGGTCCTTGCCCACTTGTTGCAACACATCGGCGGTGGCGCCGATCAGGTGCGTGGGGTCCTGCGGGTCGCGCCAGAGCAAAGGGGGTGTGTCCGGGCTGCCGGTGATCACCAGGCGATCGCATTTGCCCGCCGCCAGCGACAGCGTCGGCAGCAGCGTGAGGCCCAGCAAAACGCTCCAGGGGCGCAGTTCCATGGCGAAGCTCTCCGGTGTTCAAAAAAGAGGCCGCAAAAAAAGCCCGGTCATAAGACCGGGCTCTTTATAAGTGAAGCGACTGGATTAGACCAGCTTCTCCAACTCAGGTACGGCTTCGAACAAGTCCGCCACCAGGCCGTAATCAGCCACCTGGAAGATCGGTGCTTCTTCGTCCTTGTTGATCGCGACGATTACTTTGGAGTCTTTCATACCGGCCAAGTGCTGGATCGCGCCAGAAATACCGACGGCGATGTACAGCTGTGGCGCAACGATTTTGCCGGTCTGGCCGACCTGCATATCGTTGGGTACGAAACCTGCGTCGACGGCCGCGCGGGAAGCGCCGACCGCAGCACCCAGCTTGTCAGCCAGGGCATACAGGTGCTTGAAGTTGTCACCGTTCTGCATGCCACGCCCGCCCGAAACGACGATCTTGGCAGCGGTCAGCTCAGGACGATCCGACTTGGCCAGCTCTTCGCCAACAAAGCTGGAAGTACCAGCGTCGTGGGCAGCCGCAACAGCTTCAACGGCAGCCGAACCACCTTCGGCGGCAACCGGGTCGAAACCGGTGGCACGTACGGTGATGACTTTTACCGAAGCAGTCGATTGCACGGTGGCAATGGCGTTACCGGCGTAGATCGGGCGCTTGAAGGTGTCGGCGCTTTCGACCGAGATGATCTCGGAGATCTGGTCGACGTCCAGCTGCGCGGCAACGCGTGGCAGGATGTTTTTGCCGTTGGAGGTCGCGGCAGCCAGAATGTGGCTGTAGCCAGCGCCCAGCTCAGCTACCAGCGGCGCGACGTTTTCCGGCAGTTGATGAGCGTAGGCCGCGTTGTCGGCGACCAGTACTTTGCTCACACCGGCGATTTTCGCAGCGGCTTCAGCCACGGCGCCAGCGCCCTGGCCGGCAACCAGTACGTGAATGTCGCCACCGATTTTAGCGGCGGCAGCCACGGTGTTCAGGGTGGCCGGAGCCAGCACCTTGTTATCGTGTTCGGCGATTACGAGGATAGTCATGATCAGATCACCTTCGCTTCGTTTTTCAGTTTCTCGACCAGTTCAGCCACCGACTTGACCTTGATGCCTGCGCTGCGAGCAGCCGGCGCTTCAACTTTTACGGTCTTGTTGGTGGAGGCGGTGGAAACGCCCAAAGCGTCAGGCGTCAGCACTTCGAGAGGCTTCTTCTTGGCTTTCATGATGTTTGGCAGGGACGCGTAGCGCGGCTCGTTCAAACGCAGGTCGGTGGTCACGATGGCCGGCAGTTTCAGCGAAACGGTCTGTGCGCCGCCGTCGATTTCACGGGTTACAGCTACGCTGTCGCCGCTTACTTCGACTTTCGACGCGAAGGTGCCCTGGCCGTAACCGGTCAGTGCAGCCAGCATCTGGCCGGTCTGGTTGTTGTCGCTGTCGATGGCTTGTTTACCAAGGATCACCAGCTGAGGCTGTTCCTTGTCGACAACGGCCTTGAGCAACTTGGCCACGGCCAGGGAGGTCAGGTCTTCAGCGGACTCGACCAGGATAGCGCGGTCGGCGCCCAGTGCCAGAGCGGTACGCAGCTGCTCTTGAGCAGTGGTAGGACCGATGGAAACCACGACGATTTCAGTCGCCACGCCTTTCTCTTTCAGGCGGACGGCTTCTTCCACAGCGATTTCGCAGAAAGGGTTCATCGACATTTTGACGTTAGCAAGGTCGACGCCGGAATTGTCCGCCTTGACGCGAACTTTCACGTTGTAATCGACAACGCGTTTGACAGCTACAAGAACCTTCATGGATTCCTCGTTACTCTCCGGTGAAAAGAAAGTCGCCTAGGCGAACCTGGCGGTTGATGCTCATCGGCACACAAGGGCACCTCCAAAAACCTCGGCGAGTGACCTGGCTCACGGGAAATGATGACCGTTCGTCAGTGGTGACTGAGAGGTCATTCTTTATCGCAGCGTGTAAACTGCGCGCCAAAGTTTGGGCACGCGTCACCTGTCTTGCTTTTGGACGTGCTCTTGAAACCTGCAGTCTGCCTACGGTAAGCGCGAAACCGACCGTATATTGACCGGAACACCTATTCTGGTCAATACGGCAAAATAGCCAGTCATAAGCCGCGCCTCTTTGATTTTCCTAGCCTGCGGGCAATTCAAACAAACGTTTGTATTGGACGCTAGCAGTGGTCTATATATAATGCGCCACCTAGAGAGAAAGGTGGGTCCGGCCCTCGCGCCAGACGACACCGAACCTCCACCCATTAGAAAAAAAAGCCTGTTGAGCCTTGAGTAGGAGATAGCCTGTGGAACGCGAATACATGGAATTCGACGTGGTCATCGTCGGCGCTGGCCCGGCGGGCCTGTCTGCCGCCTGCCGACTGAAGCAGAAGGCCGCCGAAGCCGGTAAGGAAATCAGCGTCTGCGTGGTTGAAAAAGGCTCCGAAGTCGGCGCACACATCCTCTCCGGTGCCGTGTTTGAACCACGCGCCCTGAACGAACTGTTCCCGGACTGGAAAGCACTCGGTGCCCCGCTCAACACCCCCGTGGTGCGCGATGACATTTATGTACTGCGCAGCCCGGACGCTTCCACCAAGGTGCCTGACTTCTTTGTGCCCAAGACCATGCACAACGAAGGCAACTACATCATCTCCCTGGGCAACCTGTGCCGCTGGCTCGCCCAGCAGGCCGAGAACCTTTGCGTGGAAGTCTACCCAGGCTTCGCCGCCCAGGAAGCGCTGTTCGACGAGAACGGCGTGGTGCGCGGGATTATCACCGGTGACCTCGGCGTCGACCGCGAAGGCAATCCAAAAGAAGGCGTATACACCCCGGGTATGGAGCTGCGTGGCAAATACACGCTGTTCGCCGAAGGCTGCCGTGGCCACATCGGCAAGCAACTGATCGAACGTTTCAACCTGGCCAGCGATGCCGACGCCCAGCACTACGGCATCGGCCTGAAGGAAATCTGGGAGATCGACCCGGCCAAGCATCAGCCAGGCCTGGTGGTGCACACCGCCGGCTGGCCGCTGGACATCATGGGCAACGAGAACACCGGTGGCTCGTTCCTTTATCACCTGGAAAACAACCAGGTGGTTGTCGGCCTGATTGTCGACCTGTCTTACAGCAATACCTTTCTGTCGCCGTTCGATGAGTTCCAGCGCCTCAAGCATCACCCGGTGCTTGCCCAGTACCTGGAAGGTGGCAAGCGCATCAGCTACGGCGCCCGTGCCTTGGCCAAAGGCGGTATCAATTCGCTGCCGAAGATGATCTTCAAGGGCGGCGCACTGATCGGTTGCGACCTGGGCACCATGAACGTGGCCAAGATCAAAGGCAGCCACACCGCGATGAAGTCCGGCATGCTCGCCGCCGACGCCGTGGCCGATCGCCTGTTTGCCGACTCCGAGGGCGGTGATGAACTGACCGGGTACGTCGACAGCTTCAAAGCCAGCTGGCTTTACGAAGAACTGTTCGCCAGCCGTAACTTCGGCCCGGCGATGCACAAGTTCGGCCCGATCATCGGCGCGGGCTTCAACTGGTTCGACCAGAACATCCTCGGCGGCAAAATGCCGTTCACCCTGCACGACACCAAGCCGGACTACGCCTGCCTCAAGCTGGCCAAGGACAGCAAGAAGATCGACTACCCGAAACCCGACGGCAAGCTGAGCTTCGACAAGCTGAGCTCGGTGTTCATCTCTGGCACCAACCATGAAGAAGAGCAGCCGTGCCACTTGAAGTTGAAAGACCCGAGCATCCCGATCGGCACCAACCTGCCGCTCTACGATGAACCGGCGCAGCGCTATTGCCCGGCGGGTGTGTATGAGGTGATCACCCAGGAAGACGGCGAGAAGCGCTTCCAGATCAACGCCCAGAACTGTGTGCACTGCAAGACCTGTGACATCAAGGACCCTTCGCAGAACATTACCTGGGTGACGCCGGAAGGCGCGGGTGGGCCGACTTATCCGAATATGTAAGTCAGCGGCTTGAAAAACGAGGCCCTCATTGCGAGGGCCTTTTTTTGTGCTCGACTCGGTCAAAATGTGGGCGCTGGCTTGCCTGCTCCCACATTGACCGGGTTGAATCACTAAGATTTATGCAGCCCGCTCTTCACCAGGGTTGCGCTCGAAGTAGCGCTTATATTCCCGGCTGAACTGCGACGTACTCTGATACCCCACGCTATGCGCCGCCTGCGCCACCCCCATCCCTTCCACCAGCAGCAACTGCTGGGCCTTGAGCAAGCGTAAACGCTTCAGGTACTGCACCGGCGACAACAGCGTGCAGCGCTTGAAGTGCTCATGAAACGTCGACGCGCTCATGTGCGCATAGCCCGCCAGCGTCTCGATATTCAGCGGCTCGGCGTAATGCGCATGCAGGTGATTCAGTGACGTGGCAATTCGCGAGAACTGCCCTTGCTGTTCGACCAGCGCGCGCAGCACATCGGCCTGCGGCCCGCGCAACGCGGTGAACAATAACTCGCGCACCCGCGCCGGGCCCATGATCCGGCTTTCCAGCGGATCGTGCAGGCACTGCAACAGCCGTTCGACACACCCGCGCATGGCATCATCGAGCACCACCGAACTCATCGACTCCAGCGTCTGCGCCGTCGGCGGCGGCCCGGCCTGAATGCCCATGGCCATCACCAGTTCGCCCAGCACCACGCGATCAATCCCCACCGTCACCCCCAAAAGCGGTGCATCCGGCGCCATGGCAAACGTCTCGCACTCGAACGGCACCGGCATCGCCTGGATCAGGTAATGCCCGGCGCCATACTCCAGCGTACGCGGGCCCAGGTAGGCGACCTTGCTGCCCTGGGCCACAAACATCAGGCTCGGCTCATAGATCTGCGGGCCGCGCGCCACGTCGCAACTGGCGCGCAGCACCTGCACGCCGGGCAGGTGGGTGGGAGAAAAACCGTCACGCGGCGTGAGGCCTTCAATCAAGGAAACCAGCGTGGCGTTGGCGTCGAGATGGCGAGTCAACAACATGGCAAAAAACTTCGCGAAAAAGGGATGAGAACATCATCGCAGGTCTGGCGGCACAAAAATCCAATCAGGGGGCACTCCCGGACGAATAGGCATGAGACTCGGAGCAATCACCATGGCCGCATCAAGGCCCGGTGCGGAAAATGCGCGGCCTCTCCTGTCATTGCTTTTGCGAGGTTTCCCCATGTACACCGCCATCGGTTACGCCGCCCAGTCGGCCACCACTCCCCTCGCCCCCATGTCCTTTCAGCGCCGCAGCCCACGCGTGGATGACGTGGCTATCGAGATCCTGTACTGCGGCGTGTGCCACTCCGATATCCACCAGGCGCGCAACGAATGGGGCATCGCCGTGTACCCGCTGATGCCGGGCCACGAGATTGTCGGCAAGGTCACCGCTGTTGGCGCCAACGTCACCGCACACAAAGTCGGCGACCTGGTCGGCGTGGGCTGCATGGTCGATTCGTGCCGTCATTGCGATGCGTGCAAAGCCGACCTGGAGCAATATTGCCTCGAAGGTCCAACCATGACCTACGCCACCCCGGACCGCGTCGACGGCAGCAATACCATGGGCGGCTACTCGGACAGCATTGTGGTCAGCGAGCACTTCGTGGTGAAGATCCCGGCCAAGCTCGACCTGGCCAGCGCCGCGCCGATCCTGTGCGCCGGCGTCACCATGTATTCGCCGATCAAGCACTACGGCATCAAGGCCGGCGACAAAGTGGGTGTACTGGGCATGGGCGGCCTGGGCCATATGGGCATCAAGCTGGCCAAGGCGATTGGCGCGGAAGTGACCTTGTTCACCCGCTCCGCGAGCAAGGCCGAAGAAGGCCGTCGCCAGGGTGCCGATCACGTGATCGTGTCCACCGACGCCGAGCAGATGAAAGCCGCCGCCGGGCACTTCGACTTCCTGCTGGACACCATCCCGGTGCAGCACGACCTCAACCCCTACCTCGACGTATTGCGCTTTGACGGCGTGCACATCCTGGTCGGCCTGATCGAACCGGTCGACCCGCCGGTCAACGCCGCCAAGCTGATCATGGGCCGTAAAGTGCTGGCTGGTTCGTTGATCGGTGGCATTGCCGAAACCCAGGAGGTCCTGGATTTCTGCGCCGAGCACGGCATCAGCTGTGACATCGAGATGCTCGATATCCGCCATATCAACGAAGCCTACAGCCGCATGATCGCCGGCGATGTGAAGTACCGCTTTGTCATCGACATGGCGACCCTGAAGGTCTAAGCCACACTCGCCCGTAGCCGCTGTCGAGCCTTGGCGAGGCTGCGTCTGAGGTGTGTCAGGTACACCGCTGACGCAGCCTCGCTGGCGCTCGACAGCTGCTACGGGAGGGTCAGGTTTTGGCGCCCAATTCTGCGGAGAGGCGCGCTGCAACCTGTTTGATCACAGGAATCAGCTCGGCCATTTTTTCCAGCGGCATGTAGGGCACGGTACTGGCGATGCTGATGCCGGCGACGATTCGCCGGCTGGCATCGCGCACCGGTGCGGCCACGCAGCGGATCGACGGCTCGTTGTCTTCCAGGTCGAACGCATAACCGCCCACCACGTATTCACGCATGCGCTGCTCAAACTGCGCCCAGGATTGCTCCGGGTGCTGCGGCCATTGCAGGTTCTTGCCGCCCTCCGGCAAGCTGGCTTCGTAGAGACGCCGCCATTCCTCAGCCGAGTCATCCAGCAACATCGCCTTGCCAACCCCGGTCCGTGCCAGCGGCATGCGATGACCGACCCGCGAACGCATTTCCGGGCCGTAGCGGCCAGGGTTCTTGTGCAGGTAAAGCACGTCGTCGTATTCGCGAATAGCCAGGTGAATGGTGTCACCGGTCAGGGCCGAGAGCTCGTCCAGATACGGGATGGCCAGGGTCACCAATGGCAACTCTTCCCGCGCCTGAAAACCCAATTCGATCAACTTCGGCCCCAGCAGGTAACCGACCTGGGGCACCACGCGCAGGTAACGCTCGTCCACCAGGCAACTGGCCAGGCGGTGGGTGGTGCTGCGGGTGGTGCCGATGCGCCGGGCGATCTCTTTCAGATCCCGCGCACCGGCCGCCACTGCCTGTACCACGCCCAGGCCACGCAGCAGGGTCTGGGTGCCGGTGGGGGCGGTATCTTTGGTGGGGGTGTGGGCGTTTTCCTGCATATCGGGCCTATTGGGAAGTACGAAAACGGCGCCATTATGGCAAATACCATCCTCCAGAGCAGAGGAGATCCCACATTTTGATCTTCACATGGCAGGACGTCAGCGTTGCTTCATGCGGTCGATGATGACGGCCAGCAACAGGATCGAGCCCCGGATCACATACTGGTAAAACGTGTCGATGTTCTTCAGGTTCATCGCATTCTCAATGATCGCCAGAATCAACACCCCGGCAATCACATGGCGGATCATGCCGATGCCGCCGCTCAACGACACCCCGCCCAGCACACAGGCAGAAATCACTGTCAGCTCAAAACCCTGGCCAATCATCGGCTGACCCGAGGTCATGCGCGACGCGAGAATCACCCCGGCCAAGGCGCCAATCAAACCATGCACGGCAAAGATGATGATCTTGGTCCGGTCAACGTTTACCCCCGCCAGCAACGCGGCTTCCTGGTTACCGCCGATAGCCATGGTGTTGCGCCCGTAGGTGGTGTAGTTGAGCAGCCAGCCGAAGAACATAAAGCACAGCACGGTGATGATGATCGGCACTGGCACACCCAGCAGTTGGCCGTTGCCGAAGACGAAGAAGTCTTCGTTCATCACGCCGACCGCCTTGCCGTTGGAGAAGATGTACGCCAGGCCGCGCACGATCTGCATGGTCGCCAACGTCGCGATCAACGCGTTGATGCGCAGCTTGGCGATGACGATGCCGTTGATCAGCCCTACCACCAGGCCCATGGCCAAGGCCGCCGATACGCCAAGGACCACGCTGTCGGTGTCACGAATCACAATGCCCGCGACCACGCCGGCACAGGCGATCACCGAGCCCACCGACAAGTCGAAGTGGCCCGACGCCAGGCAGAACAGCATGGTGCACGCCGCAATGCCCACCGTAGAAATCGCCAGGCCCAGCCCGCGCATGTTCAGCGGAGAAAGGAAGTTGTCGATAAACAGCGCGCTGAGCACAAAGATGCCGAGTGCTGCCAACAGCATCACCCAATCGTCCAGGAACTTACGCTGGTTGAAACCCGGCCAGAAGCCCTTTGCAGTTTTTATCTCAGACATCATTCACCTCGAAATCTTCAAGCCCGCGAACGCGGGAGAGCCAGTTGCAACAGCCGTGCTTCATCCGCCTGATCGCGGGCCACTTCGCCGGTCAGGGCGCCTTCACTCATCACCAGGATGCGGTCGGAAATCCCCATGACTTCCATCAGGTCGCTGGACACCACAATCACCGCGATGCCACTGGCTGCCAAGTTATGGATGATCTGGTAGATCTCCGATTTGGCGCCGATATCGATGCCCCGGGTCGGCTCATCCAGCAGCAGCACTTTCATCGGCATCGACAGCCAGCGGCCGAGAATGGCCTTCTGCTGATTGCCACCGGACAGGTACATGATTTTCTGTTCGGCGTTAGGCGTTTTGACCTTCATGGCCTTGATTTGCTGGTCGGCGTTGCGCGTTTCCCAGCCGTCGCGCAGCAGCCAGCCAAAGGCGGAATGGGCACCGCGTGCGCTGATATTGATGTTCTCGGCGACGCTGGACAGCGGAATGATGCCTTCCTTCTTGCGGTCTTCCGGGCACAGCAGCACGCCGGCGGCGATGGCATCGCGCGGTGAGCGCAGTTGCAGTTTTTCGCCGCACAATTCCAGGTGCCCTGCGGTCGTACGCGTTAATCCGCTTAAAAGCCGAAACAGCTCGGTACGCCCTGCCCCCACCAGCCCGAACAGGCCGAGAATCTCGCCCTTGTGGACTTGGAAACTGACCGGCTCACGCAGCCCTGGACCGAGCAGCCCCTGAACCTTGAGTGCCACTTCGCCGCGTTCACGCGCACGGTAGTCGTAGATATCCTGGATATCGCGACCGACCATGCAGGTCACCAACTGGTCGTGGGTCAGCGCGCTCATGTCATCAAAGGTGCGCACGTAGCGGCCGTCCTTGAACACCGTGACCGCGTTGCAGATGCGGAATACTTCTTCCATGCGGTGCGACACGTAGAGCACCACTTTGCCCTCATCGCGCAGCCGCGTGATGATCGCCATCAAGCGGTCGATCTCCCGCGCCGACAGGCTGCTGGTGGGTTCATCAAACGCGATCACATGCGCACCACGGGACAACGCCTTGGCGATTTCTACCAGTTGGCGCTGCCCCAGGGACAGGCGGCCGAGCTTTTCATCCGGGTCGATTTCATCCGCCAGCCCCTTGAGGCAAGCCAACGCCTGCTGGCGCAACTGGCGGCGGTTGACCACACCAAAGCGCGTCGGCAAATGCCCAAGGAACAGGTTCTCGGCCACGGTCATTTCCGGCACCAGATGCAGCTCCTGGTGGATCACCGCCACGCCGCTGGCGATGCTGTCGGCCGCGCACTTGAAGGCCATGGTCTGCTCGCCGATTTGCAGCGTGCCGCTGTTGGGGATGTAGGCACCACCGAGAATTTTCAGCAGCGTCGACTTGCCCGCGCCGTTCTCGCCCATCAGCGCGTGCACCTCGCGCGGCCGCGCTTCAAAGCTGATCTGCGCCAGGGCCTTGACCCCAGGAAACTCCTTGCCGATGCCGTTGAAGCGCAAGGCCGCGCCGGTCATTTCCACAGCCCGATTTTGGTCAGTTCTTCCTGGAAGTTGGCGCGGGTGATCAAGGTTACTTCGTCCATGGCGGTGTATTTCGCCGGTTCCTTGCCGGTGGTGACCCACTCGTACATCGCCAGCGCGGTGTTGTAGCCCTCAATGTGCGGGCTGGGCAGCATCGAGCCAAAGAAGCCGCTGTCGGCTTTCTTCAATTCGCCGATGGCGTCAGTGCCATTGATGCCGATGCCGATCACGTTGGCCGCCTTGAAGCCAGCGCTTTCGGTGGCGCGCACGCCGCCCAGTACGGTGTTGTCGTTCATGCCGCCGATGATCAGGTTTTTCGCGCCGCTGGGCAGCTTGACCAGGGCTGAGTTGGTGGCGTCCATGCTGCCGGGAACATCAAGGGTCTTGAGAGCAGCGGTCAGGATGTGGTCTTTGGGAATACCCGCCTCTTCAAGGGATTTGATCGAACCGTCGGTGCGTTTTTTGCCGGTGTCGAGTTCGTTATAGGTGTTGATCACAGCGTAGGTTTCTTTCCAGTCCCAGCCGCGTTTCTTCGCTTCGGCGGCCATGGCGGCGCCCTGCTTCTGGCCGACTTCAAAGGCGGCCATGCCCAGGTATGGCACGTCTTCCATGAAGTTGCCCTTGGCGTCGACAAAGCGATCATCCACCGCCATCACCTTCAAGCCGTTGACCTTGGCCTTGGCGACGATGGCCGGGCCCAGGGAGACGTCCGGCGGGCAGATCACAAAGCCCTTGGCGCCATTGGCGGCCAGGCTGTCGATGGCCGAGAGGGTTTTCTCGCCATCCGGTACGGCGATCTTGATCACGGTAAAACCGTGTTCCTTACCGGCTTTTTCGGCGAAGGCCCATTCGGTCTGGAACCAGGGTTCTTCAGCCTGCTTGACCAGAAAGCCGATCTTCACTTCCTCGGCAAGTGCCACGCCGCTGAACGCCATCGCAAGCGCTACTGCGCCTAGAGTCTTCTTGAACATGAGCTACCTCTTGTTGTTATTGAGCGCTGCAGGTTTTAGTCGTGGTACATCACAGACCGCCCGCCATCGATCATCAGGCAGGTGGCATTGATAAAGGGCGCCTCGTCGGTCGCCAGGAACAATGCAGTCATCGCCACCTCGATCGGCTGGCCGATGCGCTTGGGCGGGTGCAGGTCGAAGGCGCGCTGGCGCTCGGCGTGGGGGTCGGCGAAGCCGTTCCAGTAGTCGACGTTGAGCTGGGTTTCGATATAGCCCGGCGCGATGGCATTCACACGAATGCCCTTGGGCGCGTACTCGATGCCGAGGGCCCGCGTAAGGCCGAGCAGGCCGTGTTTGGCCACGGGGTAGGGAAAACAGCCGGGAATGATGTGGCTGGAATGGGTGGAGGCAATGTTGATGATGTTGCCGATGCCCTGCTCGATCATGTGCGGCAACACCGAGCGGCAGCCGTACCAGGCGCCGTCGAGGTCGATGGCGAAGCAGCGGCGCCAGTCTTCGTCGGTCATTTCCAGCGGGTCGCGGAACACATTGACCCCGGCGCAGTTGACCAGCACATCCACGCGGCCGAAGCGCTCAAGGGTCAGATTGACCAGCGCCTGCCATTGATCTTTAGACGTAATGTCGACGGCTTGCGCATAGATGTCAGCCCCGCGTTCGCGCCAGTGGGCGGCGACTTGCTCGACGTTCTCACCCTGGATATCGGCGATGACCAGGCGCGCCTGCTGAGCCTGGAAACACGCGACGATGGCCTCGCCAATGCCTTGGGCGGCGCCAGTGATGATCACCACTTTGCCTTTGAGCCGCTCGCCGTAGGTGGGCTCGGGCACGGCGGGGAGTGACAACGGTTGTGCCTGCATCGCTTCACCTGTTTTATTTTTGGTAGTGAGTGCTGATGCAGCCGACTATAAACCTATCGTTTGAAATATCTCAATATATAAATTTGCATCCCATATAGTGAGCTAAACTCTGAAGTTAATAGGTGATCCTCAAGGCGAACGAAATCGAATGTGGGAGCGGGCTTGCTCGCGAATACGGTGGGTCAGCCATACATGAGTTGACTGATCCACCGCATTCGCGAGCAAGCCCGCTCCCACATTTTGATCTTCAGTGTTTTTTGGAAGGGGTGCTTCAGCCGAGGGCGAAGTCGCGTAGGGCATCGCCTTCCATGCGATAGCGCACCCACTCTTCCTGCGGCTGCGCGCCGATGGATTTGTAGAAGGCAATCGCCGGCTCGTTCCAGTCCAGCACGCTCCACTCAAAGCGCCCGCAACCGTTATCAAAAGCAATCTTCGCCAAATGGCGCAGCAGCTTCTTGCCCGCCCCGCCGCCGCGTTGCTCCGGGTTGATGTAGAGGTCTTCCAGGTACAGGCAGTTGCTGCCCAACCACGTGGAATAGCTGAAGAAAAACACCGCGAACCCAATCGGCACGCCATCGCGTGAACAGATCAGGCCGTGGGCGGTGGCGCCCTCGCTGAACAGGCTGCGCTCAATGTCCACCACGCTGGCGATCACTTCATGCCGGGCTTTTTCGTACTCAGCCAATTCAGTGATGAACGTCAGGATCTGCGCAGCATCGCTGGGCACAGCGGGGCGAATCTCGATGGTCATGGGTGAGCCTTGGCAATTTCAAAGCACACATACTAAGGCGCTTTCATGACTGATTGCAGTGCATTTTCACTGGGGCCGGGGCGCTTTACTCCGCTGTGGAGCAATGCGAGCACCATCAACCACAGAACAATCCGCGCAGGCAGGCATGGTAAACAGACGGCACACCTCCAACAATTCGAGACGTGCCCATGCCTGCGATGCCCTCGGTGAGCGCGAAAACCTTCGCGCTGTTCTGCCTTGCCAGTTTCCTGCTGTCGCTGTCCTACGGCTCGACGTTTTTGCTGTCGCTGTTGATTCATTCACGCGGCGGCAATGAGCACGATGCCGGTAGCGTGATCTCTACGGCAATGCTCAGTACCTTCGTGGCGGTGGTGCTTTCCGGGCATTTGGCGGATGCGTTGGGTGCGGCGCGTGCGATTGCGGGGACGGGCATATTGCTGGTGGTGGCCTGCCTGGGTTTTGCGCTGGTGCCGGGGTTTGGTCAAGGCTTGATGCTTTTTGGGCTGTCACTGGGGCTGGGCTGGGGTGTGTTCTACACGTTGGGACCGATCATCGTGACGTTGCTGGTGGAGCCTCACCATCGAGCCAAGTACTTTGCGCTGCTGTCGGGCAGCATGTTGAGCGGCATCGGCGCGGGCCCTCTGCTCGGGCGCGCCGCCAGCGCGCTGGAGCTGCCACTGACAACCGCATTCTATATCGCCGGGTTGGCCAGCCTGGCAGGTGTCGTGATGTTCTGGCGCATGGGCGCACAGCTCAAGCATCACACCCACGTCCCCACGGCAAAGATTTCCTGGGGTGCCAGCCGTCGAGTGCTGTCTTCCAAAGCGGTGTTCGCCATCCTGATGGTCGGCCTGGGGGGTTGCGTATTTGGCGGGCTGTCATCGTTCCAGACCAGCTACGCCGCCGCCCATGGGCTGGATTATTCGCTGTTCTTCGCGGGTTTCCTGAGTGCGGCAATCACCAGTCGCCTGTTGATCGCCGGCTTTGTGGTCAAGCGTGATGCCTACCGGGCGGCCTGCGTGTTATCCGGGATCATGCTCGGGTCGATCGCGCTGTTTGCCTTTGGCGTGAGCGGAAACCTCAGCTATTTGCTGGCAGCGGCGCTGTTGGGGGTCGGGTACGGACTGACATATTCCGTGATCAACGGGCTGGTGGCCCATGAGGCGCCATCCGGCATGACGTCCCAGGCGTTGCTGCTGTTCAGCCTGGCATATTTTGTCGGAGTCTTCGGGTTTCCGTGGTTGGCGGGCAAGCTCATCGTCGACTACGGCTTGTCGGCGCTGATGATGAGCGTGCTGGGGGTGGCCACCTGCAATTGGTTAATCAGCGTCGCGCGATTGGCCTGGCGTCGAGTCTCGTCACACAAAATCTTACAGGTCACTTGATACCGTTCGTCGCCATCAAGGCACGATCAGGAAACGTCCACTGACCAATAGAGGGTAAGGACATTAATCATATGGAGACACCCTCATGAAGAATTCCACGTTTGCTGCCCTCGCGCTCACCGGCCTGCTGTCGGCAGTGTCCCTGAGCAGTTTTGCCGCCACATCGTCGACCGGCACCACCACGCCTGACGCGACCAGCGAGTCGCAGAAATCCATGGGCACTGGCCTGGATACCAATGGCGGCGCGGTCATCGACAATACCAATGGCGCTGACCCGCACACCAAAGGCCACGACGCCGAACGCCAGGCGCCTGCCGCCGTCGGCAACGGCAAAATGGGCCCATCCGTGAATGAGCCGAAGATCAATAAAGGTGATGATTCGAACCTGCCAGGCGCGCCGAAACAACCTGCGCCATAAACAGCGAATCGCTCTACAGACACCCGATCATTTCCCAGTGAAGAGGTATGCATGAACGTCGATAAAGACCTTGAAAAAGAAGTCCTCACCCGCCTGCTGCACGCTCACCCTCAAGGGTTGGGCAAGGAAGTGCTGGATAACTACCGCGGAGAAAAAGTGGTCGCCAGTGCCTTGGCATTTCTGCAGGATCGCGGGCTTATCAAGGATGGGCATGTGACCACCGATGATGCCGGGGAGTATTCGTTGAATCTGCCGATCAAGCTGACGGCGTCAGGGGTGGATGAGGCGCGGAAGCTGGAAAGTCAGACCGCCCAGTAATGTAGGGCACACCGCAAAACACTGTGGGAGCCGGGCTTGCCCGACTCCCACAATTTTGATTGGGTTTATTCAGTGAGCAGGGCATTGACCTCAGCGGTGCCAGGTGAGGTTGCTGGTCCCCAGCGTGTCACCGCCAGCGCCGCTGCCGCATTCGCCCGCTGCGCCGCTTCAGCGGGTGTAAGACCATTCGCCAACCCCGCGATAAACACCCCCGCATGGGCATCCCCCGCGCCATTGCTGTCCAGCGCCTTCACCTTGAAGCCCGGCACATGGTCGGCCTGGCCTTGTCGGCTGACCCAGCAACCATTCGGTCCATCACGCACCACCAACAATGCGGTCTCGGGCAGATGGTGCCTCAAGTCGCCCAGTGCATCCGCCAACGTACCCGCCCCCGTAAACGCCAGCGCCTCCGGGCCATTGCTGGTCCAGATATCGATACGCGGCAGCAGGGCCACCATCAGAGCAGAATCGGGTGCCTTGACCAGCGGGCCCGGGTCGAACACGACGGTGATGTGACGGGGCAGCGCCAGCAGCCAGTCGACCAACACCTGGGCCTTGCCTTCCAGCAACAGGCTGTAACCGCTGACATAAACGTAATCGTCCGATTGGGGCACCACGCCCGCCAGATCCTCAGCGCTCAAATCACCTTCCGCGCCGATATGGGAAATGAACGTGCGCTCGGTGCTGGCCTCGGTCAGCGAAACGCATAGCCCCGTGTCTTTATCCGTGCTGGGCGCCTGGGCGATTTCCACACCTTCGGCCAGCATCGCTGCGCGGGCCAGGTCGCCAAAGCGCCCGTTGCCGTGGCGCCCCAGATAGATCACCGACAGCCCATTGCGCTTGGCCGCGGCCATCACATTGAAGCCCCCGCCGGTTTCGAAGCTGGCCGATTTTGCCAGCACGTCGCCGCCGGATGCGGGCAAGGTATCGAGGGCCATGACTAGGTCGACGATGACTTGGCCGGTGTGCAGCAATCTAGACATTGGGGCTCTCTACCAAAGCCGGGCGACGGTCAGCCGCGCCGCCCAGTAGCGCATAAATCCCGCCGGCCACCAGGAAGGTGACGATCCAGCCCAAGCCGTTATGGCCCAGCCACGAGTCGGACAACGGCCCGGCGAACCAGGTGTTTTCGGCGGTGGTGCCAATGGTGGTGAAGCTGAAGCCCAACACAATCGCGAGGGCCCAGGCGCCGAATGCGCGCCACTCCACACCGCCGCGATACCAATAGGCGCTGCTTGGGCTCACGTCCAGCAAGTCCGTGGGGCTGTAGTAGTGACGGTGGATCAGGTCGACCACGAAAATACCGACCCAGGCCGTAATCGGCACCGCCAGCAACGAGATGAACGTGATAAATGGGCCATAGAAACTGTCGGCGATCAGCATGAAGTAAATCGAACCGGCGAAGATTGCCACGATGTCGACGATCACCGCGTGCACACGCTTGACCTTCAAACCGAGGGTCAAGGTGGTGAGGCCTGCCGAATACACCGACAGGTTGTTGGAGAGCAGCAGCCCGCCGAACGCCGTGATCAGGTACGGGACCGCCATCCAGGTCGGCAGCATGTCGCGGATCGCGATGATCGGGTCAGTGGCCGACGCCAAGTCGTTATTGCCCACCGACAGCAGGCCGCCGAGGGTGATCAGCAACACCAGCGGGATGCCCGCACCAAACGCGGCAGATGCCACCAGGCGCGCAGCTTTTACACTGCGGTGCTGGTAGCGCGACATGTCGGCGCCGGCATTGGCCCAGCCGATACCGGTGCCCGCGGCCATGGTGCCGACGCCAATGATCATCGCGCTGAGCGGTGCCGGCGTGGCATTGAACACTGCGCTCCAATCGATAGTGGCGCAAAGGAAGCCGCCGACCAGAATGTTCAAGGCGCCGAACACGTAGGTGGCCCACTTCTGGATCACCAGCAGGGTGGCGTGTCCGAGGCCGGATACGGCCAGGGTCAGCAGCACGAAGATCGCGATGAATATCAGGGTGAGTACCGGTGCGCTTTTCGCTTCCACCGCAGAACCGAACAGGATCGAACTCAACGACAGCAGGACAAAGGCCGCTGTGGTGGTGTTGACGGTTTCCCAGCCCAGGCGTGACATCAGCGACACCAGCGTTGGGCCGATATTGCCGCGCACGCCAAAGATGGCGCGGGACAGCGTCAAGCTGGGCGCGCGGCCACGCCGACCGGCGATGGAGATGATGCCTACCACGGCAAAGGAACCGGCAGCGCCGAGGATCGCCACGATGATTGCCTGCCAGATCGCCAGGCCGCGAAACGCCACCAGCGTCGCGCCAAGCGGTAAGCCAAGAATGCTGATGTTGGCCGCAAACCACACCCAGAACAGTTGCAGCGGGTGCCCGTTACACTCGCTTTCCGGGACCGGTTCGATACCACGTGTTTCCAATTGCCCAGCGCTCTGGCCGGAAGAGGTGCTGCTCATGAGGGACGCTCCTGGTGCCTGTATTGTTGTAATTGTGGCAAAGAATCCAATCTCTAAGCCGGTCATCCTGACTCAACGCAATCAGTGTGGGAGCTGGCTTGCCTGCGATTGCGGTCAACCCGTTAGTGCATCAATGGCTGGCACACCGTCATCGCAGGCAAGCCAGCGCCCACATTTTTTGCTCTGCGGTGTTCAGCGCAATGTGAGCAGCCCTTGAACCAACGGCTGCAAATCCAGGCCGTTGACCTGCTTGACCTGATCGATCATTGCCTCAGGCCAGCACTGCATGCCCAGGCATGCGCCCAACATGGCACCCAGAATCGCGGCGATGGTGTCGGTGTCGCCGCCAAGGCTGGCGGCCAGGCACAGGGCCTCGAAGGCATTCATCTCGCCCACCGCCACTTGCTGGGCCAAAGCAAAGGACACCACCACCGACTCCTGTGAGGCCACGGAGGTGCCAATCAACTCATACAGCAGGTCGGCGAACAGGACCTTGTCACCGCTGTCGACGCTCAACGTCCGCGCCCAACTGATGCGCGTGGAAATACGTCCGCCGGCAATCCAGTGGCCATGGTTTTCGGCTTGTTGGGCGATTTGCATACCGATATTGAGTGCCTCACCCAAATCCACGCCGTTAATGCCAGCCGACACCACCGCCGCTACCGCCGCTGCACTGGAGATACCCAGGGTGGTGTTATGGGTGACCTGGCAGGCCTGGATCACCGCCTGGATGAAGTGCGCCGGGTCGCTGACATCCGCGGCGATCCCCACCGGCGTGATGCGCATCGCGGCGCCGTTGGTGGTGCCATAGCGCCCGGATTCTTCCGGCGTGTGGCCGGCGAGGATCATGTCGATCGCGCGCTTGGTCGATGGGCCGAGTAAATCCTGCGAGCCCTTGGCACGCATGACTGCCTCCCAGTCGATCAGGCGCTGGGCGAGCACGGTGGGTTCAATCGTGCCCTGGCCTTCCACCAGCAATTCGCCCACCAGGATCGCCTGCTCGGTGTCATCGGTGATGGAGCCGGCGGGCATGTTTGGCGCGATGGGCTGGTCGGCATCGGCATCTTCCAGGCCGGTGATAGCACCGAAGCGCGCCCGGACTTGCTCGCGGCTCAAGGATTGGGTGGGCATACCCAGGGCATCGCCCAAGGCCAGGCCGTAGAAGGCGCCGAGGGCGCGAGTGTGCGGGGTCATTTCGAATGTCCAAACTGCAGGTGCAGACGAAAGTGCAGAGGATCGAGCCAGCTTTCGACGTACTCCATGAAGCGCTCGCGACGATCGTAGGTCGTGCGCGACGCCTTGAGAAACACCGTGCCTGCAGGGCGACCAAGCAACTCGGCGTCTGCATCGCTGAGGGGCTCGGCACCGATCCACTGGTCACCTTCGGCCCCGACATACCCGTAGGCTGCCAGGGTGATGGTCAGGGAATCATCGATCAGGCCCACGTCAGGCAGGCTCTCCAGGCCTCCGGAGGCTGGCATCAGCGAGCGCTCCAGGGACACGGCGGTGCCGTCGGTAGTGCGGCGGCGCCGGTCGAGGGCGATGAATTGGTCACTGCCGAAACGGTTGAACAGGTCCGGGCGAGTCACCGCTTCCAGGCGCAGGATATCGGTGCTCACCCGCGCGCCGGTGTCGGCCAGGGCTTGGGCCCAACCGCTATGTTGGTCGAGCACCATGCCGTCAAAGGTGACGATGGAACCGACGCCGCTCTGGGTCGCGATGTAATTGCGCCGTTTGAGTTCAGCCAGGGCTTCGCGCAGGGTGCCGCGACTGACCGCAAACTCCTCGGCCAATTGGTGCTCACCCGGCAACAGAAAACCGTCGACCATCACTCCGCCCTCGATACGGCGAATAAGCTCGTCGACGACGCGTTTTTTCTTATCAAATCGAACATGTCTAATCATGTACAAATTGATAACCGAAACCGGTTATTTACAGCAAGCGAATTATTTCAGGAACGTGAAAAAACGGGCCCTAAGGTTCCAGCCCAATACGGAAAAACTCCCCAGCGCTCCAGACACCAAGCCAGTTCTGACCGTTGATCGGACGGCTCACCGCCAGCTCCACCAATTGGTAGAACGCGTTTCGATGCACCAAGGCTTCAAGGTTGGTGCGCACCCGAATGTAGGGCGCGGGCTCCTGGGTGAGCGGATCGATCACCACGCGCAACGGATGTTCAAGACCGGCTTCGACCTGCTCATCCACGTTGGTGGTAAAACGCAATACCTGGCTTTCGCCCTGCCCTTCGACTTCCAGGGTCACGGCGACAAACGGCGCATCGTCGACGGTGATGCCGACTTTTTCCACGGGAGTGATCAGGAAGTAATCATCGCCATCGCGGCGGATGATGTTGGAGAACAGCTTGACCATCGGCTTACGCCCGATCGGCGTACCCTGATAGAACCAGGTGCCGTCGCGGGCGATGCGCATGTCGATGTTGCCGCAGAAATCCGGGTTCCACAGATGCACCGGCGCCGGTCCCTTGCCTTTGGGCAGTTGGGCCAACAGATCGTTGGCCTTGGCGGAATCGGTCATGGGCTTCTCCTGGTGCTTATTGATCACTCATCCCAAGCAGGCCGCGGGCGTACTGCGCCAGGGGGCGGGCAATCAAGTCTTCTGGCTTATTGTCGTGGAACGTCAGTAAACCGCCACGACTGCGAATACGCGCAGTATCAATCAAATACTGGGTGCTGGTCTCGATCAACATGATCTGGATGACACCGTTGTCCAGGCCAACACGATCAAGGGCCTGCTGATCAGCCCACTCGTCGGCATTGCCGATACGGTCATCCGCTGCCGCAAATCGGCAGTACAACAGGTAGTGAGCGCCGGCTGCACGGGCTTCGGACATTGCCTGCTCCAAACCTTCCGGTTGGCGGGCGCGGCGGACCATGGGGAAGTATTCGACGAAGCCGTTGAAGGCTTCCTCTGCCACCACGTTAGGACGCGGGTAGGCACTGCCTGGCGGCACGAAGGCACCCTGGGCGATAAAGATAAAGGAGTCCGGCTGCACGCGAATCGAGGCCGTGCGACGGGTGTCACTGTGGTCGAGCAAGCCGGCATCGCTCATCTGATAGCGGGTGCCTTCGGCCATATCGCTGACGGTCATGCAACCACTCAGCGTCAACGACGCCAGCAACAAAACCAGACTACGCATCCTAATCCTCCAGAAGCCGGTGACGGAAAACCGGCGAATGGGCGTGAGATGCAGATTCTGCGCCAGCTTGACGACAACACATAGCAAATGTGGGAGCTGGCTTGCCTGCGATGGCGGTCTGTCAGTGGCCTGATTGGGTGACTGACATTCCCATATCGCAGGCAAGCCAGCTCCCACAGTGGCGGTATGCCGGATTGAAATTGATCAGCCGCCAATAATCTTCATGATGGTGGCACCGCCGGAGAACGCCACTTCCTGTTTATCCCCCAACGCCTTCATCAACAGGCCTTGCAGCGCAGGCAGCGCTTGATGGCGCGGCTTGTCCAGCAGGTCGCCGACATAGTGACGGTTGCTCGACGACAGGCAGCCATGCAACCAGCCGGTGGACGACAACCGCAGCCGTGAACAGGTACGGCAGAACGGCACACTCTCGTTGGCAATCACGCCAAAGAAACCCTTGCCCGGTACTTCGTAGCGTACGGCGGTGGCGTCCACGGGGGCATTGGCTTGCAGGTATTCATACCGTTCGCCGATCAGGCTCAGCAGTTGCTGCAAGCTGACAAATTGCTGCAGGAACGCGTTGGAGTCCTTGGCCAGGTGGCCCATGCGCATCAGTTCGATAAAGCGCAACTCGTAGCCGCGCTCCAGGCAGTAATCGAGCAGCGGCATCACTTGGTCGAGGTTCTGGCCGCGCAACGGCACCATGTTGACCTTGATCTTGATCCCGGCAGCGCGGGCCTGGTCCATGCCATCGAGCACGGTGGCCAAGTCACCGCCACGGGCGATGCTGCGGAAGGCGTTCGCATCCAGGGTGTCGAGGGAGACATTGATGCGCTTGATCCCGGCCTCCACCAGCAACGGCAGTTTGCGCGCCAGCAGTTGGCCGTTGGTCGTCAAACTGATGTCACTGAGGCCCATCTGCCCCACTGCGCCCATGAAGGCTTCCAGCTTGGGGCTGACCAGCGGCTCTCCGCCGGTAATGCGCAGACGGTCGATGCCGGCCGCCTCAATAAGATAAGCCACGCCGCGCGCCATCGCCTCGGCCGAGAGTTCGTCCTGGGCAGCCACCAGCCGCTTGCCGTTAGGCACGCAGTAGGTACACGCGTAATTGCAGGCTGAGGTCAGGCTGATCCGCAAATTGCGAAAACGCCTGCCTTGACGATCAACGATCATGGATCACTCCGGCAGAGGATGATTCGGGCGCGCTAAAAGCTGACTGATAAATCAGCTTTTAGCAAGAGTCCATGCCTGAGTATATTCCTGGGGTACTGCGCGTGGCAGCAAATCATTACGTGGCGGGCGTTTCAGCCGGTGGCTGCTCGGCGCTGTGCTTGCGTTTGTTGCCCATGCGCACGCCGATATCCATCAGGAACTGGAAAAAACCTTCCTGATCTTCCAGCACATTGCTCCAGAACGGCGAGTGATACAGCGCGACAGCACCGTGTACCAAGGCCCAGGCGGCGCAATAGTGGAAATACGGCGGCACGTCTTCCAGCTTGCCTTCGCTGATGCGACCCTTGATCAGCAGCGTCAGGCGCTCGAAGTTCGAGGCGCGGATCTTGTGCAACTCCTCGACCATTTCCGGCACTTGATGGCCCTTGACCACCTTCTCTTCCAGACGGTCGAACAGGCGGTAGCGCTGCGGATCGCGCATGCGGAACTCGAAGTAGGCGCGGGACAGGGCTTCCTTGTCCTTGTCCACATCGGCCGAGTGCAACAGCTCGTTCAAATCACGCTCGTAGTCGAGCATCAGGCGCAGGTAAATCTCGGCCTTGGACTTGAAGTGCTTGTAGATCGTGCCTTTGCCGATACCCACGGCATCCGCAATCATCTCGACGGTGACGCTGTCTTCACCCTGTTCGAGGAACAACTTCAATGCGGTGTCGAGAATTTCCTGCTCACGGCGGCGAAACTCACGGACCTTACGGGGTTCTTTGTGCATGAGAAAGAGGTCTGCAGAGGTCGAAATAGGGAGGGTTGCGCAGGGCCACGGATACGTGGCGATACGATTTACCCAGTGCGAGGGATTATCCCGACTGAACGGTCGTTGGGCAATGTCTATGTGAACCCGTAATGCACTTTACTTTCAGCGCACCAACGTTTGCATTGATTTCAGTCAGAAATAATACGCAACAACTGCCCCTGTACACCTGCTTGATGAGAACTCAAGCGAAGCGCACGTATTCCAAATCTGTTTAAAAAACGACCAGTCGCGACTGGACTGAATCGGATACTGATCAATACTTGAACTGTCGGCGTGACATCTCCCCCAAGTGACGCGTCGACCTGGGTACCAACGGACCGCGTGCCCTTGTTTTACTCCTAATGGTCTTAGCCCGGATTCACCCCCCCAGAACCCGGGTTTTTTTTGCCTGCGATTTAGTTATCTACACAATGCTGTAGTGAGCCGGCCACGTGAGCCAGCGGGAACAGGCGCTTGAAGTTCTCGGTGGTCTGTTCGGCAAAGCGCTCGTAGGATTCGCCGCGCAGCATCGCCAGGTAATCCGCCACATCGCGCACATACTCCGGCAGGTTTGGCTTGCCGCGATGTGGGATGGGCGCCAGGTAAGGCGAGTCGGTTTCCACCAGCAGGCGATCGGCCGGGACTTGGCGCGCGACGTCGCGCAGGGCGTCAGCATTGCGGAAGGTAACGATGCCCGACAGGGAAATGTAGAACCCGAGGTCCAGGGCCGCCTTGGCCATGTCCCAGTCTTCGGTAAAGCAGTGCAACACGCCAGCCTGGGGCAGCGCGGCTTCGCGCAGCAGGGCCAGGGTGTCGGCACGGGCGCCACGGGTATGGACGATCACTGGTTTACCGGTCTGTTGGGCAGCCTGCAGGTGCAAACGGAAGGAGGCTTGCTGCAACTCGGCGGCTTCGGGCTCGTAGTGATAATCCAGGCCGGTTTCACCGATGGCCACAACGCGCGGGTGATTGAGCTCGCCCAGCAGCCAGTCGAGGGCCGGGGCTTCGCCGGGCTTGAGGTCCAGCGGATGGATCCCCACCGAACAATCCACATCGGCGTACCGATCAGCCAGGGCTTTGACGTCGGCAGCATTTTCAGCGCTGACGCCGATGCACAGGAAGTGCCCTACTCCGCGCTGGCGTGCCGCTTCGAGCGCGGCGTCAAGGGAGCCGCCGTGCTGGGCAAGGTCAAGGCGATCAAGGTGGCAATGGGAATCTACGAGCATAAGAATTAAGTCACTGAAAGTGTTTGACCAACGATACCCGTCAGCCAGGGAAATTAACGCCGGCCAAGCAAACCGACCCACTGCACCAGCAGCGCTTCAAGCAACAGCACACGGTTGAGGTTGGCTTTGCCGAGCACCTTCTGACGCTGGGCGAGGATCCAGTCCTGGATCGTCAGCACTTTGTCCTGAGCACTTTTTTGCGCCAGGTACTGCACCACTTTGCGCATGTCCGGCAGGCCCAGGCCGTTTTCATCCTGGGTCAGCTGGTAGCGCAAGATCAGGCTCGACCAATCGCAGAACCAATCGAACAGCAATAGCAGGGGAACGTCCTTCCAGGCGGTTTCAGCCAACTGGGTGGCGGACACTTCCTGCTTGATCAGTTTCTTTACGCCCTCCACCACCAGTGCGCGTTGCTCACGCACACCTTGGGCTTGCAGCTTCACCGCGGCCAATGGCGAACCCGCGGCCAGTGTCAGCAACTCGACCCGTTCTTCCTGACTGCACTGCGGCAACGCCTGCGCCAGCCACTCAAGACTCAGCGCCTCGCTTGGCAGCGGGCACGCCTGCTGAACGCAACGGCTGCGGATGGTCGGCAGCAAACGGCTCGATTGGTGGCTGACCAGCAACAACACGGTATCGCCAGATGGCTCTTCCAGGCTCTTGAGCAAGGCGTTGGCGGCGTTGATGTTCATCGCCTCCACCGGCTCGATCAACACCACCTTGCGCCCGCCCATCTGCGCGGTTTGTACTACGAAGCTGACGAGGTCACGGACTTGGTCGACCTTGATCGCCTTGTCGGCTTCCTCGGGCTCCAGCACGTAGTTGTCGGGATGGCTGCCGGCCTTGAGCAACAGGCAGGATTTGCACTCGCCACAGGCTTCCAGGTCGACCGGGCGCTGGCACAGCAGCCTGGCCATGAGTCGCTCGGCCAAGTCCCGCTTACCGATACCCACCGGCCCATGCAACAGGTAGGCATGGGCGTGGTGAGCACGGCCGGCCAATTGTTGCCACAGGCTGGCCTGCCACGGATAGGCTTCAGGCACGGGCGCGCTCCAGCAGTGTTGGCAACAGCGCGTCGATGGCTTGCTGCACCTGGGCCAGCGGTTGGGCCGCGTCCAGCAGGTGATAACGCGCAGGCTCGGCCGCAGCACGTTTGAGGAACGCGGTACGGACCGCGTCGAAGAAGGCCTGGCCTTCCAGCTCAAAACGGTCCAGGCGACCACGGGCACTGGCGCGGGCCAGGCCCACTTCCACCGGCAGGTCGAACACCAGGGTCAGGTCAGGGCGCAGGTCGCCTTGGACGAAGGTTTCCAGAGTGGCGATGCGCTCCAGGCACAAACCCCGACCGCCACCCTGGTAGGCATAGGTGGAATCGGTAAACCGGTCGCAGATCACTACGGCACCGCGCGCCAGGGCCGGGCGAATCACCTCGGCCAAGTGCTGGGCGCGCGCGGCGAACACCAGCAGCAGCTCGGTGTCCGGGTTCATCTGCTCTTCACCCGGAGCGAGCAGCACCTCACGGATGCGCTCGGCCAACGGCGTGCCGCCGGGCTCACGGGTCAACACCACCTCGATGCCTTGGGTGCGCAAGCACTCGGCCAGGTAATCGCGGTTAGTGCTTTTGCCGGCGCCCTCGGGGCCTTCCAGGGTAATAAACAAGCCAGTCACAGGCAGTCCTTAGTCAGAATTATTGCGGGCTTGGCGGCGCAGTGGTGTCCGGCGCAGGCTCGGCCGGTTTATCAGCTGGCACATCCGCCGGTGGCGTTGCGTCTTCCGCAGGCTTCACCACCGGTGCCGGACTGGAGCGGTAATCGGCGCGGCGTTTGAGTTGAAACTCGCGCACGGCGGCATTATGCGCATCCAGGTCATCGGAGAAAATATGGCTGCCATCGCCCCGTGCGACGAAATACAGGCTGCTGCCCGGCACCGGATTCAGCGCGGCATGGATCGCCTCGCGGCCGACCATCGCGATAGGCGTCGGCGGCAGACCGGCAATCATGTAGGTGTTGTAAGGGTTGGCTTCCTTGAGATGAGCGCGGGTCAACTTGCCGTTGTAGCGCTCGCCCAGGCCGTAGATCACCGTCGGGTCGGTCTGCAACAGCATGCCGATCTTCAAGCGACGCACAAATACCCCGGCGATCTGCCCACGCTCCTCAGGTACGCCGGTCTCTTTCTCCACCAGGGAAGCCATGATCAGCGCTTGATAAGGGTCAGTGTATGGCGCATCGGCGGCGCGCTTGCTCCACTCCTGAGCGAGTACATCGTCCAGGCGGTTGTAGGCTTTTTTCAGGAATTCGACGTCGGTCATGCCACGCACGAAGCGGTAGGTATCGGGGAAGAACCGCCCCTCGGGGAACACGCCAGGGTGGCCGAGTTTATCCATGACTTCGCTGTCAGTGAGGCCCGAAAGGCTCTGCACGATCTTTTCATGCTTGGCTAAGGCCGAGCGCACCTGGCGGAAGTTCCAGCCTTCGACCAGGGTCAGGCTGTATTGAACCACTTCGCCACGCTGCCAGAGGCCGATCAAGCCCTGCGCCGTCATGCCAGGCGTCATGCGGTATTCGCCGCTGTGCAGTGGCTGGCCGTCGAGGTTGAAGCGCCAGTACAGGCGCAACCAGAACGCGCCGTCGAGCACGCCATCGGCTTCCAGGCGATTGAAGGTACCGGTCGGGGTCGCCCCTGCCGGTACATCGAGCAATTGCTCCTGGGTCAGGTTCAAAGGCTGCTTCAAGGCAGCATCGAACTTCCAGGCCGAATAGCCCAACAGCAAAGCCGCCGAGAACAGACCGACCAGCAGCAGTACAACCAGTTTTCGTATCAACTCAAATTTCCAATAGCGCGCGAACAATGCCCTGCAGTTTACGGGTGAGCGGGCCAACCGACCAGCTCATCGCAGCGTACCCGCGCACAGGCCAAATGCCATAAACGCTGTTGCACACAAAGACTTCGTCAGCCTGCTGCAACTGCACGAGGCTGATGTCGGCCACGGCCACCGGGGTGCCCAGCGCTTGAGCCTGGGCCAGAATCTCGGCGCGCATCACGCCGGCAACGCCGCAACGCGTCAGATCAGCGGTTAGTAACAAGCCGTTGCGCACAAGGAACAGGTTGCTGAATACGCCTTCGATGACACGCCCAGACATGTCCAGCATCAAACCTTCAGCGTGCTCGGCATCCCGCCATTCGGCACGGGCGATCACCTGCTCAAGGCGATTCAGGTGTTTGAGGCCGGCCAGCAGTGGCTGCTCGGCCAACCGGGTGGCACACGGAAACAGGCGGATGCCGTCGGTTCCATGGGCGAGGGGATAAGTAGCGGGCGGGTTGCCCTGCAAGATACGGCGCACTGGCGCGCCAGGGTTGATGCCATAGCCACGCAGACTGTCGCCACGGGTAAGGATCAACTTGAGGACACCGTCGCCAAGGGCGGCGGCATAGGCCAGCACTTCGTTGCGGATCAAAGGCTGATCTGCAACCAAAGCGAGGCGCCTGCAACCCTCATCGAGGCGTTGCAGGTGACGGTCGAGCAGCACCGGCTGCCCGGCCCTGACGGCGATGGTTTCGAACAGCCCGTCGCCATACGCCAGGCCGCGATCTTTCAGGGGCACGTTATCCGCTGGCTGACCGTCGACCCAGCTGTGCATCACTCGGCGAACCGGCGGAACACCAGGGACCCGTTAGTGCCACCAAAACCGAACGAGTTGGAGATCACCACGTCGATCGGCATCGGCTGCGCTTCGTGAGGCACGAAGTTCAGGTCGCAGCCTTCGTCCGGCTCATCAAGGTTGATGGTCGGGGGAGCGACCTGATCCTTGATGGCCATCACGCTGAAGATCGCTTCAACCGCACCCGCCGCGCCCAACAAGTGGCCGGTCATGGACTTGGTGGAGCTGACCGCCAGCTTGTAGGCATGCTCGCCGAACACCGACTTGATGGCTTCAGCTTCCGCCAAATCGCCAGTCGGCGTCGACGTGCCATGGGCATTGATGTACTGCACCTGGTCCGGGTTGACCTTCGCATCGCGAAGGGCGTTTGTGATGCAACGCGCAGCGCCGGCACCGTCGGAGGGTGGCGAGGTCATGTGGTAAGCGTCGCCGCTCATGCCAAAGCCGATCAGCTCGGCATAGATGGTCGCGCCACGCGCCTTGGCGTGTTCCAACTCTTCCAGCACCAGGGCACCGGCGCCGTCGGACAGGACGAAACCATCACGGCCTTTGTCCCACGGGCGACTGGCGCGGGTGGGCTCGTCGTTGCGGGTCGACAGTGCACGGGACGCACCGAAGCCGCCCATGCCAAGGCCACAGGCCGCCATCTCGGCGCCGCCAGCGATCATCACGTCGGCTTCGTCATAGGCGATGTTGCGCGCCGCCATGCCGATGCAGTGCGTGCCGGTGGTGCACGCCGTAGCGATGGCGTAGTTAGGCCCCTGTGCGCCCAAGTGGATGGACAGGAAACCGGAAATCATGTTGATGATCGAGCCCGGCACGAAGAACGGTGAAATTCGACGGGGCCCGGAATCGTGCAACGTGCGGCTGGTTTCTTCGATATTGGTCAAACCACCAATACCCGAACCCATGGCCACGCCGATGCGGTCACGGTTGGCGTCGGTGACTTCCAGGCCGGCGTTCCGCACTGCCTGAAAACCGGCTGCCAGGCCGTATTGAATGAACAGGTCGAGTTTGCGAGATTCTTTGACCGAGAGATATTCCTCGACATTGAAGCCCTTGACCGAGCCGCCAAAACGGGTGGAATAGGCAGAAAGGTCCGTGTGTTCGATCAGACCAATACCACTGTGGCCAGCCAGAATGCCCTGCCAACTGCTCGGCACATCCGTGCCCAGTGGCGACAACATACCCATACCGGTGACTACGACGCGTCTACGCGACACAGCACTCTCCTTTTTCTAATGACGACACTTTTGCTTCAGCGCTCACATTTCGTCAGGGCTAAAGAAAAAACCGCACGCCGTTACAGCAGTGCGGTTTTTCCCTGAAAGCAAGCGACGACTACAAACTATTACGCCTGGTGGCTAGTAACGTAGTCGATAGCAGCTTGAACAGTAGTGATTTTTTCAGCTTCTTCGTCCGGGATTTCGGTCTCGAATTCCTCTTCCAGAGCCATCACCAGCTCAACGGTGTCAAGGGAATCGGCACCCAGGTCTTCTACGAAGGAAGCAGTGTTGACCACTTCTTCTTCCTTAACGCCCAGTTGCTCGGCGACGATTTTCTTGACGCGCTCTTCGATGGTGCTCATACCTTGTTTAACTCCTAATGGACAAATTCAGGCAGCTGGCCAGTGGGTAAGTGTATAGAAAGCCATTTCAGCTTTTCAACTGAAAGCTTCACCCAGTACCCGGTCGGCCACCCGCCTATAAATTAAGTTGCAGCTTTATAACGGATTTTAGACAGCTCGTATGACATTTTTTTGAAGCGATCCGTCACAATTTAACTCATGTACATCCCGCCGTTCACCGGGATTGTAGCCCCAGTCACGTATGCCGCACCGTCGGATGCCAGGAAAGTGACCACATTCGCGATCTCTTGAGCCTGGCCCAGACGGCCCAGCGGAATCTGCGTCAGCAAGGCTTCACGCTGTGCTTCCGGCAACTCGCGGGTCATATCGGTGTCGATGAACCCTGGAGCCACCGAGTTGACCGTAATCGACCGCGAGCCGACTTCACGTGCCAATGCACGGCTGAAACCTTCCAGACCGGCCTTGGCGGACGCGTAGTTTACTTGGCCTGCGTTGCCCATGGCACCCACTACGGAGCCAATATTGATAATTCGGCCCCAACGCGCCTTGGTCATGCCACGCAAAACGCCCTTGGACAGGCGAAACAGACTGTTCAAGTTGGTATCGACCACGTCGTACCACTCGTCGTCTTTCATGCGCATCATCAGGTTATCGCGGGTGATGCCGGCGTTGTTTACCAGAATCGCCGGCGCGCCAAACTGCGCGGTGATCTCGGCCAGCACGGCGGCCACTGACTCATCGCTGGTCACGTTCAGCTCAAGGCCGGTGCCTTGCACGCCGTTTTCCTTCAGGGTCGCGGCGATACGCTCGGCGCCCGAGGCGGACGTGGCAGTGCCGATCACAATGGCGCCCTGACGGCCCAGCTCCAGGGCGATAGCCTGGCCAATGCCACGGCTTGCGCCGGTAACCAGTGCAACTTTACCTTGCAGACTCATGCAGGCTTCTCCTAAGTTCGGAAATTGAGGGTCAGACCAGGGCTGCGCGAGCGGCAGCAAAGGCGTCAGGTGTATTGAGGTTGGCCGTCGAGACGCCGTCGGCGCAGCGCTTGTTCAGGCCGGCGAGGACTTTGCCCGGGCCGCACTCAACCAGCTCGGTGGCGCCATTGGCCGCCAGGGTCTGGACCGATTCAACCCAGCGCACGGGCTTGTAGAGCTGCTCGAGCAGGTCGCGCTTGAGGGTGTCGAGGTCGGCCGCCACGGCGGCGCTGACGTTCTGTACCAGCGGGATCTGCGGTGCCTGCCAGTTGATGGCAGCGATGGACTCGGCAAAACGCTCGGCCGCCGGGCGCATCAATTCGCAATGGGACGGTACGCTGACCGGCAACGGCAAGGCACGCTTGGCGCCACGGGCCTTGCAGATTTCGATTGCGCGCTCAACGGCAGCCTTGGCACCCGCGATGACCACTTGGCCAGGGGAGTTGAAGTTAACGGCGCTGACCACGTCGCCCTGGGCCGCTTCGGCGCAGGCTTCGATCACCACGGCGTCGTCCAGGCCCAGGATAGCGGCCATGCCGCCCTGCCCTGCCGGAACGGCTTCTTGCATCAGCTGCCCACGACGCTCGACCAGCTTGACCGCTTCAGCCAGGGTCAAGCTGCCCGCCGCCACCAAGGCGCTGTATTCGCCAAGGCTGTGACCGGCGACGAATGCTGGACGCGCGCCGCCTTCCGCCAGCCACAAGCGCCACAGGGCGATCGAAGCGGTCAGGATGGCCGGCTGGGTTTTATCGGTTTGATTGAGTTGCTCTTCCGGCCCCTGCTGGGTCAGTGCCCACAGGTCGTAACCCAGGGCGTCGGAAGCTTCCTTAAAGGTGTCCAGGATCAACGGGTATTGCGCGCCCAGTTCGGCCAACATGCCGAGGGACTGCGAACCCTGCCCTGGAAAGACGAATGCGAGGGATGTAGACATGTAACAAGCCCCTAATGATCTGGTCGTCAAAAATGCGCACGCCTACGGTGGGAGCGCACGAAACTGACAGATTGGATGGTCAATTGAACTGGCCGGTCACATTTAAGCATTCCCGGGCCGATTCGCCTAAGGCAACAGATCCTCAAGACGGCCGTGCAAGCGTTGCGGCAGGTTCTCCTGGATCTCGATCACGGCCCGCGCAATAGCACTTTGAAAGCCCTCGACGCCAGCCGAGCCATGGCTTTTTACCACAATGCCCTGCAACCCCAGAAAACTTGCGCCGTTATGCCGCGCCGGGGCCAGGTCAGCCTGCAAGCGGCGCATCAACGGCAGCGCCAGGGCGCCGACCAGGCGCGACGCCAGGCTCTGCTTGAATAACGCCTCGATACGCGTGGCGATCATGGTCGCCAGGCCTTCGCTGGACTTGAGCAGGATATTGCCGACGAACCCGTCGCACACCACCACGTCCGCCTCGCCACGGTACAAACCATCACCCTCGACGAATCCGATGTAATTCAAGCCGCGCGCGCTTTGCAGCAAGGTGGCGGCGAGCTTGACCTGCTGGTTGCCCTTGATGTCTTCGGTGCCGATATTCAGCAACGCCACCCGCGGCCGGGCCACGCCCAGCGCTTCGGCGGCCACCGACCCCATCACGGCAAACTGCAACAGGTGCTCGGCACTGCAATCGACATTCGCACCCAGGTCCAGCAACTGGCAGTAACCTTTCTGCGTCGGAATCGCCGCCACCATCGCGGGGCGATCAATGCCTGGCAATGTCTTGAGCACATGCCGCGACAACGCCATCAAGGCCCCCGTGTTGCCGGCACTGACACAGGCTTGCACCTTGCCATCACGCAGCAGCTCCAGGGCCACCCGCATCGAAGAATCGGGCTTGCCACGCAGGGCTGCCGCCGGTTTTTCATCCATACCAATGGTTTCGCTGGCCGGCGTAATCGTCAGGCGCGCGCGATCCACCGCCGGATGGCTGGCAATCAGTTCTTCAAGAAGGGAGGGTTGACCAACGAGGGTCAGGTGCAGCGAGGGTGTGGCAGACAGGCTGGCAATGCAGGCCTGAACAATGCTGCGGGGACCGAAGTCCCCGCCCATTGCGTCTATCGCGATGACTAGAGCAGACAAGTGATTACTCGTCAGCGCCCTTGTCGATCACTTTACGACCACGGTATACGCCTTCTGGCGATACGTGGTGACGCAGGTGAATTTCACCGGTGGTTTTTTCTACAGACAGAGTGCTCGCCGTCAGGGCATCGTGCGAACGACGCATGTCACGGGCAGAGCGGGATTTTTTGTTCTGCTGAACAGCCATAATTGATTAACTCCTAAACGTTTGGGTCACGCTTTAACTGCGCCAATACACTGAACGGGTTGGACCGCGTTACCTCGTCCTCGCTCGGTTCGGACTCGTCGCCGAGGTCCGCCGGCTGCTGGCATTCTTCCGGATGATGAGCAGGCACAATGGGCAAGGCGAGCAGAAGCTCCTCCTCGATCAGTGCATGCAGATCCAATGGATCTTCGCCCAGTTCCAGCACGTCATAACCTTTCGGCAACGACTGGGTATTCGCACCCTCTTTCACCACAGCATAACTGCATTCGCTGTGGATCGGCAGGGTGACCAGCTCAAGACAACGCTGGCAAACCATTTTGACTTCGGTGTCGATAACGCTGTGAATTACCACAGATTTACGTTCATCTCGTTCAAAAACGAATTTAGCCTGCACCGTACCGACAGTGTCGGAAAGCGGGTCGCAGAGTCTCTCCAAATTGGCCAACAGCAACTCACCTTGAAGGGAAGTGCCACGATCAGCCAGTTTGCGCGGGTCAACGTGAGGTGGAATCGGGTCATTCAACATAGGCGCAGCATTATAGGGATGCACCGGGCCATGTCAAAGGAAATTCAGCCCTGTGCGTCAGCCGGTCACGCGCTAGAATCTGCCACTGCCTTTGAGGAGTCACCCATGCTGCCTTTATTACTCGCATCCAGCTCGGTTTATCGCCGGGAATTGCTGAGCCGCCTGCACTTGCCGTTCATCTGCAGCTCGCCGGATATCGATGAAAGCCATCGCGCAAATGAGTCCGCCATTGAGCTGGTCAAGCGCCTGGCCGAAGAGAAGGCCCGCGCGCTAGCGGCCAGCCATCCAGGGCATTTGATTATCGGCTCTGATCAGGTTGCCGCGCTGGAAGGCCGGATCATCGGCAAGCCTCACACCTTTGAAAACGCGCGCGAGCAATTATTAGCCGCCAGCGGCAAGCGCGTCAGCTTTCTCACCGGCCTGGCGCTGCTGAACAGCGAGACAGGGCACTGCCAAGTCGACTGCGTACCTTTTACCGTGCACATGCGTGAGCTGGACGTTGAGCGTGTTGAGCGCTATCTGCGGATTGAGCAGCCGTATGACTGCGCAGGCAGCTTCAAGGCTGAGGGGCTGGGCGTGAGCCTGTTTCAGAGTACTGAAGGGCCGGACGCAACCAGCCTGGTTGGCCTACCGCTGATCCGCCTGGTGGACATGCTATTGGCTGAAGGCGTGCAAATCCCTTAATTCCACCACCAAACTACTGTGGGAGCTGGCTTGCCTGCGATAGCGGTGGTCCAGCCATTATAAATGTCGACTGGCCAACCGATATCGCGGGCAAGCCAGCTCCAACATTTGAATCTATGCATCTGTTAGATCAGCGCAGGGTCGGGCCCTGGAAGCCCATATACAGCGCCAGCTTCTCGGCGACGCTGGCACCCAGTTTCTTGGAGAACCGGTCAAACGGCGATTCTTCAACCGTAAAATCCACAAGCTCCTTCTCGCCAATCACATCCCGCGCAACCAAACTGGCACTCCCCAGGCCGTCGATCAAGCCCAACGGCAACGCCTGCTCGCCTGACCACACCAATCCGGAGAACAACTCGGGATGGTCCTTATCCTTCAGGCGGTCGCCACGCCCCTGCTTCACGCTGGCGATAAACTGGCGATGGGTGGTGTCGAGCACGCCCTGCCAGAATGCGGTTTCATCAGCCTTTTGTGGCTGGAACGGGTCGAGGAACGACTTGTGCTCGCCCGAGGTGTAGGTACGGCGCTCCACACCCAGCTTCTCCATGGTGCCAACAAAGCCGTAACCGGCCGCCGTCACACCGATGGAACCCACCAGGCTGGCCTTGTCGGCGTAGATCTGGTCTGCGGCGCTGGCAATGTAATAGGCACCGGAAGCGCCCAGGTCGGAAATCACCGCGTACAGCTTGATATCCGGGTGCAGGCCACGCAGACGGCGAATTTCGTCATACACATAACCCGACTGCACCGGACTGCCGCCCGGGCTGTTGATGCGCAGGATCACGCCCTTGACCTTGGGGTCCTCAAACGCGGCACGCAGGCTGCTGACGATATTGTCAGCGCTGGCGGGCTCCTTATCGGCAATCACCCCGCGCACTTCGATCAGTGCGGTGTAGTGGGCGCCACGGGTCGCATTTTTTTCCATATCCATCAGCGGGCTGAACAATGCCAGCATGGCAATAAGCCAGACAAAGGTCAGCAACTTGAAGAAAATCCCCCAGCGCCGCGCACGACGCTGCTCCTGAACGCTGGCCAGGAGGGTTTTCTCCAGCAGTTTCCAGCTCTTGTCATCACCGCTTTCAGCCTTTTCGGGCGCTTTCCATTCGTCACTCATGCCATTAACCCCAGCAAAGACTCATCGGGCCCGGTTTAGCCAAGCCTGCAATTCGGAAAAATGATCAATCGTCAGTCGCGGCTCGTACTGCTGCAAAGCCTCGGCAGCCTGGGCGCCGTAGCTGACCGCCACACTGTCCATGCCTGCATTGCGCGCCATCATCAGATCGAAAGAGGCATCCCCCACCATCAAGGCCTGGCGTGGCGACACGCCGCAATGCGCCAGGATCTGCTCCAGCATCAGAGGATGAGGTTTGCTGGCGGTTTCATCGGCAGCACGGGTGATATCGAAATAATCATCCCAACCGTGGGCCTTGAGCACTCGATCCAGCCCGCGACGAGACTTGCCGGTGGCGACCGCCAAGTGGTAGCCCTCGGCGCGAAAGGCCTGCAGGGACTGCGCCACGCCCTCAAACAGCGGCGAAGGCTCCGCCTCCAGCGCCGTGTAGTGATCGGCGTAGTGCTCGCGAAACGCGACCAATTCGGCTTGGCTAATGTGGGGGTACAAGGTGCGGATCGCCTCAGGCAAGCCCAGGCCGATAATGCCCTTGACCGCGAAGTCGCTGCACAGCTCGAAACCCGAACGCGTTGACGCCATGTGCATCGATTCGACGATCCGGCCAATGGAATTGGCCAGGGTGCCGTCCCAATCAAATATCAGCAGCTTGTAATCACGGCGCGACACTCAAGCGCTCCACGGTCTTGGCCCACATCTCATCGACCGGCGCTTGCAGCTTCAACTCGCCACCATCCGGCAACGGCACGGTAAGCATGTAGGCGTGCAGGAACAGACGTTTGCCGCCCAGGTCGCGGATCTCCTTGGAGAAGTCCTCGTCGCCGTATTTGGTATCGCCAGCGATGCAGTGGCCCGCATGCAGCGTGTGCACACGAATCTGGTGGGTACGACCGGTCACCGGCTTGGCCTCGACCAGGGTGGCAAAGTCGCCGAAACGGCGCAGCACCTTGAACAAAGTCAGGGCTTCCTTGCCCTCCTCGTCCACTTCCACCATGCGCTCGCCGGAACGCAGGTTGCTCTTCTGCAACGGCGCGCGAACGCTCTTGATGGAACTGGCCCAGTTGCCGCGCACCAGCGCCATGTAGCGCTTGTCCACACCATCGCCACGCAAGGCGGTGTGCAGGTGACGCAACATGCTGCGTTTCTTGGCGATCATCAGCAGGCCGGAGGTGTCTCGGTCCAGGCGATGGACCAGCTCCAACTCCTTGGCGTCCGGACGCAACTGACGAAAGGCTTCGATCACGCCAAACGTCAGGCCGCTGCCGCCGTGAACCGCAATGCCGCAGGGCTTGTTGATCACGATCAGCTTGTTGTCTTCAAAGACAATCGACGCCTCGAGGCGCTGCAACAGACCCTGCGCCAATGGCACGGGCTCATCACGCTCGGGCACGCGAACCGGCGGCACACGGACGATATCGCCCGCCTGCAACTTGTACTCGGGCTTGATCCGACCCTTGTTCACCCGCACTTCACCTTTACGCAAGATGCGGTAAATCAAGGTCTTGGGCACGCCTTTGAGCCTGGCCAGGAGAAAATTGTCGATGCGTTGGCCGGCATATTCCGGCGAGACCTCAAGCAGCTGGACGCTGGGGGTCTGGGGGGCGGTATTCGTCATGGCGGCGATGATAACAATTTTTATGGAATTGAAGCACTTAATCATTGCTGCTATAGTCGCGAACGCCGCCAAAAGCGGCCTGGACAGAGGACTAGCGGCAAACTGCCGGCCCTGACCATCGCAATTCATCAGGACGCGAGGCCGTCCTACGGGGTGTTCGCCACCTTGGAAGGCTCAAGATTGTAACGAGCGCAGGTGACATGAGGCCTGAAGCGAGTGCGATGCGCAGAGTGAATACTCGCGTTTTGCGCCGATATTTACGGCCAGTTCACAAAGTGCAGTCAGTTCTGAGCCAGACCATGGTGAATGCTTCGGAAACAACGCCTGTTAAGAGCTGAGTGAGAGCGCAGTCGCCCACATTCAGTCTTGTTTAGCCATGAGCGTGGACTCCCCATTGGAGAACACGGTAAATGCCAACCCGCTGCGGATTCTGCGCGCGGCAGCACCCGAATTATCAGGGATACGTGTAGGGTGGAGATGCACAACCGTCGGACCGTGTAGCACTAGGCTTATATTTAGACGCTTCATCTCGTCCACAGTCGTCGGTTGATTCCTCCTCCTGACCTTAGCTTTTGTTGAAGTGGTGCCTTTGTCACCACCGCTAACAAGCAGGACGCGTCCGTCGCGATACGGCCCAATTGGCCTGTTATTGCTGGACACTGGAGTGGCCAACCACTCTTGACGCACCTGACACCGACCGTGAGAAGTCGTGTGTGCCGAACGCCGTTTCCGGCAGCCCGGAAACCGACGGTACAACATGAAAAGAATGCTGATTAACGCAACTCAACCCGAAGAGTTGCGTGTTGCACTGGTAGATGGCCAACGCCTCTACGACCTGGACATCGAATCCGGTGCACGCGAGCAAAAGAAGGCCAACATCTATAAAGGCCGGATTACTCGCATCGAACCAAGCCTTGAGGCTGCCTTTGTCGATTTCGGCTCCGAGCGCCACGGCTTCCTGCCCCTCAAAGAAATCTCCCGCGAATACTTCAAGAAAGCCCCTGAAGGCCGCGTGAACATCAAGGACGTCCTGAGCGAAGGCCAGGAAGTCATCGTCCAGGTCGAAAAAGAAGAACGTGGCAACAAGGGCGCCGCCCTGACCACCTTCATCAGCCTGGCCGGTCGTTACCTGGTGCTGATGCCGAACAACCCACGTGCCGGCGGCATTTCCCGTCGCATCGAAGGCGAAGAGCGCAACGAACTGCGTGAAGCGCTGAACGGCCTGATCGCACCCGCCGACATGGGCCTGATCGTTCGCACTGCCGGCCTGGGCCGCAGCAGCGAAGAAATGCAGTGGGACCTCGACTACCTGCTGCAATTGTGGACCGCCATCAAAGAAGCGTCCCTGGATCGTTCCGCGCCGTTCCTGATCTATCAGGAAAGCAACGTGATCATCCGCGCCATCCGTGATTACCTGCGCCAGGACATCGGCGAAGTGCTGATCGACAGCGTTGAAGCCCAGGACGAAGCCCTGACCTTCATCCGCCAGGTGATGCCGCAGTACGCCAGCAAGATCAAGCTCTACGAAGACAGCGTTCCGCTGTTCAACCGTTTCCAGATCGAAAGCCAGATCGAGACCGCCTTCCAGCGCGTGGTCGAACTGCCTTCCGGCGGCTCCATTGTGATCGACCCGACCGAAGCCCTGGTGTCCATCGACATCAACTCGGCGCGTGCGACCAAAGGCAGCGACATCGAAGAAACCGCGCTGCAGACCAACCTGGAAGCGGCAGAAGAAATCGCCCGCCAACTGCGCCTGCGTGATATCGGCGGCCTGATCGTGATCGACTTCATCGACATGACCCCAGCCAAGAACCAGCGCGCCGTGGAAGAGAAAGTCCGCGAATGCCTGGAAGCTGACCGTGCCCGCGTGCAAGTCGGCCGCATCTCGCGCTTCGGCCTGCTGGAAATGTCTCGTCAGCGCCTGCGTCCATCCCTGGGCGAAAGCAGCGGCATCGTCTGCCCGCGTTGCAACGGCACCGGTATCATCCGTGACGTTGAATCGCTGTCCCTGGCGATCCTGCGCCTGATCGAAGAAGAAGCCCTGAAAGACCGCACCGCCGAAGTCCGCGCACAAGTGCCGATTCCGGTTGCAGCTTTCCTGCTCAACGAAAAACGCAACTCGATCACCAAGATCGAACTGCGCACCCGTGCCCGTATCGTCATCCTGCCGAACGATCACCTCGAAACGCCGCACTTCGAAGTGCAGCGCCTGCGTGATGACAGCCCGGAAGCCCACAGCGGCCAGTCCAGCTATGAAATCGCCGCTGCCGCTGCCGAAGTGGAAGAAGTCCAGCCAGCCGCTGCGACCCGTACCCTGGTTCGCCAGGAAGCTGCGGTCAAGACGGCCCCTGCCCGTGCCAACGCACCGGTACCCGTTGAAGCAGCAGCGCCTGTTGCCGCTCCGGCCGTTATGCCTGAGCCAAGCCTGTTCAAAGGCCTGGTGAAATCGCTGGTCAGCCTGTTCGCCACCAAAGAAGAGCCAGCCGCTCCGGTTGTGGTTGAAAAACCGGCTTCCGAGCGTCCTGCACGCAACGAAGAGCGTCGCAACGGTCGCCAACAAAGCCGTAACCGCAACGGTCGCCGTGACGAAGAGCGCAAGCCGCGCGAAGAACGTGCGCCGCGTGAAGAACGCGCCCCACGTGAAGAGCGCGCACCTCGCGAAGCCCGTGAAGAAACCCCAGTGGTAGAACGCGCACCGCGTGAAGAGCGCGCGCCACGTGCCCCACGTGCCCCGCGTGAAGATCGCAAGCCTCGTGGCGAGCGTGAAGAGCGTGTGCGTGAATTGCGCGAGCCACTGGACGCTGCGCCAGCCGTTGCCGGTGCCGCTGTCGTTGCAGAAGAACGCCCGGCTCGCCAACCGCGCGAAGAGCGTGCGCCACGTGAAGAACGCCAACCGCGCGCTCCGCGTGAAGAGCGTCAACCACGCGCCGAGCAAGCGGCTGCCGCCAGCGAAGAAGAGGAAGTGCTGACCAGCGAAGAGCAACTGCAGGAAGACGGTCAGGAAGGCGCCGAAGGCGATCGTCCACGCCGCCGCTCCCGCGGCCAGCGTCGTCGCAGCAACCGTCGTGAGCGTCAACGTGACGCCAACGGCAACGTGATCGAAGGCTCGGAAGAAGCCGGCGAAAACGCAGAAGCCGCTACCAGCGAGCCAACTGGCGAAGAACTGGCTGCCGGCCTGGCCGTTACGGCTGCCGTTGCCAGCTCGGTTATCAGCGCACCTGCTGAAGCCCAGGCCCACGAGCAGGCTGAACGCGCCACCGCCGCCATCGAAGAAACCGCCGCTGTGGAAGCACCTGTTGCCGAGACCCCAGTGGTTGAAGCGCCGGTTGTTGAAGCGCCTGCTGCTGAAGCGCCAGTCGTAGAGGCACCAGTTGTCGAAGCGACCACCCCAATCGAAGCGCCGGTTGTACCGGAAGTGGAAGTGGCGCAGGCGCCTGAAGCTCAGCCAGAAGTTGAAGTGGCCGCTGTTGAGCCCGCACCTGTGGTTGAACCTCAGCCAGTGGTCGAAGCGTTTGTTGAAGCACCGGTTGTCGAAGCAGCGCCGGAAGTACGCGAAGTTCGTGAGGAACAGACCGCCTTCCAATGGACTGCCGAGCCTGCCGCTTCGGTTGAAGCGCCAGCCCCTGCCCCCGTGGTAGAAGAAGCGCCAGCACCGGTTGCTGAAGTCGTGGTTGCCGAGCCTGCCCCAGTGGTTGAGCCCGCTCCGGTCGTTGAACCTGCGCCAGTCGTTGAAGCGCCGGTGATTGCCGAAGTTGCCGCTCCAGTGGTTGAAGCCGCACCGGCCAGCGCGCTGACCGAAAACGGCCGAGCACCGAACGACCCACGTGAAGTGCGTCGTCGTCGCAAGGAAGCGGAAGCAGCCGCCGCTGCTGCACGGGAAGCAGAGCACGAGCCTAAACCCCTCGTCTGATTCCAGCAGCGACTAAAAAGCCCCGCCTGAGTGATCAGGCGGGGCTTTTTAATGGCGACGAAAACACTGATTCATCGATTTGAAATGCAAGCAAAGGTGGGAGCTGGCTTGCCTGCGATAGCGGTGTATCAGTCACAGGTGTTTTGGCTGACAGACCGCTATCGCAGGCAAGCCAGCTCCCACACTTAGACCGGGGTGAAATTCAGGGACTGCGGCAAATCGACATCCCATAACACGCCGGGGTCATTCAGCTGCACTTCCCTCACCACCGCCTGCGCAAACAACGGTTTGGCCCCACGGTCACCGGTCAATGCCATCAACCCCGGCCCAGATGCCCGGTCAAACGCCACAGGATGCCCATACTGCCCATCCTGCAGCGGCACGCTGATGCCACCCGCCTCCAACCCATCGATTACTTGCTCAATGCTCGATGACTGAATAAACGGCATGTCCCCCAGCAGCACCAGCCAGCCGTCCGCCGGACCGCTGGCCACCACCGCCGCGGCAAGACTGTCGCCCATCCCCGCCGAGCGTAGCAGCAGGACGTCGCAGCCATACGCCTCAGCCAAACGGATCACCTGCGTTCGCTCCGGCGAGGTCACCAGCCAGCGCTTTACAACGCGCTTCGGTAAATTCACCAGCACCTGCTCGATCACTGGCCGAGTCACGCCATCCAGGCCGACGCAATCAGCCAACAGCTTATCCTGGTCAGCCCCCGCCTCGGCACGAAAGCGACTGCCCTGCCCCGCCGCGAGCACAATCGCCGTCAGCGTCACTCAGCTACCACCGGCAGCGGCTTTTTCTGCATGGGCGCCACACCGTTCTTGATCGCAACAATTTCCGCCATTAACGACAGCGCGATTTCCGCCGGCGTATGGCTGCCGATGTGCAACCCGATCGGCCCGTGCAGGCGCGCAATCGCTTGCGCCGACAACCCCAGCGCCGCGAGGTTTTCCCGGCGTTTCTGAGTGTTGACCCGCGAACCCAGGGCGCCGATGTAGAACGCCGAGGAATTCAGTGCCGTAAGCAGTGCCATATCATCCAGGCGCGGATCATGGGTGAGGCAGACGATGGCCGTGCGCTCATCGGTCTGGATATTCAGCACCGCTTCATCGGGCATGCCCGGTACGAAGCGGCCGTGCTGTTCTTCCCAGCCGTAGACGAACTCGTCGCGCGGGTCGCAGATCAGCACTTCGAAATCCAGCAACCGCGCCATTTCCGCTACATAACGCGACAACTGCCCGGCGCCGATCAACAGCAAACGCCAGCGCGGGCCATAGATAGCCCGCAGGCGTTCGCCGTCGAAGGTCACCCCATCGGTCTTGCTCGCGCTGCTCAAGGTAACGTTACCGGTGGTCAAGTCCAGCTCACGTGCGACGATCTGATGATCTTCACAACGCTCCAGCAGTTCCGACACCCATTCCCACGCGTCCACGCGCTCTTCAGTCAGGCGCAAGGTGCCACCACATGGCAGGCCAAAACGCGCCGCCTCGTCGCGGGTGACGCCGTAGGTCACCAACTGCACCGGCGGCCCGTCTTCAGGCAGTCGGCCATCCTTCAGGCGTGCAATCAAGTCATCCTCGATGCAGCCGCCAGACACCGAGCCGATCACCACGCCATCGCCGCGCAGCGCCAGCATGGCGCCCGGCGGGCGCGGCGCGCTGCCCCAGGTCTGGACCACGCTGTACAACACCACTCGCTGCCCGGCGCGACGCCATTCCAGCACGCTGCGCAGGACATTCAGATCCACACTGTCCACAAAACCTCCTGCAAGCGTAAAAAACCATTCACTTACTGTAAAACAAAAGCCACCAAAGTGACGCGCCAGAAACGCAAACGCCCCGAACCAGTCGGGGCGTTTGTGCGTTGCGGTCGGCGTTAGTTCACGCCATCAGCAGTTTACTTGACGACAGGTGCAGGGCCTTCGGCCACGCCCAGGTCATCCAGCTCGCGCGTTTCCGAGATACCGGTACCGCCGGACGCCAGCTCGCTTTGCAGCTTGTCGGTGTCCAGTTCCTTGACCCACTTGGCCACAACGATGGTTGCAACAGCGTTACCCACCAGGTTGGTCAGCGCGCGGGCTTCGGACATGAAGCGGTCGATACCCAGGATCAGCGCCAGGCCTGCAACAGGCAGGTGGCCTACAGCCGACAGGGTCGCAGCCAGGACGATAAAGCCCGAACCAGTCACGCCAGCAGCGCCTTTGGAAGACAGCAGCAGCACCAGCAACAGGGTGATCTGGTGGGTGATGTCCATGTGGGTGTCAGTCGCCTGGGCGATGAACACGGCAGCCATGGTCAGGTAGATCGACGTACCGTCGAGGTTGAACGAGTAGCCCGTCGGGATCACCAGGCCGACTACGGATTTCTTCGCGCCCAGACGCTCCATCTTGATCAGCATGCGTGGCAGTGCGGATTCGGAAGACGAAGTACCCAGTACGATCAGCAACTCTTCACGGATGTAGCGGATCAGTTTGATCACGCTGAAGCCGTGAGCGCGGCAGATGCCACCCAGCACCACCAGCACGAACAGCAGGCAGGTGATGTAGAAGCAGATCATCAACTGACCCAGTTGCACCAGGGAACCTACGCCGTAGGCACCGATGGTGAACGCCATGGCGCCCAGGGCACCGATTGGCGCGAGCTTCATGATCATGTTGATGATGTTGAACATCACGTGGGCGAAGCGATCGATGAAGTCCAGCACTGGCTTGCCGTAGGCACCCAGGCGATGCAGGGCGAAACCGAAGATCACCGAGAACATCAGCACTTGCAGGATGTCGCCGTTGGCGAAGGCGCCGACGATGGTGTTCGGGATGACGTTGAGGATAAAGCCAACGATGCTCTGGTCTTTACCGGCAGTGACGTAGGCCGCGACTTTGGAAGCGTCCAGGGTCGCTACGTCGATGTGCATGCCGGCGCCCGGTTGCACAACGTTGACCACGATCAGGCCGATCAGCAGCGCGACGGTAGAAACGATTTCGAAGTACAGCAGCGCGTAGCCGCCGGTTTTGCCCACCGATTTCATGCTTTGCATGCCAGCGATGCCGCTGACAACGGTGCAGAAGATGATCGGGGCGATGACCATTTTGATCAGTTTGATGAACCCGTCACCCAGTGGCTTGAGGGCCACGCCGGTCTGCGGGTAGAAGTGACCGAGCAAAATACCGATAACGATTGCGACGATCACCTGGAAGTACAGGGATTTGTAGATTGGCTGACGAGTCGTCATTGCAAAGTTCCTCAATCGTCCCGTGTGGCAAATATCCGCCATTGCCCACGACACTTGAATTGCGAACCCTCCTGCACTGGAGGGATTTGTTGTTTGCGAGCCCTGTAGAAACAAGCCTGCGCTGTAGTCCTTATCGCAAACGCCGTGCCACTTCTCTTAAAATCCGCAAAGGCCTTTAGGCATCAGGGCTTGGGACTTCCTGGCATCCTCCCAAGCGCATAAGCAAGTGGCGGATTTCCGCCCCCTCACCCAATCCCGTCCTACAATTTGGCGGATATCCGCCTTGTGACCCTCTCCAGCGCTGGCTACCATCCGCGACTCCATGGACGAGGCCTTCGCATGCGTGAACGTACCATCGCCAGTCATTTCGCCCGCGCTGCTCTCGGCGGGGCGCGTCGGGACGGTTACGACTATTCGGGGCTGCTGGACCAGGTGGGCATCACGCCGGAGCTGCTCACCGAACCCCGCGCCCGTATCGCGCCGGAGCAATTCGCCCGGTTGCTGCAAATGCTCTGGCTGGCGCTTGACGATGAATATCTTGGGTTCGCCGACGGCCCAAGCAAACGCGGCACCTTCGCGATGATGTGCCACGCGCTGATCCACTGCCGCACCTTGGAGAAAGCCCTGGAACGCGGCTTATTATTTTATAGCCTATTCCCACAAGGCCCGCGCTGGCAGCTGACACGTGAAGGCGAAATGGCCCGCTTGAGTCTGGACGACTCGCAGTTGTGGGACCCGGATCACTTCCTCTGCGAATGCCTGCTGGTGATCTGGCATCGCCTGGGCAGCTGGCTGATCGGCCAACGGATTCGGCTGCACCAGGCCACCTTCAGTTATCCGATGCCGGCTCACGCCGGCGAATATGACCTGCTGTTTCCCTGTGCCCAGGTATTCGGTGCGCCGAACAGTAGCCTGGTGTTTCCCGCGCGCTACCTGAACCTGCCGCTGCTGCAGGATGAGCGCACACTCAAGCACTTTTTGGAGCGCTCACCCGCCGACTTGCTCTCTCGGCCAGATGAAGGCGATAGCTTGAGCAGTCAGCTACGCCGCTTGCTCAGCCGCGACCGCACGCCCTGGCCGGACTTGGAAGCCGTCGCCCAGCACCTGCACATCAGCCCGCAGACCCTGCGCAGGCATTTACGCGAAGAAGGCACCAGTTTTCAGGCTCTCAAGGATGAGCTGCGGCGGGACATCGCCATTTATCATTTGGGCCGAGCGGATTTGTCATTGCAGGAGATTGCCGAGCAGTTGGGGTTTTCCGAGCCGTCGGCGTTTCATCGGGCGTTCAAGAAGTGGACGGGGCTGACGCCAGGGGCGTATCGCGCGCAAGAAAGTTAGAGCTGTGTTGCTTGTGCGGGCCTCATCGCGGGCAAGCCCGGCTCCCACAGTGGATTGGGTTAACACATAGTGATTTGTGAACCCAATCCACCATGGGAACTGGCTTGCCTGCGATGAGGCCAGTGGAGTCAATAGAGATCACAAGGCCGGAAAATGAATCTTGAATGCCGCGCCACCCAACGGTGAATACCCCAGGGTCAACCGTGCGCCGTAGCTTTCAATAATATCCTTGACCACCGCCAACCCAATCCCCTGCCCGGGATGCTGGCGATCCAGCCGTTCACCCCGTTGCAAAATCCGCGCACGCTGGTCCGCCGGCACACCCGGCCCGTCATCCTCGATGCACAGCTCACTGCCCTCCAGGCTTTCCACCAGGCTGATGCGCACTTCGCTCAAACACAGGCGGTAAGCGTTTTCCAGCAGGTTGCCGAGCAATTCCAGTAAGGCGCCCTTTTCCATGGGCACGTCGCATTCATCCGGCAGTTCAAAGGAGACGGTGACGCGTTTGTCGCGGTAGACCTTGTCCAGTGTGTCGCACAGGCTTTGCAGCACCGGCGCCAGGCGTACCTGGTGGCGCACCAGGCCGCTTTTGCGCAGGCTGGCGCGTTGCAACTGGTAACTGATCTGCTGGCTCATGCGCTCAATCTGTGACTGCAAAACCCAGGCCTGGTCGCGATCTTCCGGGCGCTGGGCCATGTCTTCGCTCACGCCCTGCAACACCGCCAGCGGGGTTTTCAGGCTGTGGGCCAAATCGTCAAGGGAGTCGCGGTAGCGCGCACGTTGCTCACGTTCGCTGTGCAGCAAACGGTTGAGGGAGCCGGTGAGGCGCAGCAATTCGCGGGGGTGTTGTTCACTAAGGCTTTCTCGGGTGCCGCCTTCGATCTGGTCGAGTTCCTGGCTAAGCCGCCGCAAGGCTTGCAAGCCCCAGGTCAGGCCCAGCCAGAGCAAGGTCAGCAACACCAGCAACGCCGCACCAAAGCCCAGGTAGAGGTTTTCGCGCAGGCCTTCGAGGGTCAGTTGGTATTCACGCACCGGTTGCAGGGCGACGATACTAAACGCCGCGCTCTTGCCGCCCAGCAGCCTGACCTCGACGTCATACACAAAGAATTCCTGACCATTGGCCTCACGAATTCGCGCAAATTCATTACCGCGCCCGTCGTAGCGCGGTTTGTAGTTGATGTTCTCTTCCTTGGTCGCCCGCGAACGCCACACCAGGTGGCCCTCGCGGTCGTAGATATAGCCGAGCAGGCGGCTGTCGGTGAGGTTGAAACGTTCGTCCGGCAACTGCGCCGGCATCTGCAGGCGGTTATTGTCGACCCGCGCGGCGGAAATCAGGGTGGTGACGTCCGACGCCAAGCGCTGCTCGATGGAGTCCTGCAACGCCAGGCTGAACGCCCCCTGCATGGCCGGCAACAAACCCAGCATAAACAGCACGGCCAGAGTGGCGGCCGCCAGCATCAAGCGCACGCGTAACGAGCGAATCAACGGCAGCGCTCATTGAAGAGGTAGCCCAGGCCACGCACGGTGTCGATCGGCTTGAACCCGGCCGGGCCTTCCAGCTTACGGCGTAGGCGACCGACCAGCACTTCGATGACATTGGGATCACGCTCGTCGTCATCGGGGTAAAGCTGCTCCATCAAACGGTCCTTGGCGACCACTTGCTGGTGGTGGCGCATCAGGTATTCGAGAATCCGGTATTCGTAGGCGGTCAGTGCCAGGGGCTGTTCGTCGAGGGATGCTTGCTTGCGGTTAAGGTCCAGCAGCAACGGCCCGGCCACGATGGTCGACTGGGTGAAACCACTGGAGCGACGCAGCAACGCGTTCATCCGCGCTTCCAGCTCTTCAAACTGGAACGGCTTGACCAAGTAGTCGTCGGCGCCGGCAGCCAACCCTTCGACCTTGTCCTGCCAGTTGCCGCGAGCCGTGAGAATCAGGATCGGGAAGGTCTTGGCCTGGGTACGCAGTTGGCGGATCAGGTCCAGCCCACCCAGGCCGGGCAGGCCCAGGTCGATGATGGCCAGGTCATGGTTGAATTGGCCCGTCTGGTAGAGGGCCTCTTCGGCATTGGCCACAGCCTCGACCACGTGGCCGCTGTCGGTCAGGCGGGTAAACAGGTGATGGCGCAGCAGCGCCTCATCTTCCACCACCAGCAATTTCATAAGGCTCTCCAAAGCAAATCAACTGTCCGACAGAGGGATATCATAGCGGCCCTGCAGGTCTTGCGGGCGCAGTTTAATACCATTGAACTGACCGGTCAGGTGTTCATAGCCAGCGCGGTACGCCGGCTGCGGGGTGACAAGGCCAAGGGACTGGCCCCAGGGCGTAGGTTGGCTGCCAGCGTCTTCGAGGCTGACACGCTGAATCAAGGTGCTGGTTTTTCGGGTCTTTTCTTTGCCGAATGCGGCAAAGGCACCATCAGCGGCCTGGACCCCAGCGGTGGCACTGAGCATGGTTAACGCCAACATCAGCTTTTTGATCGCACTCATGGTGCTTACCTCCACGCATTTTGGCTGTTAGGCCAGACTACGCAGGCGCCCCTGAACTCCCCCTGAACAGGCTCTGAACCGCACCTGAACCGCAGCGGGCTATCCTGTTGCCCATCAACTCGGCAAAATACCGCCCATGAATTCCCTACCCGCTTGCTGCACTCCACTCGACGCCCATTGGCCGCTGCCCGATCCCTTGCCGGGCACGGTGTTTCTCAGCACCCGGTTTGACCCTGCCTTATTAGCGCCAGGCGACTTCCAGCGCAGTGCCGTGCCGCCCCCCGCGAGCATCCAGCGTTCAGTGGCCAAGCGTCAGGCCGAGTTCCTGGCCGGCCGGCTGTGCGCCCGCGCTGCACTGCAACAGCTCGATCACCTCGATTGCGTGCCAGCCATCGGTGAAGACCGTGCACCGGTGTGGCCCGCGCACATCAGTGGCTCCATCACCCACAGCACCGGGCACGCCGCTGCGATTGTCGCGCACACGGCGCAATGGCGTGGGCTTGGGATGGACCTGGAGAATGTGCTGACGCTGGAGCGGGCTGAACGGCTGGCCGGGGAAATCCTGACTGCCGATGAAATGCGGCGTATGGCCGCCCTCCCGCGAGAGCAGATCGCTTTGCTGGTGACGCTGACGTTTTCGGCCAAGGAAAGCCTGTTCAAGGCGCTCTATCCGATTGTGCAGAAACGTTTTTATTTTGAGCATGCGGAGTTGCTGGAGTGGTCCGAGTCGGGCCAGCTGCGGCTACGGTTGCTGACGGATCTTTCCAGTGAGTGGTGCCATGGCAAGGAGCTGGTGGGGCAGTTTGCGGTGAGTGATGGACAACTGTTGAGTCTGGTAGCCATCCGCGCTTGATAGATCGCTATCGCAGGCAAGCCAGCTCCCACATTTGGAGTGCATTCCAAAGCTGGAACTCGATCGAATGTGGGAGCTGGCTTGTCGGGTCGCCGCACCGCTGCGATAGCGGTATCAGGGTTTGTCCTGATCCCTGGGCCAACTCAAGCTGAAGCACGCCCCACCCAAATTGTTGCTCTTGCTGATCAACGCCCGGCCGCCGTGCCAGTAGATAATCCGACGCACAATCGATAAGCCCAGGCCATGCCCACCCGAGGCGCGGGTGCGGCTGTCGTCCAGGCGCAGGAACGGCGTGAAGATGCGCTCCCAAGCGCTTTCCGGCACGCCGGGGCCGTCGTCTTCCACGTCGATACGGCAGCGCACCTGGCCCACCTGATAACTGATCAACACGTGGCCTTGGGCGTGGCGCATGGCATTGCTCACCAGGTTCTGCAGGGCACGGTGCAAATAACGCGGCTCGGCGTCGACCCAGGCGTCATCCCAATGCGTCGAAGACAGGCAGATACCCCGTGCCACGTTGATCTGCGGGCGCAGTGGCGATAATTCGCCGATCACCTGATCAAGCAGCGCATTCAGGTCGACTCGCTGGAAATTCAGCTCCGGCGAGCCCTGTTCCAGGCGCGCATAAGTGAGCATTTCATCGACCAGGCCATCAAGGTCCTGAATGTCGCTGTCCATGCCTTCGAGGTATTTGCGCCGTGCCTCGGGGGTGGTGGCATCGCCGACCATCTCCAGGCCGAAACGCAGACGCGCCACCGGCGTGCGCAGTTCGTGGGACACCGCGCGCACCAGTTCACGCTGGATCGCCAGCAACTGCTGCAAGTGCTCGGCCATGCCGTTGAACGCTGCAGCGAGGCGCCCCACCGAGTCAGCGCCACGGGCCGGCACGCGGACTTCCAGGTTGCCCTTGGCAATGCGTGTGGCGGCGGCTTCCAGGCCGCGCAAGCGGCGTTCAAGCTGACGCACCAATAGATAGACGATCAGACCGATCAGGGTCAGGCCGATCAAGGCGATCAGGATGAGCCACTGCGCCGGATAAGGGTTCATCTGATACAGGGGACCGAGTTCCAGCACCCACGGCGTGCCGACCATGCCGGCAAACACGCGGATCGAATCGCCGCCCTTGCCCAGGGCCATCACCGTATCGCCTTCCGATACGCGACGGCGCTGGTCCTCGTCCATATCAGCCTGGTCGAGGGTCATCAGGTGCATGTCGAAGCCAAAACCCTTGGCTTCTTTTATGTCTGCCAGGCGCTGCGGCTGTTCGGCCACCGGGAAGCGCACCAGTTCGTCGGCGAGCAGGTAGATCGTCGCGCGCGCCAGTTGCTCGCTGATCTGCTGCACCTCCCCCTCCAGCACGAGTGGTTCCTGGGCACTGACCAATCGCAGCACCCGCGCGGCGTGAGGACCCGTCTGTTGCACCAGCACTTGGCCACGTTGCAGGCTGTTGCGCTGGCTCAAGTCCAAGTGCACATCGGCCAGGGGGCGCAACTCCAGCGGGATACCCAGCAAACGCTCCCACACCGCCAGGGCGCGTTGGCGCTCGATGGGACTCATGGGCTGCAGGTTGTCGCCCATCAAGGCAAAGGTGCCATGGGCCAGGCGCTCGCGGTACTGGCCGCTGCGCACCTCGTTGAGCAGGTGCAGGGCCAGTACGCCGAGCAGCGCCACCAGAATCAGCGCTGCGCACATGCCGCCGTAGATACGCAGGAAGATCGAATTCACAGCGGCATGTCGGCGGCGGCTTCGGGGACGAACAAATAGCCTTTGCTGCGGACGGTCTTGATCAGGCGTGGGTGGATCGGGTCGTCGCCGATTTTCGGGCGGATGCGCGAGATGCGCACATCAATCGAACGGTCCTGGCCGTCGTAGCCGATGCCGCGCAAGGCGATGAAGATTTCTTCGCGGGACAGGATGCGACCGGCATTCGCCACCAGCAGCCAGAGCAGGTCGAATTCAGCACTGGTCAGCTCAATACCGTCATTATTCAACCAAGCCTCGCGCAGGGCATTGTCCACCACCAAAGGGCCAAATTGCAGGCGGCGCTGATTCTCTACCGCAGGCGGTTCCGCCGGTTCGCTGCGCCGCAGCAGGGCCTGGATGCGCGCCAGCAACAGACGCGGGCGCACGGGTTTGCACACGTAGTCATCGGCGCCCATGTCCAGGCCCATCACCTGGTCCATGTCGTCGGTGCGCGCGGTGAGCATCAGGATCACGCCGTCATAGCGCTCGCGCACCTTGCGGCAAATGCTCAGGCCGTCCTCGCCGGGCAGCATCAGGTCCAGGATCACCAGGTCCGGTTGCTCGGCGATGATACGCGCGGCCGCCTGGGCGCCATCGCCTTCCACTGACACCCGCAGGCCATTGCTCTCCAGATACTCACGGGTCAGTTCGGCCAGTCGCTGGTCGTCCTCGACGATCAGTATTTGCCAGGCTTCTTGCTCCACGGGTGGTCCTCGTTGTTATTAGAAACTGCGTTGGCCATACCCTGTTTGTCATGTTTTGAGGGCATAACAATGGCCGATTGTAGCCATGCCCCAACCCCCAAACACAAGCCGGGAAATCCATTCGGTGATCGCGTTTTTTTGTGATAGGGTTCGCGCCCTCAAAAATCCAACCCGTTGTTTTTATCTTGGAATATCCGGTGACAAACGGCCGAATCCAGCAGCAATGCGGCCTACACGGGTGTTCCACGTTTCATACACATTTTACCCACAACGTTATCCACAGGTAGTGCGTTGCTAAGCCCCCCAAAACGCATTATCTTGTAGCCCGGCGCAAAAAAAACCCTACATGTAGGGTTTTGAGCGAAAAAACCAAACACAGATCAGACAAGAAACTCAAGCCCTTTCTTGCACTCGTTTGGTTGAACCCACGCATTTTTTGAACGCCCAAACCGCGTACGCGGATGGCAGCCGTTTTCAAGCGCCTACAGCGCAAAACGGTACGGGTGTTGCAGTGTCTGAACCTGGCAACTGTCACCCACCAGGAATACGGCCAAGGGCTTTTCAGCCCCGAACCGAAGACTTCGGCATGGAAGCGGCGCGAACAGCTCCCTTCCTCCTGTCCCGAAGTTGTTATGCCAGGCCCAGGCCTGCTGTAAGTGCTTCAGGACGGAACGGTGGGCACCGAGATGGTGCCCAAATAAATATAGAATGTGGAGACAACCCCCCATGCAAACCGACACAACTCGCGAGAACCCGCAGGGCTCCGTGCCGCAGGCCGCTGATTCGAACCTGGATCTGTCCGCCACTGCACCTGGCCAATTGCGCGTGATCAAGCGTAACGGCACTGTCGTTCCTTACACCGATGACAAAATCACCGTCGCGATCACCAAAGCGTTTCTTGCAGTTGAAGGCGGCACCGCTGCCGCTTCGTCGCGCATCCACGACACCGTTGCACGCCTGACCGAACAAGTCACCGCGACCTTCAAGCGTCGCATGCCCTCGGGCGGCACCATCCACATCGAAGAAATCCAGGACCAGGTCGAACTGGCCCTGATGCGTGCCGGCGAGCAAAAAGTTGCCCGTGACTACGTGATCTACCGTGATTCGCGTGCCAAGGAACGTGCCGTGCGCGCTCCGGCCGACGAAGCCGCCGTACAAGCGCACCCATCGATCCGCATCACCCTGGCCGACGGTACATTTGCACCGCTGGACCTGGGCCGCCTGAACACCATCATCACCGAGGCCTGCGAAGGCCTGGAAGAAGTCGACGGTGACCTGATCCAGCGCGAAACCCTGAAGAACCTGTACGACGGCGTGGCCCTGACCGACGTCAATACCGCCCTGGTAATGACCGCCCGTACCCTGGTTGAACGTGAGCCGAACTACTCGTTCGTGACCGCGCGCCTGCTGATGGACACCCTGCGTGCCGAAGGCCTGGGCTTCCTCGGTGTCGCCGACAGCGCTACCCACCACGAAATGGCCGACCTGTACGCCAAGGCCCTGCCGGCGTACATCGCCAAGGGTATCGAATTCGAATTGCTGAACCCGATCCTGGCCACTTTCGACCTGGAAAAACTCGGCAAGGCGATCAACCACGAGCGCGACCAGCAGTTCACGTACCTGGGCCTGCAAACCCTGTACGACCGTTACTTCATCCACAAGGACGGTATCCGTTTCGAACTGCCGCAAGTGTTCTTCATGCGCGTGGCCATGGGCCTGGCGATTGAAGAGAAGCACAAAGAAGACCGTGCCATCGAGTTCTACAACCTGCTGTCGTCCTTCGATTACATGTCGTCGACCCCAACCCTGTTCAACGCCGGCACCCTGCGTCCACAGCTGTCGAGCTGCTACCTGACCACCGTGCCGGATGACCTGTCGGGCATCTACCACGCGATCCACGACAACGCCATGTTGTCCAAATTCGCCGGTGGCCTGGGCAACGACTGGACGCCAGTACGTGCCTTGGGTTCGTACATCAAGGGCACCAACGGCAAGTCCCAGGGCGTTGTGCCGTTCCTGAAAGTGGTGAACGACACCGCCGTAGCGGTCAACCAGGGCGGCAAGCGCAAAGGCGCGGTGTGTGCCTACCTGGAAACCTGGCACATGGACATTGAAGAGTTCATCGAGCTGCGCAAGAACACCGGTGATGACCGTCGTCGTACCCACGACATGAACACCGCCAACTGGATTCCTGACCTGTTCATGAAGCGTGTCTTCGATGACGGCCAGTGGACCCTGTTCTCGCCCTCCGAAGTGCCGGACCTGCACGACCTGACCGGTAAAGCCTTCGAAGAGCGCTACGAGTACTACGAAGCCCTGTCCCAGTACCCTGGCAAGATCAAGCTGTTCAAGACCATCCAGGCCAAAGACCTGTGGCGCAAAATGCTGTCCATGCTGTTTGAAACCGGCCACCCATGGCTGACCTTCAAAGACCCGTGCAACCTGCGCAGCCCGCAGCAGCACGTGGGCGTGGTCCACAGCTCGAACCTGTGCACCGAGATCACCTTGAACACCAACAAGGACGAGATCGCCGTTTGCAACCTGGGCTCGATCAACCTGCCGAACCACATCGTCAACGGCAAGCTGGACACCGCCAAGCTGGAACGCACCGTCAACACCGCCGTACGCATGCTCGATAACGTGATCGACATCAACTACTACTCAGTGCCACAAGCGCAGAACTCCAACTTCAAGCACCGCCCGGTTGGCCTGGGCATCATGGGCTTCCAGGACGCGCTGTACCTGCAGCACATTCCTTACGGTTCGGATGCGGCGGTCGAGTTCGCCGACAAGTCCATGGAAGCGGTCAGCTACTACGCGATCCAGGCTTCCTGCGACCTGGCTGACGAGCGCGGCGCCTACGAGACGTTCCAGGGTTCGCTGTGGTCCAAAGGCATCCTGCCGCTGGATTCGCAACAGATCCTGATCGAACAACGTGGCCAGAAGTACATCGACGTTGACCTGGAAGAATCCCTGGACTGGGCGCCGGTACGTGCCCGTGTGCAGAAAGGCATTCGTAACTCCAACATCATGGCCATCGCACCGACCGCCACCATCGCCAACATCACTGGCGTATCGCAGTCGATCGAACCGACCTACCAGAACCTGTATGTGAAATCGAACCTGTCGGGCGAATTCACCGTGATCAACCCGTACCTGGTTCGCGACCTGAAAGCCCGCGGCCTGTGGGACTCGGTCATGATCAACGACCTGAAGTACTACGACGGTTCCGTGCAGCAGATCGAGCGCATCCCGCAAGAACTCAAAGAGCTCTACGCGACCGCCTTCGAAGTGGACACCAAGTGGATCGTTGACGCCGCCAGCCGTCGCCAGAAATGGATCGACCAGGCACAGTCCCTGAACCTGTACATCGCCGGCGCTTCGGGCAAGAAGCTCGACGTGACCTACCGTATGGCGTGGTACCGTGGCCTGAAAACCACTTACTACCTCCGTGCCCTGGCCGCGACCAGCACCGAGAAGTCGACCATCAACACCGGCAAGCTGAACGCAGTTTCCAGCGGCGGCAACCACGGTGATGACTCGGTACTCGCCGCGCCAGCCGGCCCGGCCCCGGTGCCAAAGGCTTGTGCGATTGACGAGCCGGATTGCGAAGCTTGCCAATAAGCTGAGGCGGTTACGGATCGTGATGATCCGGAACTGAAAAACGCCGACAAACCTGAGCATGATTAGGTTTGCCGGCGTTTTTTTTGGTCGTTAGAAAAGCACTGTATAAATGCCCGGTCCTGGAGCTCCACCTCGCCTGCCCCATAGCTCCTTATGATTGCCAATCACCGCCATGGAATGCGCATCCGTTTCATAAGTCCCCACCATCCCCCGCTCGAAATCACTTTGAAAGCCCGGCCTGTAGTGATTTTTCAGCCCAAGCCTGTGCAAGCCTTCACGGGAATGCTCACCATCATTCAGGCTTATCAGCGCATCTGTGTAGCTTCTCGTGGCATCTCTGTCGTTTTCTCCCGGTGAGCCACTGTTCCCTTCCATCTGGGCACGCTTGGCGCTCGCGGCGTATAGAAAGTTGGCGTTGGTCATTAACGTAGGGTCATCACCCTGGAAGCGCGCTTCTCGCGCAGCCATGCTCAGCTCATCTTTGGTCAGTTTGAGTTTGAATCCATCACGCATCTCCACCTCATAGGTATTTCCCTTTAACTCAACATTTTTGAAAATGTCTTTAGGGTCCTGACCAAAGTGCTGCATCGCTGCTTTTATTGAAGACACCGTCGTGCAATTGCCTTCGAAGCCCTGAGAGAAACCACTCCAAATGTTATCCGGCTTTTTCCCACGCACACTTTTATCGGGCTGGTAATCATGGTAATTCGCCCCCTCTGTGAGGGGCTTGTTGCTCATGGCGTCGGAAGGACCAAAATTCTCCCTGTTCACCCGGCCGCCACCGCCACCGCCCCCACCGCCCCCACCAATGTTTATGGGCTCAGGTGGAGAGGGAGATCCGTCATCAGTAAACAGCTCCGGAAAAAGCGCCTTCAAGAACGCGAGCCAACTGTCAGACGCGTCTTTCTTTAACGCCTCAATAACCTCCTTGAATCTCTCCTCGCCGAGCTTCTTGCGTACCTCATTGAGCTTGTCACGCAAATCCTGGACGGTTTGGCTCTTGGACGTTTTCTGAGCCTCCTCCAACGCCTTCAGGATCTTAGAAACGACCGCCTTGTCGGCATCCAGACTCTCGGCACCCTCAGTGTTGTCCTTGGTGTTTTCAGTGCCGTATGTGTAGCTTCCGCCGCCAAAAGAAATCCGAGCCGCTTGGCCTGCTACCTGTTGAGCCCATTGCATAGACTTCTCCACCCGTAAGCCACTGTCGGTTTACTTGGTAGGGAAAACTGTGCCGGCCGTTCCGGTAAAAACGAGTGGTCTCTAGGGACACGGACTGTATGAAAAATCACGCCAAACAAAATGAATGCAAAAAAAAACCCTCGTAGAGGGTTTTTTTTCGTCAGGGTCTGACCAGCAGCATCACGTCATCTGAATGATGGTCTGCATGATGGTGCTCTGGGTGGAGATGGTCTTGGCGTTCGCCTGGTAGTTGCTCTGGGCCTTGATCAGGTCCACCAGCTCGTTGGTCAGGTTGACGTTGGAGTTCTCCAGGGAGTTGGCCACGATCGAACCCAAGGTACCGGCTTGCGGGGTGTCGTAACCCGGCTGGCCCGAGGCGAAAGTCTCTCTCCACGTGGTGCCGCCCGATGGCTGCAGGCCTTGTTCGTTGTTGAAGCTGGCCAGGGAGATCTGGCCGATGGCCTTGCTCTGCTGGTTGCTGAACGTGGCGAACAATACGCCGCTACCGTCGATTTTCAGGCCGGTGATCTGGCCGGTCGCGTAACCATCGGTGGTCGGCGGGTTGCGGTAGCTGGCCGAGTTGTACTGGGTGACGTTACCCAGGTTGACGGCAATATCCGGCGCTGTAGCGTCGTTTGGCGCCCAATTACCGTTGGTCACCGTACCCGGCACCCAACCCGTGAGCGTCAGGGTCGTGCCGACCACACCGGTACCGGTGACACCCGTAAGCTTACCGGCACCGTCAAAGGTGTAGGTCGCTGGCACGGGGGCGGTGGCGCCGGTGGTTGTAGGCTTAGTGCCATCCAGGTTACGGCCGTCGATCAACGTGTAGGCCTTCCACTCGTTGGCGTCCGATTTCACCATGTACTGCACCATTTCGTGGGAGTTACCCTGGGCGTCGTACAACGTGGTGCTGTTCTGGGTGGTGAAGGTGCTCGTGTCAGTAGGATCGAACGGCTTAGTGGTCTGGTTGATCACCGGCGACGACGAGTTCAGGTTACTGGTGGAGTCCACCTTGGTTGAAGCCTTGGGCGGCAGGTACGACAGGTTCAGTTGCAGGTCGGTCAAGCCGCCCTTGACGATGTTGCCGTCCGCGTCCGCGGCGTAGCCTTGCAAGCGCGAAGTGCCCGTATTGTTGGTGACATAGCCGTCTTTGTCGGCACGGAAAGCACCGCTGCGGGTGTATTCCAGCGAACCGTCGCTGCCCTTCTGAACGAAGAAGCCACCGCCCTGGATCGCCATGTCCAGCACGCCGCCGCTGTTGTTGACGTCACCCTGGGTGAACTGCTGGGACACTGCCGCCAGGTTCACACCGTTGCCGATGCTGTTCTGGCCGGTGCCCAGTTTGGAGGCGGCGTAGATGTCCGCAAACTCCGCACGGGACGACTTGAAGCCAGTGGTCGCGACGTTGGCGATGTTGTTGCCGGTCACGTCCAGTTGTTTGTTGGCCGCATAGAGGCCGCTAAGGCCGATATTAAAAGACATGTTTCTCTCCCTCTGCCGTATTTAGCCGGCTCTATGTACCGATAGTCTGGATTTGCGACAGCTTGACGCTGCCCATGCCGCCTGCAAGGTTCAGCAGCATTTCGCCGCCGGTCTTGCTCAACGTCACGCTGGTTACCGTTGCCGGCAGCGAAGTTGCCAAGGCAACCGCGTCGCCCTTGTCATTCTTGGTGGTGGCCGCGAAGGTGTAAGTGCCCGCTGGGGCGACCTCACCGTTGTCGTTCTTGCCATCCCAGATAAAGTCGGAGTTGCCTGCACTCTGGGCGCCCATATCAATGGTGCGCACCACGTTGCCGTCTTTGTCGGTGATCTTGATGGCGACGTTGCCTGTCGCCGCAGTCACGGCTACCGAACCGGTCATGCTCTTGCTGGTGTCCACCAGAGCCTTGTCGGTCTGGGTGATGATCGAACGCCCTACCAGCGACGACGCCTGCAACGCTTGCGACGAGCTGAAGTTGCTCGAGATGTTGTTCACCGAGTCGTTCAGGGTGTTGATGCCTTCCAGGCTGCTGAACTGCGCCAACTGGGCCACGAACGCACCGTTGTCTTGCGGCGACAGCGGGTTCTGGTTTTTCAGTTGGGTCACGAGCAGTTGCAGGAACGCGTCCTTGCCCAGCGACTGGCTGCCCGTCGCTGCCTTGGAGGCACTATTGACGCTGCTGGTGTCGGTCGCGGTCTTGACCTTGGAGTTGAAAAGGTCCTGGACTGCCGTGTTGTTACTCGTATCAACGATGGCCATTATTTGGCGCCCCTTATCACTGACCCAGGGTCAGGACCTTCTGCATCATGGTTTTGGCGGTGTTCATCATTTCCGCATTGGTCTGGAACGAACGGCTGGCGGAAATCATGTCGGCCATTTCCTCAACCACGTTGACGTTGGGGTAGTAGACATAACCCTTTTCGTTCGCGGCGGGATGGTTGGGTTCGTAGCGGGCTTCAAGGTTGCTCTGGTCTTCGACCACACCAAGCACCTGCACGCCAGAACCGGCATTACCCTGGTCCTGGAACAGCGAATCGCTGCCGCCAGCCTGGCCACCCTGGAACATGGTGGCGAACACCGGGTGACGGGCACGGTAGGTCTGGTCAATGCTCGAAGACACGGTCTCGGCGTTGGCGATGTTACTGGCGACGGTGTTCAAACGCGTGGTCTGCGCGCTCATGCCACTGCCGGCAATATTGAAAACACTGGACAGGGACATGGCTTACTCTCCGCGCAGGGCTGACATCAGCCCTTTGAATTTGCTGTTAAGCAGGGTGAAGCTGGCTTGAAAGTTCACCGAGTTCTCGGCATAGGCCGATTGCTCAAGCTGGGCGTCGACGGTGTTCTGGTCGATCGACGGCTGCATCGGTGTGCGATACAGCAACGACTCGTCACCATTGCTCAGGCCTTGCGCTTCAATATGACGGCTGTTGGTCATGTTCAAGGCGAAGGTGCCGTTTTTGGTCTTGTCCTGCTGTGCGGCGAGCACGGCGGAGAAGTCCAGATCCCGAGCCTTGTAGTTCGGGGTGTCGGCGTTGGCAATGTTGTTGGCCAGGACTTCAGCACGCTGGGCGCGGAAGCCCAGGGCTTGTTCGTGGATACCGAGCGCTTTATCGAAGCTGATGCTCATGGCGGAAACCTTTAGGCTGACCTGCTTTTCGTTAACAGGGTTATAGCAAGGTGCATGCCAATCTTGCGGAGGCCCGTATATCAAGGGTTTGCGGGGCGGTTGCCGGCGGCAATGCCAGAAAAGCGGCAAGAGGTTTCCGCGTGGCGCCAGTAAAGCGGCAATGGAGAGTTGCCGCTATTGGGGAAATTGCCGCAAAAAAAGTGGGAGCGGGTTTGCTCGCGAATGCGGTGGGTCAGTCAACTTATCTATGACTGATCCACCGCATTCGCGAGCAAACCCGCTCCCACATTTAGATTTGCGTACTATTTAGCCTGGTAAATGATCCCAGGGCTGCACTGCACCATCTGGTAATGATCCGGCAAACCGTTCAGCGCTTCGGATGCACCGAGGAACAAATAGCCGCCCCGCTTGAGCGTGCCGTGGATGCGCAGCAGGATGTCCTTCTTCACTTCAGCGGAGAAGTAGATCAACACGTTGCGGCAGAACACCATGTCGAACTTGCCCAGGCTGGCGTAGCTGTCGAGCAGGTTGAACGAGCGAAACTCCACACGGTTCTTGATCGGCGCTTTGATCGCCCAACGTCCCGCCCCTTTCGGGTCGAAGAAACGTTGCAGGCGCTCCGGGGACAGGCCACGGCCCAGCGCCAGGCTGTCGTACTCGCCGGTCTTGCAGTTGGTGAGCATGGTGCCGGACAGGTCGGTGGCCACGATTTGAGCACCGGCCTTCAATTGGCCCATATTGGTCCGCTCGAACTCATCGATGGACATCGAGATCGAGTACGGCTCCTGCCCCGAGGAGCACGCCGCCGACCAGATGCGCAGGCGCTGGCCCGGGCTGGCCTTGATGGCCTCCGGCAGCACTTTGCTCTTGAGCACTTCAAAGGGGTAGGTGTCGCGAAACCACAGGGTTTCGTTGGTGGTCATGGCATCGACCACCATTTCCTTGAGCCCGCTGCGCGGCTGGCCCTGGATGCGCTGGACCAGCTCACCCAACGACTTGATGCCCTGCTGCTCCATCAGTTTGTTGAGACGGCTGGATACCAGATACTGCTTGTTTTCACCGAGCAATATGCCACAGGCCTTTTCCAGGAAGACCCGGAACTGTTCAAAATCCAAATTACCCGTAGACACTGATACCGCCTCTTAAATCGTGTGACCGCCAGGGAAAAAGCCCCTAGCCGTGATCTGCTGCTTTGATCCGCTCGACGACCCGGGATGCCAGGTCATCGGGGCGGAATTTGGCCAGGAAGTCATCGGCACCGACCTTCTTGACCATCGCCTGGTTGAATACACCCGACAACGAAGTATGCAGGATGATATGTAATTTTTGCATGCGTGGATCGTTGCGTATCTCCGCCGTGAGGGTGTAGCCGTCCATTTCCGGCATCTCGATGTCGGAGATCATCATCAAGAATTCTTCTTCCGGCTTCTTGCCCTCGTCCACCAGCTTGCGCAGGTAATCCAACGCCTGGCGACCATCGTTGAGGGCCACCACTTCCACGCCGACGGTTTGCAGGCAACGGGTCACCTGTTTACGGGCCACAGAAGAGTCGTCCACCGTCAACACGCGCAGGGAGACTGCCTTGTGCGCAGTTTCAGCGTCCACCACACCCACGGAAATCGACTCCGAGGTGGGTGCCACTTCGGCGAGGATTTTTTCCACGTCGATGATTTCGACCAACTGGTTATCCACCCGCGTCACTGCCGTGAGGTAGTGATCGCGACCCGTGCCCTTGGGCGGCGGATGGATCTCTTCCCAGTTCATGTTGACGATACGTTCCACCGAGCGCACCAGGAAACCCTGGGTCTTGGTGTTGTACTCGGTGATGATCACAAATGGATTCTGGCGGTCCTGCAAACCTGCAGAACCGGTGGCCAGGGCCAGATCAAGAATCGGGATCGTCGCACCCCGGATATTGGCAACGCCACATACCACCGGGCTGGACTTGGGCATGATCGTCAGCTTGGGGCATTGCAGCACTTCCCGCACCTTGAACACGTTGATGCCATACAGCTGTTTGCCATCCAGGCGAAAAAGCAACAACTCCAGGCGATTCTGCCCTACCAGCTGTGTGCGCTGGTTTACTGAATCCATTACTCCTGCCATGCCCAGACTCCTACGCTAAAACCTTTGAGGGTGCGACGCGCACCCAACGCTAAACGGCACGAGCTTTGCTATTTATTGATTATGGATATTAAAACGACGGTTTCCCGACGCGCCAACCCTACACGGTTTTGCAGATTGTTCTGCACACCGCTGGCGATACTCGCCTTGGGTCTGAGCGCCACAGCCCGCGCAGATAACGTCACCCTGCCTGATCTACTTATCGGCGTCACTCAAGGCTTTCTTGAGTTCACTGTAGAAGATTATCTGGCGACCACACAGACGCCAGGGCGTTATGAAATCCAGGTCAACCAGTTGGACCCGCGTTTGCGCATGCCAATGTGCGACAAGGAATTGACAGCCACCCTGGAAAGCCCGGCACAGCCCATTGGCCGCGTGACGGTCAAGGTTCGCTGCGACGGCGCCTCGCCCTGGACCGTGTTCGTGCCGGCCCAGGTCAAGTTGTTTCGCGATGTGGTGGTGGTGGCCCGCCCACTCAAACGCACCGGCATCATCGGTTTCGAAGACGTTGTGTTGCGCGAGCGCGACATCAGCATGATCAGTCAGGGCTACCTGACATCCCTCGATCAGGCCGTCGGGCAGAAATTGACCCGACCAGTGGTCACTGACCAGGTGATCACACTGGTGCATCTTGAGCAGGCAGAGGTGATTCGCAAGGGCGATCAGGTGGTCATTTCCGCCAGCAGTGGTGCACTGCAGGTAAAAATGCCGGGGGAAGCCTTGTCCAACGGCGGTATGAGCGAACAGATACGCGTCAAGAACCTCAATTCCAACCGGGTCATCAAGGCCAGGGTAACGGCGCCGGGGCAAGTCGAGGTCGCTTTATAGATTGCTGGTAGTGGACGCTGGGTTTTTCTACACTGTGCACGAGATGTTCCGTGCGGAGATTTATTGTCATTCGCGCCTAAAGTTAATCCGGGTATTGCCGAAAACATGGCAAGCGTCCAAATACCCAGAGGTTTTTTTATCATGGTCATCGATTTCAGTCGTTTGAATAATGCCCCATCAACGGCAGGCACTACGCGTTCCAAGGAAAGCGTGGAAGCCAAGGCCCAGCCACTGCCTGCCAAGGCAGAACAGGCCAGCGCCAGCCAGAGCGGGGAATCCGTACACCTGAGCAATGAGGCTCAACAGTTGCAGAAGGTCACTGACTCGCTGCGCGATCAACCGGTGGTCAATAAAGCCCGTGTGGCTGAATTGAAACAGGCAATCGCCGATGGCAGCTATAAAGTCGACAGCAACCGTGTAGCCAGCAAGCTGCTTAACTTCGAAGCCGAGCGCTAGGCAAAGGCCTGCGCCGGGCTTTTGGACGCTTAAAACCCAAGGCCAGCCATGCATCACGACGAAAATCTGCTACAGCTGATCATTGATGATCTAGCGCCGACGCAACAGCTGCTCGAGCTGCTCAGGGAAGAATCCCTGGCCCTCTACGGCCGCGATATGCCCCTGCTGGAAGAAATTCTGGCGCGCAAGCAGTCGTTGATTGTCCTGCTGGAACAGCACGGCAAAAAACGCAGCCAGATCCTCATCAGCCTGGGCCTGCCCGCCGACCAGGACGGCCTGGCGCAGTTGGCCAGCCACTCCTCGGTCGGCGACCAATTACTGGCCCAGAGCAAAGAACTCAATCAATTGCTCTCCCTGTGCCAGGAAGCCAACCTGCTCAACGGTCAGTCGATCCAGCTTCAGCAAGCTACGACCGCGAACCAGTTGCGTATACTTCACGGCGGTGAGCCTCCGGCGCTATATAACGCGCAAGGTTCTACCTCGCGCCTGGTCAAGCCAAGCACCCGCAGCCAAGCCTGACGCCCGTTTACAGCGCGGCCTATCCAAGGCGCGCCACATACTGGCAGAATGCCTGCTCTTGCGTGTAGTCGTATTTTGTCTGGAGATGGAAGAACCGTGTTCAACGCCCTTAATGCGGAAGATGCCCCGCAGCCACCCAAGGTCCTCACCACCCCTCTGGAAATCGCCGGCACCTTGCGGATGCTGCAAGAAAGCCATGACCCGCTGATCATTACCTTCCATGAACGCAGCCAACGCTTCCAGAGCTACTTGGTGGACGTCAATCGGGACGGCGGTACCCTCGCCCTGGATGAAATGATCCCCCGCGACGGCGAACGCCACCTCGAGAATGGCGAACCCTTCCGCATTGAAGGCTTCCATGACGGTGTGCGCGTCGCCTGGGAAAGCAACGGTACGCTGACCGTAACCGAAAAGGACGGCCACCGTATTTACACCGGCGGCCTACCGGACGAGGTGGTCTACCATCAACGGCGCAATGCCTTTCGCGCCGCGTTGAAGCTGGCGCAATTGGTCAACATTGAATTGGGCGGCGAGAAACTCCAAGCGCCGGTCAACGGCAAGTTGCTGGATATTTCCGCTACCGGCTGCAAACTGCGTTTTGAAGGCGACATTTCCGAGCGCCTGCAACTGGGCCAGGTCTACGACCGGTTTATCGCGGCCCTGCCCTTTGGCAGCATGACCACCTCGGTCGAACTGCGTCATCTGCATTTCGAAGAAAGGATCAACACCACCTTCGCCGGCGTGCGCTTCCACAACATGAGTGGTTTGGTGCAGCGTCAGGTCGAGCGTTTTGTCTACCAGCTCCAACGTGAAGCACGGCGTTTCGACAAAGACGACGATTTTTAAACCCTGACAACCGCAATAAAAAACGGGCAGATCCTTGAGGGATCTGCCCGTTTTTGCTTTCAGGGGCGCGCCCTGCTCAAGTCATGCGGATGCTCTTCGGGCCCCAGCGGCTCCGGCGGTCCCTCAAAGGGCGGCTCATCCGTCGATGGTTGCGGCTCGATTTCCGGCTCCGGGTCGGGAACGGTGTTTTGCATCTGCTCTTGCACCACCTGCTCATCAACCCGCGGGTCCAGGGCAGCGACCAGCGGTGAACTGGACATACTGTCAGGCATTGCCACGTGATGCAGTGGCGCATCTTCCACTTGGTGCAGGTTGGTCACGGCTTTGGGCCGGATACGCCACACCAGGATCACCGCGCACAGGCTGAAGAACGCGTACAGCATCTGGCTGCCAAAGAGCTTCATCACCACGCCCGCCAACAACGGCCCGATGCTTGCGCCGACACCGTAGGTCACCAGCAGCATCGCTGTCAGGGAGACCCGACGATCGCCTTCGACATGGTCGTTGGAAAACGCCACGGCCAACGGGTACAGGCAAAACTGCACCAGCGAGCACAGGAACCCGGCGACAAACAGCACTTCCAGCGGGACTTTGGTCATGATCGCCAGCGGCAATGCCGCCACCGCGAGGCACAAGGCAAAACAGCGGATCAGCAGTGCTCGGTCATACCGATCCGACAACCAGCCCAGCGGCCATTGCACCAGCAAGCCGGCAAAAATGCAGCTACCCATGAACAAGCCGACCTGCTCGGTGCTGAGCCCTTGCTGCGACGCATAGAGCGGCGCCAGACCGTAGAAAGAACCGACAATCAAGCCCGCCCCCAGCACAGTACTCAGTGACTGCGGCACGCGCTTGATAAAGAAGCGCGGCTCCATCGGCGCCGGATGCAGCGCTGCCGGGTGAATACGCCGGGTCATGGCCACCGGCACCAGGCACAGGGCAAAACACAGCGCGACCAGCATCAGCAATTCAAGGCCAAGCTGGGGGTGCATGACCAGGATCAGTTGGCCGAGCACCAGGCCCAGATAGGACGCAATCATGTAGCCACTGAACACCACGCCACGCTGCTTGGCGTCGGCCTGCTCATTAAGCCAGCTTTCGATCACCATGTACTGGCACATCATCCCCAGGCCCACGATGATCCGCAGCACGATCCAGGCCGGCAGCCAGTCGACTAGGCCATGGCCCAGCACCGCCGCGCCGACAATGCCAGCACAGGTGGCATAGGCGCGGATATGCCCGACCCGGGCAATCAGGCGGTGCCCGATCTTGCCACCCAGCACCAGGCCAAAATAGTTGGCCGCCATCAGCGCACCCACCCACAGGCTGTCGACATGGTCGGCCGCCAGGCGCAAGGCCAGGTAGGTACTGAGCAAGCCGGAGCCGATCAGCATCATCAAAGAGGCGAAATAAAGGGCTCGAAAAGATTTCCAGATTTGGCGCATCGGCGTTCCGAGCGGCTCCTTGCGGTGAGAGGTAGGGCTATCGGCATGATAGTCCGGGGTGGCCGGGTCCGGACAGGCAACATGCGCTGTTTCCGGGGATTATTTTGCGTAATAGCTCAGACGCTGCCCGGCCACTTGCAAGGTACATAAGTTGCGATAAATACACCGCGCACGTGCTGAGAGCCCTGAACACCGACAAGGTTCGACAAAAGTATCGAAAATGCTCAGCTCTCAGGGCTTCTCGCTTTCACACAGCGTCACTCCACGTAACGCAACCACAGGTGCCTGCGACCGGAGATCGCCTCTGTGGCTACACGAACCTGTGCTGGCAGGCTTTCATCGCCAGTGTTGTAGAGCGCACAAAAATCCTTCGCAACGCGGTCAGCCAGGGATATATCGGGCGGCTCAGCACGAATGAAGCCGATGTAAGAGGCACCGACGCCCATCACCTCATAGCCATGTAATTCTGAGAAGTGACGCGCAAGCCCCTGCATTCTCCAGGTGATGGGCGCACGCTTTACACCGGAGTGACTGTGGACTGCTGAGCGGGGGCATTGCGCAAGTATGGCCTGCGCAGCTCGGGGCACTGAGATGCCGTACCGGGCAGAGGGAGGATAGCTGAAAGCCTTGAAGTAGATGGTGTCCCAGGGCCGGTTCGAACGGCCAACCTTCCCCTTAGGAGGGGGATGCTCTATCCAATTGAGCTACTGGGACAAATGACAGTCGTCTGACCAAGGGCACGGCGACGGACGGCGTGCATGTTAACGGCCGAGGTGGGTTTTGTCATGTCGTCCGTCGGCTTTTTGAGTGTAGGCCGATCCCTGCCGGGCTGATCGCAGTTTCGCCCCGTAAACCCGGGCACTTGCCGCCATCGTGCAAAATGCACTCCCTCAAAATGCCATCATTGCAAATTGCAACCTTTCGACCCTTTAAAGTACACTCAAGCCATTGATTTTAATGGATTAATAGATTGGCACGAGACCTGCAATACTTCTCCTACAAACCCAATAAGCCACGGCGTTAAGCGGAGAACATGACCATGAACAGTGCCCTTCTGTTAGCCCTCAACACCGTAGCCTTGGCTGTATTAGTTACATTCCATTTTCAATCGACTGGCGCTAACGATCCCGCGCAGATCAGCCAGGCTGTCCCGCATCACCTGCAACAGCGGCCGCAGCTGGCGGTAATGACGCCCAACGCGCAATCGCCGGTACGCCTGACCGAAGGCACCCACGCTGCACCTGCATCTGAACACTGGGTTTTCTAAGGAAATCGTAAATGACCAAATCTGCCTGGCTGTTTTTGTGCCTGACCGCCTTCACCGGCGCCGTGGGCTTGGGCGCCGAATCGCAAGACGGCCAAACCACCGCATTCATTGCCACCGGTGTGTTTGCCAGCCTGTTGTTGATCACCCTCATTGTCGGTCGTCGTATCAAGTTCGACCCAGTCCTGCGCTAATCTCCCCCTACCTTATGTCGCCTGGCTCTGGCTAATCGGCAAATTGCCACTAGTCTTAAACCTAAGGGCAAAGTGCCACTTTGCTATAGGATGTGCGGCCTCAAACCCTGTGCTGGTCTGGAGTTCCGGGAAGTTCCATCGCGGAATCACGCGTAGAAGATTTTTCCAACCAGTCCGCAAAAAAAAAAATGAGTGCTGGCATAAAGCCTTTAGTCGGTTCAATATTTGTCACAGAATTGACGCCAAGGAACTGGCAAATCTGAGGCATGATGCGGCCTCTTTGCAATTCGGGTTGAACTTTGGTCGTGAGTCTTGTCTTAACACTCATCTTGCGGCCAATTCCAAAAACCGCTCCCCTGAACTAACCGGTTAAATATATGCGCCCATTGAAACAGGCAATTTATTCCAGCCGTACGGCTGACAAGTTCGTCGTACGTCTGCCAGACGGAATGCGGGAACGCATTGCCGAGGTGGCTCGCAATCATCACCGCAGTATGAACTCCGAAATCATCGCGCGCCTGGAACAAAGCCTCATTCAGGAAGGTGCGTTGGGCGAAGAGTTGAGCATGCGCCTGGACAGCCCCGAGCTGTCGCTGCACGAACGCGAACTGCTGCAGCGTTTTCGCCAGCTTTCCCACCGCCAGCAAAATGCTCTCGTCTCGCTTATCGCGCACGACGTTGAGGCGGCCGCAGAAGCCAATTGATTTGCAGCTGAAAGCCGAAGCCAGCCATGTGCTGGCTTTTTTTTGCGCGCAATTCGGGAAGAGGATGTGAGGTGGGGGCAGATTTGCCCCCACTGGATGGAATCAGAGCAGGAATATCGTCGCCAGGCCCAGGAAGATGAAGAAGCCACCACTGTCGGTCATGGCTGTGATCATCACGCTGGCACCCATCGCTGGGTCGCGTCCAAGACGGGCCAGGGTCATGGGGATCAATACCCCCATCAGGGCCGCCAACAGCAGGTTGAGGGTCATGGCAGCAGTCATCACCACGCCAAGCGACCAACTGCCATAGAGCAAGTAGGCCACCACACCGATCACCCCACCCCACACCAAACCGTTGATCAGGCCCACGGCCAGCTCTTTGCGCAACAGACGCGATGAGTTAGCCGTACTCACTTGGTCCAGCGCCATCGCGCGCACGATCATCGTGATCGTCTGGTTGCCGGAGTTGCCGCCAATACCGGCCACAATCGGCATCAACGCGGCCAGGGCTACCAGCTTCTCAATGGAGCCCTCGAACAAGCCGATCACACGCGAGGCGATAAAGGCGGTAACCAGATTGACCGCCAGCCAGGCCCAGCGGTTACGAAGCGAGCGCCAGACCGACGCAAAGATATCTTCCTCTTCACGCAAACCCGCCATGTTGAGGACTTCAGTTTCACTCTCTTCACGAATCAGGTCGACGATCTCATCGATGGTCAAACGGCCAATCAATTTGCCGTTCTTGTCGACCACCGGCGCCGAGATCAAGTCATAACGCTCGAACGCTTGCGCCGCGTCGTAGGCATCTTCATCCGGGTGAAAACTCACCGTATCGCTGGCCATCAAATCCGCAACCATCTTGTCCGGATCATTGACCAGCAGACGCTTGATCGGCAGTACACCCTTGAGAATGCCTTCGTAGTCGACCACGAACAGCTTGTCGGTGTGACCAGGCAGCTCTTTAAGCCGGCGCAGGTAGCGCAGGACCACTTCCAGGCTAACGTCTTCGCGGATGGTGACCATCTCGAAGTCCATCAGCGCGCCGACTTGATCCTCATCGTAAGACAACGCAGAGCGCACGCGCTCGCGCTGTTGCGTGTCCAGCGCTTCCATCAGCTCATGGACAACATCACGTGGCAGCTCGGGGGCAAGGTCAGCCAGCTCGTCGGCGTCCATCTCCTTGGCCGCAGCCAGGAGCTCGTGGTCGTCCATGTCGGCGATCAGGGTTTCACGGACTGAGTCAGATACTTCGAGCAGGATGTCACCGTCACGATCAGCCTTGACCAATTGCCAAAGGGCCAGTCGGTCATCCAGCGGCAGGGCTTCGAGAATATAGGCGACGTCGGCGGAGTGCAGGTCATCGAGCTTGCGTTGCAGCTCGACGAGGTTTTGCCGATGGACCAGGTTTTCGACCAAGTCGTTATTCGGACCATCCTGGCGGTGCGTAAGGTCTTCGACCACGCGCTGGCGCTGCAGCAGCTCGATGACTTGAGCCAAGCGATCCTGCAGGCTGTCTTGTGTTTTTTTCTTTACTTCTACTTCGGTCATAGGCGAACTCCACTCCCAGCAGCGGGGCACGCCGGAAGGATCAATCAGTCAATTCATGATTGGTAAAACGGGGTACTGAGTAACTACTGGGTAAGTCCATGGAGGTATTCCACAAGCCCCGGCGGGGCTGACGGGCGCAATGATACACCGCCCGGCCACTTTAAACGTTAAAAAACTGGAAAGAACAAGCGCTTGCGAGCCAAAGCTAAGCATTGGCTGCATCTATGAACTGCGACGACGCAGTGTGGAAGGAAAACACATGAGAGAGGAGAAAAAGAACAAATCCTACACAAACCCCAGACGGCAAAAAGCCCGCACTAGGCGGGCTTTTTGTTTGTATGGTGCACTCGACAGGATTCGAACCTGTGACCGCTCGGTTCGTAGCCGAGTACTCTATCCAGCTGAGCTACGAGTGCAGATTGTGTTTTTAGACCAGATCACAACTGGTTGTAACCGAATCACCTGCATTGCTGCAACTGACTCTTAAATGGTGCACTCGACAGGATTCGAACCTGTGACCGCTCGGTTCGTAGCCGAGTACTCTATCCAGCTGAGCTACGAGTGCATTTGTTGCCGCGCATTATAGGCCGTTCAATCTCTATGTAAAGCTATTTTTTCGAGTAATTTCAACAACTTACCGAAAAAACCAGATTGCAACGTACTAAGCAAATAATGGCGGAGAACGGGGGATTCGAACCCCCGACACCCTTTTGAGGTGTACTCCCTTAGCAGGGGAGCGCCTTCGGCCACTCGGCCAGCTCTCCGCAACACGGGGCGTATATTAACCACGTTCATCCCCGTTTGCAAACATAAAAAACGATAAAAATTAAAGGCTTGGTTCTTCGTCCTTCTCTTTCTTGATCCGCAGGTAGATTTCCTCGCGGTGCACCGCTACCTCTTTCGGAGCGTTAACCCCGATACGTACTTGATTGCCTTTGACGCCGAGCACGGTCACGGTGATTTCGCCATCACCGATAATCAGGCTTTCTGCGCAACGACGAGTCAGAATCAACATACCTTTCTCCTCACGCATTTCAGTTCAGGAACAACAGTCTGCAAAAAAAAGGCATTCGACCTACAACCCAAAAGCCGTAGCCCTACCACCTAAGTATTGTCGAGCCCACGCAAAAGAACATGCGCCCTACAAAAAATGAAAGGCGCGGTAAACCGCGCCTTTCTGGCACTGCATCACTCGCCCTGTCGGGCCGGAGCGTCCAGCTCAAAAGCGGTATGCAGCGCACGTACAGCCAGTTCCAGGTACTTCTCTTCGATCACCACCGAAACCTTGATTTCGGAGGTGGAAATCATCTGGATATTGATGCTTTCCTTGGCCAGGGCCTCAAACATACGGCTGGCAACGCCGGCATGGGAACGCATGCCCACACCCACGATCGACACCTTGGCAATCTTGGTGTCGCCGATCACTTCGCGGGCACTGATTTCCTGCGCAGTGTTCTGCAGGATCCGTTCCGCCGCATCGTACTCGTTGCGGTGCACGGTGAAGGTGAAATCGGTGGTGTTATCGTGCGAAACGTTCTGCACGATCATGTCGACTTCGATGTTCGCGCCGCTGATAGGGCCCAGGATCTTGAACGCCACGCCCGGGGTGTCTGGCACGCCACGGATGGTCAGCTTGGCTTCATCACGGTTGAAAGCGATACCGGAAATGATTGGCTGTTCCATGGATTCCTCTTCATCAATAGTAATGAGGGTGCCCGGACCCTCTTTGAAGCTGTGCAATACGCGCAGCGGAACGTTGTACTTGCCGGCAAACTCCACCGCGCGGATCTGCAACACCTTGGAACCAAGGCTGGCCATTTCCAGCATCTCTTCAAAGGTGATCTTATCCAGGCGCTGAGCCACGGACACCACACGCGGATCGGTGGTATAGACACCATCCACATCGGTGTAAATCTGGCATTCATCGGCCTTGAGCGCCGCCGCCAGCGCCACGCCGGTGGTATCTGAACCGCCACGCCCGAGGGTGGTGATATTGCCCTGCTCATCCACACCCTGGAAGCCCGCCACAACTACCACGCGGCCGGCTTTCAGATCAGTACGAATTTTCTGATCATCAATTTGCAGGATGCGCGCCTTGGTATGCGCGCTGTCAGTGAGGATACGCACCTGGCTGCCAGTGTAGGACACCGCCGGCACACCGCGCTTATTCAGCGCCATGGCCAGCAAGGCGATGGTCACCTGCTCGCCGGTGGACACGATCACATCCAGCTCACGCGGGAGCGGCTGTTGATCACCACTGATTGCCTTGGCCAGATCGATCAGGCGATTGGTCTCGCCGCTCATGGCCGACAGCACCACCACTAGGTCGTCGCCAGCATCGCGGAACTTCTTAACCTTGTCGGCCACCTGCTCGATTCTTTCGACAGAGCCGACCGAGGTGCCTCCAAATTTCTGTACGATCAAAGCCATTTCTAAGCCGCCTCAGCCCGTAAAGGGGCGCCTGATAACCAATCAACCAGCACCGAACCAGCCCGCGACTAGACCACGGGCTGATTAACAGTGCCTTAAATACCTGCCTCGACAAACGGCACGGTCAGGGCCAGGGCTGCGTCCAGGGCGCCAGCGTCTACACCACCGCCTTGCGCCATGTCCGGACGACCGCCGCCCTTCCCGCCCACTGCCGCGGCGGCTTGCTTCATCAAATCACCGGCCTTGAGTTGGCCAGTCAGGTCCTTGGTTACACCGGCAACCAGAACGACCTTATCCTCATGGACACCGCCGAGCAGGATCACTGCGCGGCCGAGCTTGTTCTTCAACTGATCGACCAAGGCCAACAGCGCCTTGCCGTCCTGACCGTCCAGGCGCGCAGCCAACACTTTCACATCCTTGACGTCCACCGCAGAAGCCGACAAATCGTCGCCCGCCGCACTGGCCGCCTTGGCCTGCAACTGCTCCAGCTGTTTCTCCAGCGCACGGTTGCGCTCCAGCACAGCCGACAGCTTGTCGATCAGGTTGTCACGGCTGCCCTTGACCAGGCTGGCCGCTTCCTTGAGTTGTTCTTCAGCCGCATTGAGGTAGGCCAGGGCCGCAGCGCCGGTGACGGCCTCGATACGACGCACACCGGACGCCACACCCCCTTCGCTGATGATTTTCAGCAGGGCGATGTCGCCGGTACGGTTGGCGTGGATACCGCCACACAGTTCCACAGAGAAACTGCCGCCCATGCTCAATACACGCACGTTGTCGCCGTACTTCTCGCCGAACAGCGCCATGGCGCCTTTGGCCTTGGCGGTCTCGATGTCGGTTTCTTCGGTTTCTACCGCGGTGTTCTTGCGAATCTCAGCGTTGACGATGTCTTCCAGGGCCTTGATCTGCTCGGGCTTGATCGCTTCAAAGTGGCTGAAGTCGAAGCGCAGGCGCTGGCTGTCGACCAACGAACCTTTCTGCTGGACGTGCTCGCCCAGTACCTGGCGCAGCGCGGCGTGCAGCAGGTGAGTGGCCGAGTGATTCAACGCCGTCGCATGGCGTACATCGGCATCGACCTGAGTGTCCACCGGCGCACCGACCGTCAAGTTGCCCAACACCAACACACCGTGATGCAGGAACGCACCGCCGGTCTTGGTGGTGTCGCGCACCTCAAAACGGCCGGACGTCGAACTCAGGAAACCACAGTCACCAATCTGGCCACCCGACTCGGCGTAGAACGGCGTCTGGTCCAGGACCACAACCGCCTCTTCGCCTTCACTCAACACGTCGACCGACTTGCCGTCTTTGTAGATGGCAACGATCTTGGCAGCGCCAACGGTAGCCTTGTAACCGATGAATTCGGTAGGCACGTCAACCTTGACCAGGGTGTTGTAGTCCAGGCCGAAGGAACTGGCGGAGCGGGCACGCACGCGCTGGGCTTCCATCTCACGCTCAAAACCGGCCTCATCAATGGTCAGCTCACGCTCACGGGCGATGTCGGCGGTCAGGTCCATCGGGAAGCCATAGGTGTCATACAGCTTGAACACCACATCGCCAGGCACCACGGTGCCTTTGAGTTCAGCCAGGTCCTGCTCCAGGATTTTCAGGCCGTGTTCGAGGGTCTTGGAGAACTGCTCCTCCTCAGCCTTGAGCACGCGCTCGATATTGCTTTGCTGCTGCTTGAGTTCCGGGAAGGCTTCGCCCATCTCGGCAACCAGTGCGGCCACGATTTTGTAGAAGAAGCTGCCAGTGGCGCCCAGCTTGTTACCGTGACGGCAGGCGCGACGAATGATACGGCGCAGCACATAGCCACGGCCTTCGTTGGAAGGCAACACACCGTCGGCGATCAGGAAACCGCAGGAACGGATGTGGTCAGACACCACCTTGAGCGAAGACTGGCTTTCATTGGCACAACCAATGGCCGCGGCCGACGCGCTCAACAAGTTGGTGAACAGGTCGATTTCGTAGTTGGAGTGAACGTGCTGCATCACCGCACTGATCCGCTCCAGGCCCATGCCGGTATCCACCGACGGCGCAGGCAGCGGATGCAACACGCCATCGGCGGTGCGGTTGAACTGCATGAACACGTTGTTCCAGATCTCGATGTAACGGTCGCCGTCTTCTTCCGGCGAACCCGGTGGGCCACCCCAGATGTCGGCGCCGTGGTCGTAGAAGATCTCGGTGCAAGGGCCACACGGGCCGGTATCGCCCATGGTCCAGAAGTTGTCGGAAGCGTACGGGGCGCCCTTGTTGTCGCCGATGCGAATCATGCGCTCGACGGGCACGCCGATTTCCTTGGTCCAGATGTCGTACGCTTCGTCGTCCGTGGCGTACACGGTTACCCAGAGTTTTTCCTTTGGCAGCTTCAACACGCCGGTCAGGAAGGTCCAGGCGAACGTAATCGCATCTTTCTTGAAATAGTCACCAAAGCTGAAGTTACCCAGCATTTCGAAGAACGTGTGGTGGCGGGCGGTGTAGCCCACGTTTTCCAGGTCACTGTTCTTGCCGCCGGCACGCACGCACTTCTGGCTGCTGGTGGCGCGGGTGTAGGCGCGCTTTTCCTGGCCCAGGAAGCAGTCCTTGAACTGGTTCATCCCCGCGTTAGTGAACAGCAGGGTTGGGTCATTGCCTGGGATCAAGGAGCTGGAGGCGACACGGGTGTGACCTTGCTCTTCGAAGAAGCGAAGGAAGGCTTCACGGATTTCTGCGCTTTTCATTAGGTTCTTCCACGGAGGCTGCGGCCAAAGGCCAATGCGCAACATCATCAGACGGAGCGACGGCAAAGGGCCGCATTATATCGGCCCTTTGCCGGGGGTACAGCGTGTTTATACGATTGAAAGGTTCAATTAGACGGTCTGCACGCTCATTTGCGCGAAAACTCGACGAATGCCTGCACGACTTGCTCGATCTGCGCCCGGCTGACATCCATATGCGTGACCATGCGCAGGCGCGGTGCAGTGCTCAACTTGATCCCGCGCTCGGCAGCAAAAACCTTCAAGGCTTCGGCCCGATCACCGATCTGCACGTAGACCATGTTGGTCTGTACCGGCTCCACTTCATAACCCACTTTGCGCAGCTCATCACCCAGCCATTGGGCGTTGGCGTGGTCGTCGGCCAAGCGCTGCACCTGGTGGTCCAGCGCATACAGCCCCGCCGCCGCCAGGGAACCGGCCTGGCGCATGCCGCCGCCGACCATCTTGCGCAGGCGCCTGGCCTTGGCGATCAACGCCGTGGAACCGCACAACACCGAGCCAATCGGCGCGCCAAGGCCCTTGGACAGGCACACCGACACCGAATCAAAGTGCTTGGCAATCTCGCGCGCCTCCACGCCCAGCTTGACCGCTGCGTTGTAGAGCCGTGCGCCGTCCAAATGCAGGGCCAGGCCCTGTTCACGGGTGAATGCCCGCGCCTTCGCCAGGTAGTCCAGCGGCAATACCTTGCCTTGCATGGTGTTTTCCAGCGCCAGCAGGCGCGTGCGGGCGAAATGGAAGTCGTCCGGCTTGATCGCCGCCAGCACCTGGTCCAGGTCCAGGGAACCATCTGCCTGCATGTCCAGCGGTTGCGGTTGGATCGAACCCAACACCGCTGCGCCGCCACCTTCGTATTTGTAGGTGTGGGCCTGCTGGCCGACGATGTATTCCTCGCCACGCTCACAGTGAGCCATCAACGCCAGCAGGTTGCTCATGGTGCCGGTGGGCACGAACAGCGCAGCGGCAAAGCCCAGGCGCTTGGCCAACTCGGCCTCCAGACGATTGACGCTGGGGTCTTCGCCATACACGTCATCGCCGCTGACGGCAGTAGCCATGGCGTCGAGCATGCCGGGAGTGGGTTGGGTCACAGTGTCGCTGCGCAGGTCAATCACGGACATGAAACAAGCCTCCAGGGGTTCAGTAAGTTCTTTTTGTGAATGATTACTGCGGGCAAAGCCACGGAATATCAAGCCCCCGCTGCATTCAATCGAATACCAACCAAACAAACCGATATAGCTTATCGATACAGCGATCGTGCAGTTTGCGAAAAACCGTGTTAAAAACTCTCCGCCGCCAGAGTTCTGGTGGCAACGTTCTCAGGGCGGGGTGCAATTCCCCACCGGCGGTAATTACACGCAATGTGTATAGCCCGCGAGCGCTTGGCGCCTCGAACTGCTCACGCAGGACGGCGACAAGGTCAGCAGACCCGGTGTGATCCCGGGGCCGACGGTCATAGTCCGGATGAAGAGAGAACGGGATTGGCACCTAAGGGCCGCGCACGAAGTGTGCTTGCGTACCCTTAAATCCCATTCGATTCATAACGCCCTGTTTTTTTCTTAAACAGGAGTCAGAACATGCAACCCACTGCGATCGACAGCAAAAGCAAAAACCATCACGGCGAGCGCGTCGCGTTTATCCAGGCCTGCTGGCACAAGGATATTGTCGACCAATCGCGCAAAGGCTTCCTCGCCGAAATGATCGCCCAGGGCTACCAGGAATCGGATATTGATTTCTTTGAAGTCGGCGGCGCCTTTGAAATGCCCCTGCACGCCAAGCTGCTGGCCAAGACCGGCCGCTACGCCGGTATCGTCGCTGCTGCGCTGGTGGTGGATGGCGGCATCTACCGTCACGAATTCGTGGCCCAATCGGTCGTCAGCGGGCTGATGCAGGTGCAGCTGGAAACTGAAGTGCCGGTGTTCTCGGTATCGCTGACACCGCATCACTTCCATGCGGGCACTGAGCACCACACCTTTTTCTACGAGCACTTCGTGCACAAAGGCCAGGAAGCGGCGCGGACCTGCGCCGATACGCTGCATAAAGTGCGTGCGATCCGTCGCAGCGAGCCGCGTGCTGTAGCGGTCTAAACAACACCGCCAGGCCCAGCCTCAGAGCTGGGCCTGTGTGGGAGCTGGCTTGCCTGCGATGGCATCGCCTCAGCGTCACTGACGGACCGAGTTGATCCTATCGCAGCATAAGTATCTACACATCTTGAGCGAGCCCTCTGCGTAGCAGCTGTCGAGCCCTGGCGAGGCTGCGTCAGCGGTGTGTCAGACAGACCGCAAACGCAGCCTCGCCAGGGCTCGACAGCTGCTACGCACTATCACATTGAAAATGTGTAGATGCCTGTGCCTATCGCAGGCAAGCCAGCTCCCACATTTGATCGCGGTGGACCTTTAGATTCAGACCAAACCAGCGTCCGTCGTCGGCACAATCAATATCCCTGCCCGCAAGCCATTCTTCACCTTGGGGTTGGGAAAGATGATGCGCGCGCCCTCCTCCTCGATCACCCAACGGGTCTTGGCCACGTCTTCGGCCAGCAGATAGCCCTTTTCCAGCTCCGAAAAGTTTTCCACATCCGTCGGCAAGTGCATCAGGAAGGCATCGCTGTGCTTGATCACTTCCCGCGCAACGGCGAACAGCTTCAGGCCTTCAAGGCTATCGGTCTCAGGCTCGGTGCCTTCGATGATCTGCTTGAGGCGAATTTCCAGGCGCGACACGTCCACACCCTGGTTCTGCCCGAACGGTCGCGCCTTGCCCAGTTCCAGCGTGAAGGCCTCGGCTTCCAACTGCTCGTAGGTAAACGCGGTGAAGGTGATCGAGGTTTTGTTCTGCAACAACACCGCTTCCATGCCAGCGGCACGCAGCCGTTCCAGCTCACTACGAGCGTGCTGGCGACCTTCCTTCCACGGATACAGGGCGAACTGCTCGATCTTCGAGCCGCGAATGGCCGTGTGCAGGTCGTAATGCAGGCGCGAACGGTCAGGCACGCTGAAGAAGCTGCGGGCCAATTGCTCAAGCTCGGCGGCACGCATGGCTTCAGGGCCGATGTTTTTTTCATGACGGCCGTTGAACAGCCGGTTGACGTCCAGTTCGAGGTAACGCTCGCCGCGGCGCATGGCCTCGGGGTTGCCGAACAGGAACAGAATACGATTGCGGGGTTTGATCTCCCCACGGGCGATGCCATGCAACAGGCGGTCGAGCAGTTCGATCGGCGCGGTTTCGTTGCCATGGATGCCGGACGACAGCAGTAAGTCCCCGCCTTTGTCCTGGGCTTGCGGCGGGCGCACTTCAAGTGCGCCCTCGCTGAGCCAGCGCATTTGCACGCCGTCGACGGTCAGTTGAATTTTTTGCGCCGGTTCACGTCCGGCGAGGGTCAGTTCAAGCAGTTTGCCGAGGGCGAGCATACGCAGCTTCCTTAGTGGTTGCAGCCTGGGCCGTGGACGTGATCGTCGTCATCACCTTCAACGTCGGCCGGTTCCATTTCCAGCTGCAGGCTCATCAGGTTGGTGGCCAATGGGCGCATCAGCAGGTTGGCGTATTCGGCGTCGCCTTCTTCCACGTCTACGCCGATCAGCAGTTGGCCACGGCCGTCGTGCTGAATCCAGATTTCCTTGCCCTGCCAGACCACAGCGACGCGGGTGCAGGAGGTTTCCAGCTGGGTGCCGTCGGTGTCTTCAAGGATCAGTTTCAGGGTGTCGGTGGTCATAAAATAACTCTCAGCCATGCGGCATTAATTGATCTGGAAAGGATAAACCGAGCCCAGTTTAAGGATTTGCGTCAGTTCATCCAATGCCGTCCGGCACTCCAGCAGCAATTGCGGGTCAGCCAGGTCGGTTTCACGCAGGCTGTCGCGGTAGTGCTTGTCGACCCATTGGGTCAGGGTTTCGTACAACGGTGCAGTCATGATAACGCCTGGATTCACCGCCGCCAGTTCGGTTTCGTTCAAAGCTACGCGCAAGCGCAGGCACGCCGGACCACCGCCGTTCTGCATGCTTTGCTTGAGGTCGAAGACGTTCACTTCGCGAATCAGCCCGCCGGAAGCCGTGAGGCCTTGCAGATAGTGCCAGACGCGTTCGTTGGCGCGGCACTCTTCCGGCACGATCAGCAGCATTGAGCCGTCGGCACGGGTCAGCAACTGGCTGTTGAACAGGTAGGAACGCACTGCGTCCTCGACGCTGACCTGGGCGCGGGGCACGCAAACAGACTGGAAGTTGCCGCCCAACTTGCCCAGTTTGCCTTGCAGCTCGCCAAGCATCTGCTCGGTATTGAGGAATGCGTCCTCGTGATAGAACAACACTTCACCGTTGCCCACCGCGATCACATCGTTGTGGAATACACCGGCATCAATCACCGCTGGGTTCTGCTGGGCGTAGACCACGCCCTCATCCTTCAAGCCGTGCAGGCGTGCGACAGCCTGGGACGCTTCAAGCGTCTGACGCGCCGGGTACTTCTGTGGCGCCGGGTAGCGGGGGTCGAACGCACTGCGACCGAACACGAAAAACTCAACGCCGGCCTCACCGTATTCACGGCAGAAGCGCGTATGGTTGGCCGCACCCTCGTCGCCGAACTGCGCCACCGCCGGCAACGCAGCGTGGTGAGCGAAGTGCTTTTCATCGGCAAACATCGCGCCCAGCACACGGCTGGTGGTCGGGTGTTCGATGCTGCGGTGGTATTTGCAATTGAGGTTGGCAGCAGTGAAATGCACGCGGCCGTCGGCCGTATCAGCGCTCGGGCTGACGGTGGCGGCGTTGGCTACCCACATGCTCGACGCCGAGCAGCTCGCGACCAGCAAAGGCATTGCCTGCTTGGCCGCCTGCTGAATCACCTGAGCATCGGTGCCGTTGAAACCAAGGTTGCGCAAAGCGGCCACGTCCGGGCGCTCCTGCGGCGCAAGCACGCCTTGCACAAAGCCCATGTCCATCAGGGCTTTCATTTTTTGCAGGCCCTGCAACGCCGCTTCCTTGGGATTGGAATGCTGCTGGCTGTTGCTCTGGGACGCGACGTTGCCGAAGGACAAACCGCCGTAGTTATGGGTCGGCCCCACTAGACCGTCAAAATTGACTTCATAGGATTTCATCGGCGAGGCTCCACGAACATCTGTTTTTATAGGCAATCTTCAGCACACCACAGGTCTTTATCTGTGAACCCGCTCCCACACTCGATAGGTGGCATCTTTAGCTCAGCGTAATGCCGGGGGTGAGTGTGGCTGGAACAACCAAGTCAGGCGTTTCCAGCGACGCCACCGGGTACGCACAATAATCCGCCGCGTAATACGCACTGGCGCGGTGGTTGCCCGACGCCCCTACACCGCCGAACGGCGCGGTACTGGCGGCGCCGGTCAGCTGTTTGTTCCAATTGACGATGCCCGCGCGGCTTTCCAGCCAGAACTGCTGGTAGCGTGCCTCAGAATCCGACAACAAACCCGCGGCCAGGCCGTACTGGGTGTTGTTGGCCTCGACAATCGCCGCTTCAAAATCAGCGTAGCGGATCACTTGCAACAGTGGGCCAAACAGTTCTTCGTCTTCACGCTCGGTCACGGCCGTCACATCGATGATGCCTGGGGTCAGCAAGGCGGCCTGATCCTGAGGCTGAGTCATTTCCAGCAACGCCACAGCGCCGTTGGCCAGCATCAGCTCCTGGGCGTCCATCAAGGCTTTGGCGGCGCCGAGGGAGATCACCGAGCCCATGAACGGCGCCGGTTGCTGGTCAAACGCACCCACTTCAATCGTCGCGCTGACCGCCACCAGGCGCGCCAGCAACGCATCGCCCCAGGCGCCTTCTGGCACCAGCAAACGGCGGGCACAGGTGCAACGCTGGCCGGCGGAGATAAACGCCGACTGAATGATGGTGTAGACCGCCGCGTCCACATCGGCCACTTCGTCGACCACCAGCGGGTTATTGCCGCCCATTTCCAGGGCCAGGATCTTGTCCGGGCGCCCAGAGAACTGCTGGTGCAGGTGATTGCCGGTGCGGCTGGAGCCGGTAAAGAACAACCCGTCGATGCCTGGGTTGGCCGCCAGCGCGATACCGGTCTCCCGCGCGCCTTGCAGCAGGTTCAGTACACCCGCCGGCAACCCGGCGTCGATCCAGCACTGCACGGTCAGCTCGGCGACTTTAGGGGTCAACTCGCTCGGTTTGAACAGCACAGTATTGCCCGCCAGCAAGGCCGGGACGATATGCCCGTTCGGCAAGTGGCCAGGGAAGTTGTACGGACCGAACACCGCGACCACGCCGTGAGGTTTGTGACGCAATACAGCGGTGGCGTCGCCCAACGGGCCGCTCTTCTCGCCGGTACGTTCGCGGTAGCTTTGCACCGAGATCGCGATCTTGTTGGCCATGCTGGTGACTTCGGTGGCCGATTCCCACAGCGGTTTGCCGGTTTCTTCGCCGATGCAACGGGCGATTTCATCGGCGCGGCTTTTCAGGGTGGCGGCGAAGGCTTCCAGCACGCTGATGCGTTCTTCCAGCGGGCGCTTGGCCCACGCCGGGAATGCCTGGCGCGCGGCCTGCACGGCGGATTCGACCTGCTCGATGGTGGCGCCATTGCCGGCCCACAGCACTTGCTGGGTCACCGGGTTGCGCGATTCGAACAGTTCACCCTGGCCGGCCAGCCAGCTCCCTGCGATATACAGCGAATTCATTATTTCGACTCCCGGGCAGCGGACAACGGTACGGCACGCACTTGATCACCGGCGATCAGCTGCAGGCGCTTGGCGGTGAGCGGATCGACCACCAGGGTGCCTGCCGCCAGCCGCGCGGGGGCGGCGGTGATGCGGCAATCGTCGCGTTTACGGTTATGGATCAGGAACGGGGTGGCATCGTCGCCGGGCGTGCCGATCGCCAGCACCAGCGCTTCGCTGTCGCGGACCGCGCGGATCTTACTGGTCTCGCATTCCACCGCAGGGCCGGCATCGAAGATGTCGACATAGCCCTGGTAGCTGAAACCTTCACTCTTGAGCATGCTCAGCGCAGGTTCGGTGTCCGGGTGGACCTTGCCGATTACGTTGCGTGCGTCTTCCGACAGGAAGCAGCTGTACAGCGGAAACTTCGGCATCAGCTCGGCGATAAACGCTTTGTTGCCCACGCCGGTGAGGTAATCGGCCTGGCTGAACTCCATTTTGAAGAAATGGCGGCCCAGGCTTTCCCAGAACGGCGAGCGTCCGGCGTCGTTGGACACACCGCGCATCTCGGCAATGATCTTGTTACCGAACAGTTGCGGGAATTCAGCGATAAACAGCAAGCGCGCCTTGGCCAGCATGCGGCCGTTGAGGCCGGTGCGGTAATCGGCGTGCAGGAACAACGAGCACAGCTCGGAATTACCGGTAAGGTCGTTGGCCAGGAACAGCGTCGGAATCTCGCGGTAGATATTCAGCTCCTGGGAAGCGCTGACCGTCAGGCCGACCCGGAAGTTGTACCAAGGCTCACGCAGGCCGACAGCGCCGGCAATGGCGGAAATGCCCACCACGCGGCCTTCGTCGTTTTCCAGCACGAACAGGTAGTCGGCATCGCCGCGCCCGGCGTCGCCGCGAAAGGTTTTTTCCGCCCAGCCAACCCGGTGGGTCAGGCGCTCTTCGTTGGCCGGCAAGGTGGTGAGACCGGTGCCGGTGCTGCGCGCCAGATCAATCAGGGCCGGTAAATCGCTGCTGCGTACGGGACGAACGATCATGCTATCTCCTCAGACGGGCCGCCTGCTTCAGGCCACCCGCGAAACTCTGCTTTTAAACCGCTACCAAGCGCACGCTTGCGCCTTCGCCGACGCCCAAGGCCTCGGCGGCTGCCAGGTCCAGGGTCACCGGTTTGCCGGGCGCATAGTCCAGTTCCAGCATCACCGCACGGTAATCCTGCAACTGCGCGTTGCTCACCAGGTACTGGCGGCCCACACCCTTGGCCATTTCGCCGATCTTTACCGGCACCACGCGGCTCTGGGCGATGGAGCGAATGCCCGAGACCCGCGCATGCAGCGTCGGGCCACCGTCGAAGATGTCGATGTAGTGGTCGGTCTCGAAGCCTTCACGCATCAGGATGTCGAAGGTGATCTGCGCACGCGGGTGCACCTGGCCCATCGCCTCTTGGGCTTCGTCCGGCAGCAGCGGCACGTAGATCGGGTAGTGCGGCATCAGCTCGGCGAGGAATGTACGGCTTTTCAGCCCGCACAGGCGCTCGGCGGCAGCGTAGTTGAGGTCGAAGAAGTTGCGGCCGATGGCGTCCCAGAACGGCGAATCACCGTTCTCGTCGCTGTAGCCGACGATTTCGGTCACCACCGAGTCGGCAAAGCGCTCGGGGTGGCTGGCGACAAACAGCAAGCGGCCACGGGAGTTGAGTTCCGACCACGGCGAACCGACCAGTTCCGGCACCACGTAGAAACTGGTGAGCAGGCTGTTGCCGGTGAGGTCATGGCACTGGGAAAGCACGTGGATCTTATTGTGGATCTTCAGCTCGCGGGAGGCGTGCACGAAGGTCTCGTTACGGAAGCTGTAGAACGGCTCCGAGTAACCGGCCGAGGCGACGATGGCCGAGCAGCCCGCCAGCTTGCCGGTCTCGGTGTCCTCCAATACGAAGAAATAGCTTTCTTCACCGTTGAAACTGACCTCGGCGGCGAAGGACGCTTCGCTGGCAGCGATCTTGTCGCTCAGGCGTTCCACATCATCCGGCAAGGAGGTGACACCAATCGGGCTGTCCGCAGCCAGACGCTGTACCTCGCCCAGATCAGCCATTTGCGCGGGGCGCATCACCAGCATGGTGTCACTCCTTAACTCGAAAACTTCATAGAGGGAAAAATGCCGGACACGAGATCTGAGTTCACATACATCTCGATATGCAAGCAGATCCATGTGGGAGCTGGCTTGCCTGCGATGCAGGCAACTCGGTCTGTCAGTTGCACCGAGGTGATGCTATCGCAGGCAAGCCAGCTCCCACATTTGACTCGGTCCGGCATATAGAATTTTTGCTCGACGCCCGATCGCCAGGCGCCGAGCGGTAGATCAAACTTGCGTCAGTGCTTTTACAGCACGTTCAAAACGGTCCAGACCTTCGTTGATGTCCGCCTCTTCCACCACCAGACTCGGCGCAAAACGCACCACATCCGGGCCGGCTTGCAGGATCATCAGGTTTTCTTTCTCGGCCGCGTTGAACACGTCCTTGGCCTTGCCTTTGAACGCATCGCTCAGCACGCAACCAATCAGCAGGCCCATGCCGCGCACTTCGGTGAAGATGCCGTATTGCTTGCCGATCTGCTCCAGGCGGGCCTTGAACAGGTCGTGCTTGGCGTTCACACCGGCCAGCACTTCAGGGGTGTTGATCACGTCAATCACCGCCTCGGCCACCGCGCACGCCAGCGGGTTGCCGCCGTAGGTGGTGCCGTGGGTGCCAACGACCAGGTGCTTGGCCAGCGCTTCGGTGGTGAGCATCGCCGCAATCGGGAAACCGCCGCCCAGGCTCTTGGCGCTGGTGAGGATGTCCGGCGTCACGCCGTAATGCTGATAGGCAAACAGGTGGCCGCTGCGGCCCATGCCGGTTTGCACTTCGTCGAACACCAGCAGCGCGTTGTTCGCGTCACACAGTTCACGGGCGCCTTGCAGGTAAGCCAGCTCGGCCGGCAACACGCCGCCTTCGCCCTGGATCGGTTCCAGCACCACGGCGCAGGTCTTGCCCGAAACAGCCGCTTTCAGCGCGTCCAGATCGTTGTAAGGCACGTGGGTGATGCCGGTGATTTTCGGGCCGAAACCATCGGAATACTTGGACTGGCCACCGACGTTAACGGTGAACAGGGTACGGCCGTGGAAGCTGTTCAGCGCGGCGATGATCTCGTACTTCTCGGTGCCGAAACGGTCGAACGCGACGCGACGGGCCAGCTTGAACGCGGCCTCGTTGGCTTCGGCGCCGGAGTTGCAGAAGAACACCCGCTCGGCAAAGGTGGCGTCGATCAGCTTATGCGCCAGGCGCAAGGCCGGCTCATTGGTGAAGACGTTGGAGACGTGCCACAGCTTGTTGGCCTGTTCGGTCAGAGCCCCGACCAGCGCCGGGTGGGCGTGGCCCAATACGTTGACCGCGATGCCGCCGGCAAAGTCGATCAGCTCGCGACCGGCCTGGTCCCACACGCGCGAACCTTCGCCACGTACGGGGATGAAGGCAGCAGGTGCGTAGTTGGGAACCATGACCTGGTCGAAATCGGCACGTTGCACCGGGGCTTGCTCAACGGACATCGGAGTCTCCTGAAGAGGAACGCCTGCCTGGAACTGGCGGGCGATGCAGGGATTGTAAGGACAGTTTTCAGTAGGGCCTTGCCGCCAAGCGACAACTTCTTATAGCGCCAACCCGCGATTTTGGCGGGTTTACGCCAATGCGACAAATAGCATCGCAATGGCGCAGTTTAAACGGTGTGTTGCTGGAGAGGCAGAGGCACGGCTCGCTGATTTCTCTGCTTGCTTCATCTATCTACAGCCCCGGCGGCCGTCAGGCTGATGTGATGACGGTAAATTCACTCACCGAAGGATTCGCCGCATGTCCACGCTGACTTTAACCCCTATCACCCAACGCCTTGTAGAAGCAGCGAGCCGAGTGCCCGCCGGGGTTCATGCGCGCCTGCCGAAATGGCTTGGAAATGCCTCGAGCGACAGGCGTCAAGCCTTGAAAAACATCCCACTGGAATTTGCCGCCTGGCAGGGTGAAGCCAATCGCTCACAACACGCCCCCCCTGAAAAAAGCCGTGCAGACCAGTTGGGAGGCGCAAAACCGGCTCGATACGGCCTTCGCAACGCTCCAGTCCCCCCAAGCCTTCGCGGCACCGTTACTGCAAGAGGCACTCAAGCAGCAGTTTGACGTTGAGTCCAATGTCACTACCACCTATCTGCGCCTGTATAAGCCTTTGACTTTACCCTTGGCGCCCCTCGAGACGGGCGCCAAACCCTGGACCGTGTCGCTGGTGGAGGCCGCGCTGCACAACTTCGACGCGGACGAAGGCAAAACAACGGCTTACACCGCAGAGTCAACCTTCATTACCGAACCGTCCACCACCGGGCAGTTCGACACGCTGCCGGGGCTGCGCGAGCAGATCAGCATCGCGCAATTCATCGGGTTGTGCCGCCAGCTGGATATCGGCGCGCACTATCAGCGCTACCTCAAGCATTTTTTCGGGTTCCAGGACGCTGTTCTCAAAACCCGGCTACGCAACAAAGTCATCCAGAGCCTGAAAGCCGATGCGCAAACGAGCCTGCAAATGGCCCGTCTCAAAAAGGATGTGACGCCCCCGGTCTTTGATGCACTTGGCCGCTGCCTGAATAACCTTGGCGCCGAGCTTGCCGGCAAGGCACTGCTCAGCCACGACCTTAACCTGATGAACGCGCCGCTGACCGGCATCGTACTGTTCGCTCCCGACCTGGAGTTACACCGCAGTGCAGCCCCGGTCGTGGCCTACATCCCCGGCGACCCACAGTCCCCGCTCAAGTACTACGTCAACGGCGCAGCATTTATGCAGGATCTGGCCAACAAGCTACGCAACACCGACTACCAGGCGTTTTTCAGCCGTTTCGTCAACCAGGAGCACCGTGGCTACTTCTTTGCCGGCCTCAACAGCCGCTTATCGCAAGTGGTCTGGCACGAGCACAGCGTCGGTGATCCACGACCCACCTGGCGCGACGAGCCGATAGCCCAACCCCGACTGCAATTTTACGCAGAGAAAATCACCGGCGATCTTTACCAACACCTGTACGAAAGCAAACTCAACAAGCTGCTCAATGATGCGCGGGTGACAGCCATCTCGACCGCCGACGCCGATAGCAAGGCACGCTGGCAACGCTGGGACATTGTGCAAAAAATCGGTAAAGCCATTCTCGAAATCGCCGCGTTCATTGCCGCGCCCTTCATTCCACCGCTGGGGTTGCTGATGCTCGGCTATACCGCCTATCAACTGCTTGATGAAGTCTTCGAAGGCATCATCGATTGGGCAGAAGGGCTCAAGAAGCAGGCATTCGGGCACCTGATGTCCATCCTTGAACAAATGCTTCAACTGGGCATGTTCGCGGTCGGCGCACCGATTGCCGAGGGCCTGCTGAGACAGGCGCTACCGAAGGAGCTGTGGGACTTTTTCGACTCACTCACGCCGGTCACTGCCGGCGGCAAAACCCGCCTGTGGAACCGCGACCTGAAGCCCTATGCCCATGAGATTCAACTGGGTGCGGCGGCACGCGCAGACGCGCAGGGGCTGCATGCCCATGCAGGCAAACGAGTCCTGGCACTCAACGGGCAGCATTTTTCTGTCACGCAACACGCGGGCAACGCTTTCCTTGCACACCCCACCCATGCGCACGCCTACCGCCCGCGGATAATCGGCAATGGCAAGGGTGCCTGGATAACCCCAGGGGATCGCCCGCTGACCTGGGATCGCACCACCCTGCTGCGCCGCCTCGGGCCGCCGGCCGAGGGGATCAGTGAGGCAGGCCTTGAACTGGCCCACCGCATCAGCGGGACCGATGATGCGGCCCTACGCAAAATGCACCTGGACCACCAGTCGCCGCCCCCACTGCTGATTGACACGCTCAAGCGCGTCAAGATCGATGAGCAGCTACAAGCCTTCATCGACCAGATGAACAGTGACGATCCTCAGGTTTATCAAAAAGCCGACCCACAGACCCAACTGTGGCTGCTCAGCCAGACCGGCTTATGGCCTGAATCCAAGACCCTGCGGTTTCTCAACGCAAAAGGTGAAACTGTCTGGGAGCACCAAGGCCGCAAAGACGCCGCCGTAGCACAAATACACGAAGCTCAGATGAACAATGGCGACCTGCTGCAAACCCTGCTGGAAACCTTGGACGAGTCAGAACGCAAAACCCTGCTTGAAGAGGCGTTCGGCAGCCCCACCACCCCGATGAACGTGCGTATTGCCACGCTGCGCAAACGCTTGGCACGCCAAGCCCAGGACAAACGCGCCAGCCTGTTTGACTCGCGCTATCGAAAAGAGGAAATCATCGATACCGCACGCCTGCAAAAAGTCATCGACACCACCTCCGGCCTGCCGACGAGCGCTGCCGAAGAAGTATTACGCAGTGCGACCGGGGAAGAGCTATCGGGCATCGACCAAGGCAAAGTGCCCGCATCGGTGATAGAGCGCGCACGCTGGGCTGCCCATGAAGTGCGCATCAGTCGGGCCCATGAAGGGCTGTACATGGACGCCCTGGAAAGCAATGACACACACCGTCTTGCCTTGCATTCGCTGGAAAACCTGCCGGGATGGTCGCCGCAGGTGCGCCTGGTAGTCACCGACTTCAGCCGTACCGGCAAGGTACGCGATGCTATCGGCAGCCCCCAGGCACCGATACACCGCACGCTCGTGTGCACTGTCGAGGGCGATTACATTCCCGAAGACGGCAAGGGCACCCTGTTTGGCGCAACCGACTTCTACACCGCCGTTCTCCAGGCACTGCCGGACGCGCAGCGCAACGCACTGGGCATTCATATCGGCCAGGGTCCGCTGCTGAGGCAAACCTTGCGTCAACACACGCTGGCGCGTGAAGCGCTGGGCACTCTGCTGGCCGAAGCCCCCGTGCGTAAACCCTCTTACGACCCGGCCCTGATGCGCCTGCCCGGCGGCATGGAAGGCTACGGCAGCAGCCCGGCAACCCCGAGCCCCCCTCTGGAGACTCAGTTATTACATGAGCTGTACCCGAGCCTGAGCCCAGCACAAGTGACCAACGCATTGAACTTCATGAGGTACCGGCCCGGCTCCCCCCTGCAAACGCTTCAATACTTGAAGAACGAATTTTTACAGTTAGAAAACAGCCTTTCGACCTGGAACTCCAACACGCCGCAAACCCTTCAGGGTACCGACATACCGCTCCCCCCCTCGACGATCGCCGATGAGCAACTCAATCGCTGGAGATGGACGCGCGAACTGATCCGCGCCTGGCGTCATGAAACCCCACCGGATCCAGCCTTCAGCGAGGGCCACCAGTTGCACCTGCCGCCGCTGTACGGCGAACTCCCCACACTCAATACACGCTTCAAGTTCATCTCCACCCTGAGTCTGAGGGGCTACCGCACCACCCGGGACGCACCCGCGTTCCTCACGCACTTCCCCAACCTGCGAACGCTGGCTATCCGCGATATTGCCCTCAACACAATCCCCCCAGAGGTCATTGGGCTGCCCCACCTCGACAGCCTGACGTTACGCAACTGCAACCTTCACCTGTCCCTTCAAAATCGTGCAGACCTTGCCACGCGGACCGGGCTTCGCCATCTGGACCTGTCTGACAACAACCAACTGTCGCTCACACCCGACCTCAGAGCCCTGGCCGACTTGCAGACACTGAATCTGAGCCAGACCAATATCTCCCAATTCCCCGAAGGCCTGCTCAACCGCCCTCGGTTGACGCGTGCCGACCTCAGTAACAACTATTTGAGGCGGCTACCCGAGGCCGCCTTCAGCGTGCCCCGCGCAACCGCCAGAGTCTTTGATCTGTCAGGCAACCCGCTGTCTCGCGCCACGCTGGAGCGCATCAAACGCTATTGCCAGAGAACCGGCGAACACTTTGGCGCAGACGCCCATCCTGCCGAGCGCCAGCGGGTCCTCGAGCTCTACCCCAGCTACACCGCCACTGAAGCCAATAACTTTATTTTCAAGCTGCCCGGTGGGTTGGATGACTCCATGGCAATCCTGGAACGCCTGAAAGTCGACTACGAGCGCCTGCAAGCGGACTTGGGAGAATGGGCGGCAAACGTACCCGACCCGCACGAGGGGGCGCCAATGGACGAAGACGCGCAGGCGCGACAACAAGTCCTGCGAGGCCAACTCAAGGCATTGATTGAGGAAGGCTGGCGCAGGGAGACCAGCCTGAATGCAGAGCATGAGCCACCCACCACCTCCCACAACATGACATTAGCCGTGCCGCTGCTCGGCGATCTGCCGGTGCTGAGGGTCGATTTCGAACATATTTCAAGGCTGGAACTGAGGGGGGAGGACACCACATCGATCCCCGCGGGATTTATCGAGCGTTTTCCCAACCTAGAGAGCCTGTTTATCCATCGGTATGCACTGCCAGACATTCCCGCCGGCGTATTCAAGCTGCCGAAGCTCAAGCGGCTCAACCTGACTCAAAGCACGGTCCGTTTGACGCAAAAAAGCGCCGCAGACTTGAGCGACCTGCACACCCTTGAATACCTGGACCTGAGTCACAACACAGACCTGGGCATTTCCCCCGACATCAGCAAAATGTCCGGACTGGAAACCCTGATGATTGAAAGCGCCGGCCTCACCGAGCCCCCTCACGGGATGTTCAACCTGCCCCGCCTCGATGTGGTGAGCCTGAGAAACAACCGAATGACCGAGCTTCCTGACGACCTGTTTGAACTGGACGCTGACAGGGCTGACGGCTTCAATCTCGGCGGCAACCGTTTCTCTACCGGGACGATAGACAAGCTGCGCCACTACTACCGGCGTACGGCCGTGGACTTTGACGTACCCGAAGCTCGACAGCCCGAGGCGACGCTGGCCGACACCGGCTCCGAAGAAGAGGGGGAGGAATAAAAAATGCTCAACCGCGCTCGGATGGCACCGACGACAGCTCGAACGGGCTGCTGCTGCGCCGCTGGTTGCGGTCTTCACGGGGTGTGGCGCCGAAGAAGTTGCGGTAGGCGCTGGAGAAATGCGGCCCCGAGGAGAAGCCGCACGACAGGCCGATCTGAATGATCGACTTGCTGGTTTGCATGAGCATCTGGCGCGCCTTGTTCAGGCGCAGTTCCAGGTAGTACTGGCTGGGGACGCGATTGAGGTATTGCTTGAAGATGCGTTCGAGTTGTCGTCGCGATACACAGACGTGCTGGGCGATTTCATCGGTGGTCAGCGGTTCCTCGATATTCGCCTCCATCAACAAAACCGCCTGGGTCAGCTTCGGATGGCTGGAACCCAGGCGGTTTTGCAGTGGAATGCGCTGGCGCTCGCCGCCTTCGCGAATGCGCTCCACCACCAGCTCTTCGGAGACTGCACCGGCCAGTTCGGCGCCGTGATCACGAGCGAGTACTGCCAGCAGCAGATCGAGCACAGACATGCCACCGCAGGCGGTGAGGCGGTCGCGGTCCCAGTCGAACAGATGGCTGGTGGCGATGACCTTGGGGAAACGCTCGGCGAAATCGTCCTGCCAGCGCCAGTGCACGGCGGCGCGGTAGCCGTCGAGCAGGCCGAGCTGGGCCAGCGGGTACACACCCGCCGACAAGCCGCCAATCACGCAACCGGCGCGAACCAGCTGCTTGAGCGCGGTGCTCAGTTGCGAGGCGATGACGGTCGGCGGTTCGTCCGCCAGCAGGAACAGCTTCTGGAAGCCCTCGATCTTACCGGCCCACGGCTCGCCCGGCAGTTGCCATGCGCCTTCGGCCGCCGGTTCCGCGAGCAAAAACGACAGCTCGTAGACCACGTCCGGATGCACCCGCTGAGCAACGCGCAAGGCCTCCTCAGCCAGCGCAAGCGTCAGGGCTTTTGTGCTGGGCCAAATCAGGAAACCAATTTTATGGGCGGTCATGGAGGGCTATCCGAAACGAAGAACGGTAATGAAGACAAGGGCTAATGCTAGCCCGTAAACCAACACAAATCTCAAAACATAGGGAGATCAAATGTGGGAGCTGGCTTGCCAGCTCCCACAGGGATCGGCGTCAACCTCAAGACTGTTGAGCATGCACTATTTCAGTGCGCAAAAGCAGTCCTGATTATTTCAAGCTACCCGACAAGAACTGCTGCAAACGCTCGGACTGTGGGTTCACCAGCACTTCCCTCGGGTTGCCACGCTCTTCAACGATACCTTTGTGCAAGAACACCAGTTGGTTCGACACTTCACGGGCAAAGCCCATTTCGTGGGTCACCACCACCATGGTGCGGCCTTCCTGGGCCAGGTCCTGCATCACCTTGAGCACTTCGCCGACCAGTTCCGGGTCGAGCGCCGAGGTGGGTTCATCGAACAGCATCACCTCCGGCTCCATCGCCAAGGCACGTGCGATTGCCACGCGCTGCTGCTCACCGCCCGACATATGGCCGGGGAACGCATCCTTACGATGGCCCACCCCAACTTTGGCCAGGTAGTGCTCGGCCTTTTCACGGGCTTCTTTTTTCGACATGCCGAGCACGTGCACCGGCGCTTCCATGACGTTTTCCAGCGCGGTCATGTGCGACCACAGGTTGAAATGCTGGAACACCATGGACAGGCGCGAACGCATGCGTTGCAACTGCTTGGGGTCGGCGGCCTTCATGGCGCCGTCTTTGTTGGCCACCAGTTTCAGCTCTTCATTGTTGAGCAGAATCTTGCCGGCGTGAGGCTGCTCGAGCAGGTTGATGCAGCGCAAAAAGGTACTTTTGCCCGAACCACTGGAACCAATGATGCTGATTACATCACCGGCCGCGGCGGCCAGGGACACGCCTTTGAGCACTTCATGACTGCCATAGCGTTTATGCAGGTCTTGGACTTCAAGTTTGTACATGCGGTCGGTTCTCACAAAAACAGGTGGTCAGTCGTTGAGCAAGCGCCCGTGACGCAGCGCTTCGCGCCCCGCCACCTTGGCCAGCCAGAAACCCGCTTGGGCATAACGTAGCCGTTCAACGGCAAACAACACCCCCGAGGTTCCCGCGCAAACGGTGCTCACGCGGTCGTCCAGGGGGTCAATCACTTCAAAAATCGGCTCGCCTTTTTCGATCCACTCACCGGCTTTACGCAGGTAGCTGATCACCCCGGCGTGGGGTGCGAACAGCAGCTCGGTGCCTTCAAAAGGCATGCCTTCGCAGGGTTCGAACTGTGGCGCGGGCCATTCCCCCTTGATCAAGCCCTGCTCGGCGAGAAACGCGAGAATGCCTTCGGCGTGGAAGATCGCCTCGTCACGACCCGTGTCGGCCTGGCCGCCCAGTTCCAGCGTCGTCGCCAGGCAGGCCAACGGGATCTGTGCTTCGGGGAACGCCTGGGACAAGCGCAGCCACGGCAGCGAGCAGGCTTCATCAAACGAACTGCCGCCGGAATCTTCCGCCAGCAGGCCGACCTTCACCCCCAAATGCGCCGACAGCGAGCGCCACTGCGGCCAGTGCTGCGGCAGCGCATACATGTGCAGTGCGGCTTCGGCGTCGCAATGCAGGTCGAGCACCACATCGGCGGTGCAAGCGTGGCTCAGCAGGATGCGTTGCATGCCTTGCAGCTGGCTGCTCGGCTCTGGCAACGCGCTGAGCACATCACTCATGGCCTGGCGGATCAAGCGCACATTGGCGTGAGGATCATCGCCCAACTTGCCCTTGAGCAACTCAGTGACCGGCTCGCTCAACTCGACGAAATCGCGGTTGAAGTTCTTGCCGCTGCCCACTTCGAAACGGCCCTGGTGGCTGCCTTGCAGCAACTGACCCAAGCCCATCGGGTTGGCCACCGGCACCAGCTCGATCACGCCATTGAGCGCACCTTGCTGTTCCAACTCGGCCAGGCGCTTTTTCAGCTCCCACGCGGCGCGCATGCCGGGTAATTCATCGGCGTGCAGGCTGGCCTGGATATACGCCTTGCGCTCGCCCTTGCCAAAGCGGAACACGCTCAGCTGGCGCTCGCACCCCAGGTGGCCCCAGGGCAACAGGTGATCGATACGTTCCATATCAGTGCTTCCGTGGAGCCAGGTAGCTGAGCCAGCGGCGCTCGGCCAACTTGAACAGGCGCACCAGGATAAAGGTGAGGCACAGGTAGAACACACCAGCGGTGATATAGGCTTCGAACGGCAGGTAGAACTGCGCGTTCACCGTGCGCGCGGCACCGGTGATGTCGATCAGGGTGACGATGGAGGCCAGGCTGGTGGTCTGCAACATCATGATCACTTCGTTGCTGTACTGCGGCAGCGCGCGGCGCAGGGCCGACGGCAGCAGGATGCGGCGATACAGCTTGTAGCGCGACATGCCCATGGCCTTGGCCGCTTCGATCTCGCCGTTGGGCGTGGCCTTGAGGCTACCGGCAATGATCTCGGCGGTGTAGGCGCTGGTGTTGATCGCAAACGCCAGGCACGCACAGAACGTGGCGCTGGACAGCAGCGGCCACATGAAACTCTCGCGCACCGCCTCGAACTGGGCCAGGCCGTAGTAGATCAAGAACAGCTGCACCAGCATCGGCGTGCCACGGATCACATAGGTGTAGAGCCAGGCCGCACCGTTGATGATCGGCTGCTTGGACACACGCATCAGGCCCAGGGGCAAGGCGGCGAGCAGGCCGAAGAACAGCGAGATGGCGAGCAGTTTCAGGGTGGTCAGCAGGCCGCCAAGGTACAGCGGCATGGCCTCCCAGATGACGTTGTAGTCGAAGATCATAGATCAGCCGCCCTTACGCCTACCGAGTAGCGCTTCTCAAGATAACGCAGGGCCAGCAACGACACGCTGGTGATCACCAGGTACATCGCCGCCACTGCGAGGAAGAAGGTAAAAGGCTCACGGGTGGCATCTGCCGCCTGCTTGGCCTTGAACATCATGTCTTGCAGGCCCACCACCGAAATCAGCGCGGTGGCCTTGGTGAGTACCAGCCAGTTGTTGGTAAACCCAGGGATAGCCAGCCGAATCATCTGCGGCACCATCACCCGGAAAAACACCTGAAAACTGCTCATGCCATACGCAAGGCCGGCTTCGGCCTGGCCCTTGGGAATGGCCATGAAGGCGCCACGAAACGTTTCCGAGAGGTAGGCGCCAAAGATGAAACCCAGAGTGCCGATACCGGCGGCCAGGGGGTTCAAGTCGATATAGTCGTCATAGCCAAGCATCGGCGCGACGCGGTTAAGCAAGTCCTGACCGCCGTAGAAAATCAGCAGGATCAGCACCAGGTCGGGGATCCCGCGGATCACCGTGGAGTACAAGTCACCCAGCCAAGCCAACCAGCGCACCGGCGACAGGCGTAATGCGACCCCGATCAGACCCAGAACAATGGCCAAGGCCATGGACGACAAGGCGAGCTGAAGCGTCAACCATGCGCCATCGAGGATGACGGCCCCGTAGCCTTTCAACATGATTCAGGTCCTCGAAAAGGGGGATGAAAAAATGGCGCAAACCTCAGGAACTCTGTTGCTTGCGCCATTCAGGACAGACAGCTACGACGGTTTACTTGGCTTCAGGGCCGTAAATGTCGAAGTTGAAGTACTTTTTCTCGATTTCTTTGTACTTGCCATTGGCACGGATCGCCGCGATAGCAGCGTTGATGCGGTCCAGGTTTTCCTTGTCGCCTTTACGTACCGCGATGCCGATGCCGTCGCCGAAGTATTTGGCGTCGGTGAAGGCCGGGCCGGTGAACGCGTAGCCTTTGCCGGCTGGGGTATCGAGGAAACCTTCCTGCAGCAGGGTAGCGTCAGCCACGGTGCCGTCGAGGCGACCGGCTTCCACGTCCAGGTAGATTTCGTTCTGCGAGCTGTAAGGCACAACCGTGGCGCCTTTAGGGGCCAGGACTTCCTTGGCAAAACGGTCATGGATCGAACCGCGCTGCACGCCGATTTTCTTGCCTTTCAGTTCATCCAGACTGTCGCTGACCGCAGTGCCTTCCTTCAACACCAGGCGCGCTGGGGTCAGGTAGTAGCGGTTGGTGAAGTCCACGGACTTCTTGCGGTCTTCAGTGATGGACATGGACGACAGGATCGCGTCGATCTTGCGCACTTTCAGCGCAGGGATCAGGCCGTCGAATTCTTGCTCGACCCAGGTGCACTTGACCTTCATCTCTTCGCACAGGGCGTTGCCGATGTCGTAGTCAAAACCGACGATGCTGCCATCGGGAGCTTTAGAGGCGAACGGAGGGTAAGCCGCTTCGATACCAATTTTCAGCGGCTTGCCTTCAGCGAAAGCCTGCATGGACAGCACGGACAGCGCCAGGGCGCCCAACAGCACGAGTTTCTTCATCTTGGGACTCCATCGGTATAGGGCAAAAACAGCAGTATGAGCCATGGCCCACGATGCGACTTAAAGGAAACCGAATTGCGGTGCTGCGTCCTACGCCAGTTAAACCTGCGACGACGAGCGAGTGATCGGCATTCTAACGACAGGCTGGAAGCCGATATTTCCTCAATGCGACAACAATTTACAGAAGCACCGAGAAAGCCGTTCCAACTTATTGACAGCCTCTGGATTTTATGCAGAGACAAAAGACATTAAACCTGTAGACGCTGCAAATTGCGGGCCTATTATTCGCAAACCCTTCTGGCACGGCAAGTGTGGCGTTTAATCTTATTTGCTGGGGTGTCTGGAATGCTGTTTTTGCGGGCGGGGGCGTAGCACTTTGCCTCATGTTTGGGCGCGGGGTTACACATTTGCGTTCGACGGTAACATTCAGAAACCTCCTACGTGAGAAACCGATATTTATTGGTTTGGAAGTAACCCGGCCCGTCAGAACACCACCGAGGCCCGCGATGGAATACAACCCAAATGTGGGCTTGCTCGCGAATGCGGTGAGTCAGCTACATATGAGCCAACTGATCCACCGCTTTCGCGAGCAAGCCCGCTCCCACTGGGGATTTGCATCGACTCAATTCCCACAAAAAAGCCCCACCCGACTTACACCGAATGGGGCTTTATCTGACTATCCCGCGCTTACGCGACGTTCATGGTCTTGTGCGTCTCAATCAAATGCGCCACCACGCCCGGATCCGCCAGGGTGGAGATATCCCCCAACCCGTCATACTCAGCCGTGGCAATCTTGCGCAGAATCCGCCGCATGATTTTCCCCGAGCGCGTCTTCGGCAAGCCCGGCGCCCACTGGATCACGTCCGGCGAAGCAATCGGCCCGATCTCTTTGCGCACCCAGTTTTTCAGCTCCAGGCGCAGCGCTTCGTTCGGCTCTTCGCCATTTTTGAGCGTGACATACACATAGATGCCCTGCCCTTTGATGTCGTGCGGCACACCGACAACGGCCGCTTCGGCAACTTTCGGGTGCGCAACCATCGCGCTTTCAATCTCGGCGGTGCCCATGCGGTGGCCGGACACGTTCAACACGTCGTCCACACGCCCGGTGATCCAGTAGTAACCGTCCTCGTCACGCCGCGCACCGTCACCGGTGAAGTACATGCCACGGAACGTCTTGAAGTAGGTGTCGACGAAGCGGTCATGGTCGCCAAACAGCGTACGCGCCTGGCCTGGCCACGAATCGAGGATCACCAGGTTACCTTCGGCGGCGCCTTCGATCAGGTTGCCCAGGTTATCCACCAACGCCGGCACCACACCAAAGAACGGCCGTGCCGCCGAACCCGGCTTGAGCGCGTGAGCGCCCGGCAGTGGGCTCATCATGTTGCCGCCGGTTTCGGTCTGCCACCAAGTGTCGACAATCGGGCAACGGGATTGGCCGACGTTCTTGTAGTACCAATCCCAGGCTTCCGGGTTGATCGGCTCGCCCACCGAACCCAACAAACGCAGGCTGCTGCCATCGGCGCCTTCACAGGCAGCGGTGCCCGAAGCCATCATTGCGCGGATCGCGGTCGGTGCGGTGTAGAGGATGTTGACCTTGTGCTTGTCGACGATCTTCGCCACCCGGGTGATGTCCGGGTAGTTCGGCACGCCTTCGAACAGCAAGGTGGTCGCGCCATTGGCCAGCGGGCCGTAGACAATGTAGGTGTGGCCAGTGACCCAGCCGACGTCGGCGGTGCACCAGTAGATTTCGCCTGGGCGGTAGTCGAACACACGTTCATGGGTCAGGGCCGCGTAAAGCAGGTAGCCGCCGGTGGTGTGCTGCACGCCTTTAGGCTTGCCGGTTGAACCGGAGGTATAAAGGATGAACAGGGCTTCTTCGGCGCCCATCTCTTTGGGTGCGCACACAGTGCCGGCCACTTTCATCAGGTCTTCGTACCAGATGTCGCGATGCTGGTTCCACTTGATCTGGCCATTGGTGCGCTTGCACACGATGACTTTCTGGATGCTGCTGGTTTCCGGGTTGGTCAGGGCGTCGTCGACGTTGGCCTTCAGCGGAATTTTCTTACCGGCGCGAATGCCTTCATCGGCGGTGATCACCACCTTCGACTTACAGTCAATGATGCGTCCGGCCAGGGCCTCCGGCGAAAAACCGCCAAACACCACCGAGTGAATCGCACCGATACGGGTACAGGCCAGCATGGCGACCACGGCTTCGGGGATCATCGGCATATAGATCGTCACTACATCGCCGCGGTGCACATCCTGGCCGCGCAGGGCGTTGGCGAACTTGCAGACTTGTTCATGCAGCTCGCGGTAGGTAATGGTGCGGCTCTCGGCAGGGTCATCGCCCTCCCAGATGATCGCCGCCTGGTCGCCACGCTCAGCGAGGTGACGGTCCAGGCAGTTGTAGGAAACGTTCAAGGTGCCATCGGCAAACCACTTGATGTCGACATGGTGATCGTCGAAAGAGGTCTGCTTCACCGTGGTGAAAGGCTTGATCCAGTCAAGACGCTTGGCTTGCTCGCGCCAGAAGCCATCGGGGTTGACCACCGACTGCTGGTACATGGCCTTGTAGGTTGCCTCGTCAGTCAACGTGTTGGCTGCTACTTCGGGGCGAACGGGGTACAGGGAAGCCGCACTCATCTTTCTTACCTCGGTGACATAGTTGTTGTTGTATGGCCCTGTTGTAGCCGGGGCTGGCCTATAGAACCATTCGACGATGGTAGTAACAAGCCCCTACAAATTACCCTGACATCCCCGTTCACGCCTCTAGCCCGCGGGCTGCGGCGCTTCGCAGCATTGTGAAAAAAGCTTTACCACAGGATTGTTACAAAAACCGCCAAAAGTGTTTATCAAAAGTGCGGGTATATGAATATAACCCACACGCCTAGAATCACTTCCGCCAACACAGGCACTGCGATTGACAACGTAACAGCCCCCACGAAGGCAACGTTAATCCGAACTCACCAACCCTAAGTTACACACGTGGCCTCACAAGGGCCCCGTGACCCCTTTCGCCCTGAAGAAGGTAAGTAAAGAAATGAAAGCTTTATTAGTTATGGCCTTGAGCAGCTTGTGCGCCACCGCCGCCCTGGCCGACGAGGCCCCGACTGAACTGGCCGGCCAGAGCGCGCCGATTGTTGAGGACTACACTTACAGCACCCATCTGGACGTCGCCAAAGTATTATCGATGAGCAACATCCCGGAAGTTTGCGAAGTTGTACCGGTGAAGATGGAATATGAAGATTCGCAAGGTCAGCGTCATATTCTTAACTATCACGTGATGGGTAATGGTTGTTCTAACGGGTAATAACTTATTACGTCAGGTTTAACCCCGGATCTTGGTCGCCGCAAGAAATCGTTCTTGCGGCCAAGGACCCACCTCGAATCCCGCAAATCAAATGTGGCAGCTGGCTTGCCTGCGATAGCGGTTATAGCCACAACCACGCTGCAAAGCCTTACCCCACTCCCCCGCCCAAAAAACCTCCCGCCGTCCGTCAAAAATTTCGAGCCCCAGCAAAGCCTTATAAAACCGCACTCTGGCCGAAAAACACGCCATTCTGGCCGGTCTCCGTGACCATCCGTCCCAACACAAACCCATTTTTTTCCCCTACAATGCGCGAGTAAATCGGGCCTGCAATATCCCTTTACACAGGGACGAAGAGCCAGACTGAGGCCTCCGCAGGAGCAAGCACGCACCGCTCCGCACCTCAAGCCTCACGCAGAGTACCCGTAACCCTATTCCGTTTAATGCCTGCGCTAGCTGCTGCAACAAACGATTCCTTAAGATCCACCGCGGCCTCTGGGCCGTGTGAACACCCAACCATCCGGTTTCACACGGGCACCTTTGAGCCCTCACGCAGGAGACGACACGTCATGCTGAGCTGGGACGAATTCGACAAAGAAGAAGAAGGCGAGGTAGCCACCAAAGGCGCCAACGCCGGCCACGCCACCGAAGCCAACATGGACCGCCTCGACGGTGCCGGCGCTGCCGCCGCCCTTGAAGCCCGCGCCGTCACCGCCAGTGACTCCGCCGCCATCGTCCGCGCCAAGGCCGCCCTGGACAAACTCGACGTCGCCGAAGGCCTCGCCGAACTCGAAGGCGCCTCCGCCCGCGTCGCCGTTGACGAAAAGCGCATGATCAACTGCCGCGCCGACCTCAACCAACTCGTGCCCTTCAAGTACGACTGGGCCTGGCAGAAGTACCTCGACGGCTGCGCCAACCACTGGATGCCGCAAGAGGTCAACATGACCGCCGACATCGCTGTGTGGAAAGACCCCGAAGGCCTGACCGACGACGAACGCCGCATCGTCATGCGCAACTTGGGCTTCTTCTCCACCGCCGACTCCCTGGTTGCCAACAACCTGGTCCTGGCCGTGTACCGCCTGATCACCAACCCGGAGTGCCGCCAGTACATCCTGCGCCAGGCCTTCGAAGAAGCGATTCACACCCACGCCTACCAGTACTGCATCGAATCGCTGGCCATGGATGAAGGCGAGATCTTCAACATGTACCACGAGATTCCATCGGTCGCCAAAAAGGCTGCCTGGGGCCTGAAGTACACCCGTTCGATCTCCGATCCGAAGTTCGAAACCGGCACTGTCGAGACTGATAAAGAACTGCTGCGTAACCTGGTCGCCTACTACTGCGTGCTGGAAGGCATCTTCTTTTACTGCGGCTTCACCCAGATCCTGTCCATGGGCCGTCGCAACAAAATGACCGGCGTCGCCGAGCAGTTCCAGTACATCCTGCGCGACGAGTCGATGCACCTGAACTTCGGTATCGATGTGATCAACCAGATCAAAATCGAAAACCCGCATTTGTGGGATGCCGAGATGAAGGAAGAAGCGACCCAGATGATCCTGCAAGGGACTCAGCTGGAGATCGAATACGCGCGCGATACCATGCCGCGCGGCGTGCTGGGCATGAATGCGGCGATGATGGAGGATTACCTCAAGTTCATCGCTAACCGTCGCCTGTCGCAGATTGGTTTGAAAGAAGAGTATCCGGGCACCACCAACCCGTTCCCGTGGATGAGCGAGATCATGGACTTGAAGAAAGAGAAGAACTTCTTCGAAACCCGTGTGATCGAGTACCAAACAGGCGGCGCG
>NZ_CVTP01000013.1:0-127687 GCF_900005865.1 Pseudomonas sp. 58 R 12
GGAATTTAATCTTGACGATGACCTACTCTCACATGGGGAAACCCCACACTACCATCGGCGATGCATCGTTTCACTACTGAGTTCGGGATGGGATCAGGTGGTTCCAATGCTCTATGGTCGTCAAGAAATTCGGGTACTGAGTCGTGGCCAGATGGCCTCGCTTCAGCAAATTGGGTATGTGACAGCTTTCGGTGTTTTCGTGAGATCGAACTTTCGGTTCTATCGTCTTCACACACCGCAATCTGATGCTCGTTAGAGTAGTCAAATTGCTTGGGTGTTATATGGTCAAGCCTCACGGGCAATTAGTATTGGTTAGCTCAACGCCTCACAGCGCTTACACACCCAACCTATCAACGTCGTAGTCTTCGACGGCCCTTCAGGGGACTCAAGGTCCCAGTGAGATCTCATCTTGAGGCTAGTTTCCCGCTTAGATGCTTTCAGCGGTTATCTATTCCGAACATAGCTACCCGGCAATGCCACTGGCGTGACAACCGGAACACCAGAGGTTCGTCCACTCCGGTCCTCTCGTACTAGGAGCAGCCCCTCTCAAATCTCAAACGTCCACGGCAGATAGGGACCGAACTGTCTCACGACGTTCTAAACCCAGCTCGCGTACCACTTTAAATGGCGAACAGCCATACCCTTGGGACCGGCTTCAGCCCCAGGATGTGATGAGCCGACATCGAGGTGCCAAACACCGCCGTCGATATGAACTCTTGGGCGGTATCAGCCTGTTATCCCCGGAGTACCTTTTATCCGTTGAGCGATGGCCCTTCCATACAGAACCACCGGATCACTAAGACCTACTTTCGTACCTGCTCGACGTGTCTGTCTCGCAGTCAAGCGCGCTTTTGCCTTTATACTCTACGACCGATTTCCGACCGGTCTGAGCGCACCTTCGTACTCCTCCGTTACTCTTTAGGAGGAGACCGCCCCAGTCAAACTACCCACCATACACTGTCCTCGATCCGGATAACGGACCTGAGTTAGAACCTCAAAGTTGCCAGGGTGGTATTTCAAGGTTGGCTCCACGCAGACTGGCGTCCACGCTTCAAAGCCTCCCACCTATCCTACACAAGCAAATTCAAAGTCCAGTGCAAAGCTATAGTAAAGGTTCACGGGGTCTTTCCGTCTAGCCGCGGATACACTGCATCTTCACAGCGATTTCAATTTCACTGAGTCTCGGGTGGAGACAGCGCCGCCATCGTTACGCCATTCGTGCAGGTCGGAACTTACCCGACAAGGAATTTCGCTACCTTAGGACCGTTATAGTTACGGCCGCCGTTTACCGGGGCTTCGATCAAGAGCTTCGCGTTAGCTAACCCCATCAATTAACCTTCCGGCACCGGGCAGGCGTCACACCCTATACGTCCACTTTCGTGTTTGCAGAGTGCTGTGTTTTTAATAAACAGTCGCAGCGGCCTGGTATCTTCGACCGGCATGAGCTTACGGAGCAAGTCCTTCACCCTCACCGGCGCACCTTCTCCCGAAGTTACGGTGCCATTTTGCCTAGTTCCTTCACCCGAGTTCTCTCAAGCGCCTTGGTATTCTCTACCCAACCACCTGTGTCGGTTTGGGGTACGGTTCCTGGTTACCTGAAGCTTAGAAGCTTTTCTTGGAAGCATGGCATCAACCACTTCGCTAACTAAAAGTTAGCTCGTCATCAGCTCTCGGCCTTAAGATCCCGGATTTACCTAAGATCTCAGCCTACCACCTTAAACTTGGACAACCAACGCCAAGCTGGCCTAGCCTTCTCCGTCCCTCCATCGCAATAACCAGAAGTACAGGAATATTAACCTGTTTTCCATCGACTACGCTTTTCAGCCTCGCCTTAGGGACCGACTAACCCTGCGTCGATTAACGTTGCGCAGGAAACCTTGGTCTTTCGGCGTGGGTGTTTTTCACACCCATTGTCGTTACTCATGTCAGCATTCGCACTTCTGATACCTCCAGCAAGCTTCTCAACTCACCTTCACAGGCTTACAGAACGCTCCTCTACCGCATCACTTACGTGATACCCGTAGCTTCGGTGTATGGTTTGAGCCCCGTTACATCTTCCGCGCAGGCCGACTCGACTAGTGAGCTATTACGCTTTCTTTAAAGGGTGGCTGCTTCTAAGCCAACCTCCTAGCTGTCTAAGCCTTCCCACATCGTTTCCCACTTAACCATAACTTTGGGACCTTAGCTGACGGTCTGGGTTGTTTCCCTTTTCACGACGGACGTTAGCACCCGCCGTGTGTCTCCCATGCTCGGCACTTGTAGGTATTCGGAGTTTGCATCGGTTTGGTAAGTCGGGATGACCCCCTAGCCGAAACAGTGCTCTACCCCCTACAGTGATACATGAGGCGCTACCTAAATAGCTTTCGAGGAGAACCAGCTATCTCCGAGCTTGATTAGCCTTTCACTCCGATCCACAGGTCATCCGCTAACTTTTCAACGGTAGTCGGTTCGGTCCTCCAGTTAGTGTTACCCAACCTTCAACCTGCCCATGGATAGATCGCCCGGTTTCGGGTCTATTCCCAGCGACTAGACGCCCTATTAAGACTCGCTTTCGCTACGCCTCCCCTATTCGGTTAAGCTCGCCACTGAAAATAAGTCGCTGACCCATTATACAAAAGGTACGCAGTCACCCAACAAAGTGGGCTCCCACTGCTTGTACGCATACGGTTTCAGGATCTATTTCACTCCCCTCTCCGGGGTTCTTTTCGCCTTTCCCTCACGGTACTAGTTCACTATCGGTCAGTCAGTAGTATTTAGCCTTGGAGGATGGTCCCCCCATATTCAGACAAAGTTTCTCGTGCTCCGTCCTACTCGATTTCATGACTAAGAGATTTTCGCGTACAGGGCTATCACCCACTATGGCCGCACTTTCCAGAGCGTTCCGCTAATCTCAAAGCCACTTAAGGGCTAGTCCCCGTTCGCTCGCCACTACTAAGGGAATCTCGGTTGATTTCTTTTCCTCAGGGTACTTAGATGTTTCAGTTCCCCTGGTTCGCTCCATACACCTATGTATTCAGTGTAAGGTAACCATCTTATGATGGCTGGGTTCCCCCATTCAGACATCTCCGGATCAAAGTCTGTTTGCCGACTCCCCGAAGCTTTTCGCAGGCTACCACGTCTTTCATCGCCTCTGACTGCCAAGGCATCCACCGTATGCGCTTCTTCACTTGACCATATAACCCCAAGCAATCTGGTTATACTGTGAAGACAACATTCGCCGAAAATTCGATAATACTCAAAACTGAGTAACTCACAAATTTTACCTTAGCCTGATCCGTTACCAGTGAAAGTAACGTTCAGTCTATCTTTCTATCACATACCCAAATTTTTAAAGAACGATCTAATCAAAGACTAGAAATCAACATTCACCATCATAACGATGGAATGCTCATTTCTAAGCTTTCATAACGTAGAAGCAGTAGTGGTGGAGCCAAACGGGATCGAACCGTTGACCTCCTGCGTGCAAGGCAGGCGCTCTCCCAGCTGAGCTATGGCCCCGTATTTCTACAGGCGTTTCCCACACAAAATTGGTGGGTCTGGGCAGATTCGAACTGCCGACCTCACCCTTATCAGGGGTGCGCTCTAACCAACTGAGCTACAGACCCAATTTCGGGCTGCTTCTTATCGTCTTCTTCAATGAATCAAGCAATTCGTGTGGGAACTTATGGAGCAGCTGATGTCGTCGATTAAGGAGGTGATCCAGCCGCAGGTTCCCCTACGGCTACCTTGTTACGACTTCACCCCAGTCATGAATCACACCGTGGTAACCGTCCTCCCGAAGGTTAGACTAGCTACTTCTGGTGCAACCCACTCCCATGGTGTGACGGGCGGTGTGTACAAGGCCCGGGAACGTATTCACCGCGACATTCTGATTCGCGATTACTAGCGATTCCGACTTCACGCAGTCGAGTTGCAGACTGCGATCCGGACTACGATCGGTTTTCTGGGATTAGCTCCACCTCGCGGCTTGGCAACCCTCTGTACCGACCATTGTAGCACGTGTGTAGCCCAGGCCGTAAGGGCCATGATGACTTGACGTCATCCCCACCTTCCTCCGGTTTGTCACCGGCAGTCTCCTTAGAGTGCCCACCATTATGTGCTGGTAACTAAGGACAAGGGTTGCGCTCGTTACGGGACTTAACCCAACATCTCACGACACGAGCTGACGACAGCCATGCAGCACCTGTCTCAATGTTCCCGAAGGCACCAATCTATCTCTAGAAAGTTCATTGGATGTCAAGGCCTGGTAAGGTTCTTCGCGTTGCTTCGAATTAAACCACATGCTCCACCGCTTGTGCGGGCCCCCGTCAATTCATTTGAGTTTTAACCTTGCGGCCGTACTCCCCAGGCGGTCAACTTAATGCGTTAGCTGCGCCACTAAAAGCTCAAGGCTTCCAACGGCTAGTTGACATCGTTTACGGCGTGGACTACCAGGGTATCTAATCCTGTTTGCTCCCCACGCTTTCGCACCTCAGTGTCAGTATTAGTCCAGGTGGTCGCCTTCGCCACTGGTGTTCCTTCCTATATCTACGCATTTCACCGCTACACAGGAAATTCCACCACCCTCTACCATACTCTAGTCAGTCAGTTTTGAATGCAGTTCCCAGGTTGAGCCCGGGGATTTCACATCCAACTTAACAAACCACCTACGCGCGCTTTACGCCCAGTAATTCCGATTAACGCTTGCACCCTCTGTATTACCGCGGCTGCTGGCACAGAGTTAGCCGGTGCTTATTCTGTCGGTAACGTCAAAACAATCACGTATTAGGTAACTGCCCTTCCTCCCAACTTAAAGTGCTTTACAATCCGAAGACCTTCTTCACACACGCGGCATGGCTGGATCAGGCTTTCGCCCATTGTCCAATATTCCCCACTGCTGCCTCCCGTAGGAGTCTGGACCGTGTCTCAGTTCCAGTGTGACTGATCATCCTCTCAGACCAGTTACGGATCGTCGCCTTGGTGAGCCATTACCTCACCAACTAGCTAATCCGACCTAGGCTCATCTGATAGCGCAAGGCCCGAAGGTCCCCTGCTTTCTCCCGTAGGACGTATGCGGTATTAGCGTCCGTTTCCGAACGTTATCCCCCACTACCAGGCAGATTCCTAGGCATTACTCACCCGTCCGCCGCTCTCAAGAGAAGCAAGCTTCTCTCTACCGCTCGACTTGCATGTGTTAGGCCTGCCGCCAGCGTTCAATCTGAGCCATGATCAAACTCTTCAGTTCAAACATCTTTGGGTTTTTAAGAAACCCTAAACTTGGCTCAGCAATCGTTGGTTACATCTTTGATTTCTCGCGGAGTAACTTGTGATGCTGATAATCTTGTTGACTATCAGTCTGACTCCACAAGCACCCACACGAATTGCTTGATTCAGTTGTTAAAGAGCGGTTGGTTAAGATCTTTCGTCTCAACCGAGGCGCGCATTCTACAGCAGCCTCATTTGCTGTCAAGTGATTATTTTCAGAAGTTTTCGAAGAATTCTTCAACAACTTCAACCACTTGCGCTTCCGATCTCTCGTTAGCGGGAGGCGAATTCTACAGCGTTACACGCTGCTGTCAACACCTCTTTTTCTCCGCTTTCGACCGAGAGGATCGAAACGTTAATAGAGCCAAACAACGCTGCCCTACCAACTCCTTCTGGGCTTCGATCAACTGAAGCAACTCGCTGTCGAATCACGCATAACTCTTTGTTTACCAAGGAGTTTTCCGTTTCGACTGCGCCGGAAGTGGGGCGAATTATAGACTTCCAGGATCTGCCGTCAACCCCTTTTTTTCACATTTCTGTCATATAGGTCAAAAAGCCCCCAGAAACGCAAAAGCCGGCCCCAAGGGGCCGGCTTTCTTCCTACCGAGCCTTAAAGACTAGGAAAGGCAAACTGCGACGCTTCATGGCTCGCCCGTTGCGGCCAGCGCTGTGTAATCGCCTTGCGACGTGTGTAGAAGCGCACCCCATCCGGACCGTACGCATGCAAGTCGCCGAACAGCGATCGCTTCCAGCCACCAAAGCTGTGATAAGCCACCGGCACTGGCAGGGGAACGTTAACGCCGACCATGCCCACTTCGATCTCATCGCAGAACAGCCGTGCCGCTTCACCGTCACGCGTGAAGATACAGGTACCGTTACCGTATTCATGATCGTTGATCAGTTGCATCGCCGTTTCCAGGCTATCCACCCGCACCACGCACAACACCGGTCCGAAGATCTCTTCTTTATAGATACGCATCTCAGGCGTCACACGATCAAACAAACTCCCCCCCAGGAAGAAGCCCTCTTCGTGCCCGGCAACACTCAAGCCGCGACCATCGACAACCAGCTCAGCCCCCGCCGCCACTCCGTCTTCTATATAGCCACTGACTTTGTCACGCGCCTGGCCCGTCACCAACGGCCCCATATCCAGCCCGCAAGAAGTGCCCGCGCCAATTTTCAGCGCCTTGACCTGCGGCACCAGCTTGGCAATCAACGCATCCGCCACTTGGTCGCCCACGCACACAGCCACCGAAATCGCCATGCAACGCTCACCACAGGAACCATACGCCGCGCCCATCAAGGCACTCACCGCGTTATCCAGGTCCGCGTCCGGCATCAGTACCGCGTGGTTCTTCGCCCCACCCAGTGCCTGCACGCGTTTGCCACGCTTGGTCGCTTCGGAATAAATGTATTCGGCAATCGGCGTCGAGCCCACGAAACTCAGTGCTTTCACTTCCGGTGCTTCGATCAGTGCATCCACCGCACCCTTGTCACCGTGCACCACACTCAGCACGCCTTTAGGCAAACCGGCCTCTTGCAGCAATTGCGCGATCAACAGCGTCGAGCTCGGATCACGCTCCGATGGTTTCAGGATGAAACAGTTACCGCAGACTATCGCCAACGGGTACATCCACAACGGCACCATCGCCGGGAAGTTGAACGGCGTAATACCGGCAACCACGCCCAGCGGCTGGAAGTCCGACCAGGCATCAATGTTCGGTCCTACGTTACGACTGTATTCGCCCTTCAGAATCTCCGGCGCCGAGCACGCGTACTCCACGTTTTCGATCCCGCGCTTCAACTCACCGGCCGCGTCTTCCAGCGTCTTGCCATGCTCTTCGCTGATTAACTGCGAGATGCGTGCTTCGTTCTGCTCCAGCAACTGCTTGAAACGAAACATCACCTGGGCGCGCTTGGCTGGCGGGGTATTACGCCACGCCGGGAACGCAGCCTTGGCCGAGTCGATCGCTTGTTGAATGGTTTCACGGCTGGCCAACGGCACATGGTGGATCACTTGGCCGGTCGACGGGTTATACACGTCGGCACTGCGGCCACTGTCGTTGACCATCTCACCGTTGATCAAATGCTGGATAAGGCTCATGCAGGGCTCCTGAAAAATTGTTCTATATAGAAGGAGAAATCAGTCGATCTTGTTCAGCACTCCGCCGACCGCATCGAACAAGCGATCCAGGTCCTGCGGCTTGCTGTTGAAGGTTGGTCCGAACTGCAGGGTGTCACCGCCAAAACGCACGTAGAAACCGGCTTTCCACAAGGCCATGCCGGCCTCGAATGGACGCACGATGGCATCACCGTCACGCGGGGCAATCTGGATCGCACCGGCCAAGCCATAGTTGCGAATATCGATTACGTTCTTGCTGCCCTTCAAACCGTGCAGCGCATTCTCAAAGTGCGGTGCGACTTCGGCTACGCTCTGCACCAGGTTTTCCTTCTGCAGCAGGTCCAATGCCGCCAGGCCAGCTGCGCACGCCACCGGATGCGCCGAGTAGGTGTAGCCGTGGGGGAATTCCACCGCATACTCCGGCGTCGCCTGGTTCATGAAGGTCTGATAGATCTCGCTGCTGGCAATCACCGCGCCCATCGGGATCGCGCCGTTGGTTACTTGCTTGGCGATGCACATCAGGTCTGGGGTCACGCCGAAGCTGTCGGCCCCGAACATCGAACCGGTACGGCCAAACCCGGTGATCACTTCGTCGAACACCAACAGGATATTGTGCTGGTCACAGATCTCACGCAGACGCTTGAGGTAACCCTGTGGCGGCACCAGCACGCCCGCAGAGCCGGCCATTGGCTCGACAAATACAGCCGCGATATTCGATGCATCGTGCAACTCGATCAGCTTGAGCAATTCATCAGCCAGCGCGATACCGCCCTGCTCCGGCATCCCACGGGAGAATGCATTGCTCGCCAGCAGGGTGTGCGGCAGATGATCAACATCCATCATCGCCTGACCAAACATTTTACGGTTGCCGTTGACGCCGCCCAGGCTGGTGCCGGCGATGTTCACACCGTGATAACCACGGGCGCGACCGATCATCTTGGTCTTGGTGGCCTGACCTTTCAGGCGCCAGTACGCACGCACCATCTTCACCGCCGTGTCGGCGCACTCGGAGCCGGAGTCGGTGAAGAACACATGGTTAAGGTTGCCAGGGGTCAGGGCCGTAATCTTTTCCGCCAGTTGGAAGGACAACGGGTGACCGTATTGGAAGCCCGGCGAGTAGTCCAAAGTCCCCAGTTGTTTGGACACCGCTTCCTGGATTTCCTTACGCGTGTGCCCGGCGCCACAGGTCCACAGGCCCGACAGCGAGTCATACACCTTGCGGCCTTTGTCATCCATCAACCAGCTGCCTTCGGCGGCCACGATCAGCCGCGGGTCACGCTGGAAGTTACGGTTGGCGGTGTAAGGCATCCAGTGCGCGTCCAGCTTCAGTTGGCTGGCCAGGGACGATGGGGCGTTTTCGGGCATGTTCATCAGCAAAACCTCGCAAGGCAGAAGGCAGCGTCGGGATTGAAACGCGTGGTTGCAGCTAAATTGCCATGGCGATAAAGTCGGTGAAATCCAACTCTTCTAACCTTCAGTCAGGCCGTCACTAAACTATGAGCAGCCGTCGACCCGATCCCCTGGCCCAAGTCAGCGACTTCGATATCCGCCTGCTGCGCATTTTTCGCAGTGTGGTGGAGTGCGGTGGTTTTTCAGCGGCAGAAACCGTGCTGGGCATAGGCCGTTCGGCCATCAGCCAGCAAATGAGCGATCTTGAGCAACGCCTCGGGCTAAGGCTGTGCCAACGCGGCCGCGCCGGTTTCTCCCTGACCGAAGAAGGCCGCGAGGTCTACCAATCGGCCCTGCAACTCTTGAGTGCCCTAGAAAGCTTTCGCACCGAGGTCAACGGCCTGCACCAGCATCTGCGCGGCGAGCTGATCATCGGTCTCACCGACAACCTCGTCACCCTGCCCCACATGCGCATCACCCACGCGCTCGCACAATTGAAGGAACGCGGCCCGGATGTGCAAATCCAGATCCGCATGATCGCCCCCAACGAAGTCGAACAAGGCGTGCTCGACGGTCGCCTGCATGTCGGCGTGGTGCCCCAGGCAAGCGCCCTGTCGGGATTGGAATATCAACCGCTGTACAGCGAGCGTTCGCTGCTCTACTGCGCGGTCGGCCACCCGTTGTTCTATGCCGACGACAAGCAGTTGGACGACGCTCGCATCGATGACCAGGACGCCATCGCACCGACGTTCCGCCTGCCCGCCGAGATCCAGGCCCATTACCAGGCACTCAACTGCACCGCCAGCGCCTCCGACCGCGAAGGCATGGCATTCCTGATCCTCACCGGCCGCTATATCGGTTACCTGCCCGATCACTACGCCAGCCTGTGGATACAACAAGGACGACTGCGCCCGCTGAAACCGGCTACACGTTTTTACGATTTGAGCCTCGCATCGGTCACGCGTAAGGGCCGTCGCCCCCATTTGGTGCTGGAAAGCTTCCTGGAAAGTCTGGCAGCAACGCGCTAACGCGGACCGCGCACAAAAAGCTGAGCACTTGGACAGTTTTTTGCAAGCGCACAGGGACCTAGAACAGTCCGACTCGAGTTTGCCCGCCATGCCACCAGAATCCTCCAGCCCCAGCGACCTCATCTACGGCCTCAATGACCGCCCGAAACCCGCTCCGGCCTTGCTCGCCGCACTGCAACATGTGCTGGCCGCCTTTGTCGGCATCATCACCCCGCCGCTGATCATCGGCTCCACTCTGGGTCTGACCGCCCATTTGCCCTACTTGATCAGCATGGCGTTGATGGTCTCCGGTGTCGGCACGTTCATTCAGGCACGTAGGCCATTTGGTATCGGCGCGGGGATGATTTGCCTGCAGGGCACCAGCTTTGCGTTTCTTGGCGCGGTGTTGTCGGCGGGCTTTTTGGTGAAGCAACGTGGCGGCAGCCCGGAAGACATCATGGCGATGATCTTTGGCGTGTGCTTTTTCGGCGCCGTGGTGCAGATCGTGCTGAGCCGCTTTATCGGCCAACTGCGCCGAGTCATCACGCCGTTGGTGACTGGAATTGTCATCACGTTGATCGGCATCAGTTTGATCAAGGTCGGCATCACCGACCTTGGCGGCGGTTTCAACGCCCCGGACTTCGGCGCGCCTATCAACTTGGCGCTGGGTGTGTTCGTGGTACTGACCATCATCCTGCTCAACCGATCCAACACACCTTGGGTGCGCCTGTCGGCAATCATCATCGGCCTGGCCCTCGGTAGCCTGGCCGCGTGGTTCAGCGGCAAACTCGTGCCTCAAGCCCTGCCCGACCTGCCGCTGGTCAGCCTGCCTATTCCGTTTCGCTTTGGTTTCAACTTCGACTGGAGCGCTTTCCTGCCGATCGCGCTGATTTATCTGATCAGCAGCATCGAAACGGTCGGTGACCTCACCGCCAACTGCATGATCGCCCGCCAGCCCATCAGCGGCCCTTCTTATATAAGCCGCCTCAAGGGTGGCGTCCTCGGCGATGGTGTCAGTTGCATGATCGCCGCCACCTTCAGCGCCTTCCCCAACACCACGTTCGCGCAGAACAACGGCGTGATTCAACTCACCGGCGTCGCCAGCCGATACGTCGGCTTATATATCGGCGTGGTGCTGTTTTGCCTCGGGTTGTTTCCATTGATTGGCGCAGTCCTGCAGCAAATCCCCAAGCCGGTCTTGGGCGGCGCGACCCTGGTGATGTTCGGCAGCGTGGCCGCCGCCGGTGTGCGCATCCTTGCTCAGGCACCGCTGGACCGACGCAGCATGCTGATCATCGCCACCTCGTTTGGTGTGGGCCTGGGTATCGCCGCCCAACCGAACCTGCTGCACTTGATGCCGACGCTGGTGCAGAACCTGTTCGACTCCGCTATCACCAGCGGCGGCCTGACTGCCATTGTGCTGTGCCTGCTATTACCGGAAGCCAAACCCACCCGCGTCGCCGCAAACCACACACCGGAAAGCGACACGCTGGAACCGCTTTGACAGTTTTATTGCATCAGGACTTGTCTGAGGCTTGAGGGTGGGTTATCTGTGCACACGTCGTCTCTATCGATCAGCACGGAAACCTCCATGAGCCTCGAAGTTCCTGCCCACAGCAACCAAGCCGGTAAACCCGCCAGCCGCATTCGGCAAAAGAACGAACAAGCGATTCTCCAGGCTGCTGAAGATGAGTTCGCGCGCCATGGCTACAAAGGCACCAGCATGAATACGATTGCTGCCAGTGCCGGGCTGCCAAAGGCCAACTTGCACTACTACTTCACCAACAAACTGGGCCTGTACATCGCGGTGCTCAGCAACATCCTCGAACTGTGGGACAGCACCTTCAACGCGCTGACCGCCGAGGACGACCCGGCCGTAGCCCTCACCCGCTACATTCGCACCAAGATGGAGTTCTCGCGGCGCCAACCCCAGGCCTCGCGGATCTTCGCCATGGAGATCATCAGCGGCGGCGAATGCCTCACCGAATATTTCAGCCAGGACTATCGTGCGTGGTTCAGTGGCCGCGCGGCGGTGTTCCAGGCCTGGATCGACGCCGGCAAGATGGACCCCATCGACCCCGTGCACCTGATCTTCCTGCTGTGGGGCAGCACCCAGCACTACGCCGACTTCGCCACCCAGATCTGCCGCGTCACCGGTCGCACCAAGCTGACCAAGCAGGACATGGACGACGCCGGCACCAACCTGATCCACATCATTCTCAAGGGCTGTGGCATCAAGCCCGTCCAATAAACGAAGCGACTTATGCCTTTCACGCTCACCGGCCTTTGCGAATTTCGCGAAGAAATACGCAAAAGCCGCTTCATCACGCTCGCCGCACCGATCACCAGCCCGCAGGACGCCCAGGCTTTTTTCGAGCAGCACAGCGACCTGAACGCCACGCACAATTGCTGGGCCTGGAAACTCGCCGATCAATACCGCAGCAACGACGATGGCGAACCCGGCGGCACAGCCGGGCGGCCGATCCTGGCGGCCATCGAGGCACAGGGTTTTGATCAGGTCGCGGTGCTGGTGATTCGCTGGTACGGCGGCATCCAACTGGGCACCGGCGGGCTAGCGCGTGCGTACGGCGGTGGCGCGAATAAATGCCTGCAAAATGCCGAACGCATCGAATTGATCAGCCGTGTGCCCTTAAGTTGCGCTTGCGGGTTCGCCGAGCTCAACCTGGTGAAACTGCGCGTGGCTGAACTGGGCGGGCTGGTGGTGGAAGAAACCTTCACCGCCAACGGCGTCGAGCTGCAACTCGCATTGGGCGAAGCGCAGATCGACACCCTGCAAACCCAGCTTGCCGACCTGAGCCGTGGGCGCATCTTGCTGCAACGCTGAATCAATCTGCCGGTACCGACCGCACCGGCAGCAGTTGCGCGATGCCCCACAGCACTTCAAACAGCACAATCCCCCAAAGTATCGACGTGGCACCGTGCGCCAGCGCGTAGAGCTGCCAAGTGCTAAACAATGCGCGACCTGCTGCATCGTACACACCGAATTTGCGCTGGGGATCACGAATTCGCAGCACCGCCCATACGCACACAATCGACCCCAGCAAATTGGCCATCAGCACATGCGCCGGGGCAAACGGCGGAAATTCCCCAGGCAGGTTCAAGCCCTGCAACAGGCTGTGCAAAAACAAAAAACTCCACGGCGTGACAAACGCTGCGGTAACGATCAAGTCATACCAGGCGCTGGCACGCACCAGGGTTCGGTATTGGGCAGTGGTCCACATCTCAACTAGCTCCTTTAATTCAAGAAGCCAGCAAGGTAAAGCCTGGAGTATGCTCCAAGGTCAAGCCCCTTCGAGTGCGCCCGATGCGTATTGGCGAATTAGCCCAGGCCAGCCAGGTCAGCCGCGACACCCTGCGTTTCTACGAGCAGCGCGGGTTGATCGCCGCACAACGCAGTGCCAACGGTTACCGCGACTACCCTGCGGACATGGTGCAACTGGTGCTCTACATCAGGACCGCGCAACGCCTGGGCTTCAGCCTGGGCGAGATCGGCAGCAGCGTCGCCACCCTGTGGCACGCGCCCGACCCCGACAGCGCCGTCACACAACTGCTGCAAGACAAGCTCAACCTGATCGAAACCCGCATCGCCGAACTCGGCCAATTGCGTCACGAGTTGCAGCAAAGGCTCGGGCAACGTTGTCCATTGAACCCGTGAACCTCCATTCCACAGGAAGCCCTTCATGTCTACGCCAAAAACCGCATTGATCATCGGCGCCTCGCGCGGGCTGGGCCTTGGCCTGGTCAAGCAACTGCTCCAGGACGGCTGGGACGTGACCGCCACCGTGCGTGATCCGAGCAACGCCGATGCCCTGAAAGTCGTCGGCCCGGTGCAGATCGAGAAACTCGACATGGACGATCAGCAAGCCGTGATCGCCCTGAGCAGGCGTCTCAAGGAACGCACGTTCGACCTGCTGTTCGTCAACGCCGGCGTCAAGGGACCCGCCAATCAAGAACCCGGCCACGCCACCCTGGCCGAAGTCGGCCAACTGTTCTTCACCAATGCCGTGGCGCCGATCAACCTGGCCCAGCGCTTTGTCGGGCAGATCCGCAAGGACAGCGGCGTACTGGCCTTCATGAGTTCGGTACTGGGCAGCGTGACCATCCCCGACGGGGCGGACCTGGCGCTGTATAAGGCCAGCAAGGCGGCGCTCAACTCCATGACCAACAGTTTTGTCACCCAACTGGGTGACCCTAAACTCACGGTGTTGTCACTGCATCCAGGCTGGGTGAAGACCGATATGGGCGGCGAAAATGCGCACATCGATGTCGACACCAGCGTGCGCGGCCTGGTGGACCAAGTGAATGCCTACACCGGTAAAGGCGGCCATCACTTCATCGATTACAAAGGCGACACCATCGCCTGGTAAATACCCATCCACTGTGGGAGCGGGCTTGCCCGCGATAATCTCAAGAGCACCGCGCTCCTACAGATAGACCCGAACATAGACTACAAGTAAACTCTGCCCCTCGCCTTCACCGGCGACCCTGGATCAGCAGACAGGGCAACACTGAGCTGGCAAACCTGAACCCATCATTCAGAGGAGCCGGCCAATGCCTGCGACCCGTATCTGGTTAAAAAACCCCCTCGCGATTTTCACTGCCAATGGTCTCGATGGCCGTGGCGGCCTGGTGCTGCAAGACGGTGTGATCACCGAAGTACTGGGCTGGGGAAGAGAGCCTGCCGTGCCTTGCGGGCATGTCTTCGACGCGCGCGAACATGTGATCCTTCCCGGCCTGATCAACACCCACCACCACTTCTATCAAACCCTGACCCGCGCCTGGGCGCCGGTGGTCAATCAGCCATTGTTCCCTTGGTTGAAAACCCTCTACCCGGTCTGGGCGCGGCTGACCCCGGAAAAACTCGCCCTGGCGTCGAAGGTGGCACTCGCGGAGTTGCTGCTTTCTGGCTGCACCACGGCGGCAGACCACCATTACCTGTTCCCTGACGGCCTGGAAAACGCGATCGACGTGCAAGTTGAAAGCGTGCGCGAATTGGGCATGCGCGCCATGCTAACCCGCGGCTCCATGAGCCTCGGCGAAGCCGATGGCGGCCTGCCTCCGCAGCAGACCGTGCAACAGGGCCAAGTCATCCTTGAAGACAGCCAACGCCTGATCCGCGACTATCACCAGCGCGGCGACGGCGCACAGATCCAGATTGCCCTGGCCCCCTGCTCGCCGTTTTCCGTCACCCCGGAAATCATGCAAGCCAGCGCCGAACTGGCCAACAGCCTCGACGTACGCCTGCACACCCACCTGGCGGAAACCCTCGACGAAGAAGACTTCTGCCTGCAACGCTTCGGCCTGCGCACCGTGGATTATCTGGACAGCGTCGGCTGGCTCGGCCCGCGCACCTGGCTGGCGCATGGCATTCACTTCAACCCGGATGAGATTGCGCGCCTGGGCGCCGCCGGCACCGGCATCTGCCACTGCCCAAGCTCGAACATGCGTCTGGCGTCCGGCATCTGCCCGACGCTGGACCTGCTGGCAGCAGGCGCACCGATCGGCCTGGGCGTGGATGGCTCCGCCTCCAACGATGCGTCAAACATGATCCTTGAAGCACGCCAAGCCCTGTACATCCAGCGCTTGCGTTACGGCGCGGAAAAGATCACCCCGCAAGGCGTGCTGGGCTGGGCGACCAAAGGTTCAGCGCAGTTGCTCGGGCGTACAGACATTGGCGAATTGGCGGTAGGAAAGCAGGCCGACCTGGCGTTGTTCAAGCTGGATGAGCTGCGTTTCTCCGGCAGCCACGACCCAATCTCGGCACTGCTGCTGTGCGGTGCGGATCGGGCGGATCGAGTGATGATCGGCGGCAAGTGGCGTGTGATTGACGGCCAAGTGGAAGGCCTGGACCTGAAAGGCTTGATCGCCGATCACACCCAGGCGGCACGGCAGTTGATCGCCGGAACCTAATCCAAACAAAGCTCCCACATTAGTTTTGGGGTGTGCCGAAGACCCTTACAACCCCAACAACGACAACATAATGAAGGTCGCAAACAACACAAAATGCGTCATCCCTTCGATGGCATTGGTTTCGCCATCGTTGAGGTTGATCGCGCTCACAATGAGCGTGATCAACACCATCACGGTCTGCACCGGCGTCATCGCCATCTGGAACGGCTGGCCGGTGTAGAGCGCCATGGCTTCCATCACCGGCACCGTCAGGATCACCGTCGACAACGAAGCACCCAACGCAATATTCAACACCGACTGCATGCGGTTCGCCAACGCGGCGCGCAACGCCGTCAAAATTTCCGGCGCTGCCGAAATGGCCGCGACCACAATCGCCGTGATCACCGGCGGCGCGCCCGTGCCTTCCAGGCCAAGGTCCAGGGTCTTAGACATCACTTCGGCCAATGCACCGATCACCACCACCCCAAACACCAGCGTGCCGATGGAAAATGCCAGGTTAACCGACGGCGCTTCCTGTTCTTCCGGCTGCTTCTTGCGGCGTTTTTCCGGGTAGCTGTAGCTGAAGAAATAACTGTGCGGTCCCACCTGCATGCGCAGGAACAGGGTGTACAACACCACCATCGCGCCAATGGTGAAGGCCGAGTAAATTTTCCAGTCGGCTTCGGGGATGAATTCCGGCACCACCATCGACACGCCCATGGCGGTGAGGATCATCACGCTGTAAGTACGCGCCGAATCGTCGTTGTAGGACTGTTCACCGTGCTTGATACCGCCCATCAGCGCAGCCAGGCCGAGAATCCCGTTGATGTCGAGCATCACCGCCGAGTAAATGGTGTCGCGCACCAGGGTGGGCGAAGGCTCGTTGCTCATCATGATCGCCAGGATCACCACCTCCACGAGCACGGCGGCCAGGGTGAGGATCATGGTGCCGTAGGGGTCGCCGACTTTTTCCGCGAGTTGCTCGGCGTGATGGGCAACGCGCATCGACGCCATCACAATAAAGCCAATGAGTGCCGCGCCAGCCAGCAGCGCCACCATTTGTCCGCTGTGCAGCATCCAGTGCTCCAGCGGGTAGGCGGCGATGGCGGCAATCAGCGCCAGCAGCATGAATTTTTCTTGCTTGAGTGAGGTGAGCATTTCGGGCCTTTTAGTACCGCAAATCTGTCATTGATGGGGTACAGACTGCGCGATGTCGCTAACGTTTCGTTACATCTTAATTGAGAGGGTTCTTGCATGAATAAAGCCAAAACTCTCCTGCTGGTCAGGTTTTACCGATTATTTCAGCCATGGCCTGTAGAATGCCGCCATTGCACCTGATGAGAATTTAGAAAATGTACGATTGGCTCAACGCCCTGCCCAAGGCTGAATTGCACCTGCATCTGGAGGGCTCGCTGGAGCCTGAGTTGCTGTTCGCCCTGGCCGAGCGCAACAAGATTGCTCTGCCGTGGAACGACGTCGACACCCTGCGCAAGGCCTACGCGTTCAACAACCTGCAAGAGTTTCTTGACCTGTACTACAAGGGCGCCGATGTGCTGCGCACCTCCCAGGATTTCTACGACCTGACCTGGGCCTACCTGCTGCGCTGCAAAGCGCAGAACGTGATCCACACCGAACCCTTCTTCGACCCGCAGACCCACACCGACCGTGGCGTGCCGTTCGAAGTGGTGCTCAACGGCATCGCCGCTGCCCTTAAAGATGGCGAGCAACAACTGGGCATCACCAGCGGTTTGATCCTCAGCTTCCTGCGCCACTTGAGCGAAGCCGAAGCCGAGAAAACCCTGGACCAGGCCTTGCCGTTCCGTGACGCGTTTGTGGCCGTGGGCCTGGACAGTTCGGAAATGGGTCACCCGCCGAGCAAGTTCCAGCGCGTGTTCGACCGCGCCCGTCACGAAGGCTTCCTCACCGTGGCCCACGCCGGTGAAGAAGGCCCGCCCGAATACATCTGGGAAGCCCTCGACCTGTTGAAGATCGAGCGTATCGACCATGGCGTGCGCGCTATCGAAGACGAGCGCTTGATGCAGCGCATCATCGACGAGCAGATCCCGCTGACCGTGTGCCCATTGTCCAACACCAAACTGTGTGTGTTCGACGACATGGCCCAACACAACATCCTCGACATGCTCGAGCGTGGCGTGAAGGTGACGGTGAATTCGGATGACCCGGCGTACTTCGGCGGCTATGTCACCGAGAACTTCCACGCGCTGTACACCTCGCTGGGCATGACCCAGGACCAGGCCAAGCGCCTGGCGCAAAACAGCCTGGATGCCAGACTGGTCAAGCCATAATTGACTGAACGCAGTCCAACATGTGGGAGCTGGCTTGCCTGCGATAGAGGTGTATCAGTGAGCAATTTATTGCCTGGCACACCGCTATCGCGGCGGTTCGACGGTTCGACAAGCCCGGCTCCCACATTGAACTCATCGTTCTCACATCACCACCTCACCCAGCCAGGGTGAATCGGGCGATTTCCCGCTGCCCGATAGCGTGCACCTGCAAGGCCTGCGACTCGTTGATCACACTGATCCAGTTCGACTGCAAAAACAGTTGCAACAACCCTGCCCCCAACGCACCGCCCAGGTGCGGTTGCTGCTGGCTCCAGTCAAAACAGCTACACACCAGCGGCGATGCCAATGCCTGAATGAAAATACCCAGGCCGGCCAAGTGCTGCGCGCCTTTGACCGTAATGTCGGTACGCAACTCATAGCGCTCGATCCACCCCGCCTCCAACAGATGTTGATACAACTGCGCCCCCAGCTCCCCGCCGAGGTGGCCGTGGCACAACCGGGCATGGCGTAACAGCGGCGGTGCAACCAGGGCCGCCGCTGTTACGCCCGGCGCGCTGCGTGCAACACACGCCATGGTGGTTCTGGCCAAGGCATCGATGGCAGCGCTGACATCAGGTGCCGCAACACGAAACAAACGCTTGCCACGCCGGGCCTCAACCCGCAGCAAACCACCTGCGGTCATTCGCGCCAAGTGCGCATTGGCGGATGTCGGAGACAACCCGGCGAGCGTTGCCAACTCAACCGGCGATTTGGCCGAGCCATCCATCAAGGCCCACAGCATGGCGGTGCGTTTGGGCTCGGCGAGCAAGCTGGCGATCTGACTGATGCAAGGTGCCACTTCCATCTTTTCACTCCCTGTCGATTTATTTTTCTACTGAGGTTGGCGCCAAAGTATAGGGCCGTAAATCGCCGGTTCCACGGCGTCTGACAGCGTAGATAGGGACGGTATCTGAGTGAAATTTCCTGCTTTGATGGAGGCCGTTACGTCGCGCTCAATGGCTCCGGTAATTGGGCAGTCAACATCGCACAACGGGACACGAGCATTTCCCGCAACAGGTTGATGGGTTTGCTCAGTTGCGCGCGATGAGCACACAGCAGATTGAGTGGCGTACGCTCACCGCGCAGCTCAGGCAGGATCAAGCGCAGGCGCCCGGCCAGCACGTCAGTACTCACATCCAGCCAGGACTTGTAGGCAATGCCTACACCCGCCACCGCCCAGCGGCGGACTACGTCGGCATCGTCACTGAAACGGTCGCCGGAGACGGTCAGGCTGACGTCGCGTTTACCGTCGTGAAAAGTCCAGTGGTCGTGGACCCGGCTACCGAGCATGTACAGCAGGCAATTGTGCTGGGCCAGTTGATCCAACTGCCGAGGCTCGCCAAACCGCGTGAGATAGCTGGGGGAAGCGCATAACACGCGAACGTTTTCCGGCGCGACGGGGAGCGCGACAAGGCTGGAATCCTCGGGTTCACCGTAGCGTAGGGCGATGTCCACCGGCTGGCGGAACAAGTCGGCAATTCGATCACCCAACAACAGGCGCACGCTCAGTTGCGGGTGCTCATGCTGGAATTCATCCAGCCACGGCAGCAATTGGTTACGCCCGAAATCGGAAGGCGCCGACAGCTGGAGCACGCCACTGACATGGTCCTGGCCGCTGGCCAATAAGCGCCGCCCTTCATCCAGCGAGCTCAACGCGGCGCGAGCATATTCCAGGAAACCGTCGCCTTCAGCCGTCAAGCGCAGGCTGCGGGTAGAGCGCGCCAGCAAGCGCGTGCCCAGTTGCTGTTCGATGCGCTTGAGCGCGGCACTGGCTACCGCAGGCGACAGGTCCATCACCCGTGCGGCAGCGGACAGGCTACCCAGGTCCGCCGCACGCACAAACAACTGCAAATCATCAAAACGCAGCATGCATTCCCGCTCATTATCAAAATTTGGTTGAAACAGACCTTTGTTTTAGCGGCTTTTATCTCCTGGGGAAATAGCCAATCATCCGTGCATCCCGTTCATTACGTATCTGGAGTTGAATATGTCCACTGCCTTTAACGTCATCGCCACGCTGATCGCCAAACCCGGCCAGCAGGCCACCTTGGAAACCTTGCTGCGCGGCCTGCTGGAACCCACCCGCCTTGAGGCCGGTTGTGAGCAGTACGACCTGCACCAGGACCTGCAACACCCCGAAACCTTCTACATGCTCGAACGCTGGAGCGACGACGCAGCACTGGCCGACCACGACCAGAGCGCGCACATCCAGAGCTTTCGCGCCAAGGCCGCTGATGTGATCGAACACTTCGACCTCAAGCGCCTGAAGTTTCTTGCCTGATCACCCGCCCTTTTCCTGGAGCCATCATGAAAGCCATTGCCTACTACGCCTCGCTGCCGATCAACGACCCGAACGCCCTGCAAGACATTGAGTTGCCAGCGCCCGTCGCCGGCCCGCGTGACCTGCTGGTGGAAGTCAAAGCCATCTCGGTCAACCCGGTGGACACCAAAGTGCGCCAGAACGTCGCCCCGGAAAACGGCGCCGCCAAGGTGCTGGGCTGGGACGTGGCTGGCGTGGTCAAGGCTGTCGGCAGCGAAGTGACGCTGTTCAAGGCCGGTGACAAGGTGTTCTACGCCGGCTCTCTGGTACGCCCGGGGGGCAACAGCGAATTGCACACCGTGGACGAACGCATCGTCGGGCACATGCCGAAAAGCCTGGGTTTTGCCGACGCTGCCGCCCTGCCACTGACCGCCATCACCGCCTGGGAACTGCTGTTCGAACGCCTGCAAGTGCGTGAAGGCAAACAGGATGAAGGCCAGAGCCTGCTGATCGTCGGCGCCGCGGGTGGCGTAGGATCGATCCTGACCCAGTTGGCCAGCCAGCTCACCGCCTTGAAAGTGATCGGCACCGCTTCGCGCCCGGAAACCCAGGAATGGGCCAAGGCCCTCGGCGCCGACCTGGTGATCGATCACAGCCAACCGCTGAGCGAAGCGCTGAAAGCAGCCGGCCACGCGCAAGTGACCCACGTCGCCAGCCTGACCCAGACCGACCATCACCTGGACCAACTGGTCGAAGCCCTGCAACCCCAGGGCAAGCTCGCGCTGATCGACGATCCCAAGGCACTGGACGTCAGTAAGCTCAAGCGCAAGAGCCTGTCACTGCATTGGGAGTTCATGTACACGCGCTCGATGTTCGAAACCCCGGACATGATCGAACAGCACAACCTGCTCAATCGCGTGGCCGAACTGATCGACGCAGGTACCCTGAAAACCACAGTGGGTGAGCACTTCGGTGTGATTAATGCGGCGAACCTGCGGCGTGCCCATGCGCTGCTGGAAAGCGGCAAGGCCAAGGGCAAGATCGTGCTGGAAGGGTTCTGAAAAACGTCTGTCAGTGTTGTCCATTATTCCTGTGAGTAATGGACGACACCGCTAGTCTGAGAGTTGATCTTTGTCATATGTGTGAGCGTATTCGGGTTTATATTGGCCGCCTTTGCCACGATTCTTTTACGTGAGGAAGTCAGCAATGAAGATCCTGATAAAAGCGTTAGCAAAATCCGCAGGCAATAAATGGCAGGTTCGTCTCGACGGCGACGCGTTCACCTTCCGCACCGAGGCCGAAGCCCGTGCCTTTGCCGACACCCTGCAAGCCCGTATCCAAGCCCCCCACCGCTTTCCGAACAGCCAGCAACGCTCCGCCGCTGGCTGATCCGCGCTTCAGCCCTGCGCCTGCTCGGCCCTCGCCCGTTGCAGGCGCTGGGTCGACATCGCAATCGTTACCGCCAATACACCGCACAGGCTGATGACGATGGCCATCGGCATCGCCGTGCCGTCGTGCAGCAGACCCACTAATGAAGCAGCGCCCGCCGCCACGCCAAACTGAATGCACCCGAGCAGCGCCGACGCGCTACCGGCGCGTGCACCCTGCCCGCCCATGGCACACGCCGAGGTATTGGGCAAAATGCAGCCCAGGCTCGCGATGCAGATAAACAGCGGCACCAGCAACGGCCACAGCGCTTCGGTGCGTAAGGCCGTGATGCCGAGCAGCGTCAACGCCGCCAACAGGTAAACCCACACACTGCGCGACAGCAGGTACGCCGGGCCACGCTTGGCCAGCAACCGCGCATTCACCTGTGCCACCAGGATAAAGCCTGCGGCATTAGAGCCAAACAGCCAGCCGTAATGCTCGGCTGGCACGCCGTAGAGTTGGATAAACACGAACGGTGAACCGGCAATGTAGGCAAACATCCCGGCAATCGAAATACCGCCGGTGAGCGCGTAACCCAGGTAAACCCGATCGGACAACAGCGAGCCGTAGCGACGTAACGACCCGGACAACGGCTGGCGCGGCTGATGGGCCGGAAAGGTTTCCGGCAGCCCGATCGCCACGGCGATTGCCGCCATCACGCTGAATATCGACAGCGCCAGGAAAATCGACTGCCAGCCCCATAATCCCACCATCACACCGCCAGCCAGCGGCGCGAGGATCGGCGCCAGGCCGGTGACCAGCATCAATTGGGAAAACACTTTGGCCGAGCCCACCGCATCGCATTTGTCGCTGACCACCGCGCGGGAAATCACCATGCCGGCGCAGCCACCGAGGGCCTGCACGAAACGCGCGCCGATCAGCCATTCCAGGGACGGCGCGAAGGCGCAGGCAAAGGAGGCCAGCGTAAACAGAGTGACACCACTGAGCAGCGGGCCGCGTCGACCAAAGCGGTCCGCGAGTGGGCCATAGATCAACTGGCCGATGGCCAGGCCAGCGAAGTACACCGCCAGGGTCAGCTGGATGTGTTTTTCATCGGTGGCAAAGGCCTTGGCCATTGCCGGGAAGCCCGGCAGGTAAAAATCGATCGCCAACGGAGCGAAGGCGCTCAAGGCGCCCAGAATCAGGATTATGCGAAGGTTCATCGGGCACCCAAGTCAAACGGCAGCCCGACAGTCTAGCCGCGCTTGGGCGCATTGAACACGATAGCTCGCTAACTATTTTTACCCGTCAGGCAAGCTTGGCGCTGTAGCCTTCTTCCGTGATCAGGCTGATCACCTGTTCGGCAGACAGGCGGCTCTCGACGCCGACCTCCTTTGCCGCCAGGTCGACCTTTACGCTGGCCGCCGGGTCCTGGCTCTGCAGCGCCTGGGTCACCGCTCGAACGCAATGGCCGCAGGTCATTCCTTCAACGCTGAATACTTGCATGACATGACTCCTTTGATGAGGTTGAACCCAGTCTCGACCTTGCCACGATGGTAAGGTCAAGTTCTGAAAACTTCTGCCGGGCTGGTATTTGGCGGCCTCAAAGGCCAAGCTTCATTCCTCTTCGATTCAAACCACGGAGCATTCGCTATGCGCTGGTCTTTTTTTGCCCTTGCCGGCCTGATGAGCTTGTCTGCCGCTGCGCCCCAGGCCGTTGCCGCAGAAGACTATGCGGTGCTGATCATTTCCCGGGAACGCCTGGAAGTGCCGACCAACTGCGAGATCGGCCTATACCTGAATGATCAACTGGCCGGCCGGTTGTTCCAGGAGCAAGCCACGTCGTTCAACCTGCCGGCGGGCAACCTGTCGTTGCGCTTGAAGCTGCTACCGGGCCAATCCCCAGGTTGCCTGCCAGGCCTGCTCGCGCCACCCGCGCAGAACATCACGCTCAAGGTCGGTGACGTGCGCAAATTGCGCATCGCCCAGGGCCCCGACGGCATGTACCTCAAACCCGCCGCACTGGAATATTAACGGCGCTTGACCTTCCCCACAGGTCAAGGTTGATCCTAGGGGCAACTTCTCCTGGAGGACTGCCCCATGAATGGATCCACCACCTTTGACCTGCCCATCAGCGGCATGACCTGCGCCAGCTGTGCCGGCCGGGTCGAGCGCGCGCTGGGCAAAGTGCCGGGGGTGCAAAGCGTCAGCGTCAACCTGGCCAACGAACGTGCCCATGTTGAAGTGCTTGGCCAAATGGACGCCAGCGTGCTGATCGCCGCCGTCGACAAGGCCGGCTACACCGCCACCCTACCCCAAAGCGAAACGGCCACCGAAGCCAATCAAGCCCAGCGCCTGCATCGCGAGCGTTGGGCGTTGCTGCTGGCGATCCTGCTGGCACTGCCGTTGGTGCTGCCCATGTTGGTGGAACCTTTTGGCCTGCACTGGATGTTGCCCGCCTGGGCGCAGTTCGCCCTGGCCACACCGGTGCAATTCATCTTTGGCGCGCGCTTCTATATCGCCGCCTGGAAAGCCGTGCGGGCCGGCGCTGGCAATATGGACCTGCTGGTGGCCATCGGCACCAGCGCCGGGTACGGCCTGAGCATTTATGAATGGCTCACGGCCCACCCAGGCATGGCGCCGCACCTGTACTTCGAAGCCTCGGCGGTGGTGATCGCGCTGGTGCTGCTGGGTAAATACCTGGAGAGCCGTGCCAAACGCCAGACCGCCAGCGCCATCCGCGCCCTGGAAGCCCTGCGTCCCGAACGGGCGATTCGAGTGCTCGACGGTCGCGAAGAAGACGTCGCCATCAGCGCTTTGAAGCTCAATGACCTGGTGCTGGTCAAACCCGGCGAACGCTTCCCGGTGGACGGCGAAGTGGTGGACGGTCAAAGCCATGCCGATGAAGCCTTGATCAGCGGCGAAAGCCTGCCGGTGCCCAAGCAGACCGGCGATAAAGTCACCGGCGGCGCCATCAACGGTGAAGGCCGCCTGTTGGTGCGCACGCTGGCCCTCGGCGCCGAAAGCGTGCTGGCGCGGATCATCCGCCTGGTGGAAGACGCACAAGCCGCCAAGGCGCCGATCCAGAAACTGGTGGATAAAGTCAGCCAGGTGTTCGTCCCTGCCGTGTTGGTGCTGGCCTCCGTCACCTTGATCGGCTGGTGGCTGTATGGCGCGTCCCTGGAGACCGCGATCATCAATGCCGTAGCGGTACTGGTGATCGCCTGCCCGTGCGCCCTGGGCCTGGCCACTCCCACCGCGATCATGGCCGGTACAGGCGTCGCTGCACGCCACGGCATCCTGATCAAGGACGCCGAAGCCCTGGAACGCGCCCATGAAGTCAGCGCCGTGGTCTTTGACAAGACCGGCACCCTCACCTCAGGCACGCCGAAAATCGCCCACTTGGCGGCAGTGGATGGCAATGAAGCGCTGCTGCTGCAAAAAGCCGGCGCGTTGCAACGCGGCAGCGAACACCCGTTGGCCAAGGCCGTGCTGGATGCGTGCCATGAACAAGGCTTGAACGTGACCGACGTGAGCGCCAGCCAATCCCTGACCGGGCGCGGTATCGCCGGCACGCTTGAGGGGCAACCGCTGGCCTTGGGCAATCGTCGGCTGCTGGAAGAAAGCGGCTTACGCATGGGCGACCTTGCCGACTCCGCCAAGGCGTGGGAAGCCGAGGGGCGTACCTTGTCCTGGTTGATCGAGCAAGGTGCGCAACCGCGTGTGCTGGGGCTGTTCGCGTTTGGCGATACCCTCAAGCCCGGTGCGCTGGAGGCTGTGCAGCAACTCAAGGCCCAGCACATCAGCAGCCATTTGCTCACCGGTGACAATCGCGGCAGCGCCCGCGTGGTCGCCGAGGCCTTGGGCATCGATGATGTGCATGCCGAAGTGCTGCCCGCCGACAAAGCCGCCGCCGTCGCCGAACTAAAGAAAACCGACGTCGTCGCGATGGTCGGCGACGGCATCAACGACGCCCCGGCCCTGGCCGCCGCCGATATCGGCATCGCCATGGGCGGTGGCACCGACGTGGCCATGCACGCGGCCGGTATCACCCTGATGCGCGGCGATCCGCGCCTGGTGCCGGCCGCGCTGGAGATCAGCCGCAAGACCTACGCAAAAATCCGCCAGAACCTGTTTTGGGCCTTTGTGTATAACTTAATTGGCATTCCCCTGGCAGCGTTTGGCCTGCTCAATCCAGTGCTGGCGGGGGCCGCGATGGCCTTGTCCAGCGTCAGCGTGGTAAGCAATGCGTTACTGTTGAAGACTTGGAAACCCAAGGATCTGGAGGATCAACGCCCATGAACATCGGCCAAGCCGCACGCCAGAGCGGGCTCAGCGCCAAGATGATTCGCTATTACGAATCCATCGGCCTGCTCAAAGCCGCCCACCGCACCGACAGTGGCTATCGCGTGTACGGCCAGGATGACTTGCACACCCTGGCGTTTATCAAGCGTTCGCGGGATTTGGGGTTTTCATTGGAGGAAGTCGGCAAGTTGCTCACCCTGTGGCAGGACCGGCAACGGGCCAGCGCTGACGTGAAGGCGCTCGCGCGCCAACACATCGAAGAGTTGAACCAGAAGATTCTGGAACTGGGACAACTGCGCGATACATTGCAGGACCTGGTGGAGCACTGTCAGGGCGATCATCGGCCGGATTGTCCGATTCTCAAGGAGTTGGCATCGGGCAGCTGTTGCGCCTGACCAGGCGTACACAAAACAACTGTGGGAGCTGGCTTGTGTGGGAGCCGGGCTTGCCCGCGATGCAGACACCTCGGTATGTCAGTCACACCGAGTTGATGCTATCGCAGGCAAGCCAGCTCCCACATTCGATCGCAGTTGCTCTGACTACTGCATCCACGGCGGTGGCGGTGGCTCGTCCGACACTTTGCTCTGCGGCGCATCATCCGCCGCGCGAATCGCCTGACGACGTTCATCATCCAGCCGCGCTGCTTCGATTTCGCGGATCACACCACCCACGTCCGCCAACTCCTCCGGTTCGTCGAACTCGCCGGTCAAGACGCTGGCCGGGTGCAAGGTGCCGGCTTCGTACAGCGCCCACATTTCCTTGGCGTACTTGGTCTTCTTCAACTCGGGAGCAAAACGCCCGAAGTAGGAAGCCATGTTGCCCACGTCCCGCTCCAGCATGCTGAACGCGTGGTTGTTGCCCGCCGCATCCACCGCCTGGGGCAGGTCGATGATCACCGGGCCGGTTGGCGTCAGCAGTACGTTGAACTCGGACAAGTCACCGTGCACCAGGCCGGTACATAGCATCAGCACGATCTGCGAGATCAGGAAGGCGTGGTATTCGCGCGCCTGGTCCGGATCCAGCGTCACGTCGTTCAGACGTGGCGCGGCGTCGCCATACTCGTCGGCCACCAGCTCCATCAACAGCACGCCTTCCAGGAAGTCGTAAGGCTTGGGCACGCGAACGCCCGCGCCGGCCAAGCGGAACAACGCCGCCACTTCGGCATTCTGCCAGGCATCTTCGGTTTCTTTCTTGCCGAACTTGGAGCCTTTGGCCATGGCCCGGGCCTGGCGACTGTTACGGACCTTACGGCCTTCCTGGTATTCGGACGCTTGACGAAAACTTCGTTTGTTCGCCTCCTTGTAAACCTTGGCGCAACGCAATTCGTTGCCGCAGCGCACCACATAAACAGCTGCTTCTTTACCACTCATGAGTGGGCGCAGCACTTCGTCGACCAGACCGTCTTCGATCAGGGGTTCAATGCGTTTAGGAGTCTTCATCAGCTTTTATTGTGGGTCCTGTATTACCAAACACGCGTGTGGCACTCGTTATACGGCAATCGGCTCGCCGGTGGGAGAGGCTACCGACCTCTGACCCCTTCAGAATGCATCCAATATGCCAATTTGTGGCGCAATCAACGCTCGATGATCGCCGTCACGCCTTGACCGCCGGCGGCACAGATCGAAATCAGGCCTCGCCCCTTACCTGCTGCGTCGAGCAACTTGGCCAGATTGGCGACGATACGCCCACCTGTGGCGGCAAACGGATGCCCGGCGGCCAGGGAACTGCCTTTTACATTAAGCCGGCTGCGGTCGATGGCCCCCAACGGCGCGTCAAGCCCAAGGCGCGTCTTGCAGTAGTCCGCATCTTCCCAGGCCTTGAGTGTGCACAAAACCTGGGCAGCGAAGGCTTCGTGGATCTCGTAGTAATCGAAGTCTTGCAGCGTCAGGCCATTCCTCGCCAGCAGCCGCGGCACGGCATATACCGGTGCCATCAGCAGGCCTTCGGCACCGTTGACGAAATCCACCGCCGCCGCTTCACCATCGCGCAGATACGCCAGGATTGGCAAGCCGCGTTCCTTGGCCCAGGCTTCGCTGCCCAGCAGTACCAACGACGCGCCGTCCGTGAGGGGCGTGGAGTTGCCGGCAGTCAGCGTGCCCTTCTCGCTGCGCTCGAAGGCGGGTTTAAGCGCGGCGAGTTTTTCCAGGGTCAGGTCGGGGCGCAGGTTGTTGTCGCGGGTCAGGCCCAGGAACGGTGTGAGTAAATCGTTGTGCCAGCCTTCAGCGTAGGCGGCGGCCATTTTCTGGTGGCTTTCCAGGGCCAACTGATCCTGTTCGGCGCGGGGGATTTGCCACGTCTGCGCCATCAATTCGCAATGTTGGCCCATGGACAGGCCTGTGCGCGGCTCGCCATTACGTGGCAGTTCGGGCTTGAGGTGATGGGGACGAAGTTGTAACAGGACTTTTAATTTATCCGCCATGGATTTGCTGCGGTTGGCTTGCAGCAGAATCTTGCGCAGGCCCTCATTTACACCGATGGGCGCATCGGAAGTGGTGTCCACCCCGCCGGCAATCCCGCATTCGATCTGGCCCAGGGCAATCTTGTTGGCCACCAGCAATGCGGCTTCCAGCCCGGTGCCGCAGGCCTGTTGAATGTCATAGGCCGGTGTCTGCGGCGACAAGCGCGAGCCCAGCACACATTCGCGGGTAAGGTTGAAGTCGCGCGAATGCTTGAGCACCGCGCCGGCCGCCACTTCGCCCATGCGCAGGCCGTGCAGCTTGTAGCGTTCGATCAGGCCTTCCAGCGCAGCCGTCAGCATCGCCTGGTTGCTCGCGGTGGCATACGGACCATTGGAGCGAGCGAAAGGAATGCGGTTACCGCCAATGATCGCTACACGGCGCAATTGAGTCATGGAAAGCTCCTGATGGTTGTGGGTGGAATCATCAAGCCTAGCCTAGGCTCAATCGAACGACTGCCACCCCGGGGTGGTCAACCCTTTGAACCCCAGCCTTCGGAGAGCGTTCCATGTCTGACCGTTATATCGACTTCGCCAACTCAAGCCTCGGCCATCGCCTGGTCGCCGCCATTGGCCTGCCGTCACCGGTACGCCTGGAACGCTGGCAAGCCGGGCGCCTGCGTCCGGTGGAAGGCGCGTTGCTGCTGGGCGGTGGTGCGCTGGCAACCAACGTGCAAGCGTTTGCTCACAAATTCACCGACGCTATCTACACCTACGGCAGCCAAGCCTCGACGTGGATTCCCGGCCATGGCCCCAAACTCAAGGCGGTGGTATTCGATGCCAGCGATCTGCAGCACACCGACACGCTCAAGCAACTGCGCGAGTTCTTCCAGCCGTTGCTGAAAAACCTGGATAACAGCGCCCACGTGGTGATCCTCGGCCGCGCGCCGGAGAGCCTCCGCGACCCGTTCGCCGCCAGCGCCCAGCTCGCCTTGGAAGGTTTCAGCCGCTCGTTGGCCAAAGAGTTGCGCAATGGCGGCGTGTTGCAATTGCTCTACGTCGGCGAGGGTGCCGAAGACCAACTGGAAGGCGCGCTGCGCTTTTTCCTCTCGCCGAAAAGTGCGTATATCTCCGGCCAGGTGATTCGCCTGGAAGCCTGCGCCACCCCCGTTGAGGATTGGACGCGACCACTGGCCGGGCGCAAGGCGCTGGTCACCGGCGCCGCCCGAGGCATTGGCGCGTCTATCGCTGAAACCCTGGCCCGCGACGGCGCCGAGGTCATCCTGCTCGACGTGCCGCAGGCCAAGGCCGACCTCGAAGCCCTGGCCGCGCGCCTGGGTGCCCGCACCGTGGTGCTGGATATCTGCGCCGAAGACGCCGCCAGCCAATTGATCGAACAACTGCCCGATGGCCTCGACATCCTGGTGCACAACGCCGGTATCACCCGCGATAAAACCCTGGCGAATATGACTCCGGAATACTGGGACGCGGTGCTGGCGGTCAATCTAAACGCACCGCAACTATTGACCAAGGCCTTGCTCGACAGCGGCACCCTGCACGACAACGCCCGCGTGGTGCTGCTGGCATCGATCAGCGGCATCGCCGGTAACCGTGGGCAAACCAACTATGCCGCGAGCAAGGCCGGGTTGATCGGCCTCGCGCAAGCCTGGGCGCCATTGCTCAAGGAACGCGGCATCACCATTAACGCCGTGGCCCCCGGTTTTATCGAAACCCAGATGACCGCGCATATTCCGTTCGCGCTGCGTGAGGCCGGGCGGCGCATGAGTTCGCTGGGCCAGGGTGGCTTGCCGCAAGACGTCGCCGAAGCGGTGGCCTGGCTTGGCCAACCGGGTTCCGGTGCGGTCAGCGGGCAAGCGCTGCGGGTGTGTGGGCAAAGTATCCTGGGAGCATAGGCATGCAATGGAAGACATTAGGCGCTACGCCGTTTCTGCCGCCGCTGTATTGGCGCGCGGCGCTTAAGCGCAAGATTACCGGCAACACCCTGCCCGAACAGGGGTTGCGCTGTCGGGTGAGCATCGACCCTAAGCAGGTGGCGGCGTATCGCAAGGTCTGTGGTTTTACCGACAGCCCGATTCTGCCGGCAACTTATCCGCATATCCTGGCGTTTGGTTTGCAGATGCAGCTGCTGACGGACAGCAACTTTCCCTTCCCACTGCTGGGGTTGATTCACCTGAATAATCGCATCCGCATTCACCGTCCTCTGGGCGGCGTCAGCGAGCTGTCCATCAGCGTGCACACACAAAACCTCAAGCCCCACCCCAAAGGCGCGACCTTTGAATTAGTGACCAGCGTCGAGGATTCCCTCGGCCTGCTCTGGGAAGCTGAGAGCCGCATGCTGTGCCGGGGCGTGAAACTGGAAGGTGACGCAGAGGATCACGCCCAGCCTTCCCCGACCCATGTCAACGAACTGACCCGCTGGAAAGCCCCTGCCGACATCGGCCGCCGTTATGCACGGGTCTCCGGTGACTACAACCCGATCCACCTCAGCGCCCTGACCGCCAAGCTGTTCGGCTTCCCTCAGGCCATTGCTCACGGGTTATGGAACAAGGCGCGCACGCTCGCCGCCCTCAGCGAACACCTGCCCGCCGCCAATATCGAAATAGACGTCGAGTTCAAGAAACCCGTGCGCCTGCCCGGTGATGTGACGTTATTAACCAGCGCCGCCGGTTCCACCGGTGAGTTGTGGTTGAAAGGCGCTGGCGACATTGAACATATGGTAGGTAAGTGGCGGCCGATAGCCTGAAACAAACTGATTAATTGTATATATACACCTTAAGTAATAGCGGACTTTTTTAAGTCCGCTTTTTTATTCAACTCTTTGATTTCAAAAATATATACATCTTGATACACCCTCCCCCTATACCCTTGGCATTAGTCGCTTAACCGGTTCATTGCAGCGGTATATAAATCGTTAATACCAAAGAGATAATTGAGAGAGCGCGCCGCCGGGGCTGTTATAGCCACACGGACAAACGCATCGCTATCCCAAGAAATAGCGAGCGCTTGAAGACAACCAAGGTTGTACAGGTGCAGGGAACTCAATCATGAAAACTCAAATCGTGTTTTGGAAAGCAAGTACCGCGCTGGCCCTGGCAGTAGCACTGGCACTCGGCGGCTGCAGCAGCGGTGGTGGCGGGCATAAAAGCGGTGGTTCCTCCGGCGGTTCCTCCGATGCCGGCGGTGGCGGGACTGGCGGCGGCACCGATCCAGGCGTCAGCTCAGCCTCACTGGTCACTGCCGACGTGGTCGATACCGGCGGCGATACCATGACCGACCTCAGCAACACCTTCAGGAGCCTGGGCACTACCCTTGGCAGCCTGCCGATCGTTGGCGCAACCGCTGGCGACCTGGTAACGGCGACCGGCAACGCAGTAGACACCATCGGACGCGGCTTGTCGGATGGCCTGGGGACGCTGGGTACCGACAGTAACGCACTGGGCAAAACCGTCGCTGGCGTGGCCAATGGTGTGTCCGACCTGGGAGATGGCGTGACCGTGACCGGTGCCAACGTCGCCACCCTGCTCGGGAACGTGCCGGTGGTCGGCGGCGCCGCACCGGCGGTGGGCAATGTGGTGGGCAAGGTCGGCTATGCCGTGACCATGCTTGGTGACACCCTGAGTACCGCGAGCACCAGCGGCCCACTGGGTTCGGTTACCCACGCGGCAGGTGCGAAAGTCCTGGTGCCGGTTGTTTCCCTGGTGGAAAACACCACCGCTAAAGTCGGCAACGCGACGGGCCTTGATAAGCCGGTGAGCGGCCTGCTGGAAAAAGTCGGCGATACCGTCGATGGCCTGGGCGATAAAGTCGCCAGCGCAGGCGGCACGGGCAACCCCGTGACTGGCGCCGTGGGCCACGTGTTCAATGGCGTTGGCGGCGTGGTCGACAAGGCCCGCGGTTATGTCGACCCTGATGCGGACACCAGCGGCGGCAGCGACGACAGCGGTACAGGCAGCACCGATAAACTGGGCCTCGCCGAACTCATCGGTGGCGTGATCGCCGGTGCCGGCGGTGGCCTGGATGCTGGCAACACCAATGGCGTGGTCAGCGCAGCAGGCGTCACCGGTGTCAAAACGGGCATCACCGTGGCCGCCCTCGGTGGTGGCACGCCAAGCACTAAAACCAGCGTTCCGGTCGCAGGGCTGACCGGCCCCATCGGCAATGCACTCAACCCTGTGACCAGCGGCGTGCAGAGCCTGACCCAAACCATTGGCGGCTCCACCGGCCTGGGCGCCCCGGTCAACGGCCTGGTCACCCATGTGGGCAACGCGGTTGGCAGCCTCGGCGGCAAAATCAGCGGCACTACTGCCAACCCGGTCACCAACGCCCTGGGCGGCACCGTGACCGCCGTGGGTGGCACCGTCGCGTCGATCGGCGGCCTGGTCACCGGCGGCACCAATACCGGTGGTGGCTTGCTCGGTGGAGGCCTGAACCTCGGCGCCGGTGCCTCTGCGGGTGCAGGAGCAGGCGCCGGTGCAAATGGGGGCCTGCTGGGTGGGCTGTTGGGTGGCCTGACCGGCAAAAATTAGAATTGCACCTGGCCGATTAGACGGCCTCACCTACAGCGCCTACGCTTGGTTGAGACGAGAGACCCACTAAGTCTCTCGTCTTTTTTAGGGGTCAATGATCGACCCCTGAAAACACCCGAACCGCGCCCCCAGAGCCCGGCGGGCATCTGCGAAACGCTGCAGCAATTTTGACCATGGAGTGTCCTATGCGCGCTTTGACACCGTTGTTATTGCTCACCCTCAGTGCTTACGCCCACGCCGATACCCTACCCAGCTTCCTCAACAGCAACGACACCATCCGTAACCTTCCGGTGCCCAACCTGCCCGCCGATGCCTACCGACCGGCCGCGACGCCCACCCAGGTGCCGGTGCCAGCCCCCACCGCCGGGCAGCCGTTGCTGATGGACAGCAAAGTGACCATTCGAAAACTGCAGATCGACGGCGGAACGGTTTACCCACTCAAGGACATCGCCCAGGTATTCGAGCCGCTGATTGGCCATGAAACCAACCTGGCGCAATTGATCGAAGCCACCCGCAACATCACCCGGCGCTACCAGGAAGACGGCTACCTGCTGTCCTACGCCTTCCTGCCGGAACAACGCTTCGAAGGCGGCCTGGTGCAGGTGGTGCTGGTCGAAGGCTACATCCGCGATTACCAGCTGCAAGGCGACATCGGCGCCGTCTCGTCCTACGTCGACAAACTGGCGGGAAAACTCACGGCCGAGCGCCCACTCACGCGCAAGACCTTCGAGCGCTACACCACCCTGATGAGCGCCATCCCAGGCGTGACCTTGCAGGCGCAAGTGCCTCCGCCAAGCACGACAGACGGCGGCACTCACATGCAGATCACCGCCAGCCGCAAGCCCTTCACCACCAGCATGAGCCTCAACGAGGCCAGCCGCGGCGGAACCCAGGCGCTGCTGACCGGCACCAGCAACTCATGGACGTCCATGGGCGAACAACTGAGCCTCAGCGGCCTGTTTCCACCTGGCGAAGACAAAGAACATTACTACCGCGCCAGCTACAGCCAATTCATCAATGCCGAGGGCACCCAGGTGGTGCTCTCGGGCGAACGCTACCGCGCCGACCCCAGCACCCGCCTGCAACTGGGTGATGGCTTCGAGCTCAAGCCGCACCAGGAAATCGACCGTTACTCAATCGGCCTCAGCCACCCCTTTATCGCCTCGCCCACGGAGTCGTTGAGCCTCGGTACGCGCCTCTATGCCGTCGACCAGACCACCCGTTACACACTGGACGGCTTCCCCCAGCGCTTTGAACTGCAAACCGACCTGCGCGCCCTGGCCTTCGAAGGAGACTGGCGCAAGGCAGACACCACGTCGCTGCGCATCATCAGCGGCGGTGTGTACCAAGGCATCAATGGCATGGGCGCCACGACTCACACGGATTTCGGCGGTCTTAAACCCGACCTCGACTTCTTCCGCCTGCGCCTGTCCGGCGTGCAAAGCAACAAGCTGCTCGACAACTGGCAAGGCGTACTGTCCGGTGCGCTCTACTGGAGTAACGACAACCTGCCCGACAGCGAACGCGCCACCTTCGGCGGGCAAAGCTTCGGGCGCGGCTACCCCGACGACCAGGGCACGGGCGACAAAGGCTGGGGCGTGGCGTACGAGGTCAACTACAGCTACAACCGCGCCGGCGACTGGGTGAGGATCCTGCAACCCTACGTGGTGTTCGACCGCGCCAAGACCTGGTTCAACGACCTGCCGGTCAAGGGTAACGACATGTCATCGGCAGCGGTGGGGCTGCGCTTTGGCGACGCCAAGTACTACAACATCGCGCTGGAAGTCGCCAAGCCGATGTCCGACGTAGCGCTGGACAGCTTCGATCGACGCCCGCGCTACTCGTTAAGCTTCAGTTATCAGCTCTGACTGTAGTGAGCGGGCTTGCCCCGCGCGGGGCTGCGCAGCAGCCCACTATTCAGCCGCCTCCGTTCCAACTGTGGAAACTCAGCGCCGCCAATGGGGCTGCTGCGCAGCCCAGCGCGGGGCAAGCCCGCTCACTACGATTTAGCGTTGGGAAGGGGAAACAGGTTGTTCAACGTGTCGATCAGCCGCACCAGGTAGATCGGCTTGCGGAACAGGTCCAACACCTGCAAACGCAGCATGTCGCTCACATCATCCATTTCGGCATGGCCCGACATCACAATCACGGGCAGATGAGAACGTGAGGTGTGTTCGCGCAGGCGCTTGATCAAGGAAATGCCACTTTCCTCGGGCATACGCAGGTCGGTGATGACCAGGGCGATGTCGGGATGGAGTGTCAATTCTTGCAGGGCGAAGGTGACGGAGTTGGCGGTAAAACAGACAAACCCCTCGTTTTCGAGGGACTCGGCGAGTTCGATGAGGGCGTCCTCTTCATCATCCACCAAAAGAATTTGTTGGCGGGAAGAAAAAGAGGCGCTCATGGCTGTACCTGGACAGAAAGAACGTTAATGAGTGTTTCTCACAGTTATCAGCAGACTATCAAGTCGTCATTTTAGTAGCGACGCTATCAAAGATGGACTTGATCTTAGTTCCAAGGCCTGTACCTGCACCGACGATCACCAGTGCAACCATGGCCACGATAATCGCGTATTCAATACCCGACGCGCCGTCTTTGCGTTGAAAAAACAACTGCGTCTGGACATAAAGTTTCAACATCATGTCAAGGAACATAATACTTCTCCCTAAAACGCCACTGAAAGCCGGAAGGGCTCTATCACCAGATGATCACGGCGTGCCACTAAAGCATTGTCAACAAACCTCAGACTCACAACTGTAAGAACGGATTAATCACAAAGTATTAGTCGCAACGTTGGCGCCATAAACGTAGGGTTTAAAAGGCGAGGTTTAAAGGACCGATAATTTTTTCCTGGGTTAATGGCTTTTTGTCCTAGCTGAGCTACCTTCAAATAGCCAAATCGTTAGATGTTCATAACAGCCAGGTTGCGGATTAACTCGTTTGGATTAGACGGGTGTGTAGTGCAACGGGGAAAGGGAGAGCCGTCATGAACAGTCGCATCAGCATGGTCCTGGCCGGCTTGTTGCTGATCGGGGCATTGATCGCCGGGTACTGGGGGCTTGTTTTGAGCCGCGCACCGGAACCTGTCGCAGCCCCCGCCGCACCTGTCGTTTCCGTGGAAAACACCGTCGCCACCGCTGAAGACCAAACCCGCCAACCGGTAGTGGTCCTGGTGCATGACGTGCCCGCCTTTATTCCCCTGACCGCCGCCGACCTCGCGGTGGAAAAACTGCGCACCGTGCCTGCCGGCAGCCTGACCCAACTCGACCAGGCCCTCGGCCGCATGCCGCTGCGCGCCCTGGGTGCAGGCACCTGGCTCACCGAGGACAGCTTCAGCGGCGGTGGCCCGCTGGCGCGCATGATTCGTCCCAATGAACGCGCGCTGGCCGTCGCCGTGGATGAGGTGATCGGCGCGGGCGGCCAGTTGACCCCCGGGGATTACGTGGATGTGTTGCTGTTCCTGCGCCAGGATGCCAGCAACAGCGAGCAATCGGCCCAGGTTGCCCTTCCGGCGATGCGCCTGCTCAGCGTCGGCGATCAGTTGGGTTTGGCCAACGATGGCCAGCCCGCACTGCCACCGCCGGCCACGGCCGAAGAGCGCGTCCAAGCCGCCCAACGCCGCGCCGCCGCACGCACCGTGGTGCTGGCCGTGCCGGAGCCTTTATTAAGCCGCCTGATGCTCGCGGCGCAAGCCGGCACCTTGCGCCTGGCCGTACGCAGCGCCGAGGAGCAACTGCTCAGCCGCTACTGGGCCGGCGAAAACGACGCGCCGGAGAAACTCGACAGCGCCAACCGCGACCTTTACCAATTCACCCAATTAGCCCTGACCGGCCCGCCAAAACGAATCGCGCCGGCCGGTGGCGGGCCTGGCGTGCGCCGTGGCATTGAAGTGATTCGCGGTGCCCAAGCGGCGCCACAAACTCCGTGATCGAGCAAGGATGCCTTGAATGAGCCATCGCTACGCACCCATGTTCACGCAAATGGCTTGGGCTTTGATGCTGTCGTGCCTGCCGGTCGGCATGGCCTTGGCGGCGCCGGGCAACTGCAGCGCCCTGGGTCAACTGCCGGCCGTGGTCGAAGTGGGAGAAGGCCTGCAACAAGAGCTGCAATCGCCAGTGGCGATCACGCGCCTGGCAATCGGCGACCCGAAAATTGCCGATGTGCGCGTCAATGGCGACCGTCACTTCCTGCTGACCGGCGTCACCAGCGGCGCCACCAGCCTGATGGTGTGGACCGCCTGTGCCAGCGTGCCGCGCCAGAGCATGGTGTTCGTCAAGGGCAAAGCCACCTCGGCGCTGACCAGCCTGTCATTGTCGCCATCGCAAGACCCACTGCTGCCCAGCCAGGTGCAGACCGATATCCGCTTTGTGGAAGTCAGCCGCACCAAGCTCAAGGAAGCCAGCACGAAGTTTTTGGGCATTGGCACAAACTTCTTCCTTGGCAGCCCCAATCTCCTGTCCCCCGCGGAGAGCGTCTTCAAGCTGCCGGTGAGCACTGAGAGTTTCAACATCGGGTTTGGCGGGGGCCGGGTCAAAGCCATGATCAACGCGCTGGAACGCAGCGGTTTCGCCTACACCCTGGCACGCCCAAGCCTGGTGGCCATGAGCGGTCAGAGCGCGTCCTTCCTGGCCGGTGGCGAGGTACCGATCCCGGTGCCCAGCGCCGGCAGCGACACCATCTCCATCGAGTACAAGGAGTTCGGCATTCGCCTGACCCTGACCCCCACCGTGATTGACCGCAACCGCATCACCCTCAAGGTGGCGCCGGAAGTCAGTGAGCTGGACTACAGCAACGCGGTGCAGATCCAAGGCATCCAGGTGCCGGCCCTGACCGTGCGCCGCACCGACACCAGCGTGTCCCTGGCCGATGGCGAAAGTTTCGTGATCAGTGGCCTGATCAGTACCAATAACCGCTCCACCATCAGCAAGTTTCCCGGGCTGGGCGATATCCCGGTCCTCGGGGCATTTTTCCGCGACTCCAACATCAGCCGCGAAGAAAAAGAACTGCTGATGATCGTCACGCCGCACCTGGTGCAGCCGTTGGCCGCCAACGCCCAACTGCCGTCGCTGCCTGGTGAAAAACTGCGCGGCTACGACCCGAACTGGTACCGGATGTTCTTCCTGGAAAACGGTAATTTCGACCGTCGCAGTGGACTTTCCCAATGAGCGATAGCCTGAGCCAGACCTTCCTCGCCATCACGCGCAACACCACCGACCTGGAGTGGCTGCAGGGTGCCCTCGCGCCCCTTGGCCAAGTCGTCAGCGCCGGCACCGGCAGCCTGGACGAACTGCTGGCGCTGGTGGACGTGACGTTCGCCAACCTGGTGTTCGTCGGCCTCGACCGGGAAAACGTCGTGGCCCAGAGCGCGCTCATCGAAGGTGCCCTGGAAGCCAAGCCGATGCTCGCCGTGGTCGCCCTCGGCGATGGCATGGACAACCAGCTGGTACTCAACGCCATGCGCGCCGGTGCCCGCGACTTTGTAGCCTACGGCTCGCGTTCCAGCGAAGTGGCGGGGCTGGTGCGACGCCTGAGCAAGCGCCTGCCAACCGTCGCCCACAATGCACAGCTGGGGGGCCTGACCGTACTGTTTGGCACTCAGAGCAACGCTGACGGCGCAATGCTGGCAACCCACCTGGCCATGGTCGTGCAGAAAAGCGGGCAGCAGACCTTACTGCTCGACCTGGGCCTGCCCCGCAGCGACAGCCTGGCCTTGCTGGGCCTGGAGAGCACGTTCAATTTCGGTGATGCGTTGCGGCATTTACGCCGCCTTGATACCACGTTGATCAACAGTGCCTTTACCACCGCCCTGGATGGCCTGCGCATCCTGGCGTACGCCACCGGTGACGAGCCACTCAAACTGACCAGCGCCGCCGAGCTGTACATGTTACTCAGCGCACTGCGCCAACACTTCCAGCACATCGTCGTGAACATCACCGGCCAGCCAGACAGTGAAGCGCTGCGCACCTTTGTCAGCCATTGCGACAAGCTGCTGTGGTGCACCGACCAAAACGTACTGGACTGTCGCCGCAACCTCGCGGTGCTCAGCCGCTGGCGCGAAAAAGGCATGAAGCTCGATCACGCCAGGCTGGTGATCGACCGGTACATCAAGGCCTGTGCGCCGGACACCGACGCCCTGGAAAAAAGCTTCGGCCTTGAGTGCGTCGCCGTGCTGCCCCTGAGCGCTGAGCTGCGCCTGAACGTGAAAAACCAAGGCCAGACCCTGTTCGCCCTGGCCCCACGTGAACCCCTGACCCAAGCCGTACGCACCTTGGGCGAGCGCCTGGCAAAACGCTCCGAGGGCCTTGCTAAGCCCTCAATGCGCTGGTTTGAACGCATCCTGGGGGCGGGACGATGAGCGGCGAAAAACTGTTTGGCGGTCCGGCCCGCAGCGTCAGCGGCAACAGCGATCACGATGGGCTGAAACTGGTGCTGCATCGCTACATCATCGACGCCATCGAGGAGTCGGGCAAAAACCTGCTCGAAGGCACGCGCCAGTCGCTGGCGCAATTTGTCATCGACAAGGTGTCGGAATACATCACGCGCATGCGCCTGGCGATTTCGCGCTATGAGATGGAGCGCCTGGCCGAAGAGATCGTCGACGAACTCACCGGTTTCGGCCCGCTGGAAGTGCTGTTGCGCGACCCGTCGGTCACCGAAATCCTGGTCAACGGGCCGCACCGGGTGTTTATCGAACGTGATGGCCTGCTGCACCAGAGTGACTTGCGCTTCATCGACGACCACCACGTGGAACGCGTGATGCAACGTATCCTCGCGCCGCTGGGCCGACGCCTGGATGAGTCCTCGCCGATGGTGGATGCACGCTTGCCCGACGGCAGCCGGGTGAACGCGATCATCCCGCCGATTGCCCTGGACGGCCCGTGCCTGTCGATTCGAAAGTTTCGCAAAGACATGCTCAAGAGCAGCGATCTGGTGGCCATGCAGACTATCGACCAGAGCATTTTCGAGTTCTTCCAGGAGGCCGTGGGCAGGCGCTGCAACATCCTGATCAGCGGCGGTACGGGTACCGGCAAGACCACCTTGCTGAATATCCTCAGTCAGTTGATCAACCCCCACGAGCGCTTGGTAACGATCGAAGACGTCGCCGAGCTGCAACTGGGCCACCCGCACGTGGTCCGCCTGGAAACCCGTCCGCCCAACGCTGAGGGACACGGTGAGGTCAGGTCCAGCGACCTGATCCGCAACGCTTTGCGGATGCGCCCGGACCGCATCATCCTCGGGGAAATCCGTGGTGTGGAAGTGCTCGACGTGATGACTGCGATGAACACCGGTCACGACGGCTCCATGAGCACGGTGCACGCCAACAATGCCCAGGATGCGTTGCTGCGCCTGGAAACCCTGGTGGGCCTGACCGGTCGCGTGATCGCGGAAAAAACCTTGCGCCAGATGATCTGCGCCGCACTGGACGTGATTATCCAACTGACGCGTATGCCCGATGGCCGTCGCTGCGTGAGCGAGGTGGTGGAGGTGGTCGGCGTGCGCGATGACGTGTATGTCACCAACACCCTGTTCCGCCTGGACCGGCGCACCGGCGTTGGTTTCTTGCGCGAAGCCCTCAACCCGGCCGGCGACAAACTGCGCCGCGAATCGGCCTTGCCACCCTAGGGAGCGCGTGATGACTGGACCGGTGTTGCTGCTTGTCTGCCTGCTGCTGATCGGCTTGTCGTTCTGGCAGCTTCAACATGCCCTGCGCAAGGCACAGACGGACCGCGTGTTGGAACGCCTCGGCGATGGCCAGCCCGAGGCCCAGGAACCGAGTACCAGATGGACCGGCCTTGAACGCATGTTCCTGCGCGCGGGGCTGGGCAAACCCACGGACCGTTTGGGCCTGTGGCTGAGCGCCTGGGTCATCGGCGCACTGCTGGGCTGGTTGCTCGCCGACGGGCTGGGCCTGATCGCCATGATCGTGGGGCCGCCCCTGGCATTGCGCATATTTATCAGCTGGCGTTATCAACAGCGCGTGCAGCGCATGGTCGAGCAATTGCCACAGTTGTTGGACCATAGCGTACGCAGCCTCAAATCCGGCAGAACCCTGGCAGACGCCGTACTGGGCGGGGTCGAGAGCGTTGAAAACCCACTGAAGGACGCCATGGGTCGCGTGCAACGCAATGTGCGCATGGGGATCAGTCTGCCGGATTCGGTCAGCGACTTCGCCGAGTTTTACGAACAGGACGAATTCCGCCTGTTTGCCCTTGGCTTGAAGGTCAACCATCGCTATGGCGGCAATGCCAGCGAATTGCTGGAAAACCTGATCAACATGATTCGCGAGCGGGAACAAGGCGCCCGTCAACTCAAAGCCATGACCGGCGAAACGCGCATGACGGCCTATGTGCTGGGCGGCCTGCCCGTGTTGATCGTGGGTTACTTCATGGTGGTCAACCCCGGCTATTTGATGACCATGTGGAACGACGGCACGGGGCGCATGATGCTGTTCACCGCGCTGGCAATGGACCTCGGCGGCACCTTTATCATGTGGCGCATGCTGAGGAGTGTCTGAGATGGCACTTTTGGCCTGCGCCTTGTTGTTGCTCGCCGCCGCGGTATTGGTGGGCGGCCAAGTGCTCGAGAATCGACGTCGCAGACGCCGGGTGGCTGAACGCTTGCAGGGGCGGATGAGCGGCGATGCAAGGATCGGCACGCTCATACGTCAATTGGGCGCGAGCACCCTGGCGCAGCGCTCGGTCAGCCTGGACAACGAGACGCAGATCCTGCTCAACCGGGTCGGCTGGCGCAAGGCTAGCCAGCGCTCGCTGTTTGCTGCCTTCCAGATTGGTTTGCCTATCGTGCTGCTGGGTCTGACGCTCATCGGCCAGCAACTGCTGTTTCCTCACGCAGAACCTGCATGGATTGCCCCGATGTTTGCGCTGGGCATCGGCTACCTGCTCCCAAAACGCGTGTTGGCTGCGGCGGCCAAACATCGCCAGCAGGCCATCGCCAAAGAAATCTCAACGTTCATTCCGCTGCTGCGCATCTTGTTCGAGTCGGGCATGGCGGTCGAGCAGTCGCTGCGGGTGCTGGGCAACGAAGCCGAACGCCTGCTACCCGCGCTTACCCATGAATTGCGGCTGATCCTGGCGCGTGTCGATTCCGGCCTGGAGCTGAGCGAAGAACTGGGCAAGACCGCGCGCTTGCTGGAAGTGGATGAGTTCACCGACACCTGCATCATCCTGCAGCAATTGATCCATCAGGGTGGCGGCGCGATGAAGTCCTTGCTGGCGCTCAAGCAGTTGCTCGACGACCGACGCCTGACTCGCCTGCAGGAGTACATCTCGAAGATGTCGGCAAAAATGTCAGTGGTGATGATGGTGTTTCTGTTCCCCGCGTTGCTGATCGTGCTCGGTGGCCCGGCGTTTATCGGCATCGCCAGCGCTTTGAATCACTTTTGAGGAGACGTTGATGAAAGTACTGATTGCCGGCGTGGCCCTGCTGATGCTCGGCGGCTGCGCCACCAACGGCCAATCACCCTGGGCCGCGATGACCTCATCCGGCAGTTGCGCCAAGCCGAGTTCAGACCAGGAATTGGCGCTCAACCTGTCGGACGACCTGGCCAACGAAGGCAAGCTGCACGCCAGCCTCGCCAACCTGCAAAGCCAGCCCGAGTCCTTGCCCCAGGTGCGCCAGCGCAAGGCCCGCAATTACCGCTTGCTGGGGCGCAGCGAGGCCGAGCCGTTGTACCGCAGCCTGCTCGGCACCTGCATGACCGCTGAAGGCGAACACGGCCTGGGGCAATTGGCCGCGGCCAAGGGCGACAACGACCAAGCGATGGCCCATATGCAACGAGCGGCGCGGCTGGCGCCCACGGACGAAAAGATCCGCAATGACTTGGGCGTGGTGTACCTCAACCAGTTGCGCCTGGAAGACGCTCGCTTTGAATTCATGACCGCCATCGAGCTCAAGCAGGGCGATCCTTTGGCCGCCGTCAACCTGGTGACGCTGTTGATCTATCAGGACGACTGGGGGCAAGCGGCGAAAGTGGTCAGCCAGTTGGGCCTGAACCCCGAGCAAGTCACCGTTGCCCAGGCACGCGCGGAAAAACTCAAGGGCTCCCGCGCGGCGACGCGCAAAGTAGCGGCGGTGAGCGATGCCCTGCCGGTGACCCTCAAGTAAGGAGTGATTGATGAAAGCACATTACCTTATTGGCCTGGCGCTGCTGCCGCTGAGCGCACTGGCTCTCGAACCTGGCCCGTCGTCCCCGCAACAAGCGGAGACGGAAAACTGGCTGGCCTTGCAGGTCAATGGTCGGGCCGCTTCGGCGACACCGCAAAGGACCACTCCCGCAGAACGGGAGCAAGCCTTTCAGCGCTGGCTGGACAGCAATAAGCATCCGATTCCGGAGTTCTTTGAATCGGAGTCGGGAGGGTCTTCCCAAGGCGGGAAGAGCCAGTGACACCCTAGTGGGCGGTGACCCGTTGGCGCATCGCCGAGTTATTCGGTGACAAGGCCAACGCCAGCTGGGTGCGGTTGTGCATGTGGGTGAGGCGCAGCACCTGAGACACGTACAGCTTGACGGTGTTCTCGGTGATCCCCAGCTCACAGGCAATCTGGTAGTTGGTCTGGCCCTTGCCCACCAGACGAGCCACATCGAGCTGGCGCGGTGACAGCTGGTTGAAGATGGTCGGAATCTCCACTGGTCCAGCCTCTTCGGCGACCGGCTCGCCATCGTCCACCAAGCCGGGGCTTGGGCTGCGGCGCACTTTATCGAGGTCCTGGTACAGGTCATTGATGGATTCGGAGAGGTATTGCAGCTTCTGGTTCAAGTGCCCCAGTTGCAGCTCTTTTTGCCGTTCTTCCAACGCCGCTTCCTGGCGTTGCAGGCCTTCGAGCAACTCATCGAGGTTGATCGGCTTCTGGTAGTAATCCGAGATTCCTGCGCGCAGGGCCTTGATCACGTCCTGCTTGTCGGCACGTCCGGTCAGCATGATCGCTTCGAACGCCCGCTGCTTGCCCGCTACCTTCTGCATGGCCTGCACCAGCTCGATGCCATCCATGTCCGGCATATGCAGGTCGCACAGGACCAAGCCGATGTCGGCATCCTCGCCGAAGCGTTGCAACGCATGCCGACTGGATTCACAAGGGACGCAGCGGTAACCACTGCCTTCAAGAAATTCGCAGAGCTCTTCCACGATCATCGGCTGATCGTCGACCACGAGCACTTTCACCGCTGAGGTAAGCTTGTTCACGCGCCACTCCATGCCTGGAAAGCCAAAAGATTGATCGATCCCTTTTGACAAAAAATCCTATACATCCAGTTAATAAACGTAGACCTACTTTCCGACTCTGTACACCGCGATAGAGACCTCGTCAGCCTAATGGATCCAAAACCAATATAGTCCAAACCCAGTCAATACAAAGGGCGCAAAAGGCTGTTTTGTTGACGCTCCCGTAGCCGCACCTTGAAGAGGTGCGCTAAGCCTTTGACGGAAAAGCACCCAGCCACTTTGGAACAGCGCTGCGCCGATCAAAGACCACAATAAATAGTCCAGCGTACTGGCCAGCGCCAGGGCGGCCAGCAGCTTCACATCACCCGCGCCAAAGCGGCCCAGCGCATAGCCGGGCAAGGTCAGCAGCAGTGCCACGGCAAAGGCCCAGCCACCTTCGCCGGCGGGCGCTCCGAGCCAGGTGGTGCCCGTCCATAACAGGTAGAACAGCGCCAGCAGCGCCGCCCCCAGGGTCAAGCCGTTGGCGATTTGCCGTTGATGCATGTCCTGCCATGCACAGAGCCCCAACCAGAGCAGTATCACCACGCCATGGATCACGTAAAAAACATCCCTTTTTGCCGAATGATTCTATGCTGATATCAAGTAGTAGCCGTCAGGGTAGACGCAGTCATGAAAACAAGCCTCCCTAGAAAGCAAAAAGGTGCGGCGGCGATTGAGTTCGCGCTGGTCTTCGGGATCTTTTTTGCGGTGTTCTATGGATTGATCAGCTATAGCCTGCCAATGCTGTTAATGCAGTCGTTCAACCAGGCGGCAGCGGAGGCCGTACGCCAGGCCATGGCGGTGGACCCGGTAGCCGCGGGCACCGCTTATGGCACGCAGGTGACTGATCGCGCCAAAACCACGGCGATCCAGCAGTTGAACTGGATTCCACCCAGCTTCCAATTTACCGACGATTTAATCACCGCCGCCTACAACGGCACCACGCTGACTGTGACGATTAAATACCCCACCAGCCGTCTCTATTCAGTGTTTCCGACATTGGTAGTGCCGGGCATAGGCCCCGTGCCAAATCTGCCGGCCAACCTGACGGCCATGTCGAGTCTGCAGTTTTGACCTCGGGGGATAACCTCTTCGGGCGCCTGCTCGGCCGCACCAGCGCCACGCCGCTCGACACGCCCGCCGCACCCACGCCAGGGTTGCATCTGCAACTGGATCCCCAGGGCCACGTATTGAGCATCAGCGGCACTCTGCGGCCGCAGCTCGCGTCGCATGAGGTGGGCGAAACCCGACCACTATTGCGTGACCTGTTGTGCGCCAGCAGCGCGTTGAGCATTGAAGGCCGTCCGGAAGACTGGCAGCACCAGAACCTGGACCTGGACTTCCAGGGTGCTACCGGCCAGGTCCTGCACACTCGCGGCTGGATCGAAGCCGAGGGTGACGGCTGGAGCCTGCGCCTGCTGGACGTCGGCGACTTGCTGGCTGGCTCGCAACTGGCCCAACACCGTGAGCAGAATCATCAACTGGCCTGCCAGATAAGCAGCCAGTTGCGGGTGTGCAGCCTGGCCCGACTGCCCGAGGTGTTCAACGAGCACCTGCGGAGCGTGGCGCAGCGCTGGCGAATTCCCTGCCTCGCGCTGGCGTTGCTCGATGAAGAAGACCAGGACTGGCGGATCTACAGCCACTACGCCGCCCACGATGCCCCCGCCTTGTGGCGGACCGGCCAACACCTGGGCACCAGCCTCGACAGTGTGAGTGGCAACACGCCGTTGAGCCTGGCCCAGGAGCGTAGCGACAACCCACGCCTGCAGAGCATTTTCGGCAATGCCGATGGATTCCTGGTGCCCTACCGTGACAGCCAGGGCATCGCCGCGTGGTTACTCTGCGGCCTCTACAACGGCCAGCAACACGCCCGCGAACAGGACTGGCTGAACCTCACCGCCGCCCTCGCCGCCCCCTTGCTGAGCCGCTTGCGCGAGCAACGCTATCATCAACAGCTCGACCGCATGGAAGCCCTGCAAGGCCTGCTCGGCACCGGCTGGTGGGAGCTGCTGCCGGCTACCCAGGAAATCCAGCTCGCCCCGCAGTTGCTGCACAGCCTCAGCCCGGAGGACGGCCCCACCCACCAACCGCTGGGCCTGTGGCTGGAGCTGATCCACCCCGCCGACCGCCAGGAACTCAACAGCCGCTTGCACGATCTGCAGGCACTGGGCAAACCGCTGCTGACCAGCGTACGCCTGCAACGCACCGACGCCGAGCACAACCCCCTCTGGTACCGCGTACAGGGCCAGGTGCTGGGCATGGGCGATGACCGCCGCTGGGTCGGTTTCATGCTCGACATCAGCGACATCAAGAACCAACAACTGCAAGCCGCCGCCGCCCATGCGCGCCTGGACAACCTCATCGCCAGTTCACCGGCAGTCATCTATGTGCAGCGCTATGTCAGCGGTGCCCTGCACCCGGCGTTCTTCAGCGATAGCCTGCTGCCGCTGCTGGGCTGGACGTTGGCCGAGTGTAACCACGACAGCCTGGCGTCGCTGATTCACCCCGAAGACCGCGACCTGTACTTCGAACGCACCCGCCAACTGTTGCGCGAAGGCGCCGTGCGCAGCCGCTACCGCCTGCGCGACAAACAAGGCCAATACCATTGGCTGCTCGATGAAGCCAAATTACTGCGCGATGACCTAGGATTGCCGCTGGAAGCCGTCGGGCTGTGGCTGGACGTCACCGAGACAACCCAGGCTGCCGAGCAGATCAAACAAAGCGAAGAGCGCTATCGCATCCTCGTCGAAGACTCCCCGGCAATGATCTGCCGCTACCGCCCGGACCTGACCCTGACCTTTGGCAACACGCCGCTGGCCAATTACCTGGAATGCTTGCCCGCACAGCTGCCGGGGCAGAACCTGGGGCACTGGCTGTCGGAAGAACAGCGCCAGGCCTTTGTGCAACGTATCGGCCAATTGAGCGCGGAATTTCCGGTCAGCACCGCCGAAATCAGCCTGGAATTGCCCGGCCGCGAACACGCCTGGTGGGTATGGTCAGACCGTGGCGTGTTCGATGAACAGGGCACGCTGGTGGAAGTGCAAGCGGTGGGCCGCGACAACACCGAAGTGCGCCGCTCCCAGCAGCAACTGACCCAGAGCGCAAAGATGGCCACCCTTGGCGAAATGGCCACGGGCCTGGCCCATGAGATCAACCAGCCGCTGAACGTGATGCGCATGGCGATCGTTAATGTGCTCAAGCGCCTGCGCACTGGCGATGCGCAAATCGACTACCTCACTGACAAGCTCCAGCGCATCGACACCCAGGTGCAGCGCGCGGCGCGGGTGGTGGACCATATGCGCGTGTTTGGCCGCCGCTCGGAAATCGAACAACAACCCTTCGACCCGTCACAGGCGGTGGAAGGCACGCTGTCACTGCTCGGTGAAGGCTTGCGCGGCAAAGGTGTGGAGGTGCGCGTCACGCCAGCGGACGCTGCGATGCAGGTCAAAGGTTACGTCGACCAGCTTGAGCAGGTGCTGATCAACCTGGTGGTAAATGCCCGCGATGCGCTGTTGAGCAAACAGGAAAAGGACCCGGCGTTCCGCCCCTGGATCGCAGTGCATTGCGAGCACGACAGTCGGCATGTGCGGATCTGGGTGGAAGACAACGCTGGTGGCATTGACCCTCGGTTGCTGGAGCGGATTTTCGAGCCGTTCTTTACCACCAAGCCGATTGGCGTGGGCACGGGGTTGGGGTTGTCGGTGAGCTACGGGATTGTGGAAAACATGGGCGGACGGTTGAGCGTTGCCAATGGGGAGCACGGTGCGCGGTTTTGTGTGGAATTGCCGATCAGTTAGATCACCAAGTAGGCGCGGCCCATATGGCAACTGAGGTTGGCGCCGACTTCGGCGTTGCCAGCAGTGATGCCTAGTGCACTGAGCAACCCGTTCACGATCGGGTCCAGCACCGGCGACAAGACGTCTTTGACAGCAGTGATCAATGTGTTGGTGATGGTCGCGAGCAAACCCGAGACACTAGACAATGGGCCGCTCGTTGGATTCCCAGGAGGGGGAACGTATATCACCTGAATCCCGCCCAGCGTATTGACCAAGCTTTTAACTACATCTGAAGCAGGAACAACGGGTTGATAGGTGGGTGTCAGGTTCATTTCATTGACCGGTGAAAACGTAAGCTTCTGAGTACTGCCTCCAACCGTCGCGTGTACAACCGATAGCAATAAACTGCCCCCCAAACCGGCTTTACGTGGGGCACATCCAAAAATCCCTGCGCACGTCTGTACACCAATATCCACTAGAGCGACGGGCTGAACAGTGGCAGCCGCTGCCGAGGAGAATGCCTGCACCGGGTCAACCTTTCCGACTGACACGTCCGCCAGCGCTGTACTCGCCTGAACGGTCAGTGACTTCGTTGCATTGCTCGCGCAACTAAAGTCAGTGACATAGGCATTTGCACTGGCCATTTCGATGTTGATATCCAGGCCGCTAAGCAATTGCACATCCGTACGGTCACACGGTTTCAACACTAGACACAGAAGCGGATCCAGCATGCCCACAAGATTCAGGTGCAACAGGTTATTGACCACTCCTGTTACCGGGGTCGTCAACGCTGAAACCGCAGACGTCAACTGACTCAGTCCGTTGAGCACAGGAAGTTGAATAGACACCAACGTGCGGACTTGCGCCGTACGCACAAAAATCTGATCTGTCGGAGGGGTCTTCAACAAGCCCGCTTTGGCCTTTGCAGGGTTACCAATAGCCGACAGCTGGGGAGGTACGATCACTTTGGTTTGGACCGAAACGTTTCCTATCAAGGGAATATTCAACTGAGTTGCAGCACTCACCGCACTCTTGCTACTGGAAAGCTGCGCCACGGTCTGTAGGAGTTGAAACACCTGCACGCTGGTATTCAAGGCTGCGGCCGGTGTTCCAGTAGCGACCTTCAGCAGGTCTCCGACCTTCAACAGTTGTGTGTTGGGCGCGATTGCTTTCACTGAAATCACGTCGTTAATGATCGCCGTGGCCACCGAGCCATTTTTTTGCAGCACCTTTACCGCGGCGTCGATCAACTGGCTGGCGGATGCAGCGGTGTTGAGCAACGCATCGTAGTCACCTGCCTTGACATTCAATTGAATCGCCAGCTGATCCAAGTAGCTGAGTAGGTTCACGTTCGTCGTCAGCAAGCCGTTCCAGCCCGCAGCCGTCAGGGACAGGTTGCCGCCCAACAGATTGCCGATGAGCATGTTCAATAGAGGAGATTTGCTGGCGTCGACCGTTCCTAGGCCGCTGCGAATCGTCAACTGCGCCACCGGCGGCGCATACGCAGCCACGGCAGTGGCACTCAGGATCATCTGCGTGGATGTTGGCCCGCCGCTGAACATGCTCCAGATCCCGCCGGCAATGCTGGTCATCACGCTGCGCGTGGCCACCACTCGCACGGCATCGTTTTTGGTGGCGTCTGCGGTGAATACACGGATATTGCTGGCATTGGTGGTCAACGTTCCGCAGGTCACGGCCAGGCCACGGCTGTTGTCACCGGCGACCACGGTGAAGCCGTTGCGCGTGGCGTTTTCCTTGGCGTAGTCGTTGGCGGTGGTGGTGGGCGTGCACAGGCCGCCACGGCCGGCGGCTTCCAGGGCCGAGGTGTCGGCGATGGATTGCAATTTGCGCTTTTCCAGGTGGAGGCGGCCGCTGTCTACCGCGAGCAGCATGAACACCAGGGCCACTGCGAGGGTGCCCGCAGCCATCAGGCCAATCGCACCACGCTGACGGGAACCAAGTCGGGGAGACATCAGGCACTCCTTAGCGCTTACTCTCCTTAGTTGGTTTTGAGTGTAGACAAGGGCTGGCCAGTCGCCAGATGAATGATTGACAGAGACTTATTGGCTGACCGAGTTCCAATGTGGGAGCGGGCTTGCTCGCGAATGCGGTGGGTCAATCGGTACATGTGTGACTGACACACTGCATTCGCGAGCAAGCCCGCTCCCACACTGGATTTCCCACATTGAATCTGTGCTGGGTTTTAGTGGGGTGGGTAGCTGGAGAGGATTCGGGTGATCGTGGTGCGGATGGCGTTGTTGCGGTCCTGCGGGTTGGGCGAGCTGGCCATCATTTGTTCGTCGCTGCCGCGCCAGACCAGTTTGCCGTCTTTGCCGTCAAGCAGGTCGATCTGGAGGGTGGCGACTTTGTAGGTGATGTTGCGGGTTTCGTTGTACATCGGCGCGCCCCAATAGCCGTTCCATGGGCCGCCCCATGCACCACCATAATTGGTGGTGACTTGTTGCTGGCGGTCTTCGACGATCAGGTAGGCCTGTACACTCAAGTCGGCCTTGCTGCCCGGTGCCGCGGGGCGCAGGCCGCGTTGGTCGAGTTGTTCGCCCACTGCCTGACGGATGCGTTGTTCGGTGAGGTCGCTCTTGATACGTGGGTCATCCGGGCGATATTGCAGGGCCGGGTCTTTCCAGGCCCAACTGCGGTAGGCGCCGAAGTCCCGGCTGGCATCAAAATCGTGGTTGACCTGGCTGGTCTGGCAACCGCCCAGCAACATGACAACTGCGAGCAAAGCGATACGACAAAACATGGTTTTTCTCCAAAAAGCGACCCGCGCTCAAGATGAGAATAGCTGTTAACTCGGAGGATACGCCGTCATTGCCTTTTGCACCGCCTGGCGCAAGGCATCTCCCCGTTCACTGAGGCTGCCCTGGCTGCTGGTTTCCGCGCTGGCACTCCACACCGGCTGGCCCGTGCGGGCATCGAATAGATTGACGCGCACCACCACGACCTGGACTTCATAGGTGCGTACGATCGGCACCGAGTTGTACATGCCGTAGCCATTGCCATAGCGGTTGTAGCCGCCGTAACCGTAGCCATAGTCATCCTGGACTTGCTTGAGGCGCTTCTCCTGACGCACATCGGCGCTCACCAGCAGGTCTGCCGGGCGGTTGTCGTGCAAGGGACGCAGGCCGCGCTGGTCAAGCGCGCCGCTGACCGCTTCGGCAATTTGCGCCGAATCCGCCCAGGCCGTGCCCGCCGGGAGCTGGCCATTGCGCCACGCCCAGTTGCGGTAGGCGCCGTAGTCGCGCACGGGCGCGGGATAGGCGCTGGCATCAAAGGTATTGGCTGCCTGCGGCGGCGCCGGTGGAATCGGCGCCGAAGCGGAGACATAAGGGTTGGGGCTCGAACACGCCCCCAAGCCGAGAGATAACAGGATCAAACAGAGACGACGCATTTCGACCTCCGCAGACTGAGCCGTTTAAACCGGACGGCAGACCCAGTGCAAATAACGCCCAAGTCCGGCAAAGCTTGGGTGACGACGGTGAGCGAGTTCCATCTCCAAAAGGTCCTGCAAATCCGCGCGGGCCTGGAATTCCACCGGCATATAGTCATGGAATACGCGAACGCCACTTTGGCTTTCGACCTGCCAAAGGCCTTCGAGTTGCGCCGCCAACTCACGTGGATCGAGCGGCTGCTGCGGGGTGAGACTCTGCTTTTCGCCGGCCATGTCGTTCTTGCGCATTTTGCGGAAGTGGCCTTTAAGCAGGTTGCGGTAAATCAGCGCATCGCGGTTGTAGAACGCCAACGACAACCAGCCGCCAGGCACCGTGAGCTGGTGCAGCATCGGCAGGATCGCATGAGGTTCGGCCAGCCATTCCAGCACGGCGTGGCACAGCACCAGGTCGTAGGGTTCGGTGAGTTGGCCGAGCAGGTCTTGCCAGGGCGCATGGATAAAGGTCGCGGTCTGCCCGGCGTCGGCAAAACGTTGGCGGGCGCCGTCGAGCATCGGTTCAGCAGGTTCCGCCAAGGTAACCTGATGACCTTGCTCGGCCAGCCACAGCGACATGTGGCCCAGGCCTGCGCCGATATCCAGGACTCGCAAGGGGCGTTTGGGCAGGGCTTCGGTGAGGTCGGCCTGGAGCACCGCCAGGCGAATCGCGCCTTTGGCACCGCCGTAGATTTTTTCGGCAAAGCGCGTGGCCAGTTGGTCGAAATGACGATCACTCATGGGCAAACCGCCGTTCGCTGTCGGCCAATTTGGCGCGCACCACCTCGTTCATGTCCAGGCCCAGTTCGCTGCACAGCAACAGCAGGTACAACACGATATCGCCGACTTCCTGGCCAGCGTGGGCGAGTTTCTCAGCCGGGAGCTGGCGCGATTGGTCTTCGCTCAGCCATTGGAAGATTTCCACCAGTTCGGCCATTTCTACGCTGGCGGCCATGGCCAGGTTTTTTGGGCTGTGGAATTGTTTCCAATTATTTGTATCGCGAATGCGGTGCAGGCGTTCGGTGAGGTGTTCGAGGTTCATGCGGGGGCTCCTGAAGGTGGGTAGCTTCGGGGGGATTGGCGGTTAAGGCAAGTGAATCTCTGGTGTGCTTGAGGACGCCTTCGCAGGCAAGCCAGCTCCCACATTGGAATGGGTTTGCAAATCAAAATGTAGGCTTGCCTGCGATAAGGCTCTAGTCGATGACGCTGAATTCCAGGCGGGCGGTTTGGCCGGCTTCGTCGAGGACGCTGAGTTGGTAGCGGCCCAGGTGTTCGAAGCTGGCGTTGATGAAGTCCTGGTTGGCGCTGTCGCCCAGTGGCGCGCCGTTGAGGAACCACCAGCGCCGGCCACTGCCGCCGAGGGCGGAGATTTTCAGGCGCAAGGTTTGCTGGCTGGCGGCGGGCAGGCGCAGTTGGTCGCCCTCGCGTACGCCAACGATCGACAGCGGTGAAGACGCGGCCAGCGCCGGTGGCGGGCAATCGGCGTCAGCGGGCGGGATGCGTGCTTCGCGGCGTTCGGCCCTTGGCAGCCAGGGTTCCAGGGGCGCAGGCCACAGGGCGATGTTTTTCGGCTCCGCACCCGGGCAATGGGCGTCGACCCGCAAGCCTTTGGCATTGACCCATACGCTTTCCATCAGGCCCACGCTCAACGGTTGGTCCAGTGCCTGCAAGGTCGGCGGCGTGGTGTTGTCCAGCGTCCAGGCGAAGCGCTGGCGGCGGCAATTGGGGTCGCTGCGGCTCATGGGCTGGCCTAGTGGCCAACAGATCGCTGCCACGCCGACATTGGCGGGCACCGGTTTGACCGGCGCGCTGATGCCGCGCTGGCTGTCGCGGTTGCTCAGTACGTCGTGCACCTGCAACATCAACGGCGCCGCCGAGGCCAGCCCGAACTGGCCCGGCACCGGCGTGCCGTCCGGGCGGCCGATCCACACGCCGATCAAGTAACGCGGCCCCACGCCAATCGCCCAGGCATCACGAAAGCCGTAGCTGGTGCCGGTCTTCCAGGCCAGGACCGGGCGTTGCACCAGCTCGGCACGCGGGTCGCGGTCGGGACGCGCCTGGCCGCTGAGTATGCGCCGCACAATCCAGGCGGACCCTGGCGACAGTAATGGCCGCTCCCTAAGCGCATCGTCCGGCTGTAATCGAATAGTTGCACTCCTGCCGTCACGGGCGAAGGCGCTATAGCCGCTCACCAGATCTTCCAGACGGCTGCCTGCGCCGCCCAGGATCAAGGCCAGGTTCGGCTCGGCCAACGCCGGCAACGCCAAAGGCACCCCGCCGATACGCATCTCGGCGGCGAACCGCTTCGGCCCATAGGCTTCCAGCAACTGTACCGCCGGCAGGTTGAGCGAACTGGACAGCGCCGTACTCGCCGGCACTGCGCCGGTAAAACCCATGGAGAAGTTGCCCGGCCGGTAATCCCCGTAACGCCGCGGCACGTCCTGCAGCAGGGACTCAGAATGAATCAGCCCGTCATCAAGGGCCATGCCGTAGAGAAAGGGTTTCAAGGTGGAGCCCGGCGAACGCAGTGCGCTGATCATGTCCACATGGCCAAAACGCTTGGCATCATTGATGTCCACCGAGCCGAGGTAGGCGCGTACCGCCATGGTTTCTTCCTCCACCACCAGGATCGCGGCGGAGGTGTGCTCCGGCAAGCGTGCACGCCAACCCAACAGCAGGTCTTCGAGGCGGCGTTGCAGGGTGGCATCCAGGGTGGTGCGGATCAGCGGCGGGCTGTCGGGGCGGTTCAGGCGGCGCGCGAGCAGGGGCGCCAAGCTCGGCTCCAGGCGCGGGGCGAGCAGCAGCGGTTCCTGCAGGGCTTCATCGACGGCGGCTTGCGGCCACACCTTGAACTCGCCAAGACGACGCAGCACTTTGTCGCGCGCTTCCTGGGCACGCTGCGGGTGACGGTCCGGGCGCAATCGGCTGGGCGCCTGGGGCAAAACCGCGAGCAAGGCGGCTTCGGCATGGGTCAATTGTGATGGAGACTTGCCCAGATACGCCCAACTGGCCGCCGCCACGCCCTGCAATGTTCCGCCAAACGGTGCGCGATTCAGGTAGAGGTTGAGGATTTCCTCCTTGGACAGGTGCCATTCCAACTGCGCCGTGCGCCACAACTGGCGCAACTTGCCGTGGAAGGTGCGCGAATGCGGATCCAACAACCGCGCCACCTGCATCGACAACGTACTGCCCCCCGACACCACACGCGCCCCGGTCAGGTTCTGCCAAGTCGCCCGTACCAGCGCCAGCGGGTTTACGCCAGGATGCTGATAGAACCAACGGTCTTCATAGGTGAGCAACGCATCCAGGTAATACGGCGACACTTCGCTGGTTTGCACGGGATAGCGCCACACCCCATTCGCATCGGCAAACCGCCATAACGGCGTGCCATCCTCAGCCAACACCACCCGCGCCAAATCATCCTGGGGCAACGGCAACGGCCAAACCCGATCCGCCCCCCACAACAACACCACCACCAACACCACTGCCCCCAAAGCCCAGCGCAGTAAATGTGGGAGCGTACACCCGCAAATGACGCAACTTAATCGCAAATTCAACCGAGCAAACCTCTATGCTTGTAGGGAACTAGCCTCTCGCAATAACAACCAAAGACACAGATACGCCCACCTCTTCATCAGGACACACACATGCAGGTAGAAAGCTTTTTCGAATGGCTGGGCCAGGCGCTCGGTTCCATCATCCGCTTTATCGTCGACGGCCTCAGCGGCCTGTTCGGTGCCCTGACCAACGCCGGCGGCAACTTCGTCGAAGGCCTGTCCCGCACCCTGGGCATGGACACCTCGATCATCAGCATCATTACCCTGATCATCGGCCTGCTGTTCCTGTATTCCGCCGTACGCGCCTTCATGCGCGCCTCGGTCATCATGGGCATCATCTGGCTACTGCTCGGCCTATGGCTCCTGAGCTGGGTCGTCCACTAACCCTACAAACACCTCAACCCCCCTGTGGGAGCCAGTCCTGCCAGTTAGGTTATCAGCGCCCCTTGATCACCAAATCCGCCGGCGTCTCCCCCACCGCCTGCCAATTCGGTCGGTACATCGACTCCACCTGCGGCGGTGGTACGCGATAAGTCCCCGGTGTCACCGCCCGCGCCAGATACAGCAGGTGCGTGGTGCCAGACCCCTCCAGATTAATCGCCGCCACATACCGATCATCCCTGAACTCCTGATGCTTGAGCGACGCGTTCTGCATCGACTCACGCCACTCCTTCACTTGGCTGCTGGCGTTCTCCAGGCTGGCAGCACTCTGCGCCAGGTTCTGGTTTTCAAGCTCCAGGCCAGCGGGCAGCAAATCCACCACCAAGGCATCCGGCACACGTTGCTTGGCACCGACCGCCAGATGCACCAGCACCAGATCCCCACTGTTGAGGCTACGAAGATTCAACGGCTGGCCATTCATGCCCAGGTACTCACGGCGAATGCTCAGGTTGTCGCCGCCGGCAGCCGGTGGCAGCTGTGGATAACCCGAGATCGTCAGTTGCTGATACACCGGCGTTTCGCCCTGATTGCTCAAGGTCAAATCACTGGAAAGCAGCTTGCCTTCCAGCGCCAGCGTCGATTGCTGATTATTCAACGCTTGCACACCGCCACTGCCGGTCAGCGACACCTGCCAGTTCGAATCCGGCTTGGCGAAACCGAGGCGCCCCGCCAGGAACAGCGAATTACGCTCCTGGGTCGACAGATACGGACTGGCCGCCAGTTGATCCGACAGCGTGAACAAGCGCTCCTCACGCTTGCCCTTGGCCAAATCGTTTTCTTCCAATAACGCCAGGATCATTGCCTGATCGCGCAGCGGGCTGCCGTAATCGGCCAACCATTCATTGGCATTGCGCTGCGCCGCCAGCCCGGCCAGCAAGGCTTGATCGGCACGCGGCTGGTCGCCCATCTTCTGCAACGCGATAGCCAACTGCACCAGCGGCAACCCGGAGCGGGCGTCGCTGCGTCGTTCAAAGATGCTGCGCAACGCGCCCAACGGTGCCTGCTGACTGCGCGCCAAGACCATACCGGCGTAGGCCTGCACGGCAAAGCGCGTGTGATCGGCGTTATCGCTGTAGTCGACATCGATCAGGTTGCGCTCCTGCACATAACGCAGCAGGCGCTCGCTGGCCTTTTTCAAGGCTTCAGGCGGTACCGCAAAACCCTGATCTCGGGCGCGCAACAGGAAGTCGGTGACATAGGCCGTCAGCCAATATTCTTCTTCACCATCGGCGCCCCACAAACCAAAGCTGCCGTTGTAGCGCTGCATGCCCAGCAAACGTTCAATGCCCAGCTCGATCTTGCGTTTGCGCTCGCTGTCCGACTCGCCCTTTATCGACAGGCGCTTGAGCAACGCATCGTCCGCATACAGCGATGGGTACAGGCCGCTTGCCGTCTGTTCGAGGCAACCGTAAGGGTAAGCCTTGAGTGCACTGATCTGCGCACCGAGGTTCAACGGCGGCCGGCTCGACAGGCTCAGCAGGGCCTGGCGCCCCGAGGTATCGAATTGATCCAGGGTACCCGGGGGCAGGCTCCACGGCTGATCCTTGATTACCGCGCGATAATGCTTCAGCAGTGCCGGATAGGCCGGCCGCACGCCCAAGGTCCATTCACGAGTGAACGGCGGCAGGTGCTCACCTGGCAAGTCCAGCCCATTCACGGTCACCTTGACCTTGCCCTGCCCCAACCCGCCCCAGGCTTTTACGGGGATGCGCAAGGTGGTGCGTTGGCCTTGTGTCAGCTCGACGGTTTGCGCGCCGCTGTTGACCAATTCCAACTGCCCCTCGGCAGTCAGTTGCACATCAAGCTTCTGCGCCTTGCCCGACAGGTTGGACAGGTCCAGCGCTAACGTTGTCTGGTCACCACCGGCCAGGAAGCGTGGCGCCGACAGTTCGGCAATCAGCGGCGCGGCAATCACTGTCTTGGCTTCGGCCATGCCATAGCGGTCATCGCTCCAGGCCTGGGCCATCAGGCGCAGTTCGCCATTGAAGTCGGGAATATTGACGCTGACTTCGCCTTCGCCCTGCTCATTCAACGTCACCGGCGCGCTTTGCAGGGCGACGATGGTCACACTGGTATCCGGGCGTTTGCCGCCCTTGGCCAGCGCCGCATCACCACCAAACGCCAGGCTGGCCAGGCGACCCTGGCCGGCCTCGATCAACTGGCCGTAGATATCGAACTGGTCCACGCCATACGCCTTGCGGCCGAACAGGCTGGAATACGGGTCCGGCGTCGGGTATTCGGTGATGTTGAGGATGCCCACGTCCACCGCCGCCACCAGTACGTGCACCTGTTTCGGCACGCTGCCATCGGCATTTTTAGCCGAGATCTTCACCGCCAGCGGTTGTTTGGGGCGCATTTTTTCCGGCGCAGTGAGGGTCACGCCCAGTTTGCGCTGGGTGCGATCCAGCGGCAGGTGCAGCAGGCCCACTGCACGTTTGGGGGTGATATTGGCTTTACGCTCGCCTGGGCGAATCACCAGGGCACTCACGTACAAGTCATGCCGCGACCATTTCGGGTCGAGCTTCACGGCGAAGCTTTTGCCCTCGGCAGGCACGTCGATTTCCTGCCACCACAGCGGCCCTTCGGCGGACTCCACCAGCAGGTAGCCTTTACCGGCTGCCGGTGGCGTGACGGTGACATTGGCGGTGTCACCATCGCCATACGCGGGTTTGTCCAGCGCCAGCTTGACCTGATCGGGGCGCACAGCACCGCCTTCGGTATTGTCCTGGGCCTGGTAGCCGGCCCAGAAGCGCAAGCTGCTGACCAACCCCGTCTGCGGGTCTTCGACCTCGACGCGGTACGGGCCCCACTCCACCTGGAAGCTGACCTTGGCGGTGTCGCCAGCCTTGATAGTCAGGGTCTGCTCGTCAAGGTTGAGGAATTTCTCGTTGAAGTGATAGCTCCAGCCATCGTTCTCGGAGTAGTTCCAGTAGTAGTCACGGCGCTCGCGCACCAGGCGTACCTTGAGGTTTTGCGCGGCGAGTTTCTGCCCATCCTGATTGGCCAGCAGTACTTCAAATTCCGCCGGGCCATCGCCATTGGTTTCGGTGCCGTCAAACAACCCACGCAGGCCCGGAAGCTGCTCGGCGGGCCAGATCGGCTGCACCAGACGCCGCGTGATCGGGCGCCCGCCGGACTCTTGCAGGCTGGCTTGCACGATCAATTGCAACGGCGACTTCGCGTCGGCCCACTTGCTTTCCAGGGTCAGCGCTTCCTGGCCCTTGGCGTCGAGCACGCTTTCATCCAGTTCGAAATCCTGGCTCAACTCTTCTTCGGTAACAGAGCCGAACTGGTAGCCCGGCAATGACTTGACCGCTTCGCGCAACGGGCGCACATAAACCTGACCACTGACGCGGTTGCCCGATGCTGGCGCACCGTACAGGTAACGGCCGTTAACCTGAATGACCGGGTTGTCCGCGGGGCTCAGCGCGGTGTCGCTGCCCTTGAGTTCCAGCGCCAGGCGCTCGGGCAAGAAGTCTTCAACGAGGAACTCATACAACTGCGGTTTGCCATCGCCCAGGTCGAATACCAGCTGCCAGCGCCCAGTCGGCGCTTCGCCGGCCAGTTGCAGCTGGTATTGATAAAGACCGGAGGCATCCGCATCCCAGACGAATTTGCGGCTCACCTGCTCGTCCGGGCGACGCACTTCGACGCTCACCGGCTGCGGTTTGACGGCATTGCCGTCCTTGTCCCGCAACAGTGCATTGAGCAGTACCGTTTCACCGGGGCGATACAGATCACGCGGGCCGAACACAAAGAACTGCAAGGGGTGGGAAGGCTGGCCGCCAATGTCGAATTCGGCCAGGTCCAGTGCAGCGCTGTCGAGGCGCAACAGACTGGTCTGTTCACCCTGCTTGGCCAGGAGCACCTGGGCCTTTTTCGGCAGCGGCAATTCAGCGTGGCCGCCCTTCTCGGTCTTGCCCTGGCCCAACACACGGCCCTCGGCGTCGAGTACTTCAAGGTCAACCCCATCCAGTGCCTTGCCGCCTTCCAGCGCCTGGGTAAACACATCCAATCGGTTGGCGTAGCGGTGCACCGACAGGCCAATGTCACTCAAGGTGAACAGCGTGGCCGGTTGCGAATAGTTGTAGGTGCCCGACGCACGCATCACCGCCAGGTACACGCCCGGCTGCTGCAGTTGCTTGAGGCCGGCGATCGGCAGTAAAAGGGTTTCGCGAGTGTTGCGCGCCGGGTTCAAGTCGAAACGGCCACCGTAGACCAGGTCGGCCAGCGGCAGCAGTTCGCGGGACTCATAACTTTGCAGGCTGGTATTACGCCCCCACTGCGCCAGGAATGACGGCAAGGACTCGGGCTTGATGCGGAAGAACTCGACGTCGATCTTGTCGACGTTCAGCGCAATCACCGGCAGGCCTTCTGCCAGGCGCGTCGGCAACAAGGTGCCACGGCTGGCGAAGCCGACAGTGGCTTGCAGGTCGCGGGTTTCCAGACGGGCGATGTACTCGGCGGCGAGCGTTTTGTCGTTGACCGCCTTCACCCCGGCATCCACCGTGAGCACCAGTTTGCGCTGTGGCTCCAGGTGGCGAAGGCGCAGCTCCATGAGGTTGTCGGAGATTTCCCAGGCGCCATCGACCTTGCCGGACTTGCTGTCCACCAAGTGCAATTTGTCAGCGAATTTCTGATCGGGGTCCAGCGGAATGGAAAAGCTCACCGACAAGGTACTGGCCCCATCGAGCTGCACTTCAGACACGTCCACCACGCTCAACTCACGCCCGGCGTAGCGTTGCTTCAGCGCCGCCACATCCACCGCCGCTTTAGCCGGCTTGGGTACAACCGTTGCCGCCGCAGGCGCGGTCGGGGCAGTCGGTTTATCGGAAGAATCGCAGGCGCTCAGCAGGGCCAGCGCGCAGGCCAGGAACAATCCTTTGTTAAGCATGAGGCACTCGTAGTGGGAGGGACCGAAGGACTCACTATATATCAGCCCGAGTGGGGCCGATGAGGTGCTGGTCACATTGACCGACGGGAGGATGGTTTGGTTCTAAGGGCCTTCCAGACCAAGCCAAATCCCACATTGGTTCCGCGGTGTCATGGAGGGACAGTTACAATACCCCTCCCCAAAGGAGCCCTCATGACCACCCTGCTCACCGACTGGCGCCACCGCCCCACCCACCGCCGCGTCTGGGCCCTGGCTGCGCCGATGATCCTGTCGAACATCTCGGTGCCGCTCGTAGCGCTGGTCGACAGCATGGTCATCGGCCACTTGCCCCACGCCCACCAACTGGGTGCCGTGGCCGTCGGCGCCAGCCTGTATACCTTCCTTGCCTGGGCCATGGGTTTCCTGCGCATGGGCTCCACCGGTTTCGCCGCCCAAGCTGCCGGGCGCAATGATGGGGCAGCGCTGCGGCAAATCCTGCTGCAAGGTTTGCTGTTGGCACTGGGCCTGGCGATGCTGCTCGGCACCGTGGGCATCCCGCTGAGCCATCTGGCGCTGGAGTGGATGCAGCCCTCCCCCGAGCTCAATCAACTGACGCAGGATTTCTTCCACACCCGCATCTTCGGCCTGCCCGCCGCGCTGGCCAGCTACGCGCTGGTCGGCTGGTTCCTCGGCACACAAAACGCCCGCGCGCCGCTGGCGATTCTGCTGACCACCAACCTGGTCAACATCGCCCTCAACCTGTGGTTCGTACTGGGCCTGGATTGGGGGGTGGTCGGCTCCGCCCGCGCCTCGGTCATTGCCGAATGGACCGGCGCCCTGCTGGGCCTCGCGCTGACGCAAAAAGCCCTGCGCGCCTACCCCGGTCACATCGCCTGGGCGGCACTGAAGCTGTGGGAAAGCTGGCGCCCGCTATTGGCGGTCAACCGCGACATCTTCATCCGCAGCCTCGCGCTGCAATCGGTGTTTTTCATGATCACCGTACAAGGCGCCCGCCTGGGCGACGCTACCGTGGCCGCCAACGCGCTGCTGCTCAACGGCCTGTTGCTGACCGCCCACGCCCTGGATGGGTTGGCTCACGCCGTCGAGGCCCTGTGCGGCCACGCCATCGGCGCCCATGACCGCCCAGCGCTGCGCCGTTCGCTGGTAGTGGCCGGCGGCTGGTCGCTGATCGCCAGCGTCGGTTTCGCGCTGCTATTCACCGTCGCTGGCCACTTGTTTATCGCCATGCAGACCGATATTCCCAGCGTACGCGAAACCGCCGACATCTACCTGCCTTACCTCGCGGTATTGCCGTTGATTGCGGTGTGGAGTTACTTGCTGGATGGTTTGTTTATCGGCGCTACGCGCGCGCGGGAGATGCGCAATGGGATGCTGTTGACGGTATTGCTGACATTACCTGTCGCATGGATGTTGCAAGGCTTGGGCAACCACGGGCTGTGGATAACCTTCCTGATGTTTATGGCGGTGCGCAGCCTGACGCTGTGGGCGATTGCCTGGCGTTTAAATCGGCGGGGGTTATGGCTAGGTAGCAACTGAAGAAATGAGATCCAAATGTGGGAGCGGGCTTGCTCGCGAAAGCGGTGGGTCAGTCAACATTTTCGGTGACTGACACTCCGCTTTCGCGAGCAAGCCCGCTCCCACATTAGATTGATGTCAGCTCAGATTACGAGGACAAGTACGAAGACCGCGTCAGCCCCAAGCGCAACGCATCCAGGAACTGAGTACGCTCCGACGCACTGATCTTCGCACTTGCACACTTGTCGCGGTAATGCGTCATCAACTCTTCCGGCGACAAGTGCACATACCGCAGCATGTCTTCGATTGTGTCGTGGGTCTCGATACCCGCGCTGTACACCGACCCATCTTCACGCTGGTAGATGTTCACCGAATCGGTGTCACCAAACAGGTTGTGCATGTCACCGAGGATTTCCTGGTAAGCGCCCACCAGGAAGATCCCCAGCAAGTAGTCCTCACCTTCGTTCAAGGCGTGAACCGGCAGGCTGGTCTCGATGCTCTGCTCATCGACGTACTGCTTGATCTTGCCGTCGGAGTCGCAGGTCAGGTCTTGTAGCACGGCACGGCGCAGCGGCTCTTCGTCGAGGCGATGCAGCGGCAGGATCGGCAATACCTGGCCGATGGCCCAGGTGTCCGGCAGGCTCTGGAACACCGAGAAGTTGCAGATGTACTTGTCGGCCAGCTTGTCGTTGAGTTCGTCCAGCACTTGGCGGTGTGAGCGCTGGCGGGCTTTCAACGAGTTGTGCAGGCGACGGCACACGGCGAAGTAGCACTGCTCGGCCAGGGCTTTTTCGGCCAGGGTCAGCTTGCCGTCGGCGTACTGGGTGGCCACGTCGCTCATGTAGTGAGTGGCGCGCCAGTAGGTCTCGGTGACCATCTCGATGTCGGTCGGGCCGAGCAGGTCCACCAGCCATTGCACGGTTTCCGGCAGGCTTTCTTTGTTTTCGATGGTCGGGATTTCGTCGTTGTGTTTCTCGACGTCGGTGACCTGCACCACCAGCATGGCGTGGTGAGCGGTCAGGGAGCGGCCGCTTTCAGAGAAGATGTTCGGGTGCGGCAGGCTCTGCGCATCGCAGAATTCCTTGAGCATGCCCACGACCACGCCGGCGTAGTCGTCCATGTCGTAGTTGATCGAGCTGGCGTTACGCGAGTGCGTACCGTCGTAGTCCACGCCCAGACCACCGCCCACGTCGATGTGGTCCACCGGCAAGCCGAGGTTGCGCAGTTCGCCGTAGTAACGAATGGCCTCCTTGAACCCGTGCTGGTAGTCGGCCAGGTTGGCGATCTGCGAGCCCATGTGGAAGTGCAGCAGGCGAATGCCCTGGTCCAGGCCCGCCGCGCGGAAGCGCTCGACCACAGACAGCAGTTGCGCCGCCGACAAACCGAACTTGGACTTCTCGCCACCGGTGTCTGCCCACTTGCTCGACGCCAGGGACGACAAGCGCACGCGCAGGCCGACCTGTGGCTTGACCTTGAGGCTGGCGGCCTCTTCGATCACCAGCTCAACTTCGGATTCTTTCTCGATCACGATGAACACGTTGTGGCCGAGCTTTTGGCCCATCAGCGCGAGGCGGATGAACTCACGGTCTTTGTAACCGTTGCAGACGATGGTGCCGCCCTTCGGCGCCAGGGCCAGTACGGCCAGCAGCTCAGGCTTGGAGCCGGCTTCCAGGCCGATGGACACATTCTGGGTGGCGATGATGTTCTCGATCACCGCTTCCTGCTGGTTCACCTTGATCGGGTACAGCGCGGTGTACTTGCTCTGGTATTCCAGGCGCTCGATGTTCGAATCGAAGGCGCCGGTCAGCTGGCGTACACGGTCTTGCAGAATGTCGGGGAAGCGCACCAGCAACGGCAGCGACAGGCCGCTTTTACGCAATTCGTCGACTTGCTCGTACAGGTCGACGGGCGTGCTGTTCGGGCCGTTCGGACGGACTTCAACGCGACCGGCTTCATTGATCGCGAAATACCCGGCCCCCCAATGGCGGATCCCGTAAACACTGCGGCTGTCCGCAACTGTCCATTGGCTGCCATCGTCTTTGCGTGTGCGTCGTACGGACATCGAAGTCCCCTATAAATGAAGGCGAAGGCGCCACCTCTCGCAGAGGCTGGCGCAGTCTAAAGAATGAAAATGACGATTTGCCTGTGAGGGAGGTAGACCTCATTCGCAGGACAGAGTTTAGACACAGGTCGGGAAGAGGCTTTCAGCCGCCGGACTTCTTGGCCTTGTACCCGAGCTTGATCAGCTCGGCCAACAGCAATTCGACGTGATCGCCCTGGATCTCGATGACGCCGTCTTTCAACGCGCCGCCGGTGCCGCAGCGCTTCTTCAGCGTGGTGGCGAGTTCCTTCAGCGCGTCTTCTGCCAGCGGCACGCCGGTGATGGTGGTCACCGTCTTGCCGCCACGGCCCTTGCTCTCGCGTCGCACGCGGGCAATACCGTCGCCTTCGGGGATCAGGGTCTGTTTACAGGTACACGCGTCCACGGGCTGGCGACAGTCCGGGCAGTGTCGACCTGCGTCGGTGGAAAATACCAGGCCGCCCAGGGCGGCGAAGGATGCGGCTTTTTTGGCCACCGGCAATCCTCTTGGGGGATGAAAAGTGGCGCAGTGTAACGACAAAAAGCCCACTTGCTAAGGGCCAAATGGCGCCATTTCATGCAACTTTAGCGACGTGACGCCAGATAGCGTCGCAAGCCTTCCTGGGCGTCCGGGCAGTAAGGCTTTTGTTCAGCCTCCTGCAGGACTGCTTCAATCGGTAAAAAGCGCGCTTCCATGACCTCTTCGGGCTGCAGGCGCAGCGGCCCGTCCCAGACAGCGGAGTAGGATTTGCACCAGAGTTTGCTGTCACCGTCTTCGAAGTAGAAATGATCGTGTTCGGTCAGCTCCACACCGCTGACGCCCAATTCCTCCTCCAACTCGCGGGCCGCCGATAAGGCGTAGGACTCGCCCGCCGCCACCATCCCACCCGCTGCCGTGTCCCAGAAACCGGGATACATGGCTTTGCTCAGGGTGCGTCGATGCACACACAGCTCACCACGGGCGTTAAACAGGAAGATAAAGGTGCACCGGCCGATCAGGCCACGCTGGCGCAGGTCGGACCTGACAAGGGTGCCGAGCAGGTTGTCCTGCTCGTCGACCCAGCAGATCAGTTCAGCATCGGAAGCCGCGCGGTGCGCGGCCTCCTTTTGAGGAGCGTCCATCATCAACCCTGGTTGAGGAGCTGACGCAAGTCGATCACTGCAGCGTTGGCCCGGGAAATGTAGTTGGCCATGACGAGCGAGTGGTTCGCCAGTATGCCGAAGCCACTGCCATTAAGGATCATAGGACTCCAAACCGGCTCCTGCGAGGCTTCCAGCTCACGGATGATCTGGCGCACGCTGACGGTGGCGTTTTTCTTGGCCAGCACGTCGGCGAAGTCGACTTCGATGGCGCGCAGCAGGTGGGACAGGGCCCAAGCTTGACCGCGAGCCTCGTAGAACACGTTATCGATCTGCATCCATGGGGTTTCCACCACTTCTTCATCGACCTGCGGTACTTCACCCGGCGCCAGCGCCTCGGTTTTCAGAGCGGTGTTCAATTTCACCCGACCCACACTGGCCGACAGGCGTTGCGACAGCGAACCCAAACGGGTGGCGACGTCGCCCAGCCAGTTGTTCAGGTTGTCGGCGCGGGCATAGAACAGCGCACCGCGCTGATTCGGGTCGGACAGACGTGCTTCATAGCGGCTCAGGGAGTTGATGCCTTCTTGGTACTCCGACTCACTGGACGGCAGCACCCAGCTTTTGTTGTCGAAGTTGAAGCGTGGCTCGGCCTTGGCCAAATCAGCGTCTTCGGCCGACTGCGACTGGGAACGGGCGAAGTCCTTACGCAGGGCGCGCGTCAGGTCGCGCACCTGCACCAGCACGCCATATTCCCAACTCGGCATGTTGTCCATCCACAGACCCGGCGGGAAGCGGTCATTGGAAATGTAGCCACCCGGCTTGTTCAGCAAGGTGCCGACCACGGTCTTGAGGGTTTCGACGGTAGTGAACCCTACCACCATCTGCTTGCCGTCTTTTTCGGCGGCAATCTGCGCATTTTGCTGGACCGGAAACAGCGCCGGCTCTTCGCTCCAGTACCAGCCGAGCGCGCCGGTGACCAACAGGTACAGGCCGAGGACGCTCAGCAATGCCCGACTCATCAGCAGCGTACGGAAGTAGCTGCGGTTGGCCGACTTGGGCTCAGGCGCAGGGCCTTTGGCACTGCCTGCACGGTTTTTCCAGTCCAGCATGGCGATATCCTTTCAATCACTTGAGTTCATGCACTTGAATTGATGGCGTGCGTTCAAACACTCCGACCACAACCCTACCCCATCGTGCCCGCCCATGCGGGGCTTTTCGCCAAACTGGCGCACAGGGAGAGTTCGACTATAAAGGATGCACGCTTTTTCCGCTGCGCGACCACCGGGTCAGCAACTGAATAACAAGGAAGAGCAGTTTATTGACGCAAGACACTCATCCCATCGGAAAGATGGTGCTAGCATAGAGCCACCACTCGACCTCAGCATGCACCCTAACTAGTAGTCAGGATATGACCGAGCCAGAAGACCCCAGCCGTGAGCGTCTCAAGCAGCATTTTGCCCAGCGGGTAATTCATCAGGCACGTCAAATTCTTGAGATCTGGCAGCGCCTGCAACGCAGCGAATGGTCCGGCGCCGACCTCTCCGAACTCAGCGAAGCCAATTTGCGCCTGCTGCGCTTTGCCGAGCGCTTCGAACAACCCGAGCACGGCCAGTTGGCGCGGCATATCGGCGAATCACTCAAAGCAGTGGACGACAACCGTGGCCGCCTGAGCAGCCAACTGATCACCGAACTCAACCGCTTGATGCAGCGCCTGTCCCGCACCGGCCTGCGCCAGGGCGACCAGTTCGAACACACCTTTCTGCCGCCGATGCGCAAGCCGATCTACGTGATGCTGGCCGATCACGATCGCGCCGAGCGCCTGGCCAAGCAACTGGAATTCTTTGGCATGAGCGCCCAATCCCTCGACAGTGTGGCGGCATTTCGCGCGTCGATGGCCGAACGCTTGCCTTCGGCGATTGTGATGGATGTGGATTTCTGCGGCACAGGGCTGGGGCTCAAGCTCGCCGCCGAAGCCCAGGAGGGCCTGGAGCACAAGTTGCCGCTGCTGTTTTTCAGCCTCCACGAAACCGATACGCCAACTCGCTTGGCCGCCGTGCGCGCCGGGGGCCAGGAATTCCTCACCGGCACCCTGGAAGCCTCCAGCCTGCTGGAAAAAATCGAAGTACTGACCTGCGTCGCCCAGTACGAGCCGTATAAAGTGCTGATCATCGATGACTCGCGGGCCCAGGCGCTGCACACCGAGCGGCTGCTCAACAGCGCCGGCATCGTCACCCGCACGCTGATCGAACCGATCCAGGCCATGGCCGAGCTGGCGGATTTCCAGCCGGACCTGATCATCCTCGACATGTACATGCCCGCCTGTACCGGTACCGAACTGGCCAAGGTCATCCGCCATAACGACCGTTACGTCAGCGTGCCGATCATCTACCTGTCGGCCGAAGACGATCTGGACAAGCAACTGGACGCCATGAGCGAAGGCGGCGACGACTTCCTCACCAAGCCGATCAAGCCGCGCCACCTGATCACCACCGTGCGCAACCGCGCGGCCCGTGCGCGCAACCTCAAGGCGCGGATGGTGCGCGACAGCCTGACCGGGCTGTACAACCACACCCACATCCTGCAATTGCTCGAAGACTGCAGCTTTCGCGCACGCCGCGAGAACAAGCCGTTGAGCTTTGCCATGCTCGATATCGACCACTTCAAGCGGGTCAATGACAGCCACGGCCACCCCATGGGCGACCGCGTGATCAAGAGCCTGGCGCTGTTTCTCAAGCAGCGACTGCGCAAGACTGACTATATCGGGCGCTACGGCGGCGAAGAATTCGCCATCGTGATGCCTGACACCGACCTGGAATCGGCCTGCAAGGTCCTGGATGATATCCGTGGGCGCTTTGCGGAAATCCACTACCCGGCCCAGCCCGAGGATTTGTGGTGCACCTTCAGCGCCGGGCTGGTGGAACTGTGCGACGGTTCCGACAGCCTGATGATGGCCGCCCAGGCCGATGAAGCGCTGTACCGTGCCAAGCATGCCGGGCGTAACCGCGTGCAAGCGGCGCGCACATCAAAGCAAAGTGCCATCTTTTCACCTGAATTCACCGATTCGGTCATAACGCTGTAATGGAAACGCAATAACTTCAGGCACTTATCTTTTGCTGTCGGTTGAAACCACGCATGCGCCTGAAGCTGCTGACCAATCTCAACACCCTCCTTCTTGTGGCCGTGTGCCTGGCGCTCGGGGCGACGCTGTGGTGGTCGCAGCGCGCTCTGGAACGGCCGTATTTGCTGATGGAGCGCTACTTGGGCCTGTCGCAGGCTTTTCAGAACCAGGCCGCGCGCAATATTGACGACTACCTGGCCAGCGGCGACGCGCTGCGCCTGAGCAGCGCCAGCCAGAGCCTGGAAAGCCTGTTGCAAGACCTGGATCAACTGCCCGCCGACCTGGCGCAAAGCCTGCGCCCCAGCCTGGTGGACCTGGATGCCTTCAGCAAGACTGACCTGCTCGCCGCCGGCAAATTAGCGGGTGACCCACAGGCCCTGCTGCTGCAAGCCGAGCGCGAACTCGGCGCGAACCTGGAGCAACTGGGCCAGTACGCCATCGGCGTCAATTCTGCAGAGGCCGCACGTTACCTGCCGCCACTGCTGGCGGCGTCCCAGCATCTGGCCAAACTGTCCCTGGCCCGCGACAAACTGGTGAGCAGCGGGCGCGCGGAACTGGCTGATGATGTGGAGCGCGAAGTCGGCAATATCCGCAGCCAGGCGGATGTGCTGGAACAACTGCCGCTGTTGGGCGTAAAGGCCAGCGCCGAATCCAGCGCGGATGATTTTTCCGCGCTGATGGGCCTGGAAAACACTGAGAAAACCGAGGCCCAAGACACCGGCGTCGACCTCAAGCGCGAACTCAACAGCTTATTGACCCGCTACCCTGCCGAACTCAAGCGCACCCGCGAACAGATCCAGCAACGCGCCGGACTGGCCGCCGCTACCCACCTGAAAATCAAGGCCGTGCAGGAAGCCATCGCCGGCCTGGAGCCGGTGGTGCGCGCGCAGCACGGCACGATCCAGGGCGAAGTTCGCCTGATGCAAGGGGTGATGATCGGCCTGATCCTGCTGATCGCGTTGTTGATCGACACCTTGCAACGGCGCCTGGCACGCGTGCTGACCAACCTCGCGCCGGCCCTGTCGACTTGGGCCGAGGGCGACTTCAGCCAGCCGATTGCCCTGGGCAAGACCAACCGTGAGCTGCACGATATCGAAGCCTCGCTGAACCGCCTGCGTGCCTATCTGGTGGACTTGGTGGGCACTATTCGCGGCAATGCCGAGGAAGTCGCCGGCAGCAGTCGGGCATTGGCCGAACTGAGCAGCGGCCTGCACGACGGTGCCAAACGCCAGGCTGGGGATACCGCGCAGATCCGCGATTCGCTGGGGGAACTGGAAGCGACCATCCAGCAAGTCGCCGGCGATGCCAGCCAGGCCGCGGGCGCCAGTCGCAGTGCCGGCCAGGCGGTAGAGCAAGGCCAACGCGTGATCGGCCTGAGCCTGACCGGGCTGCACGCCCTGGTGGGCGAAGTGCAGCAAAACGCGCAGATGATCGAAAAACTCGCCGAAGAATCCGCCACCATCGGCGGCGTGCTCACCGTGATTCGCGCGATTGCCGAGCAGACCAATCTGCTGGCCCTCAACGCTGCCATCGAGGCTGCCCGTGCCGGTGAAGCCGGACGTGGTTTTGCCGTGGTCGCCGACGAAGTCCGCTCCCTGGCCCAACGCACCGCTGGCGCCACGGCGGAGATCCAGACCCTGATTGCGGGCCTGCAAAGCGCCGCCCACCAATCCGTGCAAGGCATGCGCGCCCAGGTCGAACACGCAGAAGCCACCGCCCAACAGGCCCAGGCGGCGGACGGTGCGCTGGATGAGATCGTCGGCGCGATCCAGACCATTTCCGACACGGCCGTGCGCATTGCCGATGTGACGGCGCAGCAGAGTGGGGCCGTGAGTGAGATTCGCGATAACAGTGAGCGGATTCATCAGCTGGGTGAGGATAACTTGCTGCGCATTGGTCAGGGGCGCAGCCAGGGTGAGCATCTGCTGGTGCTCGGTGGGCAGCTCAACACTGCGGTGCAGGCGTTCCGCGTCTAATCCGATCTCCCCCCTCATCAAGCTCACGAGCTATGCGCAGATCAAAGCTGTAGGAGCTGGCTTGCCTGCGATAGCGGTGGGCCAGTTAACACATCCGGTACTGACACACCGCCATCGCAGGCAAGCCAGCGCCCACATTGAATCTCCATCAACTTCGAAGACGTACCACCAATGACCAGATCCTACGACTTGGTCACATACTTTGCGCTATCCTCGCTAATCGTGCTGCCTACTGCATAGAACTGGACAGTCACAAAGGCTTTGCGGCATAGTCGCCGGGTTCTGCCGTACTCACATCAATAACAAGGAACAGCCGATGGCGACCTTACTGGTTCTTCACGGACCCAACCTGAACCTGCTCGGCACCCGTGAACCGGGCGTCTACGGGGCAGTTACCCTGGATCAGATCAACCTCGATCTTGAGCGCAGGGCGCGTGAAGCCGGCCACCATCTGCTCTACCTGCAAAGCAATGCCGAGTACGAATTGATTGATCGCATCCATGCCGCGCGCGGCGAAGGCGTGGACTTTATCCTGATCAATCCCGCCGCTTTTACGCACACAAGCGTTGCATTACGTGACGCGCTGCTGGCGGTGAGCATCCCATTCATCGAAGTGCATCTGTCGAACGTGCACAAACGTGAACCTTTCCGCCATCACTCTTACTTCTCCGACGTAGCGGTAGGAGTGATCTGCGGCCTTGGCGCCAGCGGTTACCGACTGGCCCTGGAGGCCGCCCTGGAACAGCTTGAACAACCGGCCAAGCGCCCCTGACCGACCCTTGGGAGTTGATGATTCATGGATATCCGTAAAGTTAAGAAACTGATCGAGCTGCTGGAAGAATCCGGTATCGACGAGCTGGAAATCAAGGAAGGCGAAGAGTCCGTACGGATCAGCCGTCACAGCAAGACTCCGGCCCAACAGTTCTACGCGCCACAGATGCAAGCGCCGGCTCCGGCCGCTGCTGCTCCGGCCGCCGCACCTGCTGTCGCTGCACCTGCAGCACCCGCAGCGCCTGTGCTGAACGGTTTCGTGGTCAAGTCGCCAATGGTCGGTACGTTCTACCGTACCCCGGCACCGACTTCGCCAGCCTTCGTTGAAGTCGGCAAGACGGTGAAAGTGGGCGACACCATCTGCATCGTTGAAGCGATGAAGATGATGAACCACATCACCGCTGAGAAAGCCGGCGTCATCGAATCCATCCTGGTAGAAAACGGTCAGCCGGTTGAGTACGACCAGCCGCTGTTCACCATCGTTTGAACCGCGGAGCGCCTTCGATGTTGAAACCTGCGAAGAAACTGCAAAAAGTCCTGATCGCTAACCGCGGCGAGATCGCGCTGCGTATCCTGCGCGCCTGTAAGGAAGAGGGCATCAAGACCGTCGCTGTTTACTCGACGGCCGATACCGAATTGATGCACGTGAAACTGGCGGACGAAAGCATCTGCATCGGCCCGCCACTGGCCACGAACTCGTACCTGAAAGTCTCGAACATCATCGCCGCGGCAGAAGTGACCGGCGCTGATGGCATCCACCCGGGCTACGGTTTCCTTGCGGAAAACGCCGATTTCGCCGAACAGGTGGAAAAATCCGGGTTCGCCTTCATCGGCCCGAAAGCCGAAACCATTCGCCTGATGGGCGACAAGGTGTCGGCCAAGGACGCTATGATCGCGGCCGGCGTGCCCACCGTTCCTGGCTCCGACGGCCCGCTGCCGGAAGACGAAGAAACCGCTCTGCGCATTGGTCGCGAAGTCGGCTACCCAGTGATCATCAAGGCCGCCGGTGGCGGTGGTGGTCGCGGCATGCGTGTGGTGCACAAGGAAGAAGACCTGATCGAAGCCGCCAAGCAGACGCGCTCCGAAGCGGGCGCCTGGTTCGGCAACCCGATGGTCTACTTGGAAAAGTACCTGACAAACCCACGTCACGTGGAAGTGCAAGTATTGTCCGACGGCCAAGGCCACGCCATCCATCTCGGCGATCGCGATTGCTCGCTGCAACGTCGTCACCAGAAGGTGTTGGAAGAAGCACCGGCACCCGGCCTGGACGAAAAAGCGCGCCAGGAAGTACTGGCTCGTTGCGTCAAGGCGTGCATCGACATCAACTACCGTGGCGCCGGTACCTTTGAGTTCCTCTACGAGAACGGCCGTTTCTACTTCATCGAGATGAACACTCGTGTGCAGGTAGAGCACCCGGTTTCGGAGATGGTCACCGGTATCGACATCGTCAAGGAGATGCTGAGCATCGCCGCTGGCAACGTGTTGTCCTTTACCCAGGACGACGTGAAGATGCACGGCCACTCCCTGGAGTGCCGGATCAACGCCGAAGACCCGAAAACCTTTATCCCGAGTCCAGGCCTGGTCAAGCACTTCCATGCGCCAGGCGGCAACGGCGTTCGCGTCGATTCGCACCTGTACAGCGGCTACAAGGTTCCGTCCAACTACGACTCGCTGATCGGCAAGCTGATCACCTGGGGCGCCACCCGCGACGAGGCCATGGCCCGTATGCGCAATGCCCTGGACGAAATCGTGGTCGACGGCATCAAGACCAATATCCCGCTGCACCGGGACCTGGTTCGTGATGAAGGCTTCTGCGAGGGTGGTGTGAACATTCACTACCTGGAACACAAGCTGGCCAACCAGTAAGTGCTCCACCCAACAAAGCCGCCTTCGGGCGGCTTTGTTGTTTCTACTCCCCCGGTTTCTGTGGAAAAACACCATCCCCTGTGGGAGCGGGCTTGCTCGCGAAGGCGGTGTGTCAAGTCATACATGTGATGACTGATACACCGCCTTCGCGAGCAAGCCCGCTCCCACATTTTGTTGTGTGTGTATCCCCTGCACCGCATATCGTCGGCACAGTCGTCTTCTGCCCTCCGCTCGCGTAAACTTGCGCCCTTTCGCAGCCCAACCCCGCTGCACACTCATTTTTTCAAAGGTGCCCGCCATGCCTTGGCTGCAAGTCCGTCTCGCCATCAGCCCAGAACAAGCCGAAACCTATGAAGACGCGTTCCTCGAAGTGGGCGCTGTCTCGGTCACCTTCATGGACGCCGAAGACCAACCGATCTTCGAACCTGAACTCAACACCACCCCGCTGTGGTCCCACACCCATTTGCTGGCCCTGTTCGAAGACGGCACCGACGCTGCCGCCGTGCTGGCCCACATGGAATTGCTCACCGGCGGCCCATTGCCGGAGCATCACAGCGAAGTGATCGAAGACCAGGACTGGGAACGCAGCTGGATGGACAACTTCCAGCCGATGCGTTTCGGCCAGCGCCTGTGGATCGTGCCAAGCTGGCACGCCGCGCCTGAGCCGGATGCCGTCAACCTGCTGCTGGACCCGGGCCTCGCGTTCGGCACCGGCACCCACCCGACCACCGCCCTGTGCCTGGAATGGCTGGACGGCCAGGACCTGACCGACAGCCACGTGCTGGACTTCGGCTGCGGCTCGGGCATCCTGGCAATTGCCGCCCTGCTGCTCGGCGCAAAGGAAGCCGTGGGCACCGATATCGACGTACAGGCCCTGGAAGCCTCCCGCGATAACGCCGGACGCAACAACATTCCTGAAAGCAAATTCCCACTCTACCTGCCAGAGCAATTGCCCCAGGTGCAGGCCGATGTGCTCGTGGCGAACATTCTCGCCGGGCCGCTGGTGTCCCTGGCGCCGCAGCTGTCCAGCCTGGTCAAGCCGGGCGGCCGTTTGGCGCTGTCGGGCATCCTCGCAGAGCAAGGCGAAGACGTCGCCGCTGCCTACGCGCAGGATTTCGAGCTGGACCCCATCGCTAACCGTGATGGCTGGGTACGCATCAGCGGTCGTCGGCGCTAGAATGAGCGCTTGCCTGAATCGGATGGCCGCATGACCGACAGTTTCGTCACCCAGTGCCCGCATTGCCAAGCGCGCTTTCGCGTCAACCACGCCCAATTGAGCGTGGCCCGCGGCGTGGTGCGCTGCGGCTCGTGCCTGCAAGTGTTCAATGCAGCTCGCCAGTTGCTGGAGCAGCGTGGCCAAGTGCCGGCGCCGCAGCCTGATCTGCCTGATCTGCCTGCTGCCGAGCCTGTTCCAGAGATCACACTTGAGGCACCGCGGGCAATCAGCCAGAAGCAGTGGACCGCCGAAGAGCTGGACCTGGACAACCTTGACTTGGACGAAGAGCTGGCCAAGCTGGAACGTCGCGAGATTCAGCACACGCTGCCGGCGGGTGCAGAACGTCGCCAGCCCGGCGCCGAGCGTCGCCAAAAAGAAGAATCCTTCAGCGCCAGCCGCGACACGGTTAAAGCCGAAGAAGAAAAATGGGCCGCCAGCCTGTTCAGCGAACCGCCTGAAGAGCGTGCCCAAAGCACTGAAGCCGAACCCGAGCCGACGAACGCACCTGCGACCAAGCAGCGCACCGAACCGTCCATGTCGTTCCACACCGACGATATCGACGATGAACCGCCACTGCGTTCAACGCCAGAAGATGACGACACCGATCCGCCATTCACGCCATTGACCCAGTCGGCCGATGACGTTGAACCCGAAGAACGCCCCAAACCCCGGCGCAAGCGCCCGCGCGCCGAAACGAATGTGCACGACGACCAACTGCTGGATCTCGAAGACGACCCGCTGCACCTCTACGCGCAAAAGCGTCCGGCCAGCCTGGGCCGTCGCCTGATCTGGCTGTTGCTGGTACTGATCGCCGCCGCCGGTCTCGCAGGCCAGTACATCGCCTACCAATTCGACGAGCTGGCCCGCCAGGACGCCTATCGCCCCTGGTTCCAGGAACTGTGCCCTACACTGGGCTGCACCGTGCCGTCACGGGTCGATATTGCCCATATCAAGAGCAGCAACCTGGTGGTGCGCAGCCACCCGGACTTCGCCGGGGCGCTGGTAGTGGACGCGATCATCTATAACCGCGCGACCTTCTCCCAGCCCTTCCCGCTGTTGGAGCTGCGTTTTGCCGACTTGAACGGCGGCCTGATTGCCAGTCGTCGCTTCAAACCCGCCGAATACCTCAGCGGCGAACTGGCCGGCGTTAGCGAAATGCCATCACAGGTCCCGATCCACATCTCCCTGGACATCCTCGATCCGGGCAATAAAGCGGTGAATTACAGCCTGAGCTTTCACTCGCCCGAGTAAATCAAGGCCCGCCTCGCGGATTGAATGGCTGGACCATCGGCAACCAAACCGGTGGCGATAAGAAAATAACTGTTCAGATTTTATCCAATTCAGCCTTTATCCAGTCATCGAGAGCGGGTATCATGCCAACCCTTTTTCGAACTCTAATGATCCGGCCCCACAACAGGGAAGTCCTATGTCGGCGGTACGCATCGGCCCATACACATTGCAGAACGGCTTGATTCTCGCCCCGATGGCGGGCGTCACCGACCAGCCCTTTCGTCAGCTGTGCAAGCGTTTGGGCGCGGGTCTAGTAGTCTCGGAAATGGTCACCAGCGACATGAGCTTGTGGAACACCCGCAAATCGCGGATGCGCATGATCCACGAAGGTGATCCCGAGCCCCGCTCGGTACAGATCGCCGGCGGTGATGCGCAAATGCTGGCGGATGCGGCCCGGGCCAACGTGGAGTTGGGGGCGCAGATCATCGATATCAACATGGGCTGCCCGGCCAAGAAGGTCTGCAACAAGGCCGCCGGTTCCGCCCTGTTGAAAGATGAGCAGTTGGTTGCCGAGATCCTGCAGGCCGTTGTCGCCGCAGTGGATGTGCCGGTCACCCTGAAGATTCGCACCGGTTGGGACCGGGAGAACAAGAACGGCCTGGTGGTGGCGAAGATCGCCGAACAGGCAGGCATTACAGCGCTGGCGGTGCATGGCCGCACCCGCGCCGACCTTTACACCGGTGAAGCCGAGTACGACACCATTGCTGCGATCAAGCAGGCGGTGTCGATGCCGGTGTTTGCCAATGGCGACATCGACTCAGCCGAGAAAGCCCGGCGCGTACTGCACGCAACCGGCGCCGATGGTTTGTTGATTGGCCGGGCCGCCCAGGGGCGGCCGTGGATTTTTCGTGAGATCGAGCATTTCCTGCGTACCGGCGAAATGTTACCGGCGCCAGGGTTGGTCGAGGTGGAACGTATTCTGCTAGAGCATTTGAATGCCCTGCACGTTTTCTACGGAGACGTGATGGGCGTGCGCATTGCTCGCAAGCATGTCGGCTGGTATCTCGCAACCTTGCCGGGCGCCAAGGAGTTTCGCGCCCAGTTCAATCGTTTGGATGAAACGCAGGCACAGGTCGCCACCGTTCGTGAGTTCTTCGCCGAACGTGACAACAGCCTGGGAACAGGGGATGCAAAGGGGGTGGCCGCATGACGATGATGACCGAGACTTTAGTGAGTGGAACAGCACCCGTGAGCGACAACGTCAATTTGAAACAGCACCTCAACACGCCGAGCGAAGAAGGCCAAACCCTTCGCGGGAGTGTCGAGAAGGCGCTGCACAATTATTTCGCCCACCTTGAGGGCGCTTCCGTCACGGACGTGTACAACCTGGTGCTCTCCGAAGTCGAGGCGCCCTTGCTCGAAAGCGTGATGAACTACGTCAAGGGCAACCAGACCAAAGCCAGTGAGCTGCTGGGCCTCAACCGTGGCACCTTGCGCAAAAAGCTCAAGCAATACGATTTGCTGTAAGCATTCAATCAAACCAGAAAGGCGCCCGCGTAAAACCGGTCGCCTTTTTTGCTGACTCCTTTGCTTTTGATGGAAATTGAAATGACCGACCAGACTACCCGCCTGCCGATCCGCCGCGCCTTGATCAGTGTTTCCGACAAGACCGGGATCCTCGAATTTGCCCGGGAGCTGGAAGCCCTGGGTGTGGAAATCCTCTCCACGGGCGGGACCTTCAAACTGCTGCAGGACAACGGCGTGGCCGCAGTGGAAGTGGCGGACTACACCGGTTTCGCAGAAATGATGGACGGCCGGGTCAAGACCCTGCACCCGAAAATCCACGGCGGCATCCTCGGCCGTCGCGGCATCGACGACGCGATCATGACCGAACACGGCATCAAGCCGATCGACCTGGTGGCCGTTAACCTCTACCCGTTCGAAGCCACCATCAACAAGCCGGGCTGCGACCTGCCGACCGCTATCGAAAACATCGATATCGGCGGCCCAACCATGGTTCGCTCGGCGGCCAAGAACCACAAAGACGTGGCCATCGTGGTTAACGCCAGCGATTACGTCAACGTGCTCGAAAGCCTGAAAGCCGGTGGCCTGACCTACGCCCAGCGTTTCGACCTGATGCTCAAGGCGTTCGAACACACCGCCGCCTACGACGGCATGATCGCCAACTACATGGGCACCGTTAACCAAACGGCCGAGACCCTGAGCACCGAAGGCCGCAGCCAGTTCCCGCGCACCTTCAACAGCCAGTTCATCAAGGCCCAGGAAATGCGCTACGGCGAGAACCCGCACCAGAGCGCGGCGTTCTACGTTGAGGCAAAACCGGCCGAAGTCGGCATCGCCACCGCGACCCAACTGCAAGGTAAAGAGCTGTCCTACAACAACGTGGCCGACACCGACGCCGCGCTGGAATGCGTGAAAAGCTTCGTCAAGCCGGCCTGCGTCATCGTCAAGCACGCCAACCCGTGCGGCGTGGCCGTGAGCCCGGACGCAGAAGGCGGTATCCGCCAGGCCTACGAACTGGCCTACGCCACTGACACCGAATCGGCGTTCGGCGGCATCATCGCCTTCAACCGGGAGCTGGATGCCGAGACCGCCAAGGCGATCGTCGAGCGTCAGTTCGTTGAAGTGATCATCGCGCCAAGCGTCAGCGAAGAAGCCCGCGCCATCGTCGCCGCCAAGGCCAATGTGCGCCTGCTGGCGTGCGGCGAGTGGTCGGCTGACCGCGCCGCTGCCTGGGACTACAAGCGCGTCAACGGCGGCTTGCTGGTACAGAGCCGCGACATCGGCATGATCGGCAGCGAAGACCTGAAAGTGGTGACCAAGCGCGCACCGACCGAGCAAGAGATCAACGACCTGATCTTCGCCTGGAAAGTGGCCAAGTACGTTAAATCCAACGCCATCGTCTACGCCAAGAACCGCCAGACCATCGGTGTCGGTGCCGGCCAGATGAGCCGCGTGAACTCGGCGCGTATCGCCGCGATCAAGGCTGAACACGCCGGTTTGCAGGTCGTGGGTTCGGTAATGGCTTCCGATGCGTTCTTCCCGTTCCGTGATGGCTTGGACAATGCCGCGAAAGCCGGCGTGACCGCCGTGATCCAACCGGGCGGTTCGATGCGTGATGCCGAGGTGATCGCCGCTGCTGATGAAGCCGGCATTGCCATGGTATTCACCGGCATGCGCCACTTCCGTCACTAAACACCACTGCTTTCGACTGTAGGAGCGAGCTTGCTCGCGAAAAGCCCGAGAGCGCCACGGGGTGTCAGGTTTCCCCCGTTATCGTTGACGATCTTCGCGAGCAAGCTCGCTCCTACAGTGAAGCACAGCGTTTCCCAGAGGTTTTTGAAATGAATGTTTTGATCATTGGCAGCGGTGGCCGTGAACACGCCCTGGCCTGGAAAGTTGCCCAAGACCCGCGCGTCCAGAAAGTTTTCGTTGCACCCGGCAACGCCGGCACCGCCATTGAAGCCAAGTGCGAGAACGTTGCTATCGACGTGCTCGCCCTTGAACAACTGGCCGACTTTGCTGAAAAGAATGTGTCCCTGACCATCGTCGGTCCGGAAGTCCCATTGGTTGCCGGCGTGGTGGACCTGTTCCGCAGCCGCAACCTGGACTGCTTCGGCCCAACCGCCGGCGCTGCCCAGCTGGAAGGTTCCAAGGCGTTCACCAAGGATTTCCTGGCGCGCCACAAGATCCCGACCGCCGACTACCAGAACTTCACCGAGATCGAGCCGGCCCTGGCTTACCTGCGTGAAAAAGGTGCGCCCATCGTGATCAAGGCCGACGGCCTGGCCGCCGGCAAAGGCGTGATCGTCGCCATGACCCTGCAAGAAGCCGAAGACGCCGTGCGCGATATGCTCGCCGGCAACGCTTTCGGTGACGCAGGTTCCCGCGTGGTGATCGAGGAGTTCCTCGACGGCGAAGAAGCCAGCTTTATCGTGATGGTCGACGGCAAGAACGTATTGCCGATGGCCACCAGCCAGGACCATAAACGCGTCGGCGACGGCGACAGCGGCCCGAACACCGGCGGCATGGGTGCCTACTCCCCTGCCCCGGTCGTCACCGCCGACGTGCACAAGCGCGTGATGGACCTGGTGATCTGGCCGACCGTGCGCGGCATGGCCGATGAGGGCAATGTGTACACCGGTTTCCTGTACGCCGGTTTGATGATCGACAAAGCCGGTAACCCGAAAGTCATCGAGTTCAACTGCCGCTTTGGCGACCCGGAAACCCAACCAGTGATGCTGCGCCTGCAATCGAGCCTGGTGCTGCTGGTGGAAGCCGCCCTGGCACAGGCCTTGGACAAGGTTGAAGCGCAGTGGGACCCACGTCCGAGCGTTGGCATTGTGCTGGCGGCCGGTGGTTACCCTGCCGACTACGCCAAGGGCGACGTCATCGAAGGCCTCGACGCTGCCGCGACGCTGGAAGGCAAGGTGTTCCATGCGGGCACCGCGCTGAAGGATGGCCAGGTCGTGACCGCCGGTGGCCGTGTGTTGTGCGCCACCGCCATGGGCGCCAGTGTCGACGCCGCGCAGCAGCAAGCGTACAAGCTGGCCGCGAAAATCGATTGGAAAGGCTGCTTCTACCGCAAAGACATCGGCTACCGCGCCATCGCCCGCGAACGTGGCGAAAACAGCTAAGCCGCCGACGTCAGTAGCTATCCGTTCGGCTAGGCAAGGGCCTCTGGCCCTTGCCGTATACGGGCCTCCCCGCGCATAGTTACCCCGTGCATCAACCTACGAAGGGATTTCGCCGTGCGCTGGCTCAGGATCGCCATAGGTTTTACTGTCAGCCTGCTGACGCTGCTCTGCCTGTTCCCGGCCCAGGCTGCCGCGCAAGGCAGTGGCTGGGCAGTATTGCTTGATGAACAGGCCGACCTGCAGTTGAGCGACATCCGCTCTTCACGCTACACCAATCAATTCAGCCCCATCGAACTGGACCGCATCAGCGCCGCGGAACCGAACGGCGCGCTGTGGATACGGTTTAAGTTGCAACCCGGCAAACACGAGCAAGTGTTGCGGGTATTTGCCCCGGATTTGTCCCACCTGAGCCTCTATGTACTGGACGGCGATACCCTGGTGGAACAACAGAGCACCGGCACGCGCCAGCCCCAGACTGAGCGGCCGTTGCCCAGCAGCGACTTCATGCTGCCGATGCCCCAGAGCCAGAAACCGTTAGAGGTCTACCTGCGCCTGGTCTCGGAGCACGAACTGCGCCCGTATATCACCCTGGAACCGGCTGTGCTCGCCGCCGCCGACCAGACCCAGACGCTGATCTACGGCCTATTGTTCGGCTGCCTGCTGATGCTGATCCTGCACAACCTCACGCGCTTCGCCTACCACCGCTCACGCAGCAGCCTGTGGCTGGCGGCCTGCGAAGCGCTGTTGATGCTCAGCCTGGCGCTATTGCTGAACCTGGTGGGCCCATGGCTGCCGAACTGGCATGCGATCCAGACACCGGGCGCCTACCTGGCGTTGCTGCTGACCGCGCCCTGCGGGCTGATGTTTGCCTACCGTTTCTTCATGCCTCTGGGCCCACATCCACTGAACAAGCTGTTGATGGCCGACATCCTGGTCATCGTGCTGTGCGGCCTGCTGCTGTTGTTCGTCAACACCCTGCCGCTGAACATCATCACGTACGCGCTGGTGGCCCTGGCTGGCTTGAGCATGCTGTTTATCTCGGCCTGTCACTGGCAGAAAGGCTACCGCCCGGCACGCTTGTTCGTGGCGGCAATGGTGGTATTCAACATCGGTACGCTGATCATCCTGCCGGCGCTGCTTGGCCTGACGATGATTTCGCCCCAGGGCCTGATCGTCACGCTGCTGGCGTTCATCTGCCTCAGCGGCTTGTTGATGAGCCTGGCGTTGGGCGAACGCCAGCGCGCGATTGTCGAGGCACGTTTCAGCCTCAGTCGCGACCTGGCAGCGAGCAATGCCGAGATCGCCGCCAAGGCCGAGTTCCTGGCCAAGATCAGCCACGAAATCCGTACCCCCATGAACGGCGTGCTCGGCATGACCGAGCTGCTGCTCGGCACGCCGCTGTCGGTGAAACAGCGCGACTACGTGCAAACCATCCACAGCGCAGGTAATGAACTGCTTACCCTGATCAACGAAATCCTCGACATCTCCAAGCTGGAGTCCGGCCAGATAGAACTGGACGACGTGCAGTTCGACCTCAATGCGCTGATCGAAGATTGCCTGAGCATCTTCCGCGCCAAGGCCGAACAGCAGAACGTCGAACTGATCAGTTTTATCCAGCCCCAGGTGCCCCGCGTGATCAGCGGCGACCCGACGCGCCTGCGTCAGGCCATGTTGAGCCTGCTGGAAAATGCCCTGCAAAAAACCGACGAAGGCGAAGTGCTGATCGTGGTTGCCCTGGACGACCGCAGCACCAAGCCACGCCTGCGCATTGCCGTTCAGGACAGCGGCCTGCCGATGGAAGCGGCCGAGCGCGACGCCCTGCTGCACAGCGAACTGCACAGCAAGAATTTCTTCTCGGCCACCCGCTTGAACGGCCACTTGGGCCTGGTTATCGCCCGCCAGTTGATCCTGCTGATGAACGGCGAGTTCGGCATCAAGAGCGGCAGCCATCAGGGCAGCACCCTGTGGCTGACCTTGCCGCTGGACCCGGAACGCCTGGAACACCCGACCTCCGACCTCGACGGCCCGCTCAAGGGCGCGCGGGTGCTGGTGGTGGACGACAACGACACCTGCCGCAAAGTGCTGGTGCAGCAATGCTCGGCCTGGGGCCTTAACGTCAGCGCCGTGCCATCGGGCAAGGAAGCCCTGGCGTTACTGCGCACCAAGGCGCACCTGCGTGACTACTTCGACGTGGTGCTGCTGGACCAGAACATGCCCGGCATGACCGGCATGCAACTGGCGGCGAAGATCAAGGAAGACCCAAGCCTGAACCACGACATCCTGCTGATCATGCTCACTGGCATCAGCAATGCGCCGAGCAAGATCATCGCGCGCAACTGCGGGATCAAACGCATCCTCGCCAAGCCCGTCGCCGGTTACACACTCAAGACTACCTTGGCGGATGAACTGACCCAGCGCAGCAAGGGCAACGTGCAACCGCGCGCGGTGCTCAGCACGCCAGCCGCCGTCACCGTACCCAGCGATTTCCGCATCCTGGTGGCCGAAGACAACAGCATTTCGACTAAAGTGATCCGTGGCATGCTCGGTAAGCTCAACCTCAACCCGGACACCGCCAGCAACGGCGAAGAAGCGCTGGAGGCGATGAAAGCCCAGCGTTATGACCTGGTGTTGATGGACTGTGAAATGCCGATCCTCGATGGCTTCTCGGCGACTCAGCAACTGCGTGCGTGGGAAGTCAGCCACCAGCGTATTCGCACACCGGTGGTGGCGCTGACGGCGCATATCCTTTCGGAACATAAAGAGCGCGCACGCCAGGCCGGTATGGACGGGCATATGGCCAAGCCGGTGGAGTTGTCGCAGTTGCGCGAGCTGGTGGAGTTCTGGGTGGCGCAGCGTCAGCAGCGCCCGGAGCACGCGCCCTCCTGACTTGAAAGACAGTCCCCATGTGGGAGCGGGCTTGCTCGCGAATGCGGTGGATCAGTTAAAGATGCATTGACTGACACACCGCATTCGCGAGCAAGCCCGCTCCCACATTTGGTCTCTGTCGCCTGATAGACTTCCCCAACTCTTTCTCTGCCGCGAGCCACTCACATGCTCCACGTGTTATTCAGCGTCTACCTGAAAATGCTGGTGCTTTACAGCCCGTTCTTCGTGCTGTCCTGCTTTATCAGCCTCACTCGCGGCTACTCCAGCAAAGAGCGGCGGCGCCTGGCCTGGAAAGTGGCGCTGGCGACCCTGGTCTCGAGCGTGTTGCTCTACCTGTTCGGCCGAGTGATTTTCAGCGTGTTCGGCATCACCGTCGACGCCTTCCGCATCGGCGCCGGCAGTGTGCTGTTTATCTCGGCCCTGGGCATGGCCCAAGGCAAATCGGCTGTGCAGACCGACAACGTGCAGCAGGACGTGACCATCGTACCGCTGACCATTCCCCTCACCGTCGGCCCCGGCACCATTGGCGCACTGTTGGTGATGGGTGTGAGCCAGCCGCACTGGGATGACAAGCTCACCGCCATCGTCAGCATCGCCCTGGCCAGCCTCACGGTCGGCGTGGTGCTTTACCTGTCCAACCGTATCGAACGCATCCTCGGTGACCAGGGCTTGCAGATTGTCAGTCGGTTGATGGGATTGTTTGTGTGCGCCTTGGCCGCGCAAATCATCTTTACCGGGGTGCGCGGCTACCTGGTGCCCTAGATCCGGTACTTGGCGATCGCCAGTTGCACCTTGTCACCCGCGCTCTCGCGCATCAATTGGATAGTCTTTTCGTTGACCACCGAGGTATTCAGCACCAGGCACGTCTGCCCGCTGAAGGCCTCGAACGAGGAACTGTCCCACTCCAGGAATGGCAGCCCTACCTGTTTACTCACGCTGTGAGTGCTGTAGGTCACCAGCACCATCATCAATTCACCCTCTGTTTCGGCACAGGACGCCAGGCCGAAATCACCGCCCTGGTGTACCGCGCTGTTGCGTTTGAACAGCTCGAAATTCGCAGGCGCCTGCTTCAATGCCTCCAATGCATCGGCGGCCAATTTAGGCAAAGCCGTGAGCAACGCTGCCGACAATGACGTCGACGCCAGCATGGCGGCGATGATATTCAACACCGCCAACTGCACGGTCAGCCCCTTGCCCGAACGTGAGACCCGCTCGAAACGGCTGCGTACCGGCAGCCAGCCCAAACCGACCATCACCTTGATAAATTCCTCGTACCAGCCCTCGGTACCGCGCTGGATTTTCAACACATCGCTGACGTAGCTGCTGGCCAGCAGATAGCTCTTTCGAATGTATTCCCGGTTCAAGCCCGACAGGCCATCGGCAAACGAAATCACGCTGTTGTTGACCACCGCCGCGTTGAAATCGTCCTCAGTGTCCATCGGCAACGCCTTCAGCGCTCCTGGCGCTCCCGGCAGTTTGTAGGCGGCAATCAATTTGCGCCTTTGTTTACTGTTGATCCTTCTGTGATGTCGCTCCATTTTGACTCTCCACAAGCACCCCAACTCGGGGCTTATGTCCACCCTAGTCCACCCACCAACGGGCTTACCAGACGACAAACATCCCTTGGCGCGCCACGTAAAACTACCGCGCCCAGCAATCGCGTGGCGTAACGGGTGAGCCTCCAGACTTCGTCGCAAAAAAAAGAAAAAGCCCCGAACAACGCCAGGAATATCCCTGGATCATTCGGAGCTTTCCGGCAACCTGCAGGCCGTTTTCAGCAGGCAGGTTTCTCGCCATACCAGCGCGGTGTGTATACCCATTCACCGCCACTGGCACGGGGGAATGTGCAGGTGGTGGACGAGCCGATCAGCACCATGGTGCGCATGTCCACCTGGTCCGGCGTCAGTTGCCCCAACGTGGTGACACGCAAGGTCTGCCCCGGACGGCCAATATCGCGGCCCAGCACCACCGGTGTGTGCGGCGTGCGATGCAGCGCGACGATTTCCAGGGCACGCCCCAGTTGCCACGGGCGCGAACGGGAAATCGGGTTGTAGAACGCCAGGGCGAGATCGGCCTGGGACGCCAGGTCCAGGCGCTTCTCGATGATCGACCAGGGCTTGAGGTTGTCCGACAGCGACATCACGCAGAAGTCATGGCCCAACGGTGCACCGGCCTGGGCCGCAGTGGCCAGGGAGGCCGAGACGCCGGGCAGGATTTGCAGGTCGACCTGATGCCAGGCCGGGTCGCTGGACTCGTGCAAGGCCTCGATCACGGCGGCAGCCATGGCAAACACGCCTGGGTCGCCGGACGACACCACCACCACCGACCGGCCCTGCGCGGCCAGCTCGAAGGCGTGACGGGCGCGCTGCATTTCTTCGCGGTTGTCAGTGCAGTGCTGCACCTGATCGTCGCGAAACGGCCCGGCCATGCGCACGTAGGTTTCGTAGCCGAGCACGTCGGTGCAACGCGCCAGTTCGGCTTTCACCGCGGGCACCATCAATTCGGCAGCGCCGGGGCCCAGGCCGATCACGGCCAGTCGGCCACGGGGGCGACCGACTTGCGCCAGGTCCAGGGGTTGCTCGGCAACGTTGATGAGGATGTCGGCGTCCTGGGTAACACTGGCAAACCGCAGCGGTACGCCGAGTTCCAGAGCCGCTTCATGCAACGATGCTTCGGCCATTTGCGTATCACTGGCCAGCAAGCAGGCCAGGGATTGCACGGCGATACCCGCCTTATGCAAGGCCGTGCGCACACGCTCAGCCAATTGCACGCCTGGTTTGCACGTAACACATACATTCTTCGGGTAGATCAACAATTCATTGGCCGCAGGCGTGCGCTCGGCGCTGCCCACATGAATCGCCAGGCGCGCCTGTTGATCCTGAGGCAAGTTGGCCTGCTCCAGCCACGGCGCCGCGCCTTCGATGCGCACGCTTTCGCCGGCCAGCAAGTCCGAGACAAACCGCTTGCCCAGCTCCAGATCAGCCAGCTCATAACCCATCGGTGGATTAAGCAGGCAGGTGCCAAAACGCAGCTCGCCACTGGTGGTGATTGCAGCGGCAACGTTCAAGGCAGCGGCGATTTCGCGCGCCATGACATTCACACCGCCAAGGCCACCGAGCAACGGCACCACTGCGCTGCCGTCTTCGGCCACGGCCAGCACGGCGGGTTCTTCGCCTTTCTCCAGCAGCAACGGCGCCAGGGTGCGTATGACGATGCCGGCGGCGCACAGGGCAATCAGCGGCGTGCCGTGTTGATAGAGCTGGCGCAGGGTCGCGCCGAACTCGCTGTAGGCCTGGTCAGCCCCTTCAACACGTCCGGCCAAGCCGTGGATCACCGCGCCTGGGTAAACCTGCTGGATCTGGCGCGCAGTCGCCAGGCTGCCCTGCCCCAGGATGACAATCGCCGGGCGCATCAACCTTGCCACCGTTCGCCAGGCACGATGATCAGCGAGAAATACGGCGACGACATCGGTTCCACCTGATCCAGCGGCACGATTTTCTGGTTGGCCATGGTCGCGCGTTCCACATAGAGCGCACGCCCGGCCAGGCCGAGTTCTTCGAGCACCTGGCGCACTTTGGGGAAGTTACGGCCCAGCTTCATGATCACCGCCGCGTCGGCATCCGCCAGGCGCCGCTTGAGGTCCTCATGTGGCAACACGCCTGACAACACCGACAGGCTCTGGTTGCGATACACCAACGGCGCACCCAGCACCGAGGCGCCACCTAGCATCGAGCACACGCCTGGGATGACTTGCGCTTCGTAGCGTTCGGCGAGGCGGTCGTGCAGGTACATGTAGGAGCCGTAGAAGAACGGGTCGCCTTCGCAGATCACCGCCACATCGCGGCCAGCGTCCAAATGCGCGGCGACGTCGACACTGGCGGCGTCGTAGAAATCGCTGATTACTTGCTCGTAGGACATCGGCGCCGGCAGCGCTTCGGTGGTCACCGGGTACACCAGCGGCATCAGGGTCTGCTGCGGCACCAGGTGATCTTCGATGATGCCGAAGGCGTTGCCCTTCTTGCCCTTGGCCACGAAGTACGCCACAACAGGCGATTCGCGCAGCAGGCGCAGCGCCTTGAGGGTGATCAGTTCGGGATCACCGGGGCCAACGCCCAAGCCGATCAAGCGTCCGCGTGCCTGCATTATTCGACCTCCGTGGCCAGGGCATTCACCGCTGCGGCGGCCATCGCGCTGCCGCCCAGGCGGCCTTGCATGATCACGAATGGCACGCCGCGGCTGTCGGCGGCCAGCATCGCCTTGGATTCGGCGGCGCCCACAAAGCCGACCGGGAAGCCGAGGATCAACGCCGGTTTTGGTGCGCCAGCATCAAGCATCTCCAGCAGGTAGAACAACGCGGTCGGCGCGTTGCCGATCACCACCACGCTGCCTTCCAGGTGCGGGCGCCAGAGTTCCAGGGCGGCAGCGGAACGGGTGTTGCCCAACGCCCGTGCCAGCTCCGGCACGCTGTCGTCACGCAGGGTGCAGATCACTTGATTGTTAGCCGGCAGGCGTGTGCGGGTCACGCCTTCGGACACCATCCGCGCATCACACAGAATCGGCGCGCCAGCGGCCAACGCATCGCGCCCGGCCTTGCCTGCGCCTTCGGAGAACTGCAGGCCGTCGATGGCATCGACCATGCCGCAGGCATGAATCACGCGCACCGCGAGTTTTTCCAGGTCGGCCGGGATGCGGTCCAACTTGGCTTCCGCGCGAATAATGGCGAAGGAGTTGCGATAGATCTCCTGACCATCGCGGATGTAATCAATCATCGGTGTTGCTCCGTGGGCGAGCGCGCAGCAAGGCGCCCGTCGCTTCAATAGAAAGGTTGCGCGCGTGCAACCGGCCGAAACCGGGATGGGCTGCTTCGCGGAAATAGAGGTCGTAGTGGCCGGGGCTCACGGCCAGCAATGTCACCGGCGCAACGTGTGCGGCGGCGCAGGAACGTGGGCAGCCGGACAGGTGCACGTCGTGATCGGGTTTCAGCGCGGCGAGTTGCACCGCATCAGCCTTGGTGTCGGCCAGCGCTTTGCCGCAGCCCCTGGAACCGGTGCAGGCAGTCATGCGCGCCAGGGGTTGGTCAACTGAGCAGAGGAAGCCCAGCTGCGCTAGGCGCTCGGTCACGGCGTGAGGCTTTTCGACGTTGGGCAGCAGCACGCCCTGCCAAGGGGTGAAACGCAAGGTGCCGTCGCCGTACTCGCTGGCGAGTTGTGCGACGCCCGCAAGCATCGCCGAATCCAGGCGACCCAAGGGTGCGATGGCAGCGACATAGAACTGATTTTTTTGCGTCTGTGGATAAGTCCCAAGGTGCAGCAAAGCACCACTGGGCGGGCGATTGAAGCCGTCGACCGGCAGTAGCTTCAGGTGCAAGCGGCTCAGCAGGTTATCCACAGGCAGATGACGCATGCGGGTTTGTTCCGGAGTGGCGAGGTCAAGAAACGCCTCCAGCACCGCCACCACCAGCGCATGGCCCTGCTCCAATGGCACAGCCGCCAACGGTGCATCCAGCCCAGGGCAACCGGCCAGGCCGAATGCGAGGAGCGTCTCACCATCGCGTACAAACGCCGAAAGCCACAGATCATGATGATGTTCGAGCATCCCCAGCGCTTCACCGCCATCCAACTGCACAGCGAACTTTGCCGACAGCTCATGGAAACGTGGGTGGTTTTGCAGGGTGGCGAGGATCTGATCGGCCAGCGGGCGGGTGTCGAACAGCATCTGCGGGTCGATACCGGCGCTGGGGCTGAGCATCAGGTTGCGCACATCGTCGCCAGCGGCGTTGCTGGGGCCTAGGCCTGCGGCCAGCAGCATGGCGATCAAGGCGTGCTCTTCGGCACCGATCCCGCGAATCTGCAGGTTGGCGCGGTTGGTCGCCTCAATCACCCCACCGGCATAGGCCTGGGCCGCGTCCGCCACCGCATGGGCCTGCACTGCGGTGATCGAACCACCGGCCAATTTGATCCGGCAAATGCCACCGTCCAGCGCCTGGACAATACGCAGCAACCCCGGACAAGCCGAGGGGCGCAAGGTATTCACAGCGGGCGTCTGGTTCACGGGGCTACCGGTTCGCGGGTAAAGGCGCGGTATTATGCCTGCTTTGTCCGGCGGCATGAAAAGCCTGCCCGTCGGATGTCGTTCAAGGAATTCATATGTCGCCCTGGCTGACGGTTGTAGGCATCGGTGAAGACGGCTTCAAGGGGCTGGGCAGGAATGCCCGGCATGCCCTGTTGCGCGCCACGCGGATTATAGGAGGTCAGCGCCAGTTGGACCTGTTGCCGGTGTGTATTCGTGGCGAGCGCCAGGTGTGGCCGAGCCCGTTTTCGCTGGAGCCGGTGCTGGCGCGGCGCGGGGAGCCGGTGTGTGTGCTGGCGAGTGGCGATCCGATGTTCTATGGCGTGGGGGCGAGTTTGGCGCGACAGGTGGCGGTGGATGAGTTGCTGATATTGCCGGCGCCTTCGTCGGTGTCCCTGGCGGCGGCGCGGCTGGGCTGGCCGTTGCAGGAGGTGGTGACGTTATCCGTGGTGGCGCGGCCGTTGGCGGCGCTGAATGCGCATCTGGCCAGTGGTGTGCGATTGTTGGTGTTGAGTAATGACGGTCGCAGCCCTGCGTTGATTGCCTCGTTGCTGGCTGAGTCCGGGTTCGGGCCGAGCCGGTTGAGCGTGTTTGAACACTTGGGCGGCACGGATGAGCGGCGTCTCGACGGGCTGGCGCAGGCGTGGGAACACAGCTTGGTCGCTGATTTGAATCTGGTCGCCATCGACTGCCTGGCCGACGCGAATACTGCGCGCCTGTCGCGCCTCGCCGGCCTGCCGGATTCGGCGTTCAAACATGACGGCCAACTGACCAAACGCGACGTGCGCGCCATGACCCTCGCCCGCCTCGCCCCGATGCCCGGCGAACTGCTGTGGGATGTGGGCGCGGGCAGCGGCTCCATTGGGATTGAATGGATGCGCGCTCATCCGAGCTGCCGTGCAGTGGCGATTGAAGGCGATGCGGGCCGCCAAGGCCTGATCGAACACAACCGCGACGCCCTTGGCGTGCCTGGCTTGCAACTGGTTCGCGGCAAGGCGCCCGATGCGCTTCTCGGCCTGGAAGCACCGGACGCGATCTTCATCGGCGGCGGCGTTACTCGCGAAGGCGTGCTCGACACCTGCTGGCAACACCTGCGGCCTGGGGGGCGATTGGTCGCCAACGCAGTGACCCTGCAAAGTGAAATGACCCTGACGGCTTGGCGCGCGCAGCACGGCGGCGAACTGACGCGCATCCATGTGGCGCAGGCTCAGCCGCTGGGGGAATTCGATACCTGGCGCCAGGCGTTGCCGATCACCTTGCTGGAAGTGGTCAAGCCGCTATGAAGCGCATCCTGCTGCTGGGCGGCGTGACTGAAGCGCTGGCTATCGCACGGACCTTGGGGCCGGAGCATATCTACAGCTTGGCCGGCGTTGGCCGCGTGCCTACTGATCTGACCTGCCAAGTGCGGGTCGGCGGTTACGGTGGCGCTGAGGGTTTGGCGCAGTTTGTTCGGGATGAGGCGATTAGCTTGATTCTCGATGCGACTCATCCGTATGCGGCGCAGATCAGCCGCAATGCCGCCGAGGCTGCGCAGTTAAGCCATGTGCCGTGCTGGGCGTTACGCCGACCGGCATGGCAGCCGCAGGCGGGGGATGATTGGCGCGAGGTGGGTGATTGGACCTCGTTGATCGAAGCGCTCAAACCCTTCAAACGCCCATTGTTCACGCTGGGGCGTGAGCCGTTGCAGCATCTCGACGAAATCCCGCCGGAGCAGTTCTGGACGTTGCGTGCGCTGGATGTGTATCCGGGGAATGAGCGGTGTGAAGTGATCGGCGCACGCGGACCGTTTCTGATTGAAGACGAACGGGCGCTATTTGAAAGACGGCAGATCGATGTGTTGATCAGCAAGAACAGCGGCAGCAGCGCAACCGAGCCGAAGTTGGAGGTGGCGCGGGAGCGCGGAGTACCGGTGTTGGTGTTGAAGCGGCCCGTGTTGGCTCAAGTAGATCGGGAACTCTCGTCGCCTGATGAAACACTCATCGCGTTGGCAAATTTCATTCGGTAAGTCAGGATCGCTCGCTTGCTTGATTAGTAACCTATTTGTTACCTTCAGGACGGCTAATGATTGAGATTGAAGAATACCGACGCGATAACCAGTCCAGCCCGTTCGATGAGTGGTTTTCATCCTTGAGTGTGCCGGCAGCCACCAGAGTTTCCACCGCTTTGGTTCGACTTGAAATGGGCAACACCAGCAACATCAAGTGGTTCGATGGGTTGGGCGAATACCGCATCGACTGGGGACCAGGCCTGCGAATCTATCTGATACAAGAAGCCCACCGACTAATCATCCTTTTCGGTGGTGGCGACAAGTCCAGTCAAAAGCGCGATATCAAAGTCGTGAAGTCGCTGATCAATGAACATCAGCGTGACAAGAAATTGAAACAACAGAGGTAACCGACATGGCGCTCACCCGCAGCTACAAACACACCATCGCCGAACGTGCTCAGCGCGACCCTGAATTTGCCCAGGCTCTCCTTGATGAGGCTGCTACGTTGTTTCTAAATGGTGAGCCGGAAGTTTCACGTGTCATTCTGCGTGATCTGGTCAACGCCACAGTAGGCTTTGAAGGCCTTGCGAAAGAAACGGCCAAACCGAGTAAAAGCCTGCACCGAATGCTGTCGGCCAGTGGCAATCCAAGCATGGATAACCTCGCGGCAATTTTTGCGGTGATTAGAAAAGCCCTGGGTGTTGATATGCAGGTCCACGGAGTTCCCACTGCATAATTTGCGGCCCTACGTCACCCATTGTGTCGACGCTGTCGACACAATGTAGTGAGCGGGCTTGTCCCGCGCTGGGCTGCGAAGCGGCCCCAATAAGGCCACCGCGCTTTTCAGGTAACACGCGATGCCAGGTTTTAGGGCCGCTTCGCAGCCCAGCGCGGGACAAGCCCGCTCACTACAAATTGCTCTTAAGCCATTAAAAAATGCGCAGATCCCGATGCCATCGCAGGCAAGCAAGCTCCCACAGGTTTGCGCAGCACCTTGAGCATCGCGCCCAATCTGCAAAAATTGGCAATCCGTGGTTCCCGTCTATCCTGTAACCAGTCACTGCGACACCAAACCACACCCACCCTTTTTACTTATCCCCACCGATCAGGCTAAATACCCCCCTGATCGTTTAACCCTACGGATTGTCCGCCATGGCCCGTCAACGCTTTGCAATCGCCTGGATCGCCTGCCTTGCAGTGCTGTTCAACGCCTTTGCCATGCCGATGGCCAGTGCGATGCAGCAAGCCGATGATCCGGTCAAGAGACTGCTCTGGGGCAGTTTCTGTTCCTCCAATGGCGCCAGCCTGAAGACCATTGCCCTGGGCACGCTGGAAATTCCGGCGCCACAACAGGACGATCACTCCACCATGCAGCATTGCTGGTGTTGCTCAGGCTCCGCGCCGTTGGTGGCGTTGCCGGGGCATGTGCCGCAGTTGTATGTCACGCGGTTCGAGGCGGTGCAAAACCTGCCGCAGCCCCCACTGCAAAACCCTACCCCGCGCCAGCAATGGCCGAGCCTCAACCCCCGTGCCTCTCCAACGGTCTGATCTTCTTCGCAAGTGAACTGCGTTTAGAACCGTTCTGGAGAACTGCCATGCTCAAATCTTCCCTGCTTCTGGCTGCGTTGTTGCTGCCGGTGTTCAGTGCTGCCAATGCCGATGACTACAAGGCCGGCGACCTGTTGGTCAGCGATCCCTGGTCCCAGGAATTGCCGCCCAACGCGCCGACTGTTGCGGCGTACTTCGTGATTCATAACACCGGTGCTACCCCGGACCGTCTGCTCAGCGTCGAGACGCCAGTGGCCGACAAGGCCGAGCTGCATGAGCATGTGATGCAGGGCGACCTGATGAAGATGCAGCAGGTGCCCAGCGTCGCCGTACCTGCAAAAGGCGAGCTGACCTTTGCGCCGATGGCGTATCACGTGATGCTGCTCGGCCTCAAAGACCGCAGCCTGTTGGCCGACGGCAAGCAATTCCCGCTGACCCTCACCTTCGAAAAGGCCGGCAAGGTCGAGGTGGAAGTGTCGGTGCAGAAGGTGCCGCCAATGGCCACACACGAGCATAAACACGCCCAATAGGCAGACTCCAGATGGGCGCCCCTCGCGCCAGGCTGTCTCCACGCCACCGCGTAATGCGCGGCAGTTGGATCAGCCTGTTCGCCATGCTGATGATCTTTATCGGTCCGCTGATTTCCCAAGCGATGCCGATGGATCATCACGCCGGCATGTCGATGGAAATGCCGATGGACCATGGCGATTCCCATCACAAAAAGGCCGCTGACGAACACCACGCCCTCTGGTCCAAGTGCGGCTATTGCGACCTGCTCTACAGCTGCCCCGCCCTGCCTGGCGGCATTTCAACGTTCACCCTAAGCAGCCCGGCACCTGCCAACGCCCTCACCGCCGCCACGCGCCTGGGCCACGCCCGGCAGAGCATCTTCCCCGGCGCCCGCAGTCGCGCGCCGCCCATCGCCTCGTAAGCACTTAGCACCGTTACTTCACCCCGGCCGACTTTAGACAGACAGCCGCAGGCTGCTGGCCGTGTTGTTTACGATTGATTGATGGAATTTGTCATGTCCAGGTTTTCTGCTGACACCCGTTTGGGAAGCACTCCTGTGTTCGCCGTTCTATGCGGCGCTCTTCTGGTTCCACAGGCGCATGCCGATGAGCACGCCGAGCACGAGCTCACCCCCACCGTCATCACCGCGATCGCCCCCAGCTCGCCGCTGACCGTGGTCACCAACCCCAAGGACCCGCGTCAACCGGTGCCCGCCAGTGACGGCGGTGACTACCTCAAGACCATCCCGGGCTTTGCGCTGGTGCGCAACGGCGGCACCAACGGCGACCCGGTGCTGCGCGGGATGTTCGGCTCACGCCTGAATATCCTCACCAATGGCAGCATGATGCTCGGCGCCTGCCCCGGCCGTATGGATGCGCCCACCTCGTACATCTCGCCGGAAACCTACGACAAGCTCACCGTGATCAAAGGCCCGCAAACCGTGCTCTGGGGCCCCGGCGCATCCGCTGGCACCGTGTTGTTCGAGCGCGAGCCGGAGCAGTTCGGCGAGTTGGGCACGCGCCTCAACGCCAGTGTGCTGGCCGGTTCCAACGGACGCTTCGACAAGGTCATCGATGCCGCCGCCGGTGGGCCGCTGGGCTATGTACGGGTAATTGGCAACCAGGCGCATGCCGATGACTACAAGGACAGCAACAACGACACCGTCGCCTCGCGCTACGACAAGTGGAACGGTGATGTAGCCGTCGGTTTCACCCCCGACGCCGACACCCTGCTGGAACTCACCGCCGGCCGTGGCGATGGCGAGGCACGCTACGCCGGGCGCGGTATGGACGGTTCGCAGTTCCTGCGCGAAAGCCTGGGGCTGCGTTTCGAAAAATCCAACATCGGCGACGTGCTGGATAAGGTCGAGGCCCAGGTCTACTACAACTACGCTGACCACGTGATGGACAACTACAGCCTGCGCACACCGTCGGGCACCGGCATGATGGCCGGGCCGATGGCCTCCAACGTCGACCGGCGTACCCTCGGCGCGCGGATCAAGGCCACCTGGCGCTGGGCCGATGTGCAACTGATCAGCGGCCTGGACGCGCAGACCAACGAACACCGCCAGCGCAGCAGCATGGGCATCGACACCTACAAGGATCTCCCCAAGGTCAAGGACGCCAACTTCCACAACTACGGCGTGTTCGGCGAACTCACGTGGTACGCCGCCGACCGCGATCGCCTGATCACTGGCGCACGCCTGGATCGTGCCTCGGCCAAGGACTTCCGGCAAACCACCGGCTCCGGCATGAACACTCGCGCCAACCCGACCGCCGACGACACCCGCGCCGATACCCTGCCGTCCGGCTTTATGCGCTATGAACACGACCTGGCCGACAGCCCTACCACCCTCTACGCGGGCCTGGGCCACTCGGAGCGTTTCCCGGATTACTGGGAGCTGTTTTCCCCCAACACCGGCGCGGCGGGTTCGGTGAATGCCTTTGACGGCGTAAAGCCAGAGAAAACCACCCAGCTCGACTTCGGCGCGCAATACAAAGCCGAGGCGCTTGAAGCCTGGGCCTCGGGCTACATCGGCCGGGTGCAGGACTTCATCCTGTTCGACTACAGGCCAGGGATGATGGGCACCACCTCCCAGGCGCGCAACGTCGACGCCCGCATCATGGGCGGTGAACTGGGCGCGGCGTACAAACTGACGCGCCATTGGAAGGCCGACGCCACCCTCGCCTACGCCTGGGGCAAGAACAGCAGCGACGGCAAGGCGCTGCCGCAAATGCCGCCGTTGGACGCACGCCTGGGCCTCACCTACAGCGAGGACAACTGGAGTGCCGGCGCCCTGTGGCGCGTGGTCGCCGCGCAGAACCGCATCGATCAGAACAAGGGCAACGTGGTCGGCAAGGACTTCGACAAGAGCGGCGGCTTTGGCGTGTTCTCGTTGAACGCGGCGTACCGCATCAACAAGCACTTCAAGGTCAGCAGCGGCGTCGACAACCTGTTTGGCAAGGCCTACGCCGAGCACTTGAACCTGGCCGGCAATGCCGGGTTCGGCTACCCGGCCAATGACCCGCAGGCCATCAAGGAGCCTGGTCGCACCCTGTGGACCAAGGTGGACATGAGCTTCTAAAAGCATCGCAGGCAAGCCTGCTCCCACAGGCGAAATGCATCCACCTGTGGGAGCGGGCTGGCCCGCGATAGCGGCATACCTGACGACAAAAATTAAAGCCTTTGCGGAGCACCTGATGACCACTCAAAAAATTTCCTTCTACAACCTGGCCTGGCGCTGGCACTTCTACGCCGGCCTCTTCGTCGCGCCTTTCATGGTGCTGCTGGCCCTCACCGGCATCATCTACCTGTTCAAACCCCAGCTCGACCCGCTGATGTACGGCAACCTGCTCACCGTACCCGCCGCCGAACACGCCCTGAGCGCCGACGAACAACTGCAACGCGCCAAGGCCGCTTACCCTCAGGGCGCCATCAGCAAATACCTGCCGCCGGCCAACGCCACCAGCAGCGCGCAGTTCGTGATGCATAACGGCGGCCACGAAGTAACGATCTTCGTCGACCCGTATCGCGGCACCGTGCTCGGTGAGCAGGACGCCAAATACAACCTGCAAGCCATCGCCCGCGCGCTGCACGGCGAGCTGATGATCGGCACCGTCGGCGACCGCCTGGTGGAACTCGCCGCCGGTTGGGGCGTGATGCTGGTGGTGTCGGGCCTGTACCTGTGGTGGCCGCGCGGCAAGTCTTCGGCAGGCGTTTTGTGGCCGCGGTTCAGCAGTCGTGGCCGGGTGTTCTGGCGCGACATGCATGCGGTCACCGGCTTCTGGGGCGCGTCACTGTTGCTGGTGATGCTGCTCAGCGGCATGACCTGGACCGGCTTCTGGGGCAAGCAATACGCCGACCTGTGGAACAGGTTCCCGGCGGCCATGTGGAACAACGTGCCGCAGTCCGACCAGCAGGCGCGAGCACTCAATACCGCAACGCAACAGACCGTGCCCTGGGCCATGGAAAACACCCCTATGCCCATGTCCGGCGACCACGCGGAGCACATGAATCACGGCGCGATGCACTCCGCGCCGGCCGCGCCCACCTTGCGCCTGCAACAGGTGGTCGACCTGGCCACCGCGAGCAAGGTCGAGCCCGGCTACAGCATCACCTTCCCCACCACCGCCGAAGGCGTGTTCACCGTTGCGGTGTTCGCCAACGATCCGCGCAACGACGCCACCCTGCATGTGGACCAGTACACCGGCAAGGTGCTCGCCGATGTGCGTTGGGAGCACTACAACCTGGTCGCCCGCGCCACCGAAACCGGCGTGATGCTGCACGAAGGCAAGATGTTCGGCCCGGTCAACCAGATCATCGTGTTGCTGATCTGCCTGATGATCCTGCTCAGTGCCGTCAGCGGTGTAGTGATCTGGTGGAAGCGCCGGCCACAGGGCGGCCTGGGGGTTCCGCCGTTACGCCATGACCTGCCGAGATGGAAAACCGCGATGGTGATCATGCTCGGGCTGGCGATCATTTTTCCGCTGGTGGGTGCATCGCTGATCGTCGTGTGGGCGCTGGATCGCCTGGTGCTGTCACGCTTTTTTGGCCAGCATCAATCGGTCTCAGGTTCACGATGAAGCGCACAAACGCCGTCATCAAAGCTCATCTTTTTGATGGCCATACCAGGGCTCGCCTACATCCGGATCTATCGCGGCCCATTCATCACCCAACGGCCCACGTTTTCTCCAGAACGTATCAGTGACCAGCACCGACAGGCTGCCCAGTTGCCTCAAACGACTGACCAGCGCACTCGGGGAAGGCGCTGGCCGGGCACTGAGTATCGTCGACTCGGCCGCCGTCAGCGCCGGTATGTACTTGAGCAGGGCACCATGCTGGCAGGACAGGTAAATACGCTCGGCGTCGGGCTGGTTACTCAGCACCACAGACAGGTAGCGGTTCAGTACGTCGCTGGAGATAAAATTAGGTAACAGGACGAGGTCAAGCGGCTTGAGATTGGGCTTCGACGGGATGGACTTGTAGAAGGCATGCACCGCCGCAACTTTGTAATTGCGCAGCACATTCTCAGCCGGTACGTCGAACCCGGCATGCCCCGTCCAGAACAGCAACTCCAGCGTACTGTTACCAAAACCGGGGCTGTCCTCCACGGGATCGATCGCGACAAACCCGGTCATTTTCGGAGGCATCAGCACCGCGCCTAGGTACGTTTTACCGGCAAAGGGCGCGATCAAACGCTGAGCGTAACGGGCTGCGTCATCGGCATAAAAAAACAACGGCCCGCAGAATGAATGGAAATGGGGGTCGGCAGTGAACGAATGCGGCGGCCGCTTGGGCCACCATAGCGTCGTGACCTGCTCCTTGCGCCCCCATATTTCACTGGTGACCCGGATGCGCAAATCCCCCATGGCTGCCAGCCGGCGCACATAGTCGAGTACGGTTAACGAGCCCTCGCGCAGTCGCGCCGAATCGTGGCTCACATTGCTTGCCCATTCGGACACGGGCGCGCTCTTGGGCACGGTATACCAAAGCAGTGCACGGTCAGCGCATAGCAGGTACAGCGGCAATGCCTCGCCGTTGCGTGGCGTCGTCATGAATGACAACGCTTTGGAGATGGCCGGCGGCGCAAAGAAGTGCTGGGCCATTTCATCGTCAGCGGCAGCGATGGTTTCGGTCGACGCGCACAAGTACAAACCCGCCAACACATAGCCTTGGGGTAGTTGGCCCTTGACAAAGACCGGTTTCAAATCGTCATAACGGTCTCTGACAAGCGGCAGGGTCGTCATGTACAGCTCCTTGCCAAACGCCTTGAGCACATAACCGACGGCAACCTGAGCCTGTGCGTTCCAATTACGGTAGACATGCCGAACCGCATCGAGTGCGCGGGTAAAGATCGGGCCGCACGGTGAGTCGGCTTCAGCATCGCGCACCTCCAATGGGCCAGCGCGGTACTGATTCGGCACAAACCCGATTTGTATCCGTCTGGGACTGCCCCACACTGCATTGCCTTCCACCACACGCAAATTGCCGGCCCGTGCCACTTGATCGATAAATGCCTGCGGTAGCAGTGCTCCACTGCGCAGTTGTCGTTCGATGGGGTTATCACTCAAGTCGCCAGCGCCAGGGGTTGTAGCGACCAACTTGTTTCTCAACAGCGCTTCCTCGACATCGCCCGTCAACTGATAACTGAGGATCGTGCCATTTGGCCCGAACACATACTGGCGTTTAACGTGCGCTTCACGGGTCAGCAGCCTGCCCAAAACCGCCGTGGGGATCATGCTTTGATAAAGGACTTTTTGAGAAGCCGACAACAGTATCTGCACCTCCTGTTCCATCCGGGACTGGTAGAAAGCCGCAAGGGTCGCGCCCCCTGGATAGAGCCCAGTCGCAATCACGGGGTCAGGGTAGATCCACTCCAGTGTTGGGCCTTGAGCCGGGACCACCAACGGTTCAGTCGCCACAAACAGGCCATTGGTCAGCCTGAGGATGACGCCACCGTAGGTCCGGCGCTGCCTGCTGCCGACCGCAACCGCGGCATGGCGTGCCGCATCATCCGGTGAGGCAAACGCCGGGCTCAGGCGTCGAGGCGTCAGCGTTTCATAGCCACTCCACGTCGGCTTGACCTGCCCGCTCCTATCCCAGAGCTGACTGCCGCGCACCACGTAAAGCATGCCCTTGGCGATCCATTCCTGAACAAACTCCAACGCCGTTTTCTTGCCGGACTCCAACTGCGTGCTTGCGATCCCCAGCACGTTGTCCGCCAGGCCTCCGGCTTTCACGTCGATCAATGATGGCTGATAGCGCAAAAGCGCACCGTCAAGGTTGGAAAAGTAAACCGGCAGACTCTGTGCTCTATCGCGCAGGCCTTCGGTCAACGCGACCAGCAACACTTCCGGCGTAACAAAATACTGCGTCAACCACGCATTCGCCCCCTTCAGCCACGGCGGCGACCAATGCTGCGACCGGAACAAGGCGTGCATCTCATAGCCCTCGGGCAATATCGGTTCATTACGTAGGTTGCGAGCGAACAAGCGATTGAACTCAAACAGCGCACCTGCGTTGACGGCGCCCACCGCTTCGGTCGCAATGTACTGCGGCAGGTCTTTATGCTTAAGGATGTACGCATAGCAGGCCGGCTCGGGAACTGTGCGTTCCTGCAAACGCGCATGCAGGTTACGCGCAGCATCATCGCCACTGGAGAACACCGCACTATAGAGGACGTAATCGAGTGGTCCGAACCTGGGTGCATAGGTGAAGTTAGGCGACCAATCACTGTAGACAACCCCACGTGGGCCCCACAACGTGTTGCCCTGGATGATTTTGAACTCCCCTGCAACCGCCAGTCGCCGCACCCAATCAGCCGGCCTGATCACACCGCGATCGAGTCGCCGCCCGAGTCGGTTCTCCCCGGCCGGAGGGCCAATATTGGCCAGCAGCAACTGTTCCTGAGGCGAATTGGTCGGCGCGTACTCCAACAAACAATCCTGCGCCCCGGACAGGTAGGCCACCCGTTCATCCGAGATGATCGAGTACATCTCGTCATCGGAAAACACTTGCAGGTTGATCAGCGCTTCTTCCTGCGTCCAGCCACGTTGCATGACCCAGTTCGGATGGACCATCGACAGCGCCGTATGCGAGCCGTAGCGTGCGTGCAGCTCATAATCCTCCATCGGGATCAGCGCCCCTTGGTCACCCACGGGAAAAAACAGCGTGGACGAAAACGGATGTCCCATGCTTTGCAGGGGCGGCGTGACCACGAAACGGCCGTCTGCCCCCTTGAGCACATACCCGCCGTAATAGAGGCTGCGTCGGCTGCCGATTTGTTCATGGGCGTGCAGAGCCGCATCACGAGCGCTGAGAAACGAGCGCCCAAAGGCCTGCGGATACTTCGGGGCCAACAGCGGCGAGTGCGTATCCACGCGCCCAACATCACGCCATAAGTTACCCGCCTGCACCACCCACAGCTCAGTGGCTTGGATCACCCTGCGTAAATAGTTGCGCGGTGTCAGCGTACCGGCGACCAGTGCAGCCCGGGCGCCGTTGTCACTGATTAGGCCGTCGCTATCTGGCTTGAACAGCTCGGTGACCAGTGCTGTCGACGGCACCTTGAGCTTGAGCAACGCGTCGTCATGGGCACGCATGTAGAGGTCAAGACCGCGGCTGGGGTTTTGCAGGGCCAGCGTACTTTGCCCCTGACGAATAGCGGCCACCACTTGTGCAGGAGAAAAGAACGCGCTGGCCAGCCAGCGCTCTTTCGCCGCCACGGCATCCTTCTCGTACCAGTCGTTGAAGTAAATGGCCTCCAGACGATACTGGGCAGGCAACACCAACACGCCGCCAGGCCCCTTTGGAAACAATGCATCCAGCGCAAACAAAGGCTCACGCTTGGGCGACGCGATGGTCGCGATAAAACGGTCTTCGCTGATGTGCTTGAGCACAACGCCAACGCGCGGCTCCGTAGGCTGTGCCGACGGTGAAGAGAGCGCTGCCGCCAGCGCCAACGGCGCCTGGGCAAAGACGGCAGTGAACAGTGGCTGCTCGGTCAGCGCTGACGACGAAAAAGGTTCGAATACCACCCAATCGGCCGGTACTCGGCCAACGGAGCCGCCCCACAACGCGGTGGGCACAATCAAGCTCAAGGAGCCGAACGTGGCTATTTTTTTGACGAACTCATCAAACCCGCCATACACCCCCACCGGGCTATTGGGCGGCTTCCCAGCCTGCACCCACAAGGCAAAACTGAATTCTGCCGGCGTACCGGAGGGGGTATGGCGGATCAGCGAGCCATCCGGCCCGGACAAGTAGGACGATGGGAAAAAGTCGCGATCATGCACATCCCGGTAAAAGTCCGTGCTAGACAAAAAACCCAGAAACGCTTTGGCCATGCGCTCATCAAAACTGGCGTTTCTTTGGAGAATCAACTCATGCTGCGCAGGGTGTGAGTGGTAGCTGGCGACACAGGTATAGCCCGCTGGCTGAAGATAGTAGCCATCGGCGCTGATGCCCAATACCGCGCGCAGATCAAACTGCATACCCGCCCCCGCCACCGGCTGGGTCGCGAAATAGTCACCGGCGGAACTGCGCACAATCACCCCACCGTACTCGACATCGCGCCGGTCGCCGATTGCCTGGTGTGCCCAGTAGGCGGCGTCCGCTTCATTCACAAACGCAGGGCTCAGCGGCGGCAGCTTGGCCGCCCCCCGGTTCGAACTCGCAGCGCGTTCTTCACGTGACAATCTGATAGCCATTTCAACTCCTTGAAAGAATGCCTGGGCATAGCGCCCGGCCCCTCATTCTTAGGGCGGGGCGCGTCTTTCAATCGGTAGATAAGTAGCCTGCGGGATCAGCGCTCACCGTTGTCCGGCGTTGGCAGCACGCACCATTACGGCACAGACCCGTGCCCACCCGCTGCAACCGGGAGCCACATTGGTGCGCTAGCAACCTTGCGCTACCCCGCCACGCCATCTGTTCAAGGCTTTTGCGACTTCGGCACACCCCTTGCTATCACCTCTGCAACGTCCCTCATCTGCCACCCATAAAAATATCGGTCACGGAGATCGCACCATGAAGCGTCGCAGCTTGATCAAGGCTTTCACTCTTTCGGCATCCATCGCCGCCATGGGCATGACCTGGACGATCCAGGCTGCCGAGACCATCAAGGTCGGCATCCTGCATTCGCTGTCCGGCACCATGGCGATCTCCGAAACGTCGCTCAAAGACATGGCATTGATGACCATCGACGAGATCAACGCCAAGGGTGGGGTAAACGGAAAGATGCTCGAACCTGTGGTCGTCGACCCGGCGTCGAACTGGCCGCTGTTCGCCGAGAAAGGCCGACAGTTGCTGACCCAGGACAAGGTCGCCGTGGTGTTCGGTTGCTGGACCTCGGTGTCGCGTAAATCGGTATTGCCGGTGTTCGAAGAGCTCAACGGCCTGCTGTTCTACCCGGTTCAATACGAGGGCGAAGAGATGTCGCCAAACGTGTTCTATACCGGTGCGGCGCCGAACCAGCAGGCGATTCCGGCAGTGGAATACCTAATGAGCGAAGAAGGCGGCAGCGCCAAACGCTTCTTCCTGCTGGGCACCGACTACGTGTACCCACGCACCACCAATAAAATCCTGCGCTCGTTCCTGCATTCCAAAGGCGTAGCGGATAAAGATATCGAAGAGGTCTACACCCCGTTCGGCCATGCCGATTACCAAACCATCGTGGCCAACATCAAAAAATTCTCGGCGGGCGGCAAGACCGCTGTGATCTCCACCGTAAACGGCGACTCCAACGTGCCGTTCTATAAGGAACTGGCCAACCAGGGTTTGAAAGCCACCGACGTACCCGTGGTGGCGTTCTCGGTGGGTGAAGAAGAACTGCGCGGCATCGACACCAAGCCGCTGGTGGGCAACCTCGCTGCCTGGAACTACTTCCAGTCGGTGGAGAACCCGGTCAACAAGAAATTTGTCGCCGACTGGAAAGCCTACGCGAAGAAACACAACCTGCCGGGCGCCGACAAAGCCGTGACCAACGACCCGATGGAAGCCACCTACGTGGGCATCCATATGTGGGCGCAGGCGGCTGAAAAAGCCAAGTCCACCGACGTCGACAAAGTGCGTGAAGCACTGGCCGGGCAGACCTTTGCTGCGCCGTCCGGCTTCACCCTGACCATGGACAAGACCAACCATCACCTGCACAAGCCAGTGATGATCGGCGAGATCCAGGCTGACGGGCAGTTCTCGGTGGTGTGGCAGACCCAGGAACCGATCCGGGCGCAGCCGTGGAGCCCGTACATTCCGGGGAATGACAAGAAGCCGGATTATGCCGTGAAGAGCAACTGATCCGAGGGGTGTCGGCACTTGAGTGCAGACACACACCCTGTGGGAGCTGGCTTGCCTGCGATGCAGACGACTCGGTTTGTCTGATGTACCGCTATCGCAGGCAAGCCAGGCTCCCACATTAGTTCGAGCAAGGCCCACGAATATGCCCACTGCCTTCTACCGCTTCATCCTGGCTACCCTGCTGTTGCTGCCTTTCGCCGCACACGCCAGCGACGCCGAAGACTTCCTGTCTGCCAACCCGACCCAACAAGCCAAGCTCCTGCAGGACTGGGCTGCGCAGCCTGACCCGGCGCGTATCGAGTTGGTGGACGCCTTGCAACAAGGCCAACTCACCGTCAACGGCGAGACCAAAACCGTCCGCCTGAACAACCGTCTGCGCGGCTTGATCGACAACGTACGGGCCAGCCAGCAACTGCTCGCCGCCGACCCCAAGGTGCGCCTCGCCGCCGCGCAAACCCTGCAAAAAAGCGCGCAACCTGCGCAGCTGAAATTCCTCGACCAGCAGGTCGCCGCCGAAACAGATGAGGACGTGCACACGGCACTCAGCCTGGCGTTGGCCAATCTGCAACTGGTCGACCCTGATCCCGTGGTGCGCCTTGCCGCTGTGCGCTTACTCGGCAACACCGGCGACCCACTGGCCCGCACCCGCCTTGAGGCGCTGCTGGCACCAGGCGTCGAAACCGATGCCGCCGTGCACACCGCCGCCGAAACCAGCCTGGCCCAGGTCAAACGCAAGTTGATGGTCGGCGAGCTCCTCGGCCAGGCCTTCAGCGGCATGTCCCTGGGCTCGATTCTGTTGCTGGCGGCCCTGGGCCTGGCGATCACCTTCGGCCTGCTCGGCGTGATCAATATGGCCCACGGCGAGATGCTGATGCTCGGCGCCTACTCCACGTATGTGGTGCAAATGCTGATGCAGCGCTACGTGCCGCAAGCCATTGAGTTCTACCCGCTGATCGCGCTGCCGGTGGCGTTTTTTGTCACCGCTGCCATCGGCATGGCGCTGGAGCGCACGGTGATTCGTCACCTGTACGGTCGGCCGCTGGAAACCCTGCTGGCCACCTGGGGCATCAGCCTGATGCTGATCCAGTTGGTGCGCCTGGTGTTCGGCGCGCAGAACGTCGAAGTGTCCAACCCCGAATGGCTGTCGGGCGGGATTCAAGTGCTGCCCAACCTCGTGCTGCCGTACAACCGCATTGTGATCATCGCTTTCGCATTGTGCGTGGTGGTGCTGACCTGGCTGCTGCTGAACAAGACTCGCCTGGGCCTCAACGTGCGTGCCGTGACCCAGAACCGCAACATGGCCGCGTGCTGCGGCGTACCGACAGGCCGCGTGGACATGCTCGCGTTTGGCCTGGGTTCCGGCATTGCCGGGTTGGGCGGTGTGGCGCTGAGTCAGATCGGCAACGTCGGCCCGGACCTGGGCCAGAGCTACATCATCGACTCGTTCCTCGTCGTGGTGCTCGGCGGCGTCGGCCAGTTGGCCGGGAGTGTCATGGCCGCCTTCGGGCTGGGCATCGCCAACAAGATTCTGGAACCACAGATCGGTGCCGTGCTCGGCAAAATCCTGATCCTCGCGCTGATCATTCTGTTTATCCAGAAACGCCCGCAGGGACTCTTCGCACTGAAAGGACGGGTGATCGACTGATGAACCAGCCATTGATGCTTACGGCCGCGCAAAAGGCCGGCCCCAAGGTGACGATTGCCGTCGGCGCAGTGATCCTGATCCTGCTGCTGGCGCTGCCGTTGTGTTCCTTGCTGTCACCGGAAAACCCGCTGCATGTGTCGGCCTACACCCTGACGCTGGTGGGCAAGATCCTCTGCTACGCCATCGTCGCCCTCGCGCTGGACCTGGTGTGGGGCTATGCCGGTATGTTGTCTCTCGGCCACGGTTTGTTCTTTGCCCTGGGCGGCTATGCGATGGGCATGTACTTGATGCGCCAGGCGTCCGGCGATGAGTTGCCGGCGTTCATGACCTTCCTCTCGTGGACGGAATTGCCCTGGTACTGGGTCGGCACCGAGCACTTCCTCTGGGCCATGTGCCTGGTGGTGCTGGCGCCTGGTCTGCTGGCACTGGTCTTTGGTTTCTTCGCCTTCCGCTCGCGGATCAAGGGCGTGTATTTCTCGATCATGACCCAGGCCCTGACCTTCGCCGGGATGCTCCTGTTTTTCCGCAACGAGACTGGTTTTGGCGGCAACAACGGCTTCACCAATTTCCGCAGCATTCTCGGCTTTGGGATTACCGAGCCGGGCACGCGGGCAGTGTTGTTTGTGGCAACGGTGCTGCTGCTGGTGGCGAGCCTGTACATCGGCTGGCGCCTGGCCAAGAGCAAGTTCGGTCGGGTGCTGACCGCCTTGCGCGACGCCGAGAACCGCCTGATGTTCTGCGGCTACGACCCACGTGGCTTCAAGCTGTTCGTGTGGGTGTTGAGCGCGGTGTTGTGTGGGTTGGCCGGGGCGCTGTATGTGCCACAAGTGGGCATCATCAACCCCAGTGAAATGTCGCCGACCAACTCGATTGAAGCGGCGGTGTGGGTGGCCTTGGGCGGGCGAGGGACGTTGATCGGCCCGCTGCTGGGCGCAGGGGTGGTGAATGGCATGAAGAGCTGGTTCACCGTGGCCTTCCCGGAATATTGGCTGTTCTTCCTCGGGGCGCTGTTCATCATCGTCACCCTGTACCTGCCCAAGGGCGTTATCGGTCTGCTGAAGAAATGAGGAACGTCATGCTTGAACCTATTTTCGACGCAGGCAGCGGCCGCGATGCCATCGGCATTGGCCAGGCCGCCGGCAAGGGCCTGAACACCCGCCACGGCACCATCCTGACCCTGGAAGACATCAGCGTCAGCTTCGATGGCTTCAAGGCACTCAACGATTTGAACCTGTACATCGGCGTCGGCGAATTGCGCTGCATCATCGGCCCCAACGGCGCGGGCAAGACCACGCTGATGGACGTGATCACCGGCAAGACTCGCCCCAGCCATGGCACCGCCTGGTTTGGCGAAAACCTCGACCTCACCGGTATGAGCGAAGTGCAGATCGCCCAGGCTGGCATTGGGCGCAAGTTCCAGAAGCCCACGGTATTCGAAGCCCTGAGCGTGTTTGAAAACCTGGAGCTGGCGCAGAAGACCGATAAATCGGTGTGGGCCAGCCTGCGCGCACGCCTGAGCGGTGAGCAGAAGGACCGTATCGATGAAGTGCTCGACACCATTCGTCTCACCGCTTCGGCACAGCGCCCGGCCGGCTTGCTGTCCCACGGCCAGAAGCAGTTCCTGGAGATCGGCATGCTCCTGATGCAAGACCCGCAACTGCTGCTGTTGGACGAGCCGGTAGCGGGCATGACCGACGCCGAAACCGAATTCACCGCCGAACTGTTCAAGCGCCTGGCGGGCAAGCACTCGCTGATGGTGGTGGAACATGACATGGGGTTTGTCGGCTCGATTGCCGACCACGTGACCGTGTTGCACCAAGGCAGCGTGCTGGCCGAAGGGTCGCTGGAGCAGGTGCAGGAAAATGAGCGGGTGATCGAGGTCTATCTCGGTCGCTGAGGAGAGTTGAATATGCTGCAAGTCGATAAGTTGCACCAGTATTACGGCGGTAGCCACATCCTGCGCGGGCTGTCCTTTGATGTGAAAGTCGGCGAAGTCACCTGCCTGCTCGGCCGTAACGGCGTAGGCAAGACCACCCTGCTCAAATGCCTGATGGGTCTGCTGCCCTCCAAGGAAGGCGTGGTGAATTGGGAAGGCAAGGCCATCACCGGGTTCAAGCCGCATCAGCGCGTGCATGCCGGGATTGCCTACGTGCCCCAGGGCCGGGAGATTTTTGGTCGGCTGACCGTGGAAGAAAACCTGCTGATGGGGCTCTCGCGTTTTCCGGGCTCAGAAGCCAAGGAAGTGCCCGCCTTCATCTACGAATTGTTCCCGGTGTTGCTGCAAATGAAGCATCGCCGTGGCGGTGACCTGTCCGGCGGCCAGCAACAACAGCTCGCCATCGGCCGGGCCCTGGCCAGCCGTCCGCGCCTGTTGATCCTCGATGAGCCCACCGAAGGCATCCAGCCGTCGGTGATCAAGGAGATCGGCGCGGTGATCAAGAAACTCGCTGAGCGTGGCGATATGGCAATCCTGCTGGTCGAGCAGTTCTACGACTTTGCCGCGGAACTGGCCGATCAATACCTGGTGATGTCCCGGGGTGAAATCGTGCAGCAGGGCCGTGGTGAAAATATGGAAAGCGAGGGTGTACGCGGCCTGGTTACGATCTAACCTGTAGCGTCCTGACGATAAGCACACAACATGAACCTGCCCCTTACTTCCGCCCTGTTCACCCCCAGCTGGCACGCCGAGCTGGAACTCGGCTACGCGCGTTTCGGCGACACCACGCGCCCGGTGATGCGTCGCCACCTCGGCCCGCTGCGCGTGCAAAAACACCTGTATGCCGAAGGCCCCGAGGTGTGCCAGCACATCATCGTGCACCCGCCGGGCGGGATTGCCGGTGGCGATCGCCTGGACATCAGCGCCCACGTCGGTGCCGGTGCCTGGGCACAGTTGACCAGCCCCGGCGCGGCCAAGTGGTACCGCGCCAACGGGCCGGCGTTTCAGCAGCTCGACCTCAGGGTCGAAGCCGGCGCGACGCTGGAATGGCTACCCCAGGAAACCATTGTATTCAGCGCCGCCCAGGCCGAACTCACCACGCGCATTGAGCTGCAAGGCGATGCGCGACTGTTCTACTGGGACGTGGTCGCCCTCGGTCGCCCGGCCAGTGGCGAGCGTTTTGACCTGGGCCACTTCCAGTCGCACCTGGATATCCGCCGCGACGGCCAGTTGCTCTGGCATGAGCGCCAGCGCATTGTGGGCGCCGACGGTTTGCTCGATTCACCTATCGGCCTGGACGGACAACCGGTGTTTGCCACGCTGTTGCTGACCGCTGATATTGACCCTGAATTACTGGAAACCTGCCGCGCCCTGCCCCACGCGGTGCGTGGCGATCTCACCCAATTGCCCGGCTTGCTGGTGGCCCGTTGTTTGGCCAGCGAAGCGCTGCTGGCACGGGGGTGGTTGATTGATTTATGGCGCGTGTTGCGCCCGGCCGTATTAGGCAGGGAAGCGGTATCACCGAGAATCTGGAGCACATGAAGATCCCACACTGGATCTCCATTGTTGATAAGAATGCTGTCTAAGAGAGACCTTGAACCATGGACCTGACCCCACGGGAAAAAGACAAACTGCTGATCTTCACCGCCGGTTTGGTAGCCGAGCGTCGCCTGGCGCGCGGGGTGAAGCTCAACTACCCGGAAACCATCGCCTACATCTCCGCCGCCTTGATGGAAGGCGCCCGCGACGGCCGCACCGTGGCCGACCTGATGCACTACGGCACCACCCTGCTCAGCCGCGAGCAGGTGATGGAAGGTATCCCGGAAATGATCCCGGATATCCAGGTAGAAGCCACCTTCCCCGACGGCACCAAGCTGGTCACCGTCCACCAACCCATTGCGTAAGAGGCCGGCCATGATTCGTGATGCAACCGAGCAGGACCTGCCTGCGATCCGCGACATCTACAACGATGCGGTGCTGAACACGACGGCGATCTGGAACGAACAACCGGTGGACCTGGCCAACCGTCAGGCCTGGTTCAGCGCGCGCCAGGCTTTGGGGTATCCGATCCTGGTGGCGGTGGAAAACGGCGAAGTCACGGGCTACGCCGCGTTTGGCGACTGGCGCCCGTTCGAGGGCTTCCGCTACAGCGTCGAACACTCGGTGTACGTGCGCAACGACCAACGCGGCAAGGGCCTGGGCCCGCGCTTGATGGAAGCGCTGATCGAACGCGCGCGCGCCTGCGGCAAACACGTGATGGTCGCCGCCATCGAAAGTGGCAACCAGGCCTCTATCCGCCTGCATGAACGCCTGGGGTTCATCACCACCGGGCAGATGCCGCGAGTGGGGATCAAGTTTGGCCGCTGGCTCGACCTCACCTTTATGCAGCTTGCCTTGAATCCGGGCGCAGAACCGCCCCAGGAGTGACACCGATGAACGCTGCTCAACTGCGTCGAGTCCATGCTGAAAGTTTTGCCCACTACCGCCTGGGCTTGATCGAGCTGTTGCTGGACGCGGTCAAGCATGGCGCTTCAGTGGGTTTCATGGCCGATTTCGATGAGGCTCAAGCGCGTGCTTATCTGAACGGCGTGCAGGCGAGTATTGAAGACGCCAGCCTGCTGCTGTGGGTGGTGGTGCGCGACGAAGAGGTGATCGCCAGCGTGCAGTTGGCGCTGTGCCAGAAGGCCAACGGCCTGAACCGCGCCGAGGTGCAAAAACTGCTGGTGCACAGCCGCGCTCGGCGCCATGGCCTGGGCCAGCAATTGATGAACGCCCTGGAACTCGCCGCGCGCCAGCACAAACGTGGCCTGCTGTACCTGGACACCGAGGCTGGCTCCGGCGCCGAAGCCTTCTACCAGTCGCTGCGCTACACCAAGGTCGGCGAACTGCCCGACTACTGCCAAAGCCCGGACGGGCGCTACAGCCCGACCGCTATCTACTTCAAGACCCTGGGGCAACCTGCATGATTCCTGGCGAATATCAGATCCAGCCTGGCGAGATCGAACTCAACGTCGGCCGCCGTACCGTCACCCTTGGCGTAGCCAACAGCGGCGATCGGCCGATCCAGGTGGGCTCGCATTATCATTTTTTCGAGACGAATGACGCGCTGACGTTTGACCGTGCGGCGAGCCGTGGCATGCGTTTGAATATTCCGGCGGGGACAGCGGTGCGGTTTGAGCCGGGGCAGAGTCGTGAGGTCGAGTTGGTGGATTTGAGCGGTGGGCGGCGGGTGTTCGGTTTTGCCGGACGCATTATGGGTGATCTCTAGGGCCTCATCGCAGGCAAGCCAGCTCCCACATGGGACTGTATTCACAAATCCAAATGTGTGAACACAGTCCCATGTGGGAGCTGGCTTGCCTGCGATAGCTATTTCACATTCAACACAAATATTTCAGGGCAGACACATGAAGATCTCCAGACAAGCCTACGCCGACATGTACGGCCCCACCGTCGGTGACAAAGTCCGCCTGGCCGACACTGACCTGTTTCTCGAAGTCGAACAGGACTTCACCGTCTACGGCGAAGAAGTCAAATTCGGCGGCGGCAAGGTCATCCGCGACGGTCAGGGTCAAAGCCAATTACTCGCCCATGAAGTCGTCGACACGCTGATCACCAACGCGCTGATCATCGACCACTGGGGCATCGTCAAGGCCGATGTCGGCCTGAAGAACGGGCGCATCCACGCCATCGGCAAAGCCGGCAACCCGGACATCCAGCCCGGCGTGACCATGGCCATCGGCGCCAGTACCGAAGTGATCGCCGGTGAGGGCATGATCCTCACCGCCGGCGGCATCGACAGCCACGTGCATTTCATCTGCCCGCAGCAGATCGAAGAAGCGCTGACCAGCGGCGTCACCACCATGATCGGCGGCGGCACGGGGCCGGCCACGGGCACAAACGCCACCACCTGCACCTCCGGCCCCTGGCACTTGGCGCGCATGCTCCAGGCCAGCGATTCGTTCCCGATGAACATCGGTTTTACCGGCAAGGGCAACGCCAGCCTGCCGGAGCCGTTGATCGAACAGGTCAAGGCCGGCGCCATCGGTTTGAAGCTGCACGAAGACTGGGGCACCACACCCGCGAGCATCGACAACTGCCTGAGCGTCGCCGACCAATACGACGTGCAGGTAGCGATCCACAGCGACACCCTCAACGAATCCGGCTTCGTTGAAACCACCCTGGCCGCGCTCAAGGGCCGCACCATCCACACCTACCACACCGAGGGTGCCGGTGGGGGGCACGCGCCGGATATCATCAAGGCCTGCGGCTTCGCCAACGTGCTCCCCAGCTCCACCAACCCGACGCGGCCGTTCACACGCAATACCATCGACGAACACCTGGACATGCTGATGGTCTGCCATCACCTGGACCCGAGCATTGCCGAAGACGTAGCCTTCGCGGAAAGCCGCATCCGCCGCGAAACCATCGCCGCCGAAGACATCCTGCACGACCTCGGCGCGTTCTCGATGATCAGCTCCGACAGCCAGGCCATGGGCCGTGTCGGCGAGGTGATCACGCGCACCTGGCAGACCGCCGACAAGATGAAACGCCAGCGCGGCGCCCTGCCTGGCGATGGCCCGGGCAACGACAATTTCCGCATCAAGCGCTACATCGCCAAGTACACCATCAACCCGGCGATCACCCACGGCGTGAGCCATATCGTCGGGTCTATCGAAGTCGGCAAATGGGCCGACCTGGTGCTGTGGCGCCCAGCTTTTTTCGGGGTCAAGCCGACACTGATCCTCAAGGGCGGCGCGATTGCCTCCAGCCTGATGGGCGACGCCAACGCCTCGATCCCGACACCACAACCGGTGCACTACCGCCCGATGTTCGCCAGCTTCGGCAGCTCCCTGCACGCTACCAGCCTGACCTTTATCAGCCAGGCCGCCCAGGACGCCGGATTGCCCGAAGCCCTGGGCCTGAAAAAGCAGATCGCCGTGGTCAAGGGTTGCCGCTCGGTGCAGAAAACCGACCTGATCCACAACGATTACTTGCCTGACATCGAGGTCGACCCGCAGACCTATCAGGTCAAGGCCGACGGCGTACTGCTGTGGTGCGAACCGGCCGAGGTGCTGCCGATGGCGCAGCGTTACTTCCTGTTCTGAGCCCCCCATGAGCGGGTGGATAACGGAGCACAGGGTGTTGATGCGCCCCTCGCCGAGGGCGTACATGTGCGAGTGACACTCACCGTTGCCCATCATCTGCTCAGGAGAATTGGTTTTTTATCATGCCGTCGGTGTACTGATAATCCCAGCGCAGTTCGACGCCCGCCGGAATGTCTTCGGTCGCAAACGCGGCATTCAACGAAAACGCCTCGCGGGCACCGGAGCGGCTGGTTGCATACACCGCTTCGGCCCGGAAAGGCACCACTTCGACGTTATATCCCCCTTCTGCCTGGCGTATGGGTTTGCCGTCGGCGTCGTATTCAAAGTGGGTGTTCATCCTGGAAATAATGTTGTCACCCACCAGCGTGATCGGCTCGACTTCCGGTGCCTTGGTGTGGCCAACGACCATGCCAAAGGTGCTGCTTGCGTCCGCAACGAGCCCACGAGGGAGCATCGTCCCCCCGTAAACCCCGAGGATTTCACCTTTTGCAATTCGCCGATTCGCCACCACCATGGACTGGCCGATCAACCCCCGTTCACCGGGCACCTTCACATCCTCGGCGGTAAAGGTGCGCAATTGCAGCTTTTCGTCATACAGCGCCGCGACGCGCTCATAGCCTTCGAATTGGATGTAGGGTTTGATTTGCGCCGAGCTATAGCGATGGCCCTCAGCGGTTGTAACCCGACTCTCCAAGCCTCGAATGCGAATCGGCCGGCCCTGGTAATCCCTTAAAGGGTACTTGCCGTTATTGGCACGGTTATACGTGCCCAGGCGGTTGTCCAGGTTGATGAAGTGGGTTTCATGCCGCATGAAATCCAACTCGGCACGGGTGTAGGGTTTGACCTGCATTGATTCCGAAGCCAATTCGAACTCGTCGTCGGGAACGTCCGCTTTCATTCCCCCCGACAAGCCCCTGCGCTTCCAGGCACCGGCTATGTCCGGCTTGGCGACGATACCGGCGCTGACCAATACAAACGGATTCTTCGGGTCCTGGACGCGCAACACATAGTGCAGCCCATCACCGGCATCAGGCAGACTGGCGATGAAGTAAGGCTTGCCCTCGTACTCGATCTTCTCGGCCTCGGAAAGCCGCAACACCAGCGAGGGTTCGGCCAAGGTTTGAATCTCGCCATGGGGCATCAGGTATTCGGCGATTTCCTGGCGACTCAGGCGCTCCATCAAGCTCGCTTCCTCGATCGCCAGTTGCGCCTGCATGTCCTTGGCCCGGGCCTCGTAGTTGCCCTCGGACAGCGTGCCCGCATCGACCCTGTCACGCAGCTGCGCTAAACGTTCCTGGTATGGCAGGCTCTGGGCACCGAATTGCGTACGGTATTTGTGGGTCACGTAGTCCTGCCAGAACTCCCGCGACATCAAGGCCTGGAATTCCTGCGGCGACTCGTTGAGCTGGATGATCCGGTCGTAGGTGGCATCTAGCGTCGCCTGGCTGACCCCGACCATGTTGGTAAACCGTGCGATGTGCGGCTGGCCAGGCAGGTCCAGTTGCTTGGCGCCGGGCGCCTCCGGCCCCTTGAGCCCCATGCGATAGGCCAGTCGAATTTCCACCTCTTCGAGCAGGTCGATCTGGCGTTGCTTCTGGCTGGCGGACAAGCCCTTTGCGTTGTTGATGCGCGCCTTGCGTGCCTCGATATCGGCCAGGGCGGTTTTTTCCACTTCGTCCAGGCGCAACAGGCCCCTGGACAACTTGATCAGCGCCGCCCCCTGGGTTTCATCGGTCGCCAAGGCGCGTGCCCGATACACCATGGCCCTGATTTCCAGGTTGCTGAACGACAAGGCCGCACGATCACAACACGCAGCGCGCCCGGCCCAGTCGAACATCTCCTGGCGCAGTGCATGGGATTCAGCCGTGTTCTCGGTGATGGTATCGATCACCTCCCACACCCGCTGTTGCAGCTCATCGCCGTCACCCTCGGGCCTGATCAGGTCGTCGAGCATCTGGAAAAATCCATCCGAACCTTCTTGCTCGCGCAACGCCAGCCACTGCTGCTGGCGCGCCGCGATTTGCTCGGCGGACAGCCCACGGGTCCAACGCTGGATCCGTGCATCCACGGTCGGCGCCATACGGAAACTTGCGCCCGAGGTCCTGGCGGTCATCACCAATAAGTTGATGTCACTACCTTGCGTGATCCCAGCCTCGCGCAGGCGCTCGCTATAGGTGTTCACGCGCGCCAACGTCTCGGCAGTGAAGGCGTTATCGGTGACATTGGTGATGTTGTTGAGGCGTGCCGATTGCGCCAACTGATCGTCCGGTGGCGCGATCACCGAGTCGGGAATGTTGGTGAGCCTATTACTGCGCAGGTTGATCTTATCCAGCGCCGGTTGCGCCCCCAGGCCGGTGGGCCAGGTGTCAATGCCGGTAGCGTCCAGACTCAGGGAGCGCATATCGGTTATCAAGCTGAAATCCGGGGTCAGGCCCAGTGGATTGTTGTCCATCCATAACGCACGCAGCGTGGTGCGCTGCGCCAGGATCTGCGCGCTCTCAGGGGTCAGGCGGATCAGGTTTTTCTGCAGGAACAACCGCGTCAACCCATGCATCTCGCCCAAGGCCGGCGGCAGTTCGCGAAGGCGGTTGTTGGACAGGTCCAACCAGCGCACGCCGCGAAAGCGCGACAGGAACTGCTCAGGAGAAACGGTCAGGTTCATGTTGTTCAGCTTCAGCGACCCCACATGACCGAAATCGGCTTCCAGCTCCGGCAGGGCCGGCAGGTTCAAGCCGCTGAGGTCGAGCTCCAGGCCGATGGGGGTGCCGTCACTCGCCAGTTTCTGCGCGGTTGCCCGCCGCCAGCAGTTGAGGATACGACTCTTGGCTTCGAAACGATCGATCTGTACATCGGCGTTGAGCCGGCGTTGATAGGCCCGCACATAGGTATTGGGCGCGCGGGCATTTTCATTGGTGCCGGAAAACGCCCAACCGTTGAGTTGCTGGTTCAAGCCGATGAACTCGACTTCGCGTTGTTGCAACTGCTGCGCGGCGTCTTCCCCCAAGGCCCAGATATAGTCCCGGGCCTGGGCAATGCTGTAGTGGGGGTACATGCGCCGCACCTGGGCGATCTGCGGCGTCTCGATGGCAAATGCATCGTCGATGCCGCTGTCAGGCAGTGCCGGTTCACGTCGCTTGAGGCGGCGCCAATACTGGTCGAGTTCGGCAGCCGTCTCGAGGGAAAACGGATTGCCGAGCATCACGGTCACGCCGTTGATGCGGGCAATGCGCTCGAGGTCCTCAGCGGGCGGGTTCAAGTGCTCGGGTGGTATGTTCCTCAACCAATTGTGGCTCAGGTCCAGGCGTTGCAAGGCCGCCTGATCGCGCAGGCCCCGGGGCCACTGGGTGATGCTGGTATGGCTCAGGTCGAGGTTTTTCAAATGCGGCATGCCGCTGACATCCGGCGTGATGCCCAGCGGGTTGCCGGATAGGTCGAGGGTTTCCAACGCACGCATGCCAGCCAGTCTCTGCGCACTTTCAACGGTCAGGCACACGTTATTGGATCGCAACCATAAGTGGGTCAGGTCACCCATGGCCGTGATCGACTCAGGCAGTTCGTTGAGGCTGGCCTCGGCCATACGCAGATGCTTGAGCCGGGGGAAATTGGCCAGGAACCGCTGCCCTGAGGGTGCCCAGGCGATACGGGTCAGTTCGAGTTCGTCGACATGGCTGAAATCGGCGCTCAAGGCCGGCAGCGGCAGGCCTTCACTGCCGCTGATGTGCAGGCTGCGTCCGGTTTCCCGGCGCCAGCAGCGCTTGATCTGGTTCGCCAGGTTGCCCACATACCCTCCCCGTCGATCAAAGGCCGTGGCCGTCATTTGCGGGGCGTGGGTACGCACCCAGCTTTTGAGGTCGTGCTCAAGGCTGGCATATTCGCTTTCCAGGCGCGACAGGCTGCCACGTACATCAGGCCCCAGGTTCTGGATGAAGGCCCCTACATCGGCGTCGCCGAAGGTCGGATACAGGCGCCGTACCCGCGCCTCGGGGGTGCGAAACACGTTGGTGGTCGAGGTCACCAGTTGCTGCAGACCGCGCCCGCCACCCAACAGGCGCAACGACGGATCATAGGCCGGTTTGCGGATCGGATTATCCAGCAGCACCGTGCGTAATGCCGCCCGTGGCAATGGCTTTCGCTGGATCGCAGCCTTGAGCTGGGCGCTGTCGGCGATTCCCAGGTTTTGCCGTTCGCTGGCCGACAACAATTGCCAGGCCGCCGTGTAGAAATCCCCGTGTTCATCAAGCACCAGGCTGCGCGCTGCGCCATGGTCCGGGGAGCCGATGGCATCCAGCACCTTGCCTTGGGCCGAGTGGTAGCGCAGTTCCACGCGCGTACCCCGGCGCCAGCCGGGCAGGGTTTCAAGGGTGCGCAGGGCCAGGCGCTGGCTGTCAAGATCGCTGGGGGTACCCAGCAGCACCCCCTCATAGGCGCGCGCGGCGCGGGTTTCTTGTTCGTACCAGCGTACCTGTTCGGCCAATGGCTCGGGCAAGCGTTCGCTGTCGCGAAACAACTGGCGTTCTTCAGGGCTCAAGCGCTCCAGTACCCGCGAGGCGATGGCCGACGGCAGGCTGCGATGCTCGGCAAGCAGGCGCTGCACATCGGGGTCGGCGCTACGGGTGCGAGCCGTATAGCGTTCCTCGACCAGCGCGGCCTTGATAGTTTCGGCGCTTTGCGCGAGATAGCTGCGTAGTTTGCCGGCGCGGGATGCCAGGGCGTCGGCGGACGAACCGGGCATTTCCTTTAAGACGTCAGGGTAACCTTCCAGGCTGAATAGCAACTGATCGAGGGCCTCGCCACGCGCCAGATGCGTCGGGCTGAGCACCACCACATGGCGTTTGAGGGTGCTGGCCGTCGGGTCGTCCCATAGCACCTTGCCGGCGCGGTCCATCACGCGCAGCTTCGGCGCACCGAAAAGCAGGCCACGGCGCTGCATCAGGTGCATCTGCAAAGCCACATCGGCCTTGGCGTACACCGCAGGCTCGGCACTGGCGAGTTGCTCGATAAAGCCCGTCATTTCGCGGTGGATGGCAATACGCTGCAGGCTATCGGCAAGCAATAACGGGACGGACTCATGGTCCACGTGGGCGGCGCGCAACACGTCGGTATCAATCCCGCTGCTGACTTGCGCCAACTGCACGGCATCGCTCGAATAGCCAAGGCGACGCCGTACGGTCGCGTCATCCCAGGTCAACGGTGCTTCACCTTCGTGGTGCCAGGCGCCCTCTTGGTTGTGCTCAAGCCCCGGCGCATAGGCGTCCGGCCGCGTGGGGTGCTGGATACGGTACTCGCCATTATGCGGGTCGTGCTGCACCGCATAATGCTCGCCTTCCAGCGGCAGCAGCGCCTGGCCTTCATGGTGATACAGGCCCAGTTCATCGGGTCGCGCGTCGGGGGGCAGCTCGACGTTGGCCTTGTAGGGTGTCAGGTCGTTTTTCCACAGTTTCTGCTCACCGGACGGCAAGGTCACCGGCTTGAGGTTTTCGATCACCGGCGGCGGGCGCAGTACACGCCCGAGCACTGCGCCACCGCCGGCCATCAGCGCCATCTGCGCAAGATTTTCCGCGACGTCAGTGATATGCCCGACCGCGGCTTCGCGATCGCCTTCGCTCCATTCGATTGCGCCGTCAAAGGTCTCATATAGCAGTTGCCCGGCCATCACCCCTAGCATCACCTCGCCCAACACCGGCACGAACATCGACACTAGGTTCAGCCCGAACAGACCCGCCTGCTCAAGCGCGGCGATCTTGCGGGCCCGCGCACGCGCATCCACATCGGCGGTGGGTACCGCGTGCTGGCGGGCATCGGCGATCAGCTTGTCACGCAGCCGGTCGGCGTTGTGCTCCCACAGTGCGACGTTTTCTTCCCACAGGCCGCGCTTTGAAATCACCCGGATGTAGAAATTCGGGTCCTTGATCGGCTCCCGGGGTGCCGGCGACTTGGGCGGCAGCGCTTTGGGCGCGAGCAGGATCGACACGGTGGCCGACACAAAGGGCAGCACGTATTGGTTGATGGCCGAACCGACAGTCGACAGGATTTGAGCCTTGGTGGTGCTGCCCTCCTGGGTCAAGCGACTGTAAAATACCGGCTGGTCGGCATAGGCCAGGAACTGCGCGAAATAGCGCGGGTAGCGGCCAGGCCCCTTGCTGTCGGCGGCCATCAACTGGCGCGTCAACTCGCCTTCCAGGGCATGGGAGTTGGGGTATTTTTTCAGCGGGTGCACGGGATCATGGGGCAGGTAGACCAGTACTTCAGAGGAATACTGGTACTTGTCCACCGGCACGAACACGGTGCATCCGCTCAGGCGCAGGCCCATGATGCTCAGGTCGCTGAACCACACCGGCTTACCGCCTTGCTGCACATCGCGGTGGCCGGCGAGCACTGCTTCGATCACAGCATAATCGCCAGGGCCAATGTCCTGCTGCAGCAGGGCCAGGTAGGCCGCCGCCTGCAGCGCATCTTTTTCGGCGCGGATCACCAATGGCCGCAGCGTCGCTTCGTTGCTGTCGAAGAATGCCTTGAGATGGCGCTGGTACAGGTCGCCAATGTCGACGGCGCGACAGAACCGCAGCAAGCGTTCTACAGACATCGAGGAGGTGACTGCTGCGCTGTTGTCCGCATCGCCGACGCGTAAGCCCGATGAGCTGTCAAAGGCACCCTCCACGCACTCGCGCTCTTCAAAGTTGTGCAAGGCGGCCTGCAGCAGGGTGAGCTTGAGCACGGAATATTCACCGATCTTGATTTCCAGCGCGCCCAGGACAATCGTTTTGCGCAGGTGCAGCCAGGTGGTGTCCAGATCCAGTTCGATGTTGAACGTTTTCTTGAGCCGTTCGGCCAGTATGGGTTTGGCGAACGCCTCGACCGTCTGCAACGGCGCCATGGCCTGGTCCAAGGCATTTTGCGATTCGGCGCTGGCCTCGTTGTAGCGCTTGAGCTGCTGGCGCTGGTAGTCCGGAAGGCTTACGAGCCACTCCAGGGGCTGGGTGGAGGCGCTCTTGAACGCCTCGCGAGTGGGTGCGGCGGCCTTGATCAACCACTGCGGCGTGTTCTGTTTAATCAGCGCATATTCAGCCGTGAGCGGCTCGGTCTGGGCGGCCGGGGGGGTGCCTGCGGGCATGGTGTCTCTCCAGTTAATGTAAGAGTCACAGCACACCACGCCCGCAGGCAGGTTCAGCGGTAGATAGCTATCAGGCGCCGGTCTCGCGGCGGGACAGCTCGATCAGTTTCTGATTGCGCTGGGTGGACAGCTCGATTTCAAGCGCGTTGGCAGCCTCGCCGTAGGCTTCGTCGATCTGCTCGTGAGCGGCCTCAAGGCTGCTGCGCCGGCGCGTGGTGATCTGGCTCAGGGTGTTGAACTCATCGGGGTATCGCTCCGTCAGGTACTGCACCCAGTAGTCGCGGCTGATCAGGTCCTCGTAGAACGCATCGGTGCCCTCCAGGCGCAGTATTTCGGCCCGGGCTTCATTGAGCAGCTCGCCAGCAATTGGCCGCCCATACGACATGTGGCGGGGTTGAGCGGGCAACACCAGGCCATCCGGCCAGCCGTCAGTCAGGCCTATGCGGTACTCCAGGCGCCTCTCTGCCATATCCACAGAGCCCTCGGTAGTCGCCAACGCCTCGACCTTGCCCAGGCGAAACAGCTGGCGCGACAGGTTCAACAGCGCCTGGCCCTTCAAGTCCAGACGTTCGGGGTCCAGGCCGAGCAACGCATTGTATTCATACACCTTGACCTCAATGCCGCTGAACGTGAGGATGCGCCCGTCGATACAGGTGCCGTGGGTGTTGGCCATGGCGAACAGGATCTCCCGCAACTGGCTGTTGCCGGCGGCGGCGCTTACCACGTCCCACACCCGTCGCGTCAGGTCGGCGCGGGCCACGCGAAACTCCAGGGTGTCCTGCAACCGCGCAAGCAGGTGGAAGAAGGCCTGGTTATCTGGCTCGGCGTGCAACTGCTCCCACAGCTCGATGTGGCCCTGTACGGCGTCGGGGTCGATATTTTCCAGCCATGCGGCGCGTTGTGGCGACTCACCCTGGGCCTCGACGATATCTTCGTCTTCCTCTACGCCACTGTTGCCATTGGCGTCTTCGGTATCGCTGTCCAGATCGTGCAGCAGTTGCTCGATATCGCTACGCGTAAGCCCCAGCGCGCGATCGCGCCGGCCAGCCACCAAGTAGTCGCGCAGGCGCTCAAGGCTGTCGAGGGACAAACTCACGTTGTCGGACAGGTCGACCCCATCGAGCAACGTATCGTGCTGACCATTGAGCGCATGATCGGGGATCAACGAGATTTCATTGTCACTGAGGTTCAGGCTGCGCAGGTTCGGGGCGGTCAACACGCCGTCTGGCCACTGCACCAGGCGGTTGTTGCGCAGGTCCAGGGTGTGCAGCGTGTGCAGGTTGTCGACACTGAAGGTTTCCAAGTTGTTGTAGCTCAGGTCCAGCCATTGCAACTGGGTCAGGTTTGCCAATGTGCGATACAAAGGCTCGGGGTCGGCGAGGCTGTTGCTACCCAGTTCCAGGCGTTCCAACTGGCTCATCGCACCCACCGGCTCGGGCAGCAGTTGCAAGCCGTTGCCGCTGAGTTCCAACACGTGCAGTTGGGGGAACGCGCTCAAGAAGCCGTTGGAACCCAGCTCGGTGACGCGCACACCGCTGAGGTCCAGGGTGCCAACGTGGGCAAGTGATACCGGCAGTGGTGGCAAGTCGCCGAGTTGCAACCCGTTGAGGGTCAACACGCTATCGGCCTCGCGACTCCAGGCCAGGATGCCGTCGCGCCAGCAGGCCATGATGCGCCGCGCCGCCATGCCACGACTTTGTGCCGACAGGATCCAGTTGCCCCCGCGAGTCCAATCGATGCCCCGGGTTTCGCGCAGGTACATCCAGCCATTCAAGCGCCGCGTCAGGTCTTCGAAGTCACGGTTCCAGGCATCGACACGCTGATGCAGTTGGGCATCGCCAACCCCATCCTCGCGCAACTTGGCCAGCCACTGCGCGGCGCCATCCTCGTCGAGCGCCGGGCACAGACGATGCAGCCGCTGCTCCAGGGATGCGCCTTGGATTTCGGCAGGCAGCAACGGCAACAAGTGTCGGGCAATGGCTCCCCCGCTCTCCGCAGGAGGGAAATGATCGGGCACCTGATTCTCGGCAAACCGTTGCAAGGTACCTTCGGGCAAGCCACGCGCTTGCTCTACCCGGTGCATGGCCGTCTTCAGCGCGGTGTGCGCCTCGGGTGTCAGCGGCGTATCGGTAAGGTTGGCGTTGAGCAGCACGCGGTCCTGGGCCAGGGCCGAGGCTGGTACGCGGGTGAGCTGGCTGCTGCGCAAATCCAGCCAGGTGAGCTGCGACAGGTGTTCGACGCCGGTCGGCCAGGCTGTCAGTGTGGTTCCCCGCAGACTCAGTGATTGCAAACGCTCCAGGCCGCGCACATCCAAGCTGTGCAGTGGGTTGTTACGCAAGTTGAGGTGTTCAAGGGCTGGTAAATCGCGGGTTTCAAACGGCAGTTGCGTCAGGGCGCTGCCGCTGAGGTCGAGCATCTGCACCGATGGAAACGCCCGGATAAACACCTGGACCTGATCCGCCGGCACCCGCAGGTTGCGCATGCGCAAGGTGCGCACATGGCTAAAGCCCGCCGCAGGCAGATGCGGCAGCGTATCCAATTGCATGTAAGGCAGGTCCAGCACCGAGGAGTCGCTCATGTGCCCGTACAACCGGTCCAGGCTCGGCTCGCCGGTGGATGAACCGTACTGGCGGTAGACGCCATTACGCCAACAGGTTCTCAGCGTGGAGGCCAGGGTGGAGCGTGCATAGCCGCCACCCTCCAGCGTCATCGAATCGCCCACCCAGGCCTCCAGCAGGCCATTGATTTCACGGCATTGCGCACTCAGCGCCTCGATCGCCGCAAACCGCGTTTCGGCGCCCGGCCATTGTTCGGCAAATCGCGTGAACAGGATGTCGGGGGACTGGGGGCCCATCTCGGTCAGGCGCTTGAGTTCGCCACGGCAGTAGTCACTGACCATTTCCTCCAGGTCCATCAAATGTTCAGCGCGGCTACTGACAAACTCATACGCCGGCTTGAACACCTCACGCGGGAACCGCGACCAGTCCAGGGACAACCCGGCAAACAGCCGTTCATGACCGTCGTAGATTCCGCCGGGCAAAGCGTCGATGGCGGTTTGGCGCAGGTTCAGGCGTTCCAAGGCCGGCAGGTCGAGCACGCCGGTCGGCCACTGCTTCATCCAGGGGTCGATGATTTCCAGGCGACGCAGGTGATTGAATGCGCTCACATCCAGCGGCGGGCTGGGCAGCGCCGGTCCGTCGAAGCGCGCCGACACCAGGCTCAGCTCCTCGATGTGGGTCAGGGTGCCGAGCCTGGACAGGATGGGCGGTGTCAGCGGCACCGAAATGCTCAGGCTGCGCAGTTGGCGCAGGTTGCGCACGCGCTCGAAAACACTGTCTAGCTGGTCAGAGCTGCCGGCCATGTGCAGTTTTTCCAGGTTGGGGAACAGGGCCAGCAAGTCATCGGCGCTGGAGGTAACCAGTTGCAGGTCGCGCACATGGGAAAAGTCGGCGCTCAACCGAGGCAGCGGCGGCAGCGAGGAGAAATGGATGATGCGCAACTGCGCGTAGCGTGGGTCTTCGCCGGCCAATGGGGCATTGCGCCAGGAGTCTTTGATGCTGTCGGCCACTGCCCTAGACCCGAAGGACGACGACTGCAGCCCTTGGGGCTGGGGACCGACCCACTGGTCGAGGCTGGCCTCCAAGCTTTGCCATTCACGCGTGCGCGCTTGCAGCAGGCCGTAGATCTGCGCATCGCTCTGCCCGGCCAGGCGCTGCTCGAGGATGAACCCGTTGGCCTGTTGCTCGGTGAGTTGGGGGTAAAGGTCCTGCACCCGCGAGACCAGTGACGGGTCGACGCCGCTGCCGCGGCCGCTGGCGAGGTAGCCCACCTGGCTGGCGCTGATACGTGTCGGCGCCTTGATGCGTTGACGGGTGGCGGCGTGGCGGTCGAGACGTGCGGCCATCTCGCCACGATGGCCCAAGGCATAGTCGATGATCGCGCGGCGCAGGTCGGCGCTCTGGCTGACCTGGGGCATGCCCAGAGCCTGGCGCGCCTCGTCGGGCAAGGCGTGCATGATCGAGGCATAGAAGTTGTCGCCATGGCGCGGCAGGCTGTTGAGGCTTTCACCACGCGCGTTGAAGGCCTGGTAGACCGGGCCGTGCTTGACCAGGTATTTGCGCTGAGGCGCGGTCTCGCTCCCGATGCCATCGAGCAGGGCCCCGCTGATGCTGCCTTCGCGCACTTCCAGGCGCAGTTGATCGGACCAGCCCGGCAGGCGTTGCAGAGCGTGCAGGGCCAGGCGCGTGCTGTCGCCGGCGGCCATGTTTTCCAGGTGCAATCCGGCGTAGGCGTGGCCCAGGCGGCCTTGGCGGGCGTACCAACGGCCTTGTTCCAGCAGCGGCAAGGGCATGCGCCCGGTGCTGTGCAGGCGTGCCAGTTGCTCAGCGTCGGCGAGTTCGATCACGTTACGCGCAGCCGGCTCGCTGAGGCCTGGGCAGAGCCGTTGCAGCTTGGCGATATCCGGGTGCGATGCGGCGTGGCCGTTGTACAGGCTTTCAAAGATTGCCGCCTGGCGGGTGCGTGCGAAGTCGGCGATCTGCTTGCGAAACTCCGTGGGTCGCTCGGCCACCACGCGCGCCGGTTCACCGCCCAACAGCGCGGTAATTTCCGTTTCATTCAGGGCGGCGAGAATCCGCGTCGGCAGCTCGCCGCTGAGCACGTCGGCGCGGCTGATGCGGATCGGTGCCTTGGCCTCGATCCCGGCAAACCACCGCTCGGAGCCGTACTTGATCGAGCGCCCGGTCAATGCACGGCTGTCGAACACTTCGAGCACGCGTCCCAGCGGCCAGCGCGGCAGTTCGGTGATAAGAGGCAAGGTGAACAGGTAGCGTCCGTTGGTCGATTGCCCGGTCCGGATCTGCTCGATGACCTGGTCCACGCCTTGGTCAGCCTCGATCAGGCGCATTGCGTCGGTCAACTCAGGCGCAGGTGACCGGTTGTCCATGTGCATGCGGCGCAGTTGGTTATCGGTGACGCCGCTGATGTCGGCGGCCTTGAGCAATTGCGCATCGGTAAACCCTTGGGTGCTGTGGCCCATGCGGCGCAGCAGGGTCAGGCGGTCCCAGGCCAGTGGCCGCTCCAGGCTATGGCGCCATGCGCCCTGGCCGTTGTGGCTGAGCAGCGGTTGATAGGCACTGGCATCGCTGGGGTGCGCGATGCGCCAGCGTTGCACAGTGGCGTCGTAGCGCTGCTCATAGGCCTTGTCTCCCTGGCGAATGTAGGTCTTGCCGCCCTTGAAATACTGGCCCTGGGCATTCGGTGAGCCTTCAAGCAGCACCGGGCTTTCGTAGCCACGTAGGTCGGCTTTGCCCAGGCGGACCTGGCCGTCAGGCAGGCTGACCGGGTGCAGGTTTTCTATCACCGGCTCGGCCTTGGCCGCCGTCAATTTGGCCAGGGCCTTGCCGCCGGCGACCATCAATGCCAGCACCGCGAGGTTTTCCGCCACATCGATCAAATGGGCCTTAGCCGCCCGGCGGTCGCCTTCACTCCATTCGATCACACCGGTGAAGGTCTCGTGCAACAGTTGGCCGGCCATCACGACCATCATCACCTCCCCCAGCACCGGGACGAACATCGACACGGCGTTGAGCACCAGCAGGCCGATGTTGAGCAACGCACTGAATTTTTCCGAGCGCACCCGCGCATCCACATCGGCAGTGGGCACGGCGTGGCTGCGTGCGTCATTGATCAGTTTGTCGCGGTACTGTTCGAACAGGTAAGTCCACAGGTCGATGTTCTCTGCCCAGATGCCATGGCCCTTGCGCGACAGCGCCGTGGCGTCAATGTAAGGATCCAGGTTGGCGACCTTGGGCCTGGGTGGCGCTGGCGGCAATTCACGCGGGGCGACGAGCAGGATAAAGGGATTGATGCCCTTGAGCCCCTGATTGGCCAGCGGCGCATAGGGTTGCAGCGCCTCGCCCAGGGAGGCGGCAGGCGCGTTTTCAGTGAACTGGCTGAAAAAGTACGGGCGATCGGCATAGTCGACGAACTGGCTGAAAAATCGCTGATAGCCAGTGGGGTTGCCGTTGGCTTCGGCAGCGTTGTCACGGGCGGTGAAATGCTGTTTGAACGCAGCGCGCATGCCTTCGAAGGTGTAGCGCTTGAGGGGGTGAAGGGGGTCGTTGGGGATATAGAGAATCAGCTCGTCCGAGTAGCGATACTGCTCACTCATCACAAATACCACGCAGCCGGTCAGGCGTTTTTTCATCATGCCCAGATCGCGGAACCACACCGGTTTGCCGCCCAGGCGCGGGTGGCGTTCACCGTTGATCACGTCCTGGATCATCCGGTAGTCAGCGGGCCGGATATCCTGCTGCAACAACGCCTGGTCCGCCGCCACGGAGAGGGCGGCTTTCTGCGCAGCAATGAAAGCCTGGCGCAGGGCCTGGTCGTCCTGCGGCTTGAGGAAGCGCTCAAGGTAGGCCTGGTAGAGCGCGCCGATATCCAGGGTGCGGCACAGGTGAATGAATTGGGGCACGGTCAACGCTGTCGTGATGGGGTCGAAAGTGCCTGGGGTCTGGGTTTCGCGCAGGAAACCGGATTGCCGATGAAAAGCGCCGGGCTTGGCTTCCGCTTCTTCGAAGTTGTGCAGCGCAGCCTGCAGCAGCGGCAGTTTCAGCACATCGAAGCGGTCGACCTCGACGGCGAACACGCCCAGCTCCACCGGCTTTTGCAGGTGCAGGTAGGTGGTGTTGACGTCCAACTGCAGGTTGAACTGATCCTGCAACGCCTTGCGCAATAGGGGTTCAGCGAACTGGTCGACGCTTTGCAGCGAGGCCACGGCCTTGTCCAGCGCGGTTTGCGCATTGAAGCTGGCAAGCACGCGGTTGTTCAGGGCCAGGCGCTGGACGGGGGTGGCGCGGGTGTACCAATCCGGCGCGGTGGTGCGGGCCTCCTTGAGGGTGGCGCGGCGTTCGGGGGTGGCGTTGATCAGCCAGTCGGGAATGCTTTGTTCGAGAAAGGGGCCGTGGATACTGGCGGACGCGGGGGGTTGCGGGTTGGGCATGGCGGATCATCCGTGACTGATGGGAAAGCCATCAGCCTAATGATCGGTGCCTGGGGACGAGGGCTAACTATGTAGGCGCGAGCCTGCGATGCAGAGCACGTTCGCGCCTACAGGTGTCAGAAGTGCTCGCGTGGGTTGAACGCGGCTTTCTGCGCCAGTTCCTGCCACAGCGCCTTCACCTCATCGTCGCTGCTCTTGGGCATTACCGCCTTGAGCTGCACGAACAGGTACCCGCGCTGCCCCGCCTTGTTCAACAGGCCATGGCCCTTGGCGCGCATGCGCTGGCCGTTCTGGCTGCCGGCGGGCACCTTGAGGTTGATCTTGCCGGTCAGTGTCGGCACGGCGACTTCCGCGCCCAGGGCCAGTTCCCACGGTGCCAGCGGCAGGTTGATGATCAGGTTTTCACCGTCCACCTCGAATTTGGGGTGCGGCGCGAACTTGATGATCAGGTACAGGTCGCCATTGGCCCCGCCGCCGATCCCCGGTGCGCCCTGCGCCTTGAGGCGGATGCGCTCACCGTCGGCCACGCCGGCGGGGATCTTCACGTTCAGGCTCTTGGTGGTATTGCTCACATGCCGGCCCGAGGCGTCGTAGTGCGGCACCTGGAAGCTGATCGGCTTGGATTCGGTCGACAGCGTCTCTTCAAGCGACACCGTGAGGTGCATCTCCACATCCTGGCCCTTGCGCCCGGCAGGACGACGCTGGCCGCCACCAAAGGCATCGCCGCGCGAGCCGAAGATGGAGCTGAAGAAGTCCGAAAAATCCTCACCGCCGCCGCCACCGCCATAGCCACCACGGCTCTGCCAGCCCGGCGGCCCCTGGAATGGCTGGCCATGTTGGCCGTATTTGCGCAGCTCGTCGTATTCCGCGCGCTTGTCGGCGCTTTTAAGCGCTTCATAGGCTTCGGACGCGTCCTTGAACTTGGCTTCAGCGTCTTTTTCCTTGCTCACATCCGGGTGATATTTGCGTGCAAGCTTGCGATAGGCGGCCTTGATTTCCTTGTCATCAGCACTCGGCTCGACACCCAAAATCTTGTAATAGTCTTTGAAATCCATCGGCGGTTCACCATCCTTCAATCGAGATCGCACAGCCCGGGGCACAACGTGCGCTGGTTTGCACTTGTTGAGTCTTGTGGCCTGGGGGTGCGTCAAAGTGTTATCGGCACTTGCCGTATGCAGCAGATGTGGGGGCAAATCCTCAGGATTCAAGCACGATTTAACGGATGGTCGGCCTACGCATCCGCCTTCGACTGGCATACACTGCGCGGCCGTTTTTCAACCGGAACCCGATAGACATGAAAAACCCATCCCCAGCCCGTGCCTGCGGCATCGACTTTGGCACGTCCAACTCCACCGTCGGCTGGATCCGCCCCGGCATGGAAACGCTTATCGCGCTGGAGGACGACAAGATCACGTTGCCGTCGGTGGTGTTCTTCAACTTCGAGGAGCGTCGCCCGGTGTACGGCCGCCTGGCCCTGCATGAGTACCTGGAAAACTACGAAGGCCGGCTGATGCGCTCGCTCAAGAGCCTGCTGGGTTCCAAGCTGATCAAGCACGACACCAGCGTGCTCGGCACGGCGATGCCGTTCACAGACCTGCTGGCGCTGTTTATCGGCCAACTCAAGAGCCGCGCCGAGGCCAACGCCGGCCGTGAGTTCGAAGAAGTGGTGCTGGGCCGCCCGGTGTTTTTCGTCGATGACGACCCGATGGCCGACCAGGAAGCGGAAAACACCCTGGTCGACGTTGCGCGCAAGATCGGCTTCAAGGACATCTCGTTCCAGTACGAACCGATTGCGGCCGCCTTCGACTACGAGTCCACCATCGAAAAGGAAGAGCTGGTACTGATCGTCGACATCGGCGGGGG
>NZ_CVTP01000013.1:127731-294853 GCF_900005865.1 Pseudomonas sp. 58 R 12
ACCGCCACGATGACATCCTCGCCACCGGCGGCGTGCACATCGGCGGTACCGACTTCGACAAGCAACTGAGCCTGCAAGGCATGATGCCGCTGTTCGGTTACGGCAGCCGCATGAAAAGTGGCGCCTACATGCCCACCAGCCATCACATGAACCTGGCCACCTGGCACACCATCAACTCGGTGTACTCGCAGAAATCCCAGCTGGCGTTGGGCAGCATGCGCTATGACATCGAGGACACCGGTGGTATCGATCGCCTGTTCAAGCTGATCGAACAGCGCGCCGGGCACTGGTTGGCGATGGAAGTGGAAGAAACCAAGATCCAGCTGACCCATGAAGACAGCCGCCATGTAGCGCTGGACCGGGTTGAGCCGGGGCTGAGCGTAGCGCTGAGCCGAGCACTGTTCGAGTCGGCCATCGATGGCTTGCTGGAGCGCGTGCGCGGCAGTGTCACGCAGTTGCTCGACGATGCATCGGTCAGTGTGGCGCAGGTGGACACGGTGTTCTTTACCGGCGGTTCCAGCGGGATTCCGGCACTGCGCCATAGCATTTCGGCGATGTTGCCGAATGCGCGGCATGTGGAAGGGAATATCTTTGGCAGCATCGGCAGTGGGTTGGCGATTGAGGCGAGCAAGCGATACGGCTGCTGATCTGCCCCTTTGTCGCCAACACAGCATGACTAATGTGGGGGGGTTGCCCGCTCCCACATTTTGATCTGCGTCCATCGCGCACCAGACCTAGAAAATGTAGCAACTTCCGGTATTTTCCGTCTCATACCGCCAGGACTTGACCACCCTGTTTTCATCCACCCAAACGGAATAACGGCAGTCACGTATCCACGTGATGTAGTAGCGCTTGCCCTGACCCTCTTCCACAACGCGGTCAAACACTCGGTTCTGATTGACGGGCGACCAGAACGAATCCGAGCATTTCCCAGGTGATTGGGAGCAGATAGTACGGATATGTGAGTCCATCGGGGTGCCATTCGAGCCATCTCGACTGGATACCCATGCGGAATGCGAGGGCGCACACCCGGCAAGCAGCGCCAGTGCAACGAACACCAAGCCTTTGGACAGCATTCCTAGACCATCCCGCCCAGCTTCAGCTCACTCTTCAAATACGCATAATAAATCGGCCCCGCCACCACCCCCGGCAAACCAAACGCGGCTTCAAACACCAGCATCGCCAGCAACAGTTCCCACGATTTGGCACTGATTTGCCCACCCACGATCCGCGCGTTGAGGAAGTACTCGACCTTGTGGATAACAATCAGATACCCCAACGCCGCCACTGCTACCCAGATCGACAGCGACAGCGCGACGATGGTGATCAGGGTGTTGGACATCAGGTTGCCGATCACCGGCAGCAAGCCGAGCAGGAAGGTGAGCACGATCAGGGTTTTGGTCAGCGGCAGGTGAATCCCGCACAGCGGCAGCACCACGGCGAGGAACACGGCGGTGAAGGCGGTGTTGAGTGCGGCGATTTTGATCTGGGCGAAAACAATGTTGCGAAAGGCCTGGACCAGCAAGTGCAGGCGATCAAACAGGGCGGCGGCCAGGGGTTTGCGTTTGGTCAGGTCGGGCACGCGCTGCAAGGCGATGATCGCGCCGAGCACCATGCCGATCAGCAGGGTGACGAACATATGCGCGGCATCCTTACCAACAAGCTGCAGTTCGCTCAGGTGTTTGCTCAGCCAATCGCCGATGGCCACGCGGAATTCGGCGGCGCTGGCGGGCAGGTAAGCATCGAGAAACGGCGGCAGTTGGCCGCGCGCGCGGTCGACCACGCCCATGAATTTGTCGAGGGAAGCTCCGGGATTTTCCGCTTCGTGGAGCAGGAAGCTGATGGCGCCAGCAAAGATCAGGGTCAGCACGCTGACGATCAGGGTGCCAAGCAGAGCCACCGCCAGCCAACGCGCGCGCCGGCCTTCGATCAGCCGTTGCAGTTGGGGGGTGAGCATGTTGACCAGTTCAAACACCAACAGACCCGCCAGCAGACTGGGCAGCAATTTGAGCGGCAGTACCAGCAGCAACCCGCCGAAAATGATGATGTAGCTGGCCAGCAACAACACATGACGCTGAGAAAACGTTGGCATACAGCCTCAAAAACGAACGGCGTTAAAGGATGGGCAGTCTGCCAGCCTTGGGGAAATCAAGCGAGAGGTCTTAGTGTTGTGAACACGGTCAGTGTGGGAGCGGGCTTGCTCGCGAATGCGGTGGTTCAGTCACTGATGTGTTGAACGAAAAACTGCTTTCGCGAGCAAGCCCGCTCCCACAGGGGGATTCGCGCACTCAGCTGCCTTTCAGGCAAGTACTCATGTAGGTTTTACGCGCATCGCCCGTCAGCGCCTTGGTTTTCGCCGATGCATTGCAATCCTTCATCTTCTGCTGCTGCGGGGTCAGGGTCTTGGCGTCGTTGGCCGCCGGGGCCGACAGGCAGGTTTTCATGAAGGCCTTGCGCTCGTCGCCCTTGAGCGTCTTGGTGGAGGCTTCAGCGTTGCAGGTGGTCATTTTGTTTTGCTGGGCGGTGGCGGCAAAGCCCTGGGAACACAGCAGCAGGCCCATCATCAACAGCGGAATTCGCAGCATCTTCATGGAGTTTTCTCCCTGTTACCGTGCCGGAGGGCACGGCCTTCCAGCAGTGTAGTCAAAACCTGTTACATCTTCACCGACTGCGTATATGCGTCCGCCGATACTGCTCCGGGGTACAACCCGCCTGGCGTTGGAACATGGCGATAAAGGCCGAGGCGGTGCTGTAGCCCAAGTCGAATGCCACATGTTGCACGCTGCGCTCGCTGTCGAGGGCTTCGATGGCCGCCAGGTAGCGCAGGCGCTGGCGCCATTCACCAAAGCTCATGCCGAGTTCGCGCACAAACTGACGCGCCAGGGTGCGTTCGCTCACGTGTACCTGCTCGGCCCAATGCGCCAGGGGGCGGTTGTCTGCGGGGTCGGCCTGCATGCCTTCCAATACGCCGAGCACCCCAGGGTGGCGGGCGTAGGGCAGGAAGCACTCGTGGATCGGCGCCTGTTTGAGCTGGTCCACCAGCACTTGGGCCAGGCGGATATCGGATGCGCTCTGCGGCATATTTACGTCGCGCTGTGCGAAGTCGCGAAGGATGGCCTTGAGGATATCGCTGATGGCCAGGGTGCAAGGCTGTTGCGGCAGTTCCTCGCAGAGTTCCGGGGCAAGGCCCACCGAGTGGTAGACAATCGCCTCGGCGTTGTAGGAACTGTGTTCGGTGTGCGGCGGCACCCACACCGCGTATTGCGGCGGTGACATGAAGCGGCTGCCGGCCACTTCCATGCGCATCACGCCGCTGGCGGAGTAATCCAGCGAGCCCCAGAAATGCTGGTGTGGGGTGCATTCGGTGTCCGGGGCGAAATCCGAATAGCGGAAGTACACCGGACTGGGCAGTTGGGGGAAATCCTGAAGGCGTACGTTGTGCTTGGCCATATTGTCTGGATACAGAGGTCATTTGTCTGGATCGCAGTATAAGCTTCAATCCAGACAAGGGATAATCCTGCCTCATCAACACGCCTGGTTTCTTTCGATGCAATACGCTTATCCCCTGCTGGCCATTTTTATCTGGGCCGGCAACACCGTGGTCAACAAGCTGGCGGTGGGTTCGATCTTCCCCGCTGAAATCGGGTTTTACCGCTGGTTACTGGCCGCGCTGCTGTTTACGCCGTTCATGCTCAAGCCGGTGATTGACAACTGGCCGTTGATCCGCCCGAACCTGGGCAAGATCTTCATCCTCGGCGTGCTCGGCATGGCGGTGTACCAGAGCCTCGCGTACTACGCCGCCTCGCTAACCACCGCCACCAATATGGGCATCATTCTGTCGCTGATGCCGTTGATGGCACTCACGGCGGCCATCATCAGCCTTGGCCAGCGCCTGACCTACGGCGCATTGACCGGTGCCGTGCTGTCGTTTGCCGGCGTAGTCGTGGTGGTGTCGGCGGGCAGCCTGGGCGCACTGCTGCAACACGGGGTCAACCTGGGTGACGGCATGATGCTGGTCGCCACCCTGGCCTACGCGGTCTACAGCACCCTGCTGAAAAAATGGCAACTGCGCCTGCCACCACTGGTGTTGCTGTATTTGCAGGTGCTGGTGGCCGTGGTGGTGCTGTTTCCGCTGTTCCTGTTCTCGGCAAAAGCCGGCCTTGGCTGGGCGAATATTCCGCTGGTGCTGTATGCGTGCCTGCTGGCCTCGATGCTGGCGCCGCTGGCGTGGATGCATTCGGTGAAGACCTTGGGCCCGAGCCGCACCACGCTGTTTTTCAACCTGCTGCCGTTGATTACCGCGCTGATTGCAGCGGTGGTGTTGAAGGAAGAGTTGGCGCTGTACCACCTGGTGGGCGGCTTGCTGACGTTGGGCGGGGTGATTTTGTCGGAGCGTTGGACTACCCCCGTCAGTACTGCCTGAACACAGCCTGCTCCCACAGTTACACCCCAGCAGCCTTAAGCCTTTGTGCATGCTCGACAAACAACCGAATAGGCTCGGCCCCCTTACCCACCAGACCCAGCGATTGGTTGACGATATCGAAATGGTCCAAGGGGTAGTCATCACCGATCACCACCCCCAGGTGTGAGCTGTAGCGCCCGACCATGCCATCGCACTGGCCCTTTTCCCGCACAAAGCTGCGGGCGAACAAACGGCAACTGCGGTGCGTACCGTCGAACAGGTTACGGCCACGGTCAGTGATGCCCGGCTGCAAGGTGCCGGACCACGAGTAATAGCGCACCCCATTGACCTCTTCGGCGCCCTGCCCGCCCCAGGTCTCGGGCAATCCTTGTGGATATTGCTGATTGAACAGCGCCACCCCCGCACTGGTCAGGGACCTATGGGACGCCTGCAGATCCGCCTTGAAGCGCGGACCGCGATAGCCGGTTTCCAGCACGCCCATCACCCAGGCGACCAGGTGAAACAGCGCGCTCATGATCCGGCCCTTGGCGCCGTCGACGGGATAATGGGTGTGGATATGGTCGGCCAGCTCCGAGCCATGATTAGGCCCAGCCACCGACGTCACCGACGCCACCCACTCCGGTCGCTTGGCCGCCGCATATCGCGCGGTGAGCGAGCCCTGGCTGTGGCCGATCAGGTTGACCTTGTCGGCCCCGGTCTCGCGGCGGATGCGCTCGATCTGCACCAGCAATTGCTCGCCGCGCACTTCACTGGAATCGAGCGGTGCCACCTGCACGGGATACACCTGGGCGCCACCCGCACGCAGTGCCGGGACGATACCGTACCAGTACGGGAACAGCCCCAGGCGCACGAACCCGAGCATGCCAGGCACCAGCACCAGGGGATAACGCGTGGCAAGGGAGTGGGGCATGGAGCAGACATCCTGGTCTCAGTACGATAAATCCATCCTAGACCAACACTGCATAAATCGACATGACCGCACCATGACCAATCCGTGACACGCGGGCTCTTTAAAAATGCCCGGCCAGATCGTGCAACTGGCGTTCGGCCTCCTCGCAGGCACGCAGGAAAACGCTCTTGTCCGACTCTTCACCCTCGGCGGCGATCACCCGCACATCGTCAATACCGATATAACCCAGCACGGTGCGCAGGTGCGGATCGGCATGGTTCATCCATTCATATTCGCCACCCGGACCAAACCCATTACCGCCTCGGCTAGTAATGATCAATGCACGCTTGCCTTTGAGCAAAGGCTGGTACTGCGCGATACCTTGGCTGTCTTGAGTGATGTCAAAGGTCAGGCCCATGCGCACGATCTGGTCAATCCAAGCCTTGAGACCGCTGGGTACGCCGAAGTTATACAGGGGCATGGAAATCACCAGGATTTCATGGTCGATCAACTCGCCGACCAGTTCATCGCTCAGCTGCAGGTCAGCTTTCATGACCCGGGGCAGAGAGTGCGGTTCGGGGTAGAAATTCGCCGCCACAAACGCTTCGTTGACGTGGGGAATGAAGGCCCGGCCGACTTCGCGACGGGTGATCTGCGCACCAGGGTTGGCGGCCTGCCACACGTCCAGGAACGATTCGGCCAGGCGCCGGGAGTGAGAGCGTTCGCCCCGGGGACTGGCATGGACAACTAGCATTTTTTTCATCTGTAGGACCTTCGCGCGTTAGACTCAGGCAACCTGTATGGTCGCTGCTCTTGCCTGCAAATCTAGTGCTGCACGCAGCTTCCAACAAATGAGCAATAGTTGATCTGGATGAATTGAATTCATCCATGGAGCCAGAATGTTTGCCTCGTTGCCCCTCACTGCCCTGCGCACCTTTGAATCGGCGTCGCGTCTGCTGAGCTTCAAGGCGGCGGCCCAGGAGTTGTCGGTCACGCCCACAGCGGTGTCCCACCAGATACGCAGCCTGGAAACCTGGCTAGGGGTGCCGCTGTTCGAGCGCCTACCGCGCCAGGTACGCCTGACGGCGTGTGGCGAACGGCTGTTCCACAGCCTGCACGGCGCCTTGCTGGATGTGGCGCAAAGCGTTGACACCTTACGCCCACAACGCAGCGCTGGGCACCTTACCCTGTCCACCACGCCGGCCTTTGCCGCGTTATGGCTGGTGCCGCGGCTGGGACGTTTTTATGCCGCTCATCCGGGGATCAACCTGCGCCTGGATACCCAGTGCGACGTCGTTGACCTGCAGCAAGACGCCAGCGTCGATCTGGTAATCCGCTACAGCCTCGATGACTACCCCAACCTCTACGGCCTGTGCCTGTTCGATGAGCGATTTGCGGTGTACGGCTCCCCCGAACAAGTGGCGCTGGCCCACACGCAGGTGCCGACGCTGATCAGCGTGCGCTGGCACAACTCCAGGCTCTATGCCCTGGGGTGGCAAGCCTGGTGTGAAAAGGCCGGGGAACGCTGGTTGGAGGACGCGCCGGCACTGCGTGAATACGACGAAGAACACTACGCGCTGCAAGCGGCCATCGCCGGTCAGGGCTTGGTCCTGGCCAGCAATATTCTGGTGTCGGAGAGCATTGCCACGGGCTTGCTGGTGCCTTTCCAACCACAGATCAGCGTAGGCGGTGCCGGTTACAGCGCGCTGTGTGTACCGGGCCGTGAGCGTCACCCGCCGGTACGGGCGTTTTTCCAGTGGATGCAGGAGGAAGTCAGGCTGTCCGGGCACGCCTTGTGAAATCCGATAAAACTTTTTGCTGCAGCCAACACTCACAACTTGGAGCGATCACGCCGGTAGAGCGTGGCGTAAAACCGGATTAGCACCAGGAGATTGAGATGACTGAAGCAAACTTGACTGACGTAGCAACCCTGCGCCAACGCGCCCGCCAGAACGTCGAAAACGGTGCCGTGACCGAAGGCTACGACGCCGACCGCGAAGAAATCATCCGCTTGCTCAACGGCTCGCTCGCGACCGAACTGGTCTGCGTACTGCGCTACAAGCGCCATTACTTCATGGCCAGCGGCGTCAAAGCCCATGTAGCCGCAGAAGAGTTCCTCGAGCACGCCACCCAGGAAGCCGAGCACGCCGACAAACTCGCCGAGCGCATCGTGCAGTTGGGCGGCGAACCGGAGTTCAACCCGGATCTGCTGTCGAAAAACTCCCACGCTCAATACGTGGCAGGTAACAGCTTGAAGGAAATGGTCTACGAAGACCTGGTGGCCGAAAGGATCGCGGTGGACAGCTACCGTGAAATCATCCAGTACATCGGTGACAAAGATCCGACCACGCGCCGTCTCTTCGAGGAAATCCTGGCCCAGGAAGAAGAGCACGCCGACGACATGGCGGATATTCTCGAAAGCCTGTAATACCAAAAAAACCGGAATACCAAAAAGGGCGCGCTGGATAACCAGCGCGCCCTTTTTGTCTGTGTGGGCGGTTACCGTGACGCATCAGAAAGTGCCACTACAGCGAGGCTGACGCCACATCGCCGCGCAACTGATTCTCGAGCGCAAAGTGGGCACTCACCATCAAAATAAAGCGTCAGTGGTCACCGCTAATTCTTGTACAATGATATGCATCCTGTATAAGTTTAATGGCACGATAGGCTCAAAATCCATCGCTGACAACGGGCACCCACGCCGCTGTGAATTTAGTTTTTTGATGGAGCCTGCTCGGCGACCCTGCCCGATAGCACATAGCTATCAATGCAGTGAGTATTGCTAACTGGATGGCCCTTATTGCACCGACGTATCGTCAATGAACTCAACGTGAGCGGCTAATAGCGCCATTCGCGTCATCCGCATCAACTCAGCCCAGTGCAGGGCGAATTTCCGAGCTAGCCATGAAGAAAACGCTTTCGTTGGCCACACGTATAGGGCTTAGCTTCGCGGCCATCCTGGCGCTTCTTGTAGTGATCACTGCCATCGGCATTCAGCGCGTGGCGTTTATTGATTCCACCTTGGGCGACGTCAGCGAAAACGCTGCGAAGGTACAGCGCTACGCAATCAATTTCCGCGGCAGCGTGCATAACCGAGCCATTGCGATCCGGGATGCAGTGCTGGTGGCGAACAACGCGGACCTGGAAAAACACTTGGATGAGATTCGAGCCCTGGAAAAGGCCTACTCCGACTCGGCGGCCCCTATGGACCAGCTGTTCAAGGGCACCCGCGTCACCGCCGAAGAGGTTCGATTACTGAGCGCCATCAAGGCCATCGAACAACAAACCCTGGCATCTACCCAGGCCATAATCTCCCTGCGCCAAGCGGGCGATATTCCGGGCGCCCAAGCGCTGCTGATGCGTCAAACGTCTTTGGAATACAGCGAGTGGCTCAAGCGCGTGAATGCGCTGATCGACTATGAAGAGGCGTCAATCAAGGCGAAGCTTGGCGCGGTGCAAGCAACCGCCAGCCAGTTCAGTACGCTGATGATCATCGCGACCGGCATTGCCCTGTTGTTGAGCATTATGTTGTCGGCGGTAATTATTCGCTTCGTCAACTCCACGCTGGGCGCAGAGCCTACGGAAGTTGCATTGGCCATCGCGCGGTTGGCAGCGGGTGATCTGAACCAGACGATAGCCACGAAGTACCCCAATAGCGTGATGGGCGTATTGAAAGACGCACTTAGCCACCTGGCAGAGACTATCCAGCAAGTGCGCAGGGCGGCCCAAGAGGTCAATCACTCGTCGACTCAATTGTCTGCCACTTCCTCGGCCAACAATGACCAGATCAGCCTGCAAACCCGTGAAGCCGAGCAGGTGGCCACCGCCATCACGCAAATGGCGGCAACGGTGAATGAAGTCTCAGGGTATGCCGCGCAGGCAGCTGAGGCTTCCCGGTTGGCTGATATAGAAGTGGAAAGCGGCAATCGATTGGTGGCTAGCACCACACTGGCCATCGAACAACTGGCCGTCACGCTGGAGCAGACCACAGGCACTGTGAACCAGGTGTCCAAACACAGCGAAAAGATCGAGTCAGTGATCGATGTTATCAACTCCATCGCTGCGCAAACCAACTTGCTGGCCCTGAACGCCGCCATTGAGGCCGCGCGGGCTGGAGAGCATGGGCGCGGGTTTGCGGTAGTCGCCGATGAGGTGCGCTCGCTGGCCAACCGGACTCAGCGGTCGACCGAGGAAATTCGGGAGATGATCAGCACGCTGCAAGTGGGCACTGAAACCGCCTCGCAAACCATGCGTGACAGCTGCGAGCTGGCAAGCCAAACCGTGGCGCAAACCCGTAGGGCGCAGAGTGCGTTAGCCAAGATCAGCGAGCAGGTGGGTGCGATCAGCGACATGAACGCCCAAATCGCCAGTGCCTCCTCGCAGCAGAACAGCGTGGCCGAAGACGTGGCGCAAAACATCAACCGTATTCACGCATCCACCGTGCAGTCCGCCACTGGCTCACGCCAGGTGGCAACGGCGAGCATGGAACTCGCGCAGTTGGCGGATCGCCTTACTGCGAAAGTTGCGTTCTTCAGCGCTGCTTAGGCGTCGCAAAGGACCAACAAGCTGCTGACTTTGCCGATAGCCTTATCAAGACCCAACAGGCGGTTTTCCCATGTTCAATACCAAAATCAAGAACCAGCTTCAATCTCAGACAGCCGAGCTGGCGCAGCTGCGCCAACTGCGTGATGGACTCAGCCATGAAATGCTGACGCTGAGTATCGATTCGACATTTAAAATTACCGCCTGCAACGACAATTTCGCACAGGCCTTGGGCTACACCCAGAATCAGCTTCTGGGCCGTGCCATGGCCGATATCGTTCCCCAGTACGTCTCCAAGCTGCCGTGCTTTCACAACTTTCGAGCCGCCGTCGCCGCAGGTAAATCGATCTCTGACGAATACCGTTACCTGCATGCTGACGGTTCGTTAGTGTGGATTCATGCTCATTGGCAGCCCATAACCGAGGCGACTGGCCGGTTAAGTCATATCGCTTGCTATGCGACCAACATTACGTCCCGCGTAGAAAAAGCCTCGGAAAACGCCTCGTTCATTGACGCGCTGCTGCGTTCGACGGCGGTGATCGAGTTCGATCTATCCGGGCATGTGCTCATGGCGAATGAGCAGTTTTTAAAAGCCATGGGCTACAACTTGAGCCAAGCGAAAGGCAGTCACCACCGTATTTTCTGCAAGCCAGAAGAAGCTTCGTCGCAGAACTACAAGGATTTTTGGTCAACGCTGAACAAGGGTGAATTTGTTGCTGGCCGCTTCGAACGAATGGACAGTCGCGGTCAGACTGTATGGCTGGAGGCGACTTATAACCCGGTGTACGACACCGAAGGCACACTCTGCAAGGTCGTTAAGTTTGCAACGGTGGTCACCGACCAGGTGGCCCGTGAACAAGCCGTCAGTGAAGCCGCCCAAACTGCATTTGAAATCTCCCAGCAGACTGACGTGACGGCTCAGCGCGGCGCCGTCGTGGTTAACGACACGATGCACACCATGCGTAAAGTCGCCGTTGATATGCAGGCGGCCTCTGGCGGCGTTGAAGCGCTCGGCAAGCAGTCATTGTTGATCAGCTCGATCATCCAGACGATCAGTAGTATTGCCCAGCAAACCAACTTGCTGGCATTGAACGCTGCGATTGAAGCCGCGCGCGCAGGTGAGCAGGGGCGCGGTTTTGCGGTCGTGGCGGATGAGGTTCGGCAATTGGCTGGGCGTACCAGCACGGCTACCGAAGAAATTGCATCGGTTGTCTTGCAGAACCAGAAGCTGGTGGATGAGACCGTCGCCGAGATGGCAAACAGCAAATCCCAGGCAGAGCAAGGTCTTGAACTCGCCACCCAGGCGGGCCACGTCATTGTTGAGATTCAGGATGGCGCCAAACGAGTGGTCGATGCGGTGGGCAGGTTTGCGACCCAGATTGCCTAGGGTCGCAACACCGCTGGCGCAGAATGTTCGCTAGCGCTGTTGCGACACATCGTTTGATTAATGGGCAAGTGGGTGATTTTCAGCAATCACCCTTTGACTGTTTTCGGTGCTTTGCCTTCCCGCATCTGTTGCAGCAAAGGTGCGCACTGGTTAGGCGCGTCGGCGCTGGGTGCGATCAATGCCAGCAAACCGGCCGCAGGCCCTGCGATCACACCCAGCGCCACCATGCCCGCGCCACGCAGCGCCAGAGGAATGGCTTTCACACCGGCATTCGGCTTGATAAACGGCCCGTTGACGTACAGCGGTGAACGCAGGGAGAACAGTCGGAAACCTTTCGATTCGGGGTTGATGGTCAAGTCCAGTTGCTCCGTGGCCATGTTCGCCGTGCCATCGATATAGATAATGGCGTTCTCGGTATCAAACACAAACAACCGCGTCGTCGCCAGGCCAGTCTTGATGCCGAAGTCCGCCGCGGCGCAATTGATCTTCACTTCCTTGTCGCCAAACAGTCGGCCCACCACGTAGTTGCCCACATTAAGCCCGGCGATTTCCATCAGACCACGGCTGATGGCGCCGTCGTTGATCAGCATCTTCAGGTCACCATTGGAGGTGCCCAGCAGTGCCGCCACGGAGTTGCCGCGACCGGAAATGTCGGCGTCGCCGTTGAGCTCACCAAAGCTGGTTTTCATCGGTTCGAATGTCGGGAACAACTGCTTGAGCTTGAAGTTACGCGCAGTCAGTTTGGCGCGACCTTCCATCGGTGCGGTGCGCCCGTTCAGGCGAATCTGTGCATCCAGCTTGCCGCCGGCCACGCCGAAACGCAGGGGCTCCAGGCTCAGTTCGCCGTCATTGAGCACCACATGGGTGTAGAGGTCGGTGAAGGGCAGATCGGCACTGTGCACGATGCGCTTGCCGGTGAACTCCACATCGGCATCCATGACACGCCAGCGCTCGGTGCGGAACTCTTCCACCGGCAGCACTTTGGTCGCGGGTTGTTTGCTGTCGCCGCCACGGGCTTTTTGCTTGGCATTCGAGTCGGCGCCGATCAGGGGCGCGAGGTCGGTCATCAGCAGTTGGTTGGACACCAACGCGCCGCTGAGTTTGGGGCGCGGCTGGCTGGCGACGTAGCCAAGGCTACCGTGAATATCGCTGTTACCGATCTTGCCGTTGAAGTTTTCGTAGCGGAACGAGGCGCCGCTGGCTTCGTGCAGCTTGGCGATCAGGTGACCATCGGTGGAATAGGCCGGCGAATCCGGCAGGGTCACGCCGGTCAGTGGGTAGAGGTTGCCCAGGCTGGAACCTGCGAGTTTCAGGCGCAGGTCTAGGGCACCCAGATTCAGCGGATCCGTGAGGGTGCCGGCCAGGGCGATGCTGGTGTCGGCAATCTTGACCTGAGCCTGCAACGGAAACGGCTTGGCCGCGTCTTGCAACGCCAGCAGGCCGCCGATTTTGCCGGTGCCGTCGAGTTTCTGGCCGTGGTACTGGCCTTTGACCTTGAGGCCAAACGCATAGTCCTGCGGCGCCGAGCCTTTTTCCAAAGCCTTCTTGGCATCGGCGTCGCCAACGATTTCACCAAAGGGCACGGGTTTGCCCAGCGGGTCGATGATGACATCCAGCTGGGTCTTGAGGGTCTGGTCGTCGAGGGTCACGTGGCCTTTGTCGAAGCCGATAGCGCCGATGTCCACCACCCAGTTGGAGGGTTCGGCGTTCGGGTCCTTGGGGTCGAACTTGAAGGTCCAGTTGGCGCGGCCGTCGGCCAGACGCTGCAATTGCGCACTCGGCTCAGTGAGGTCAATGCGCGGGATCACCACGCGCTGCACCAGCAACGCCAGCGGCGAAATGCGCAATTCGACCTTTTTAAGCGTGACCATTTGCGGGGTTTTCGACCAGTCGGGGTTGCCCAGGGTCAGGTCTTCGGCAATCACATGGGGCCACGGCACCCAGGCGCGCCAACCGCCTTCGTCGGGCTCACGCGCCCACACCACCGCCAGGTTGCCGTTGATGGCAAACGGTCGATGCAGCTCTTCGGAAACCTTGGCATTGAGGGGCGGCTTGATGCGGTTCCAGTCGAAGAACACCAGAACCAATACCACCACGGCGATTAACAGAACGAAGCTGGCGCAGCACCAAGCGACGATTTTACGAGTGCGCGTCATTGCACAGGACTCCTGAATACGACTGGCTGGGTCACAGCCTTTATGGACAGCTTATACGACTACGACTGGCAAACCGCTTGGGGGTTTAACCCAATCGGCCATTTGCCGGGAAAAACCTCAATTTCTGACCACTTCGACAGAATCCCCCTACGACAGCGCACCATTGTTACCCATGTGCGTGTCGAAAATACCCACACCGGTGCAAAACCGCGTGCTTGAGAGGCCCGATCTAGAGCCTCCGCCCAGAACAATCAATTCTGTTGATTATTACCATTGTGTTTATGAACTTTTATATCGACTTATCGAGAGTAGCATTAGCCCTGTACCCACTTTATCGCCCTCCCAAGGAGCAACCCATCATGAAACGCCAAGTACTCGCTACCGTCCTGTTGTCCATCCTGGCTTCCAGTGCCTTTGCCCTGCCAGCCGTTGAACAGGCCACCCCACAAGTCAAAGCCGACGCGGTGCATTTCAGCCAGACCGTAGCGCGCAGCGGCTCGCAAGAAGAAGAGAACCGTGACTACGCCAAAGGCGCTGTTGCTGAAAATGGTTCGGAGCAAGCCAACAAACGCGCTTACACCGAAGGCCTGACCGAAAATGGCCGCGACCGCCTGGAACAGAAAGGTCTGGTTGAAGGTGGTGCGGATCGCCTGCTGGAACGCAATGCTGTCGCCGAAGGTGGCCGTGATCGCCTGGAACAAAAAGGCCTGGTTGAAGGCGGTGCTGAACAAGCCAACGAACGCGCCTACACCGAAGGTGTTGCTGAGGGCGGTGCTGACCGTCTGCAAGAACTGCATCAAGCACAGAGCTAACCCGTGGTGGCCCAGAAAAAAGCCCGATCCGTCGATCGGGCTTTTGCTTTCCTGTAGATCGCGTCACGTACTTCCCCGCCAAGTTCGACGCCGGCAAAGCTGTTTTGCTAGAGTGCGTCGCTGTACTTGCCAACAAAGCCTGCCCGCCCATGCTGCCCCGCGCCGAACAAAAGCAACAGACCCGCCTCGCCTTGATGGACGCAGCCCGCCATCTGATGGAATGTGGCCGTGGGTTTGGTAGCCTGAGCCTGCGCGAAGTGGCGAAGACAGCTGGCATCGTGCCCACCGGTTTTTATCGCCATTTTGCCGACATGGACCAGCTTGGCCTCGTGTTGGTGAGTGAAGTCGGCCAGACCTTTCGCGCTACGATCCGCCTGGTGCGCCACAACGAATTCGTGATGGGCGGCATTATCGATGCCTCCGTGCGGATCTTTCTCGATGTGGTTTCGGCCAACCGTTCGCAATTCCTGTTCCTCGCCCGCGAGCAATACGGCGGCTGCCTCGCCGTGCGCCAAGCCATCGCGGCGCTGCGCGAAGACATCACTCGCGACCTGGCGGCTGACCTCACTTTCATGCCCAAACTGCAGCACCTGGACGCTGAAGGCTTGCACGTGATGGCGGACTTGATCGTCAAAAGTGTGTTCGCCACCCTTCCCGACATCATCGACCCGCCAGCCCACGCCCTGCCCGCCCACCTCACGCCGCAGGCGAAAATCACCCAGCAATTGCGCTTTATCTTTATCGGTTTGAAGCACTGGCAAGGCCTGGGCAGCACCGAATAACGCAATTAGCCTGCCGAATGGAAACGCTTGGCCGTGGTGTAGTGCTTGTTCCAATAGCGGTTGCTCAGCGAATCGATACGGATGTTTTTGCCGCTGCGCGGTGAATGGATAAATTTGCCCTCGCCTATATAAAGGCCCACATGGCTGACCTGGCCGCTACCGTTTCCTTTGAAAAACACCGCATCGCCGGGCTGGAGCGAGTTGCGCTTGATGGTCGCGGCCGTCGAACGTTGCATTGCCGCCGTGGTGCGCGGTATTCGGATATTGGCTTGAGTCTTGAACAGATACACCAGCAGGCTGCTGCAATCGAAACCCTGCTCTGCCGAGGTACCGCCCCATTTGTAAGGCGTACCTAACAGTTCGTGGGCACGGTCGACCACATCCTCGATAGACGCTTCTTTGGGTGACGCGGTGAAAGAGGGATGGGAGTTCAGATTGGCCGAAGCCGATGAAAGAGCGAGAGACAGACTGACAATAACCAGACAACAAAATGACTTGAACATGATGAACGTCGCGGTAGATTAAACACGGCGCACAGGCTAATGATCTTGCAGGTAACTTGATGAACGCCGAATCCTCATACCCTGTAGGGAAAATCTGAAAACGCCCACCACGCGTGCAACCTATAAAAATACGCACCACTTTGGCGCACACAGAGAATTGCTCCTCGCTCCATTTAGTGGCGCCATCGTCCTTGCCTACAGGCAATTCCTACTCTCTATCGACATTGGCAAGGCCCTTGCTCTAGCTGTTTCATCGCTCATAGCTGGAAGCTTCCTGATGCTGGTGATCCACCGACGAATCGCCCCTCAAGCCCTCTGGGCCGCCGAGTTGCTGCTGAATTTCGAAGCACGCAGCAAAAGTCGCCTGCGCTGTTTCAGTGCCGACGGTGAAGACGTCGGCCTTTTCCTGGAGCGCGGCCAGCCGCCGCTGCACGATGGCGAATTCCTACAGGCTGAAGACGGACGCGTCGTACGCGTATGCGCCCGGCCTGAACATTTGCTGCACGTCACCTGCAGCAGCGCATTTGAACTGACTCGCGCGGCGTATCACCTGGGTAACCGCCATGTGGCGTTGCAGGTAGGGGACGGCTGGCTACGCCTGCTGGACGACTATGTGCTCAAGGCCATGCTCGAACAGCTGGGCGCGCAGACCGCAACTATTGAAGCGCCATTCCAGCCGGAGCACGGCGCTTACGGCGGCGGCCACCATCACTCGCGCCATGGCGATGAAGATTTCAACTACCCACCCAAGCTGCATCAGTTCGGCGTGCGTCTATGAACCCAGCCTGGGCGCTGCTGCGTCTGGCCAGTCCGCAATTGCCGATTGGCGGCTACAGCTATTCCCAGGGCCTGGAAATGGCGGTGGAGAACGGTCGCGTCAATGATGCGGCCACTGCACGACGCTGGATCAGCGATCAGTTGCTGCTCAACCTCGCGCGTTTCGAAGCACCGTTGCTGCTCGCGCACTGCCAAGCGGCCTTTGATGAGGATTGGCCGCGCCTGGCGCAATGGTGTGATGAGCATCGCGCCAGCCGCGAGACCCGCGAGCTGTATCAGGAGAGCCGGCAGATGGGCTACTCGCTGCAGCAATTACTCAGCGGCTTGCCGGAACTGGACGACGCCGCCCGCGCATTTCTTGAGCGGTGCACCGAGCCGCATCTGGCCCTGGGCTGGGCCCTGGCCGCCCGCGCCTGGAGCATCAGCCCCGCCGATGCCCTCGCCGCGTGGTTGTGGAGCTGGCTGGAAAACCAACTGGCCGTGCTGATGAAAACCCTGCCCCTGGGCCAGCAAGCCGCCCAGCGCCTGACGAGCGAACTGCTGCCGCTGCTGCAACAAGCCCAGCAGGACGCCAGCCGCATCGACCCTACCCATTTCGGCAGCGCCGCTTTCGGCCTGTCCCTGGCGTGCATGGCCCACGAGCGCCAGTACAGCCGCCTGTTCCGTTCCTAGGAGAACACCTACATGAACTCACAACCTTTGCGTGTTGGTATCGGCGGCCCGGTGGGCTCCGGCAAGACGGCCCTGACCCTGGCGCTGTGCCTGGCGCTGCGTGACCGCTACAACCTGGCAGTAGTCACCAACGACATCTATACCCGCGAAGACGCCGATTTCCTGGTGCGTAACCAAGCCTTGGCACCCGAGCGCATCATCGGCGTGGAAACCGGTGGCTGCCCGCACACGGCGATCCGTGAAGACGCCTCGATCAACCTCGAAGCCGTGGATCAGCTCAACCGCCGTTTCCCCGGCCTGGACCTGATCCTGGTGGAGTCCGGCGGCGACAACCTTTCGGCCACCTTCAGCCCCGAGCTGTCGGACCTGACCATCTACGTAATCGATGTGTCAGCCGGCGACAAGCTGCCACGCAAGGGCGGGCCTGGTATTTGCAAATCCGACCTGCTGGTGATCAACAAGATCGACCTGGCACCGCTGGTGGGCGCCTCGCTGGAGTTGATGAACAGCGACACCCAGCGCATGCGCAACGGTAAACCCTTTGTGTTCAGCAACCAGAAAACCGGTGTCGGCCTGGATGACATCGTCGCCTTTATCGAACGCCAAGGCCTGCTGACCGCCGCCTGACCAACCCCCAAGGAGCCCGTTTATGAGCCTCAAGAAACTTTTCACCGCCGCCGCCCTGCTGCTGGCCCCCGCCCTCGCCTTCGCTCACCCGGGCCACGGCGACAACGGCCTGGTGGCCGGCATCAGCCACCCCCTGGGTGGCATTGACCACTTGTTGGCCATGGTGGCCGTCGGCTTGTGGGCCGCCCAACAAAAAGGCGCCGCCCGCTGGGCACTGCCGTGCACTTTTGTGGGCACCATGCTGATTGGCGGCGTGCTGGGTTTTGAGGGCTTGGCATTGCCGGCGCTGGAAAGCGGGATTGCCGCGTCGGTGCTGGCACTGGGCCTGGCGGTGGCGCTGGCGGTGCGACCGCCGTTGTTTGTGGCGGTGGGGGCGACGGCATTGTTCGCGCTGTTTCACGGCGTCGCGCACGGTTTGGAGCTGCCGGACATGTCCAACCCTTGGGCGTATGCGGCTGGTTTTGTAGGCGCAACGGCCGTGTTGCACGCGGCGGGTTATGCAGTAGTGCGCTTCCTGCCGGCGGCTGCGGCGCCGTTGGTGCGGGTTGCAGGGGCGGCGTCGGCGGCGACTGGGGTTTGGCTGCTGGCGGGCTGAATTTTGTTGCGTTTGTAAGGGCCTCTTCGCAGGCAAGCCAGCTCCCACGTTTGATTGGGTTCGCACATCAAACTGTGGGAGCTGGCTTGCCTGCGATGGCGGTCTCAAAGACACCACACAACCCAAGCCTGATACCATGCGCGCCTACACCCCTGCCGTGACGACGCCAGCCAATGCCCAGCGCTTCCCAACCCTCCTTGAACACCGTGCTCACGCACTTCCACAGCCTGATCGTACCGCTCTGGCAAGGCCCGGGCTGGAACGCCGAGCTGGCACTGCCCTATGAGGCGCTGGATGCCGATCACCGGCCGCTGCCCCCACAACGCTACCGCGCCATGGCCTGCGCGCGGCAGCTGTACCTGTTTGCCAGCCTGATCGGCGAGCCTGGCGCAGCCTTCGCCGAGGAGCGCGCAGCGGTTCTGTTCCGTTCACTGCAACAGCACTTCCATGACGCCGAGCACGGCGGCTGGTTCTACAGCATTGATCCCGCCGGCCAGCCGCTCGACCAGCGCAAAGACCTCTACACCCACGCCTTCATCATCTTCGCCTGCGCCCATTACTGGGCCAAGGTGCGTGCGCCGCTGGTGGAATCGGTGCTCAATGCGGCCCTGGAAGTGGTCGCCGAGCGGTTTTCCACAGGCGACGGCCTGTATGAAGCCGTGCTGGAGCGCAACTGGTCATCGCTTGAATCCGGCCCGCTGCAAAACCCATTGATGCACTTGGCCGAAGGGTTCCTCGCCACCCTCGCGGTGCGTGAAGACGCCCGCGTGCGGGCAGCCCTGCTGGCACTGGCGACAGCCATGCAACAGCGCTTCATCGACCGCCAGCACGGCGTGATGATGGAAAAACCGCTGGGCGCTATGGATAACTGGTTCGAACCGGGACACCAGTTCGAGTGGTTCTTTTTGCTGGAATCGTCAGATGTACTGCGCGGTACGCCGCTGCATGCGTCGCTGACCCGGGCTTTCGCCTACGCCGAGCAACAGGGTGTGGATAACGTAAGCGGCGCGGTCAGCGGCATGCTGGCGCTGGACGGCACGGTACGCGACGGCACTCAACGTATCTGGGCCCAGGCCGAATACCTGCGGGCACTGACCTTGCGGCCAGGCAGCGAAGCGGTGCTACAGCGCCAACTGCTCGCGCTGCAACAGCACTTCTTGCATGAAAAGGGTTGGAATGAATGCCTGGATGCCGAGGGCGTCGTGAGTCGACGGGATATGCCGTCGACTACGCCTTATCATTTGGCGACTTGCTATCAGGGTCTGATCCGGTCTCTCGGCTGATTTTCAGGGCCTCTTCGCGAGCAAGCCCGCTCCCACACTTGACCGTGTTCCAACATGTGAATGCGGTCGAATGTGGGAGCGGGCTTGCTCGCGAAGGCTTCACCTCGGTCTAACTGCCCTCACGCAATCCACTTACGATCCCCCGTAAAACTGATCGTCAGCCAGCGCGCCGCATCCGGCGTGCCGAGCCCTGTGGATATCTCTTCGCGCAGCCCGTCCAGGGTCGCAACGTTATCCACCGGATAATCCGCCGGCAGCACCACATGAATCTCGATAAACCGCGCCCGCCCGTGTTTTTGCACGTAGGACACGTAGTCGTCGAAACCATGCTTGGCCTGTGCCGCGTCCATCACTTCGCGCACTTTGTCATCCAGGTGGTCCGGGGCAATCCCCAGCACCTCGCGCAACGCCGGGCGCAGGATCTTGAACGCCGGCGCCAGCATGCTCAGGGCCAGCAGGATCAGGATCAACGGGTCGACATACACCGCCCACTCGCCATAGCCCTGGGACTTGAGCAGCAGTGCCGCCAGAAAGCTGATCAGCAAGCCCACCGAGAGCATCGCGTCCACCAGCCAACTGATGTTGTCGAACTGGATCAGCGATGATTTCAGCGTGCGATTGCGATAGCGCACGTAAAAGAAGTAGGCGAATTCGACGACGGTAAACACCGCCGCGTAGAGGATCACCAGCCCCAACTCGATCTCACGCCCGCCATTGATAATGCCGAACACGCCGTTGAGGAACGCATAAATGGCGATCAGCAACAGGAAACTGCCTTCGATCAGCAACACCATGGGCTCCAGGTGCCAATAGCCGAACTGGAAGCGCTCGTTGCTTTTCTTGGCGATCAGCTTGGCCGTGATCAGCATCAACACCTTGATGGCGGTGGCGATCAGCGAGAAAAAGCCGTCGAACAGAATGGATTGGGCGCCAGATACCACACCCGTGACAATCCCGGCGATCGCTACCGCGAACATCAGGATGGTCGATTGTTTGAGCAGTGACTGCTCACCTCGGTTACTCACATTTCCTCCTGTCAAAACCTTAAAACCGCACAGTGCGGAGGGGTTTTCAGAGGTGGAGTGTACCTTATGCCGTGTTTTGGCCGATTTGCTGCCTATTTGGCGGCTGACAATGAAATGTGTAGTGAGCGAGCATGCCTCGCGCGGGGCAAGCCCGCTCACTACAAAATCAGGCTTTAGCGCCGCGCTCAATCGCAAACCCAGCCCATGTTTGGCTCACCGGCATCAACTCCAACCGGTTGATATTCACATGCGCCGGCGTATTCATGACCCAGAAGATCGTGTCCGCAATATCCTGCGGCTGAATCGGCTCGGCACCGGCATACGTCGCGTCATACCGCGCCTGGTCACCACCAAAGCGCACCAACGAAAACTCGCTCTCGCACAGGCCTGGCTCGATGTTGGTCACGCGCACGCCGGTACCTTGCAGGTCGCAGCGCAGGTTCAGCGAGAACTGCTTAACAAACGCCTTGGAGCCGCCATACACATGGCTGCCCGGGTACGGGTAGCTGCCGGCGATGGAGCCCAGGTTGATGATCCCGGCGCCACGGCCATGCGCGATCAGGCGCGGCAGCAGCAGGCTGGTGGTGGTCAACAAGCCCTTGATGTTGGTGTCGACCATGGTTTCCCAATCGTCGAGGCTGCACTTGGGCGCCGGGTCAGTGCCCACGGCCAGGCCGGCGTTGTTGATCAGCCCGCGCAGCTTCGCGAACGACGGCGGCAGGTTGGCGATGGCGTCTTCCATGCCCTTGCGGTCACGCACGTCCACAACCAGGCCATGCACTTCGGTCTGCTTTGAAAGCTCTTCGACCAGCGCATTCAGGCGGTCGGCACGCCGGCCAGTCAGCACCAGTTTCCAGCCAGCGTCGGCAAAACGACGAGCACAGGCTTCGCCGAAACCTGAGGTTGCGCCAGTAATAAACAGCGTGTCGGACATGGTGTTCTCCTTGCGGGCATCGGGAAAAAAGTTGCCAGCAGAATGCCCTTACGCCGCGGTGGCGGCAACCGCTAAGCGCATAACTTCATGTGCAGCTGATCACTTTTTAACCATTGCACGCAAAGCCTTATGAACCGTGGCGTGCAGCCATATGCACGCAGGTTATCCACAACTGCGCCCACAGTCTTTGGGGGCAAGTGCAAAAAGCTCCAGGCCTCTGTACACAAGGGTTACAGGGGGTTTTAGAAAGTTTTTTGCTTGACCTTAGACGGGCCGTATGTAGACCCATCGACAGGCGGGAAATCAGAACGATGGCTCCAGGCCAGTCATTCCGGCCTCTGCGGCCGTCTTTCCAGAGTTTAGTCACAGACTTATCCACAGGCTGGCGGGACATATTTCGGTCATATACCTGTGTCTTTAAACAGGTTGACAAAGCCCTCGGGCGGTCGCGAAAAAGCCGCTGATCAAAAAACAACCGACTCGCTACAAGCCACGGTTTTAAAGGCTTTCAGCCAGCTACTCCCACGTTACCCACAGCCGGTTCCACAGTGGATGGGGACAAGTCAAAACTGTGACAAAACAGGGATTTGCGGCGGCTATATGTCGCGCTTTAGAGGGCGGCTGGATTTGTTTTCCACAATTTCCAGAACGGTCTGTGGATAGCACTAAAAAGACTGCGGGAGCCGCTTTTATGTGGGCTCCCACAGTGGGTGCTGCGTCGTTATTTAGATCAGTGGCCGCCGAGGTAGGCGTTGCGCACTTCCTCGTTGACCAACAATTCCTTACCAGTACCCGTCAGGCGAATCTCACCGTTAACCATCACATACGCCCGATCCGACAGACGCAGCGCATGGTTGGCGTTCTGCTCCACCAGGAAAATAGTCATCCCGGTCGCCGCCAACTCGCGCAGGGTCGAGAAGATCTGCTTCACCACAATTGGCGCCAGCCCCAGGCTAGGTTCGTCCAGCAGCAACAACTTTGGACGACTCATCAACGCGCGGGCGATGGCGAGCATTTGCTGCTCGCCACCGGACATGGTCATGGCCCGCTGGGTACGCCGTTCCTTGAGCCGTGGGAACAGCTCGAACATGCGCTGCATGTCTTCCTGGGCGAACTTGTCGCCAATCGGGATGGTGCCCATCAGCAGGTTTTCCTCGACGGTCATGTCGGGGAACACCCGCCGCCCTTCCGGCGACTGCGCAATACCATTGGAGGCAATGTAGTGGGACGACTTGTGGGTAATGTCGACGCCGTTATAGAGGATCTGCCCTGACTCGGCCCGTGGCTGGCCGAAAATCGACATCAGCAGCGTGGACTTGCCCGCGCCGTTGGAGCCGATCAGGCTGACGGTTTCGCCTTCGTTGATATGCAGCGAGACTTTTTTCAGGGCCTGGATCGGACCGTAGTACACGTCCAGGTCCTTCATTTCGAGGATAGGTCCGCTCATACCAGCTCCTCTTCGTCGGCGCCCAGGTAGGCGGCAATCACTTTCGGGTCGTTGCGGATCGCTTCCGGCCCGCCTTCGGCGATCACGTTGCCGTGGTCCAGCACCACGATGTGGTCGGAAATACTCATCACCATGCCCATGTCGTGTTCGATCAGCACGACCGTGAGGTCGTGTTCGTCGCGCAGCAGGCGAATCATCGCGCTGAGGGCTTCGGTTTCCTGGGGGTTGAGGCCCGCTGCCGGCTCATCGAGGCAGATGATCTGCGGCCGCGTGCACATGGCGCGAGCGATCTCCAGGCGGCGCTGCTGGCCGTAGGAAAGTTCGCCGGCCAGGCGGTTGGCACAGTCCACCAGGTCCACCACTTCCAGCCAGTAGAAAGCGTGGTCAAGGGCATCGCTTTCGGCTTTGCGGTAGCCCTTGGTGTTGAGGATACCCGCGAGCATATTGCGGTTGACCCACATGTGCTGGGCCACCAGCAGGTTTTCCACCACCGACATTTCCTTGAACAGGCGAATGTTCTGGAAGGTTCGCGCCAGGCCAGCACGGTTCACCAGGTGGGTGCCGCCGAACATCTTGTAGTACACCCGACTGAGGAAACTTTTCGGCGACACAAAGTCGACGGCTTTGAAGCGCTCGCCGAGCAGTTGGATCACGTTTGTCTGCTTACCACGCACATTGAGTTCAATCTTGCCGCCGCTGGCTTTGTAGAAGCCGGTGAGGCAGTTGAATACCGTGGTCTTGCCGGCGCCGTTGGGGCCGATCAGGGCGAAGATCGAGTTGCGTTCGACCTTGAGGCTCACATCGCTCAAGGCTTTGATGCCACCGAAGTGCATCATCAAGTGCTCAACGGAAAGGACGACTTCCTTGCTCATGGCGCCACTCCTTTACGTGGTGTCACACCGGTACGGCTGATGCGGATCAAGCCGCGCGGTCGCCAGATCATCATCACCACCATCAACACGCCAAACAGCAGCACGCGGTATTCGGAGAAGCTGCGCAGCAGTTCGGGCGCGACGGTCAATACGAAGGCCGCAATCACCACGCCGACCGTCGAGCCCATGCCACCCAAGACCACGATGGCCAGGATCAGCGCCGACTCGAAGAAGGTAAACGACGACGGGTTGACGAAGCCCTGGTAGCTGGCAAAGAACACCCCGGCCAGGCCCGCAGTCGACGCACCGATGGTGAACGCCGAGAGCTTCACCAGTACGTGGTTCAGGCCCATGGAGCGGCAGGCGATTTCATCTTCGCGCAAGGCTTCCCAGGCACGGCCGACCGGCATGCGGGTCAGGCGGTGTTTGATGTACAGCACCAGCATCACCACGATGAACAACACGATGTAGATAAACATGAACTTGAAATTAGGGTTGTAATCGATGCCGAAGAACTCATGAAAGGGCACCCCGCCATCCTTGGCCTTGCGCACGAACTCCAACCCCATGAAGGTCGGTGACGGCACAGGCATGCCATTCGGGCCGCCGGTAAACGACAGCCAGTTGTTAAGCACCAAGCGGATGATTTCACCGAAGCCCAGGGTCACGATAGCCAGGTAGTCACCGTGCATTCGTAATACCGGAAACCCGAGGATGCACCCCGCCAGCGCCGCCGCGATGGCCGCCAGTGGCAGCACCGTCCAGAAACCCAGGCCCAGGTATTGATAACCCAGCGCCAGGCCGTAGGCACCGATGGCGTAGAACGCCACGTAGCCCAAGTCGAGCAAGCCCGCCAGGCCTACCACGATGTTCAGGCCCAACCCGAGCAACACGTAGATCAGCCCGAGGATCACCACGGTCAGCAGGTACTTGTTGGCGAAGATCGGGAACACGATGGCGATCACGATCAGTGCCGGAATGATCCAGCGCAGCCGCGATTTATAGTCCGGTTTCTGTACGTGCACGCCGGAGCCGCTGCTCTCGAATCCCTGCAGGATTCTTATACCCTTGGGCGTTTGCAGGAACAGGCTCATGGCGAACCGGCCGAGCATCACAATCGCGACCATCACGCCGACGCGGGCCGGTTCCAAGTTGAAACTGTAGCCATCGAGGACAACGCCAACGATGGGCCCGAAGATGATCAACGAAATCAGCCCGGCAAGGACTGCATCGACCACACTTTTCTTGATATCGATTGGTTTGGCAGCAGACATGTTTACACCTTAGCCACGAGTGGGCGACCAAGCAGGCCCTGAGGACGGAAAATCAGAATCACCACCAGCAGGGAGAAACTGAACACGTCTTTGTAGTCAGAGTTGATCAACCCCGAGAACAGCGACTCGGAGATACCCAGGATAATCCCGCCCAACATCGCCCCTGGCAGGGAGCCGATGCCGCCGAGTACCGCCGCGGTAAACGCCTTGATGCCGATGATGAAGCCGGCATAGAAATCGAAGGTGCCGTAGTTGAGGGTGATCAGCACGCCGGCCAGTGCAGCCATGGCGGCACCGATGACAAACACATAGGAGATCACCCGGTCGGTGTTGATGCCGAGGATCGAGGCCATCTTGCGGTCTTGCTGGGTCGCGCGGCACATGCGGCCGAGCTTGGTGTATTTGATGATGTAGGTCAGCAACGCCATGCCGGCAAACGCCGCCACGAGGATGAACACCTTGGTGTACGTGAGCTGCACGAACCCGGTGCCGATGTCGACACGCCAGGCCCCTGCCAACAAGGTTGGAATACCTTGTTGCTTGGCGCCCTGGGCGATCTGCGCGTAGTTCTGCAGGATCAGGGAAATCCCGATGGCGCTGATCAGCGGTGCCAGGCGGGTGGAGTTACGCAGCGGTTTGTAGGCGACACGTTCGATGACCCAACCGTAAACGCCGGTGACGACGACGGTGAAGACCAAGGTGCCAAGAATGAGCAGCGGAAAGGATTCGATGCCGAAGTAAGCCAGCAGTGCCAGACTGATCGCCGCGAGGTAAGCGGAAATCATATAAACCTCGCCGTGGGCGAAGTTGATCATGCCAATGATGCCATAGACCATTGTGTAGCCGATGGCGATCAGGCCATAGACCGACCCGAGGGTCAGGCCGTTGACCAGTTGCTGCAGGAAAATACCATCCATAACGCAATCTCACGCGGTGAGCACCTGCACACCGGTGGGTGTGCGGCGCTTCTGGAGGAAAAGACAGATCTTGTTGCCTGACACGATGGGACTGACAACTGCGATCCATTGTGGGAGCTGGCTTGCCTGCGATAGCGGTTTCAGATTCAACACACGTGCTGACTGCCAGTCCGTCATCGCGGGCAAGCCCGGCTCCCACATTGGCTCTGTGTTGCCGGAGTGATCGTGTTTACGCTTATTTCTGTTTTTCCAACTGGTGGTATTTGCCTTCCTTGTCCCACTGGTAAACCACATAGTCGGAGACTTTCAGGTCGCCCTTGGCGTCCCAGGTCTTCTCGCCCATCACGGTTTTCACAGGGTTGGCCTTGAGCCACTTGGCGGCGTCTTCGCCTTTGTCGGACTTGGCACCGTTGAAGCCGGCGGCCAGGGCCTGGAGCGAGGCGTAGGCGTACAAGGTGTAGCCTTCAGGCTCGTAGCCGGCTTTGCGGAACTCTTCCACCACGGCCTTGCTTTCGGGCAACAGGCGCGGGTCGGCGCCAAAGGTCATGTAGACGCCGTCCACGTATTGCTTGCCGCCTGCGGTGGTGACCAATTCGTCGGTCACTACGCCGTCATCGGACATGAACTTCACATCTTTCAGGCCGGCTTCACGCAGTTGGCGAACCAAAGGACCGGCTTCCGGGTGCAGGCCGCCGAAGTACACGACGTCAGCGCCGGTAGAGCGGATTTTGGTGACCAGAGCACTGAAGTCTTTCTCGCCACGGGTCAGGCCTTCTTCCAGCACCGGCTTGACGCCGCGCTTGGTCAACTGGGCAGCAGTGGCGTCAGCCAGGCCTTTGCCGTAGGTGTCTTTGTCGTTGATCACGGCAATTTTCTTGCCCTTGAGCACGTCGACGATATAGTCGCCGGCCACGATGCCCTGCTGGTCGTCACGCCCGCACATACGGAACATTGCGCTCATGCCGCGCTCGGTCACTTGTGGGTTGGTGGAACCTGGGGTGATGGCGATCACGCCCGCGTCGTTATACACCTCGGACGCCGGGATGGTGTTCGACGAGCAGAAGTGCCCGACCACGCCGATCACTTTGTCCTGGTCGACCAGCCGGTTGGCCACGGCTACGGCCTGCTTGGGTTCGCAGGCATCGTCGCCGGCGACCAGCTTGATCTGCTCACCGTTAATGCCGCCGGCCTTGTTGATCGCATCGGCTGCCGCTTGGGCACCCTTCATGTACTGCTCACCGAATGAGGCGTTGGCGCCAGTCATCGGCCCCGCAACGCCAATCTTCACATCAGCTTGAACAAACGCAGAAACACCCAGCGCCGCTGCAACGGCGAGGGCCAGGAAACCTTTCTTGTAAAACGTCTGGGACATGAGTGGTGCTCCGATATTTTTGATTTTTGGCACGACAACTTGCGTTCAAACTTTTCACTGAAAGCTCAGAGCAAGGCGCGTGCCACTACGTTTTTATTCTTCAAAAAGACACGGTGTCATTGTTATTGCAGGCGTTTCAGCGCCCATCGCAAGGACGTGCAACCGTCTAACATCAGAAGGTGCAACCAATGGATCGAAAAAGTACAACCTCGACAGGTCGCACCTGCAACCAACCCCATAAACGACAGTTCCTACCGCTGTAACAAACGGCGTAACGGAACTGCACATTTACAGTGCGTGACTGCTACGACTTGCACCAATACAGATTAGTAGCCCGCTAAGAAAATGCCGGCTTTTGAGCGGTATTTCGCTGATCAGATCACGATCCTCAGGCATTGGCCCGCGTGATACAGCGAAAAACCGGCTTCATAAAGACAGCTGCGCAGACCGACCCCGGCCAGCGGTTGCATAGGCGCGAAAGGAATCGGCAAGGCCTGTGGATTCTGGTGACACACGTAGTCGGCGAACGCCTTGCCGACCACGCTGCCGGTGGTCACGCCGCGCCCGTTATAGCCCGTTACTGCCACCAGGCCGGGGGCGGGCTCGAACAGGCGCATCAAGTGGTCCGGAGTGAAGGCAATGCAGCCGGTCCAGGTGTATTCCCACTGCACCGATTTGAGGTACGGGAAGTAATGCTGCTGCACCCGATCGGCCCACGCCTCGAGGAACCAAGCCGGTTTCTGGTTTCCGTTGCCCAGGCTACCGAGCAACAGGCGGCCATCGGCATCGCGGCGAATGCTGCTCAGCACCTGGCGCGTATCCCACGAACCTTGGCCGCCGGGGAGGATTTGCTGGGCGGCGTCCCCCGTCAGCGGGGCCGACGCGACCTGGTAGTAGTAACCGGGGAAGAAATTGCGCCGCAGCTCGGTCCATTCGCCTTCGGTGTAGGCATTTGAGGCGATGACCACCTGTGCAGCCTGCACTGAGCCCTGGGCAGTCTGCACCGACCAGTGCGCACCTTGGCGTTCGAGCTGGGTGACTGGGGAATGGTCGAACAACTGCCCACCAAGGCCGACAGCCGCATTCGCCAAACCACTGGTGTAAGCCATTGGATTCAAGGTGCCGGCGCGCCGATCCAGCAAGGCGGCAGCGATTTTCTTAGTGCCAGTGGCTTGCTCGCAGGCTTGGCCGGTGAGCAATTCCACCGGCGCGCCCCGGCGTTTCCATTGTTCTTCACGACTGCGCAAATCCGCTTCGCCACGGGCGTTGTGCGCCATGTGCAACGTGCCCTCGCGGCGCAATTGGCAATCGATGTTGTATTTGTCGATCAGGCTGAACACCAGCGACGGCGCCGCCCCCAGCATGCGGTTGAGCTGGCTGCCCACCGCCTCGCCGAAACCGGCCTCGATATCATCCGGCGGGATCCACATCCCGGCATTGACCAGCCCGACGTTGCGCCCCGAACCGCCGTGGCCGGTGCGATGGGCCTCCAGCACGGCAACGCTTTTACCCTGTTCCAGCAAGTGGATGGCCGCCGACAGCCCGGTGATCCCGGCGCCGATCACGCACACATCCACCTTGACGTCGCCCTTGAGCGCGGCGCGGTTTGGCCGGCCAGGGGTGAGGTGTTCCCACAAACATGTTTCGCGCAGTGCCATTGCCAGACTCCGATGAGACCTAACAAACAACAGTTTCAGGGTTGTAAACCCAATCAACGGTGGGAGCTGGCTTGCCTGCGATGCAGGCACCTCGGTGTATCAGCTAGACCGAAGTGATGCTATCGCAGGCAAGCCAGCTCCCACATTCTGACCTCACTCCGACTGAGAGATCAGTCGAAGGTAATACCCTGGGCCAATGGCAGTTCCAACGAGTAGTTCACCGTATTGGTCTGCCGACGCATATACCCGCGCCACGCATCCGAACCCGATTCACGCCCACCGCCCGTTTCTTTCTCACCGCCAAACGCGCCGCCGATTTCCGCGCCGCTCGGGCCGATGTTGACGTTGGCGATGCCGCAGTCACTGCCCACGGCCGACATGAACTGCTCGGCTTCGCGCACATCGGTAGTGAAGATGCATGACGACAAACCTTGAGGCACGGCGTTGTTCAGACGCAGGGCTTCAGCGAAATCGGTGTAGCCAATCACGTAAAGAATCGGCGCGAACGTTTCAGTGCACACCACGTCGCTTTGCTCGGGCATTTCCACGATGGCCGGCGACACGTAGTAGGCGTTAGGGAATGTGTCTTGCAGTTGGCGCTTGCCGCCGAACACCTTGCCGCCTTCGCTCAAGGCTTGCTCCAGGGCGTCCTGCATGTTCTCGAAGCCGTGTTTGTCGATCAGTGGGCCGATCAGGTTGCCTTCCAGCGGGTGGCCGATGCGCACCTTGGAATAGGCGGCCTTGAGGCGGGTGACGATTTCCTCCTTCACCGACTCGTGGGCGATCAGCCGGCGTAGGGTGGTGCAACGCTGGCCGGCCGTGCCGACCGCGCTGAACAGGATGGCGCGCACGGCCATGTCCAGGTCGGCGCTTGGGCCGAGGATCATTGCGTTGTTGCCGCCCAGCTCCAGGATGCTGCGGGCAAACCGTGCGGCGACTTTCGGTGCCACTTCGCGGCCCATGCGGGTGCTGCCGGTGGCGCTGATCAACCCGACGCGCGGGTCATCCACCAGCGCGGCGCCGGCGTCGCGGCCGCCGATGATCACTTGGCTGAGGTACTCGGGCGCGCCGTCGAATTTCTTCAACACACGCTCGAACAGCGCCTGGCAAGCCAGCGCGGTAAGCGGGGTCTTTTCCGAGGGTTTCCAGATCACCGCGTTGCCGCACACCAGCGCCAGGGTGGTGTTCCACGCCCACACGGCGACCGGGAAGTTGAAGGCGCTGATCACGCCGACCACGCCCAGCGGGTGCCAGGTTTCACGCATATGGTGGCCCGGGCGTTCGGAGGCGATGGTCAAACCGTACAGCTGGCGCGACAGGCCGACGGCGAAGTCGCAGATGTCGATCATTTCCTGCACTTCACCCAGGCCTTCCTGGGTGATCTTGCCGGCTTCCCAGGACACCAGCTCGCCGAGGTCGGCCTTGTACTCGCGCAACACATCACCGAACTGACGCACCAGTTCGCCGCGGCGTGGTGCCGGCACGTTGCGCCAGGCCTCGAATGCATGCTCGGCGCGACTGACCTGTTGCTCCACCTCGGCGGCACCTTCCCAGTTCACGCTGCCGATACGGCTGCCATCGATCGGCGAATGCACGGGTTGTTTCCCCGACTGGTACAGCGCCGGGTTTACCCCGAGACGATCAAGCAATGCGGCAACCATGGGTTACTCCTTCAATCTGCAAACAGAAAATTGCGCCGCCGACAGACACGGCGATCCAGAGCTTATTTGTAGCTGGCCGAAGACTTGCCAACAAACGACGATTAGGCGAGATATCATTCCGTTTATTCATGCAAAGAATAAAAAGAGGCGTGCCGTGCTCAATAAAAGACATTTGCCCTCGATCACTGCCTTGCAGTGTTTCGAAGCCGCCACCCGCCACCTGAGTTTCACCCGCGCCGCCGAGGAACTGAACCTCACGCAGAGCGCGGTGAGCAAGCAGGTGGCGCAGTTGGAAGAGTTGTTGCAACACCTGCTGTTTCGCCGGGTGCGCCGCCGCTTGCAGATGACGCCAGCGGGCGACCTGTACCTGGTGGAGGTGCGCAAGATCCTCACGCAGGTGGAGATGTCCACCCACTACCTGCGTTCCTACGGCGGCGAGACCGAAGTGTTGCGGGTGTCTACGCCCTACACCTTTGGCGCGCGCTGGCTGGTACCGCGCCTCAAGGGCTGGCGCCTGCGTCATCCGCAGATCCACCTGGACCTGTGCAACGAGCAGGAGCCGGACGAGCTGCTGCAAGGCAAGGCCGACATGGCCTTCTACTTTGGCCAGGGCTCACGCCCCGGCACCGAGAGTCTGAAATTGTTCAGCGAAGAGCTGGTGCCGGTGTGCGCCCCCGAAAGCCTGCCCGCGCAGCCGTTCACCGATCCCACGCAACTCAGCGACCTGGTCCTGCTGCAAAACGCCTCACGGCCCCAGGGGTGGCATGACTGGTTTGCCAGCCAGGGCTTCCACACCGAGCACAGCTATCACGGACCGCGTTTTGACACCTTTTATATGTGCATTCGTGCGGCCCAGGTCGGCTGTGGCGTGGCCTTGCTGCCGCGCTTTCTGGTGGAAGAGGAACTGGCGGATGGCAAGCTGGTGATCCCTTGGCAGCACGCAATGCCGAGTCAGGATGCGTATTTCCTGGCGTATCCGGAGCATTCGGCGGAAGTGCCCAAGGTGCGCGAATTTGTGAAGTGGATGATGGAGCAGGTTATTTAGTGCCTGGTATATCGCTTTCGCGAGCAAGCCCGCTCCCACAGTTTGAAATGCATTCCAAGTGTGGGAGCGGGCTTGCTCGCGAAAGCGCCGGTGGCCTTGGCAAAAAAATCACTGGCAAAACAACACAGGTCTATGCGCCACTAGCCCTCTTCCCTAATTGTGCGTAAAGGTCGGCGCCCATTGCCGACCCGTCTGGAGATTCCCGTTATGAGCGAGAGTGTGTTTGCCGATCGCATCGTGCAGAACCTGCTCGACACCGACTTCTACAAGCTGACCATGATGCAGGCGGTGCTGCACAACTACCCCAACGTGGAAGTTGAATGGGAGTTTCGTTGCCGAAACAGCGAAGACCTGCGCCCATACCTGGCGGAGATCCGCTACCAGATCGAACGCCTCGCCGAGCTGAGCCTGAGCCCGGACCAGTTGGGTTTCCTGGAACGCATCAGCTTCATGAAGCCGGACTTTCTGCGCTTTCTCGGGCTGTTCCGCTTCAATCTGCGCTATGTGCAGACCGGCATCGAGAACGGCGAGTTGTTTATCCGCCTGCGCGGGCCCTGGCTGCATGTGATTCTGTTTGAAGTGCCAATGCTGGCCATCGTCAGCGAAGTGCGTAACCGCTACCGCTATCAGACTGTGATCCTCGAACAGGCGCGCGAGCAGCTGTACCGCAAGTTCGACTGGCTGACGGCAAATGCCAGCAGCGACGAGTTGTCGGAGCTGCAAGTGGCCGACTTCGGCACGCGCCGGCGCTTCTCGTACCGCGTGCAGGAAGAAGTGGTCAGCGTGCTCAAGCATGATTTCCCAGGGCGTTTTGTCGGCACCAGCAACGTGCACCTGGCCCGCGAATTCGATATGAAACCGCTCGGCACCATGGCCCACGAATGGATCATGGCCCACCAGCAACTCGGCCCGCGCCTGATCGACAGCCAGATCGCCGCACTCGATTGCTGGGTCCGCGAGTACCGTGGGCTGCTGGGCATTGCCCTGACCGATTGCATCACCACCGACGCGTTCCTCGGCGACTTCGATTTGTACTTCGCCAAGCTGTTCGACGGCCTGCGCCATGACTCCGGCGACCCGGTGCAATGGGCGGAAAAAGCCATCGCCCATTATCATAAGCTGGGTATCGAGCCGATGAGCAAGACCCTGGTGTTCTCCGACAGCCTGTCATTGCCCAAGGCCCTGGAGATATTCCGCGCACTGCGGGGTCGGATCAATGTGAGCTTTGGCATTGGCACCAACCTGACCTGCGACATTCCAGGTGTCGAGCCGATGAGCATCGTGCTTAAAATGACCGCCTGCAATGGCCAGCCCGTCGCGAAGATTTCCGATGAAGCGGGCAAGACCCACTGCACCGACCCGAATTTCGTCGCCTATTTGCGTCATGTTTTCAAAGTACCTGCCATCTCTAGCAAGGAGTGAATCATGCAAGCCGTACAGCGTGAGATTGCTGAACAGCTCAAGGTCCAAGCGCCGTTCAAAGACCCGGCAGCCCTCGAGGCCGAGGTTGCCCGGCGCGTGACCTTTATCCAGGACTGCCTGCGCAATTCCGGGCTCAAAGCGTTGGTGCTGGGCATCAGCGGTGGCGTCGACTCCCTGACCGCCGGCCTGTTGGCCCAACGCGCGATGCAGGAACTGCGCGCCAGCACCGGGGATGACGCCTACCGTTTTATCGCCGTGCGCCTGCCCTACGAAACCCAGTTCGACGAAATCGACGCCCAGGCCTCGGTGGACTTTATCGAACCGGACGAGCGCCACACCGTGAACATCGGCCCGGCGGTGAAAGCCCTGGCCAATGAAGTGGCGGCGTTTGAAGGCAAGGCTTCGGTGTCCCGCGATTTCGTGCTGGGCAACACCAAGGCGCGCATGCGCATGGTGGCGCAGTACACCATCGCCGGCGCGGCCGGTGGGCTGGTGATTGGCACCGACCATGCGGCAGAAGCGGTGATGGGCTTTTTCACCAAGTTTGGTGACGGCGCGTGCGATCTGGCGCCATTGAGCGGGCTGGTGAAGAACCAGGTGCGCGCGATTGCACGGCACTTTGGTGCGCCTGAGTCGTTGGTGGAGAAAGTACCGACGGCGGACCTGGAAGACCTCTCGCCGGGCAAGCCGGACGAAGCGTCACATGGCGTGACCTACACCGAGATCGATGCGTTCCTGCACGGCGAGCCGGTGCGCGAGGAAGCGTTCCGGATTATCTGTGAGACGTATCGCAAGACTGAGCACAAGCGGGTGATGCCGTTTGCGCCGTGAGGTGAGCCAGATAGGCTTGTGTTGACTGTTAGACCGCTATCGCAGGCAAGCCAGCTCCCACAGTTGACCGGGTTCCAGCATGAGAATGCGGTTGAATGTGGGAGCTGGCTTGACTGCGATGAACGATGACTCGGTTCAACTGACCGCCCACAAAAAAGCGCCCTTCGGGGCGCTTTTTTTTCGACCGGCGTCGGCTTACTTAACGGTCACAGTACCTTTCATCATCGAGATGTGGCCCGGGAACGAGCAGAAGAACGCGTAATCAGTACCGGCGGCCAGCTTCGACACGTCGAAGGTTACCGCGTCTTTCTCGCCAGCACCGATGATCTTGGTGTGGGCGATGATGCGATCGTCACCTGGCTTCAAGTAGTCTTTGTCGATGCCGGCGGCCATGCCGTCAGTGGCAACTGGCTGCATGTTGGCGGCACTGGTCAGCACCCAGTTGTGGCCCATGACGTTTTTCGGCAGGTTGCCGGAGTGAGTCAGCTCGACGGTGAAGGTCTTGCAGCTCTTGTCAATTTCGATGGCTTTGGTATTGAAGGACATCTGGTCAGTGGAGTCGACGGTGACCTTGCACTCTGCAGCAAGCAACTGGCCGCTCGCCAGAGTGAGCAGGGAAACAGCAACGAGTTTGGCAAACATGTGAATCTCCAAGGCAGGGTTTAAAAAAGCGTATTGCGACAAGGGTGCCTCAAGCAGGCCGAAATTCTTATGATCTGAATCAACAGATTGTATACAACTTTAGGCTATCAGACCTATCAACACAATCTACCAGCCAAAGTACCGGCACCTGCCTATGATCGGCTCATTCCCCTTGGAGCCTACGCCATGCACCTCAACCAACTGTTCAACGGCCTGCTGGCTGCCTACGCCTGCGGTAAGTGAGGCCCAAGCGCGCTGCTAAGCTGCTACCATAGCGACCCAAGGCAGCTGCGCGCCGCCCACCCTCACCTTCGACCTTAGAGGATCGCCCATGGCCAAACCTAATTACTCCTTCGCCAAACGTCAGAGAGACTTGGCCAAGGAACAGAAGAAAGAGGAAAAACTGCAACGCAAGAAAGCCGCTGCTGACGAAGAAGCGGGCGCACTGAACCCGGATGCGGAAGGTGCAGTGGCAGTAGACGAAACGGAAACACCGAAAGATCCGGCTGAATAATTTCCTTTGTGCTGAGCCGGCCAGACCGGCTCGGCACAATCCACCTCTACTCCAGCGGCATCACCGTCACCCGAACCTCCGGGTCATGGCTCCCTCCCCCCAGAATCACCCCTCGCAACGGCGACACATCGGAAAAATCCCGGCCCCAGGCCAGGGTGATGTGCTCCAGAGCCGGCTGCACATTGTTTGTCGGATCAAAATCCACCCAACCTGATACCGGGCAATACACCGAGACCCACGCGTGGGACGCATCGGCGCCGATCAGCCGTGGCTGGCCGGGGGGTGGCTGGGTGAGCAGGTAGCCACTGATATAGCGCGCCGCCAGGCCCCGCGAGCGCAGGCACGCCAACATCAGGTGAGCAAAGTCCTGGCACACACCGCGCCGGCGCTCCAGCACTTCCACCAACGGCGTCGCGACCTGGGTGGCCTCGGCATCGAAGGTGAATTCGCTGAAGATCTTTTCCATCAGCGCCTGCACGCCCAGCAGCAACGGCTGACCAGGCGGGAAACAGCTTTCGGAGAACTCCACGAACGTTTGCTTCAAGTGCACGTAGGGCGATTCGAAGCGATAGCGGCAGGCTTCGATCAACTCAAGGGACATGGGATGGCAGCTGTAGGTCAGGCTGTCGCGGGTCTGGTCCCAGGCCGGCGATTGTTGGAAATCCAGCACCGGTCGCGCCAGCACTTCCACGGTCAGCCCGGCATTCACCAGCAATTCATCATGGGGACGTTCGAACGCAAGGCGGGTGATCGGGTTGCCGAACACATCCAGTTCATCGCGGCGCGACGTCGGCTCCGGGCTGATCTCCAGCTGCTGCGAGCTGCAACGCTGCCAGGCGCACGGCCGTGGCCACAGATGCGCCAACTGCTGGGCCAAGGACACCGGGCTGTCGTAGTGATAATGGGTATCGTGGAAAATCTGGTAGCGCGCACTCATCACACCGACACCGTTTGTTGGCTGACATCATCCACATGGGCAAAGTGGCGCAAGGCCAGGCGATCCGACACTTGGCCACTTTCATCGGCCACCGCTTGCAGCAGGTCGGCCAGGCCATCCAACGCGGCACGCACGCTGGATTCGCCAAACAGGGGGTTCTCCAGGCAGCCCAGGTCGAAACGCGACAGGCGCTCCACCAACGGCGCGAGACCTGTTTCCCGGGGTACACCGAAATCGTCGTTGAGACGTCGCAGGGTACGGCTGACCAGTTTGAGCTGGAACAACACCGCATGCGGGTTCTGCTCGTCCAGCAGCAACAGGTCGAGCACCGGGATCAACTGCGGCACCGCCAGGTAGCGCGAGCGATAGGTGATGCTGCTGTTGCCCAGCTCCAGCAACCACTCCAGCCCGGCCTGATCGAACACCGCCACGCCCCGCAAGAATGCGGCAAGGCTGCTGCTGAGAAATTGCAGACGCTCGATGCGCCGGCCCATCATCAAAAAACGCCAGCCTTCATCGCGGGTCATGTCGTCCAGGGCAAACCCGGACAGCGCCGCCAGGGACATCACCAGGCGGTTGAGGAAGTCCAGCAATTCACCAAAGTCCGGCGCCTCGCTTTCCAGCTCCAGGGCTTCGCGTTGCAGCTCTACCAGCGCCTGCCAGTTTTCCCGGGATAACTTGCCGCGCACCTGGGACGCCGCCCACTGCAAGCGTTGCAGGTTGGCGCGCAGGCTCGAGGGCCAGTCATCACCGAGCAAGGCTGCGAGCAGCCGCTCCGGCAATTCGCCCTCTTCCGGCAGCAGCCGCAGGTTTTCGCCCAATTCGACGGCCGCCTGCAAGGCCAACGCGTCATCGCCATCGACATACCGCGCCAGCACAACGCGCAACCAGCGCGCGCTGTCATCGCAGCGCTCGCAGTAACGACCAAACCAGAACAGGTTTTCCACCACCCGCGACGGCAGATACGGATCGCGGCGCACCAGGTCATGGGCACCAATGGCGCGTTGCGCACGCCAGTGTTCGCTACCGGCTGCGCGTTCGCCGAGCACCCAGGTGTCTTTGCTGGCGCCTCCGCGTTGCATCGACACCACTTCGGCATCGGCCTCGGCGGCCACGCGGGTCAGGCCGCCGGGAAGCACGCGATAACCGTCGGCGCTGGCCACGGCATAAACACGCATGCCGATGGCGCGATGTTGCAGGTGGTCATCCACGGTGTGCCACACCGGCGCCTGGGACAATTGCGCCAGTTCCTGGGCGACGTAGGCGTACGGCCGCGCGCGCATGCGTTCGGCCAGGGCTTGGCGCTCTTCGTCGTTCAGGTCACGGCCGAATACCGGCGCGAAACTTTGCGACGGGAAAGCCGGTTTTATCAGCAGCTCCGGCAACTTTTCCAGAGCCTCGGCCAGCACCGGCGCTTCACCGCACCACCACGTGGCAATGGACGGCAGGATCAGTGCTTCACCGAACAGAAATTCGTTGATCTTCGGCAGGAAGCCGAGCAAACCGGGCGACTCCAGCACACCGCTGCCCAACGCATTGGCCACCAACACATTGCCTTGGCGCACCGCATCGAGCAGACCGGGGACGCCAAGGGCTGAATCGGTGCGCAGCTCCAGCGGGTCGCAGAAGTCGTCGTCGAGACGACGCATGATTGCGTGCACCCGGCGCAGGCCGCTGAGGGTTTTCAGGAACACCGTGCTGTCACGCACGGTGAGGTCGCCGCCTTCCACCAGCGGGTAGCCGAGTTGGCGGGCAAGGTAGAGGTGTTCAAAGTAACTTTCGTTGAATCGGCCCGGCGTGAGCAGAACGATCAGAGGCTGTTGATCATCCCCCGGCGCCTGTCGGACCAAGGTTTCCTGGAGCGTACGGAAGAACCCCGTGAGGTGCTGCACTTGCAGATCGCGGTACAGGTCCGGGAACGCGCGGGACACGATGGTGCGGTTCTCCAGCGCGTAGCCAGCACCCGACGGCGCCTGTGTGCGGTCGGCGGTGACCCACCAGCGGCCATCCGGGGTGCGCGCCAGGTCCACGGCGTACAGGTGCAGAAACGCGCCGTCCGGCGGTTGGATGCCTTGGCACGGCCACAGGAAGTTGTTGTGCCCAAACACCAGCTCGGCCGGCAGCAAGCCTTCCTTGATTAGGCGCTGCGGGCCATAAAGGTCGGCCAGCACGGCATTGAGCAGCCGTGCACGCTGGGCAATACCGGCCGACAGGTGCTGCCACTCATCGGCTGCGAGCACGTGGGGCAACAGGTCAAGCTCCCATGGGCGGTCGGCGCCCTTGGGGTCGGCGTAGACATTATAGGTCACGCCGTTTTCCTGGATCTGCCGGGTCAGCAGCGCCTGGCGTTGGGCCAGTTGCGCGGGTGTGCTGCGTTGCAGGTGGTCGAGCAGGCGCTGCCAATGCGCACGCACCGCGCCGCCGTCGTCCAGCAGTTCGTGATAGGTGCCCGCGGTCAGCGGGTAACGGTCGAGCAAATCGGACATGGAACGCTCGGCAGAGGCAAGGGGGCCACAGTTTAATTCAAATTCACTACGATCTAATGTGGGAGCTGGCTTGCCTGCGATGGCGGTGGTTCAGTCGACAGTGTTGGTGACTGATAAATCGCTATCGCAGGCAAGCCAGCTCCCACATTCTGGACCGGCGTTTAGTCATTTTTATTGGGGAAACGCCGCAAGTCCAAGGTCATCGGCAACTCATCGTTGATGACGACTGCCGGCACCGGAAGCGTCCCAGGGCTATGCCCCAACCGGAAAAACCTCGCCATGCGCCGGCTTTCCGCTTCATTGGCATTCACTGGCAAGCTGTCGTAATTGCGCCCGCCCGGATGGGCGACATGGTACTGGCAGCCGCCCAGCGAGCGTTGCATCCAGGTATCCAGCAAATCGAACACCAACGGCGCATGCACCGCGATGGTCGGTTGCAGGCAGTTGGCCGGCTGCCAGGCGCGATAACGCACGCCGGCCACAAACTCGCCGACTCGCCCGGTGGGTTGCAAGGGCACCGGAATGCCGTTGCAGGTCAGCAGGTAGCGTTGCGGCGGCAGCCCGGTCACTTTCACCTGAAGGCGCTCAAGGGACGAATCGACATAACGCACCGTGCCGCCCACGGCGCCCTCCTCGCCCAGCACATGCCAGGGTTCCAGGGCCTGGCGCAGCTCCAGTTCGATACCGCTGACGGCATAGTCGCCGACTTTGGGGAAACGGAACCCCAGATGCGCGGCAAACCATTCGGCGCGTAGCGGGTAACCGGCGGCGTTGAGTTCGACGATCACGTCGGCAAAGTCTTGCTCGATGAAATGCGGCAACAGGAAACGGTCGTGCAGCTCGGTGCCCCAGCGCGCCAGTTTCGGCGGTGCATAGGGTTCGCGCCAGAAACGTGCGACCAAGGCGCGCAGCAGCAATTGTTGGGTCAGGCTCATGCGCGCATGGGGCGGCATCTCAAATGCACGCAATTCCAGCAGGCCCAGGCGGCCGGTGGCGCCATCCGGCGAGTAGAGTTTGTCGATGCAGAATTCGGCGCGGTGGGTGTTGCCCGTCACATCGATCAGCAGGTTGCGCAGCAGGCGGTCCACCAACCAGGGCGGGCACTCTTCGCCGGGCTCCGGCATTTGCGCGAAAGCGATTTCCAGTTCGTACAGCGCGTCGTTGCGCGCCTCGTCCACCCGTGGCGCCTGGGAGGTCGGGCCTATAAACAGCCCGGAAAACAGGTAGGACAAGGAGGGATGGTTATGCCAATAGCTGATCAGACTGCGCAGCAGGTCGGGCCGGCGCAGGAAGGGTGAGTCCTTGGGCGTGGCGCCACCGAGCACAAAGTGGTTACCCCCACCGGTGCCGGTGTGGCGCCCGTCGATCATGAATTTCTCGGTGGTGAGCCGGGTTTGCCGCGCCTCTTCGTAGAGGAATTCGGTGCGTTCCACCAGCTCATCCCAGGTGGCGGATGGCTGCACGTTGACCTCAATCACACCTGGGTCCGGCGTGACGCGGAAGTTGCTCAGGCGTGTATCAGCCGGCGGCTCGTAGCCTTCCAGCAATACCGGGCAATGCAGTTCTTCGGCGGTAGCTTCGATGGCAGCCACCAGTTCCAGATAGTCTTCGACGCGCTCAAGCGGCGGCATAAACAGATACAGCCGACCTTCCCGTGCCTCGGCACAGAGCGCCGTGCGCGTCAGCCAGTCCGCAGACTCGTCGACCTTTGGCACACGCTCGTCGCTGGGCGCGGGTTCACCATGGCTTTGCAGCTGGGTGGTGGTCGGCAGTTCCGGCTGATCCTGGTTGGGATCAGTGGGATGCACAAACGGATATTCCGCCGCCGTGACCCAAGGTTGCGAGGCCAACGGCAGGCGGTAGCCCAGCGGCGAATCCCCTGGCACCAGGCGGCAATGGTTATCGCGCAGGTACCAACGACCACTCTGCCAGCGGTCATTCGCTGCCGTACGCGCCAGCGGCAGCACTTGGCCGATGACTTTATCCAGGCCCTGGCTGAACACTTTGCGCAGGCGTTCGCGCTCCAGGTCGTCGCTCAGGCGCGGGTCCTGGGCGGTGACGTTTTGCGGCAGCGCGCCTTCGCGCCACAGGTAGTAGAAATTGTCTTCGAAGGCCGGGAACACAAAACGCGCCGGCAGCTTCAGACGCTCGGCGACACTGGCCAGGAAGCGCCCAGCCATGACGCCGTCCGCGCCGTAATCCTCCTGCTCATCGGCAATCAGCGCGCTGTTGTGCCAGATCGGCACACCGTCACGGCGCCAGTAGCAATTGAGCGACCAACGCGGCAGTTGTTCGCCGGGGTACCACTTACCCTGCCCGAAGTGCACCAGGCCCTTGGGCGCGTAGTGTTTGCGCATACGCTGAAACAGCTCGGCGGACAGGCGACGCTTGTCCGGCCCGAGCGCGGCGGTGTTCCACTCGGCGCCGTCGGGGTCGTCGATGGAGACGAAGGTCGGCTCGCCGCCCATGGTCAGGCGTACATCGTCCTTGAGCAGGTCGCCATCGATCTGCCGGCCCAGGGCCTGGATCGCCAGCCATTGTTCTTCGGTGTAGGGCTTGGTGACGCGCGGCGCCTCCCAAATCCGCTCCACCGACATCTCGTGGGTGAATTCGCACTCACACGGTTCCACCAACCCACTGATCGGCGCCGCTGAAGATGGATCGGGACTACAGGCCAACGGTATGTGGCCTTCACCAGCAAACAGCCCGGAAGTGGCATCCAGGCCGATCCAGCCAGCGCCGGGCAGATACACTTCGCACCAGGCGTGCAGGTCGGTGAAGTCCACTTCGGTACCGGACGGGCCATCGAGCGCTTTGACGTCAGCAGTCAGCTGGATCAAATAACCGGACACAAACCGCGCCGCCAAGCCGAGGTTGCGCAGTAGTTGCACCAGCAGCCAGGCCGAATCGCGACAGGAGCCAGAGGCGTTCTCCAGGGTGAACTCCGGGGTCTGAACGCCCGGCTCCATGCGGATCAGGTAACCGATATCGGCGGCCAGGCGCTGGTTGAGGGCGACCAGAAAATCCACGGCAGGCAGCGGCGTGCGGTCGATGCCGGCCAGGTAAGCGGCAAACCTTGGCGTCAGCGGCAAGGTTTCCAGGTACGGCGCCAGCTCGCGCTGCTCATCGGCGGCGTAGCTGAAGGGGATTTTTTCGGCGTAGGGCTCAAGGAAAAAGTCGAACGGGTTGAACACCGCCATCTCGGCGACCAGGTCGACCTCGATGCGCAGCTCATTGGTCTTTTCCGGAAACACCAGCCGCGCCAGGTAATTGCCCTGGGGGTCTTGCTGCCAGTTGATGAAATGCTGCTCGGGCAGCACTTTCAGCGCGTAGGACAAGATCCGCGTGCGGCTGTGGGCCGCCGGGCGTAGACGCACAATCTGCGGGCCGAGTTCGACCGCGCGGTCGTAGCGGTAATGCGTAACGTGGTGCAACGCGACATGAATCGACACGGCGGCCTCCTGCGAGCCAGGGCATGGAAACAAAGCGCGCAAGACTTATGCCAGAGCGGCCGTCATTGCGCTTTATCGTGGGACCCGGTGCAGTACAGCACCAAAACGGCGCCAACGGTGGTGTCGTGGTGCAGGCGCCGCACATATTTGTGGCGTTAATGTGAGGATGGGTGGCGAATCTACCCAATCACCGGGTTTTGCGCTTTGCGATTACGGCTTGGCGCAGGTGGCGTATCTCGGACAGTTTTTTGCGCATTTCGCGGTGGCGTTTGCTATTGAGCAGCAGTAACCCCAACAGCGGAAAGAGGACAGCCGAGCCATAGACCAGCTTGTTGAGATCGTATTGAATCATTGGCAGTACGAACAACAGACAAGCGCCCAAGTAAGCCGCCACCAGCCGCGTAGCCCAGGGATAGCCGCGTGCGATCATGACGTTGCCAAAGACCAGCACCGCCACTAGCGCCAGTATCGCGCCTACTGAATAGTTGGCCTTGAGCGCGGGATCAAGACCGCGCAAATAGGTCACGCCAGCCATGGAGACCGAGGCTGAGCCGGAGAAGATCGCCATGAAAATCGTCCCCATGAACACGGGGAAATAGCGGGCGAGGAAACTGCCCATCTCGGGGAAGCCGTTCATTCCGTCAAGTCCTCGTACAGGCCAATGGCAATGGTCTCGGCAGTGCCTACGTGACCCGTTCTATAGCTGCCCCAGATACCCAAGAGCCCGCCCAAGGCATCCTTGAGTTGGGTCAAAGTGGCATGACGGATCTCCGTGGAACTGTAGCTCTTTGTCAGCTTGCCGGCGCGCTGCTGCAATTTGAGTAGCTTGGGCGTCAGGCTTGGGTCCCTGAGGCTAAGCAGTTCCTTGGTCAACTTCTTGCGTTCCTGACGGCTCAGGCCCTTGAGCAGTTCGTACCAACTCTTGCCCAATGCTGCGGCCTTGTTGGCCTTGAGCAGCCTGACGGTGGTCAACGCACCCGTGCCGATGCCCACCAAAGAGGCCGCGTCAAGGATAGGTGAAACGGCGCCGTACCATTCGGCGTCGTCCATACGGTCATTGGCATCAGGATCAAGCACTTCGTTATACGTACGCGCCACGCCAAACCCACATTGCGCGCTGCTGGCCAGCGCCGCCGTGATACCAATGCCGACCACAAATGCACTGGCACCTGCCGTGAACGGTACCGCAACACTGCCGCTGAACACCACGATCCAGCCGATTACCGCCGCACCACAGGAAAGACCCATATCAAACGCCTCTTTTTGAAGGCGTCCTTCCCGAGGATCGGTCTTTACTTGTTCCACAAACTGCGCAGGCGAAATGTACTTCTGCGCCTCGCGCAAAATAATGCGCTTGGGCCTGATGCTGCAGATGGGCCTGAACTCGCGCAGGGTGATCACGTTGAAATCGGCATCGATATACACGACACCTGCGCCGACAATGCCGGGGTCAGCGTCAATGGCCGCAAACAGGCGCGGCAGGTTGATCTGGCTCTCGATGCGCTGGCGCGCCATGAATTGGGAGCGGTTGGAGTCCATGCCGATACCGGCCGGGGGGTTGCCCATGGGGGTGTTCTTCCTTGAAATAGGTGGTGGCTGAGCCGACGCCTTCGCGAGCAAGCCCGCTCCCACACTTGAGTATTCGCAAATCAAAATGTGGGAGCGGGCTTGCCCGCGAAGGCGATTTAATGGTCGCCACCTTAACAAACAGGCTCGCCACCGAATAGAAAGCAAAACGCCAGCACGAGGCTGGCGTTTTGCATTTTCAGGCTACGATCAACGCGGCACGACTGGCTTGCGCGCAGGCTTCTTGCCTTTGCCCTTGGCCGCGTCGGTGCGCTCTTTAGCCGCCTGTTTGTTGCGTGCCATGGCCGCAGCCTTGGCTTGTTCACGCTTGTCCCACGGGTTGCTGCCGTCGCTGCCGCGCGGTGGCAAGCCGGTGTGCTGGGTGAGGATCTTGGTGGTTTCCTTGGCGACCTTGTGGCTGCCGGCCGGCGTCGAGTTTTTGCGACGCGCGCTCTGGTAGCTGTCGGTAGACGGCTGGTGCAGCGGGATCAGTTGCTCCTTGCCCGGCCCGATCAGGTCGGCACGGCCCATGCGGGTCAGCGCTTCACGCAGCATCGGCCAGCCTTTCGGGTCGTGGTAGCGCAGGAACGCCTTGTGCAGGCGGCGCTGCTCTTCGCTCTTGACGATGGTCACCGCGTCGCTTTTGTAGGTGACCTTGCGCAGCGGGTTCTTGCCCGAGTGGTACATCGCGGTGGCGGTGGCCATCGGCGACGGGTAGAACGCCTGCACCTGGTCGGCGCGGAAGTCATTGCGCTTGAGCCACAGGGCCAGGTTCATCATGTCTTCATCGGTGGTGCCGGGGTGGGCAGCGATGAAGTACGGGATCAGGTACTGCTCCTTGCCCGCTTCCTTGGTGTACTTCTCGAACATGCGCTTGAACTTGTCATAGCTGCCAATGCCCGGCTTCATCATCTGGTTGAGCGGACCTTCCTCGGTGTGTTCCGGGGCGATCTTGAGGTAGCCACCGACGTGGTGGGTGACCAGCTCCTTGACGTACTCCGGCGACTCGACGGCGAGGTCGTAGCGCAGGCCGGAGGCGATCAGGATCTTCTTCACACCCGGCAACGCACGGGCGCTGCGGTACAGCTGGATCAACGACGAATGGTCAGTGTTCAAGTTCGGGCAGATGCCAGGGAACACGCACGACGGCTTGCGGCACGCGGATTCGATTTCCGGGCTCTTGCAGGCGATGCGGTACATGTTCGCGGTCGGGCCACCGAGGTCGGAGATCACCCCGGTGAAGCCCGGGACCTTGTCGCGGATCTCTTCGATCTCGCGAATGATCGACTCTTCGGAACGGTTCTGGATGATGCGGCCTTCGTGCTCGGTGATCGAGCAGAAGGTGCAGCCGCCAAAGCAACCACGCATGATGTTCACCGAGAAGCGGATCATGTCGTAGGCCGGAATCTTTTCCTTGCCGTACACCGGGTGCGGGACACGGGCGTAAGGCATGCCAAACACGTAGTCCATTTCTTCGGTGGTCATGGGAATGGGCGGCGGGTTGAACCACACGTCCACTTCACCGTGCTTCTGCACCAGGGCGCGGGCGTTGCCTGGGTTGGTTTCCAGGTGCAGCACGCGGTTGGCGTGGGCGTAGAGCACCGCGTCGCCACGGACTTTTTCCACCGACGGCAGGCGGATTACGGTTTTGTCGCGGGTCATGCGCGGGCTGGCCAGGATCTGCACGACCTTGGCTTCGTCCGGATCATCAACCGGACCTTTTTCCTGCTCAATGGCGCAAGCCTGGGTGTCCTGGGTGTTCACGTACGGGTTGATGATCTTATCGATCTTGCCCGGACGGTCGATACGCGTGGAGTCCACTTCGTACCAGCCTGCCGGCGTGTCACGGCGAATGAACGCAGTGCCGCGCACGTCAGTGATGTCTTCAATCTTGTGGCCCCACGACAGGCGCTGGGCAACTTCGACAATTGCGCGCTCGGCGTTGCCGTACAACAGGATGTCGGCGGTGGCGTCGATCAGGATCGAGTTACGCACGCGGTCCTGCCAGTAGTCGTAGTGGGCGATGCGGCGCAGGGAGGCTTCGATGCCACCGAGCACGATCGGCACGTTCTTGTAGGCTTCCTTGCAACGCTGGCTGTACACCAGGCTGGCGCGGTCCGGGCGTTTGCCGGCCATGCCGCCTGGGGTGTAGGCGTCGTCGGAGCGGATTTTCTTGTCGGCGGTGTAGCGGTTGATCATCGAGTCCATGTTGCCGGCCGCGACGCCGAAGAACAGGTTCGGCTCGCCGAGCTTCATGAAGTCGTCTTTGGACTGCCAGTTCGGCTGCGCAATGATCCCGACACGGAAGCCCTGGGACTCCAGCAGCCGGCCGATGATCGCCATGCCGAACGACGGATGGTCGACGTAGGCATCACCGGTGACGATGATGATGTCGCAGGAATCCCAGCCAAGCTGATCCATCTCCTCCCTGCTCATTGGCAGGAATGGCGCAGGACCGAAACATTCGGCCCAGTACTTGGGATAGTCAAATAACGGCTTGGCTGTTTGCATGACGGTGACCGGTGTTGAGATGAAAAATCGCGGGCGCGGAATATAGCACAAAATTTGACCAATTCCGACCTTTGCAGTCGGAATTGGAGGCGCTCATTTACTCGTCTTCGAAGTTGTAACTGCCTGGCGCAAGGTTTTCGAACCGAGTGTATTTACCGATAAACGCCAGGCGCGTGGTGCCGATCGGGCCGTTACGCTGCTTGCCGATGATGATTTCGGCGATGCCCTTGTGCTCGGTTTCCGGGTGATACACCTCGTCGCGGTACACGAACATGATCACGTCAGCATCCTGCTCGATCGCTCCGGATTCCCGCAAGTCAGAGTTGATCGGGCGCTTGTTGGGCCGTTGCTCCAGGGAGCGGTTGAGCTGCGACAGCGCCACCACTGGGCAGTTGAACTCCTTGGCCAGGGCTTTCAACGAGCGAGAAATCTCGGAAATCTCGTTGGTTCGGCTGTCACCGCTGGAGCCGGGGATCTGCATCAACTGCAGGTAGTCGATCATGATCAGGGCGATGTCGCCGTGCTCGCGCACCAAGCGCCGAGTGCGCGCGCGCATTTCCGAAGGGCTGATACCGGCGGTGTCATCGATGAACAGCTTACGGTCGTTGAGCAGGTTGACGGCCGAGGTCAGTCGCGGCCAGTCATCGTCTTCCAGGCGACCGGCACGCACTTTGGTCTGGTCGATGCGGCCCAGGGATGAAAGCATCCGCATGATCAGCGATTCACCTGGCATCTCCAGGGAGTAAACCAGTACCGCCTTGTCACTGCGCAGAACGGCGTTTTCCACCAGGTTCATCGCAAAGGTGGTTTTACCCATGGACGGACGGCCCGCGACGATGATCAAGTCAGCCGGTTGCAAGCCACTGGTCATGCCGTCCAGGTCGGTGTAGCCGGTGGACAGGCCGGTGATCGCGTTGTCGGTGTTGAACAGGGTATCGATACGGTCGATGGCTTTGGTCAACAGGTCGTTGACGCTGACCGGGCCGCCGGTTTTCGGCCGCGCTTCGGCGATCTGGAAGATCTGCCGCTCGGCTTCGTCGAGGATCTCCTCGGCTGTACGCCCTTCCGGGTTGAAGGCACTGTCAGCGATTTCAGTGGCAATGCCGATCAATTGACGCAACGTTGCCCGCGCGCGGACGATCTGCGCATAGGCCTTGATGTTGGCGACCGACGGGGTGTTTTTTGCGAGCTCACCAAGGTAGCCGAGACCACCCACTTGCGAGGTCTGGCCTTCCTTGTCCAATTGTTCGGCAAGGGTCACGACGTCGATGGGGGAGTTCTGATCGGCCAGCTTAGCGATGGCGCGGAAGATCAGGCGGTGGTCATGGCGATAGAAGTCACCGTCCGAGACTTGATCCAGCACGCGCTCCCAGGCGTTGTTGTCCAGCATCAAACCACCGAGCACGGCCTGTTCGGCCTCGATGGAGTGCGGCGGCACCTTCAGGGCAGCGGTTTGCAGATCGTATTGCTCGGGAGCTGAAATATCGTTCATGGCCACTTGGAATTAGGGGTATGTAAAAAAACAAAAGGCACGACCTGTGAACAGGATCGTGCCCGATGTTAACCGGCTGTCACGCAAGGTGCCAGCCAGTTGGGTCTTGCTTAAGCTGCTACCACGACAACGCGTACGGTGGCTTCAACTTCGGCGTGCAGGTGCACGGCTACGTCGAATTCGCCTACGTTGCGGATGGTGCCGTTCGGCAGACGAACTTCGCTCTTCTGCACTTCAACGCCGGAGGCGGTCAGTGCATCAGCGATGTCGTGGGTGCCGATCGAACCGAACAGCTTGCCTTCGTCACCGGCGGTGGCAGTGATAGTCACTTCCAGCTCAGCCAGTTGGGCAGCGCGAGTTTCGGCCGAAGCTTTTTTGTCTGCTGCTGCTTTTTCCAGCTCAGCACGACGCTCTTCAAACGCAGCCAGGTTGGCAGCGGTTGCAGCGGTGGCTTTGCCGTATGGCAGCAGGTAGTTACGACCGTAGCCGGCCTTAACGTTCACTTTGTCGCCCAGGTTGCCCAGGTTGGCGACTTTTTCCAGAAGGATCAGTTGCATGTGAAAATCCTCTAACTTTTAACCTTCACCGTTCGCGTTATCGGCGTCTTTCGGCGCCAGACGACCGCGAAAATCAATCAGGCCGTCGACAATGGCCAGAACCACGAGTAACGGATAGATCAGCTGCATGAACAGCAACATCGTTACGTACAACCCCACCAGCCAAAACTTGGCCAGACGCTTCTGCGCGACCAGCCCGTGAATCAGGGCCAGTCCGGCGAACATCAGCGGTACGCTGCAAAACAGCACCATCAAGGCCATCTGCGAACCAAGGTTCGGTCCGATAACCATGAGTGCAAGCAGCAACATCGCCGGGCCCACGGGAATTCTGATACTGCGAAACTCGCGACCAAAACCACCCGGGTTGTACAACAACGCCTGCCAATATCGCCCAAGCATCAGGCTCAACAAGCTGACGATCTGCATCATTACCGCCATCAGGCCGATCAGGGCCGGTGCAATCAGTGTTGCCAGTCGCGCTCGCTCATCTACCGACAGCTGCTGGTAGAGTTCCCCGAGGGCCATCGGCAGGATCTTGACGATCTCTTGCGACAGCGCCTCGATTTGCGGGCGGAAAGCCGCGTCAATCAACACCGAAAACACCAATCCCAATGCCACGCTGACCAGCAGCGTGCGGACCCAGGACTCACTTGCGCGCAAAACCAACGCAAGGCTCGACGACCCCAGCAGTACCAGAAGTACCTTGGGTTCGCCCAGTTGCAGCCACCAGATCAAGGCGGCCAACACTCCCAGGGCCAGGACGCCAACGGCGCCCTGCAAACCGCGCCGCAGGAGCACAAGGCATCCAGCGGCAGCACCCAACCAATACAACAACGGCAATGCTGCACATCCAGCCACTACCAGAGTGGCCTGCACACGACCGCGCATGATGAACTCAGCTAAGGCGCGCATGCATTCAATCCCTTACTACTTGTCGACTGCCCGGTCTCAGCGGCCGTGGCTGTCGGTGTAGGCCAGCAGGGCCAGGAAGCGGGCGCGCTTGATAGCGGTGGCCAGCTGACGCTGATAACGTGCTTTGGTACCGGTGATACGGCTTGGAACGATTTTGCCGGTCTCGGATACGTAGGCTTTCAGAGTGTTGAGATCTTTGTAATCGATCTCTTTCACGTCTTCAGCGGTGAAGCGGCAGAATTTACGACGACGGAAGAAACGTGCCATTTGATAGGCTCCTTAAAAGGTCCGTGGATTACTCGTCAGCGTTATCGCTGTTGTCGCTGTCATCACTATCAGCGCTATCAGCGCCTTCGTGCTCAGGACGGTCGCGACGCTCACGGCGCTCACTGCGGTTTTCTTCAGCCTTGAGCATCTCGGATTGGCCGGTAACGGCTTCTTCGCGACGGATGACCAGGTTACGGATCACTGCATCGTTGTAGCGGAAGTTGTCTTCCAGCTCGGCCAGGGCCTTGCCAGTGCACTCAACGTTCAGCATCACGTAGTGAGCCTTGTGAACATTGTTGATTGCGTAGGCCAGTTGACGACGGCCCCAATCTTCCAGACGGTGGATTTTGCCGCCGTCTTCTTCGATCAGCTTGGTGTAACGCTCTACCATGCCGCCGACTTGCTCGCTTTGATCCGGGTGGACCAAAAAGATGATTTCGTAATGACGCATGAATGCTCCTTACGGGTTGTAGCCTGCCGCTCAAAAACGGTCAGACAAGGAGTGAATGACACTTATGGATCTTGCCAAAGGGAGGCACATCGGTGCCCGCCAGGAAGGCAAGGGGCGCAATTGTAGAGAAGGGGGAGGAAGGGCGCAAGGTGATTGGTGATTATTTGAACAATCCTCCAACCACCACACAGCAAATGGGGGAGCGGGCTTGTGTGGGAGTCGGGCTTGCCCGCGATGCAGGCACCTCGGTGTATCAGTGATACCGAAGTGATGCTATCGCAGGCAAGCCAGCTCCCACATTTTGAACTGCGCCAAGCCGGATTACTTCTTGGGCTTGGTCTTAGCCTTGGCGCCACGCTGGCGCTGGGCTTCAAACAGGCACACGCCGGTCGCGACCGAAACGTTCAGACTGCTGACACTGCCAGCCATCGGCAAATGCACCAGGTAATCGCAGTGCTCGCGGGTCAGGCGACGCATGCCCTTACCTTCGGCGCCCATGATCAAAATGGTCGGGCCGGTGAGGTCTTGGTCATAAATGCTGACCTCAGCCTCGCCTGCCGTACCCACGATCCACAGGCCACGCTGCTGGAGTTTCTCCAGGGTGCGCGCCAGGTTGGTCACAGCCACCAGCGGAATCACTTCCGCCGCGCCGCAGGCCACTTTACGCACGACTGGCGTCAGGGTGGCCGACTTGTCTTTAGGCACAATCACTGCCAGCGCGCCGGCAGCATCCGCCGAACGCAGGCAAGCGCCGAGGTTATGCGGGTCGGTCACGCCGTCCAGCACCAGCAACAGCGGGGCACCTTCGGTACGGTCAAGCAGCTCGTCGAGCATGGCTTCGCCCCAGACCTGGCTCGGACTGACGTCTGCAACCACGCCTTGGTGAACACCCTCAACCCACACGTCCATTTCACGACGCTCAGCCTGACCGATAGCCACCTTGTTTTGGGTGGCCAGCTCGACCAGCGCTTGCACGCGTGGCTCGCTGCGACCTTCTGCCAGCCACACTTGCTTGACGCGCTTAGGGTGGTGACGCAGCAGTGCTTCTACGGCGTGCACGCCGTAGATTTTTTCCAGACTCATGACTTGGCCTTAGGTTTGCGCGATCCACCGCTTTTCGCGGGGGCCGAACCCGCTTTGGGCGGGCCTTTACGGTGTTTACTTGGCTTGCTCGACGGATTTTCGTCCCCGCGAGACTTTCCCCCAGACGCCGCTTTACCACCGCTTTTGGCTTCGTTGAGCAACTGCTGCTTCAACTCGCGGCTCTTGCGCAATTCGGCGTTTTTCGCCGCTGCGTCGCTTGGGCGGTAGGCCTCAGGAGCCTTTTCCTTGCTAGACGAGCGACGACCCGCCTTGGCTGACGCAGGCTCGGCGGCTACCGCTTTCGCGGAAGTGCCTCTGCCCTTGCTGGCTGGCGCAGCAGGCTCGCTGCCACGTTTTTTACGGCTGCCCGGCGCCTCGGCAGGCTTTTCGGGCATACCGAAGTCGATCTTGCGCTCGTCGAGGTCGACGCGCATGACCTGCACTTCAACCGTATCACCCAAGCGGAAGCTACGACCGGTGCGCTCGCCCGCCAGGCGGTGATGCACAGGGTCAAAGTGGTAGTAGTCACCCGGTAAGGCGGTGACATGCACCAGACCCTCGACGTAGATATCGGTCAGCTCAACGAACAGACCAAAGCCAGTCACCGCAGTGATCACACCCGGGAACGACTCGCCCACGCGATCCTTCATGAACTCGCACTTGAGCCAGTTCACTACGTCACGGGTGGCTTCGTCGGCACGGCGCTCGCTCATGGAGCATTGCTCGCCCAACTGTTCCAACGCAGCTTCGTCGTACGGATAGATCCGCGCCTTCGGAATGGTCATCGCACCGGCACGCTTGACGTGCGGGGTGTTTTGCTTGGAATGGATCACGCTACGGATCGCACGGTGCGTGAGCAGGTCCGGGTAACGGCGAATGGGTGAAGTGAAGTGGGTATAGGCTTCGTAATTCAGACCGAAGTGGCCTTGGTTATCAGCGCTGTACACCGCTTGGCTCAGGGAACGCAGCATCACGGTCTGGATCACGTGGTAATCCGGACGGTCCTTGATGCTCGCGAGCAGCGCCTGGTAATCCTTCGGCGATGGGCCATCTTTGCCTTTGTGCAGGGACAGGCCCAGCTCACCGAGGAACGCACGCAACTTCTCCAGACGCTCCGGCGGCGGACCGTCGTGCACGCGGTAGAGCGCAGGGATTTCGTGCTTTTTCAGGAATTCAGCAGTGGCCACGTTGGCCGCCAGCATGCATTCCTCGATCAGCTTGTGAGCATCGTTACGCGTGGTCGGGGTGATCGCGGCGATCTTGCGCTCGGAACCGAAGACAATTCGGGTTTCCTGGGTTTCAAAATCGATCGCGCCACGTACGTGACGGGCACCCAGCAGCACCTTGTACAGTGCATAGAGCTGCTTGAGGTGCGGAACCACACCGGCGTATTCGGTACGCAGGGCCTTGGCTTCGCTGGTTTTCGGCGTTTCCAGGATGGTGCTGACCTTGTTGTAGGTCAGGCGCGCCTGGGAGTGGATCACCGCCTCATAGAACTGGTAGTCGGTCATTTCGCCGGTTTTCGAGATAGTCATCTCGCACACCATGGCCAAACGGTCGACTTTCGGGTTCAGGGAGCACAGGCCGTTGGACAGCTGCTCAGGCAGCATCGGGATCACGCGCTCAGGGAAGTACACCGAGTTGCCGCGCACCTGGGCTTCGTTGTCCAGGGCCGAACCGATCTTCACGTAGCTGGACACATCGGCAATGGCGACAAACAGCTTCCAGCCGCCGGAGAACAGGCGCAGCTTGCCAGGCTTGGCTTCGCAGTAAACCGCATCGTCGAAGTCGCGGGCATCTTCGCCGTCGATGGTGACGAACGGCAGATGACGCAGGTCGATGCGTTTTTCTTTGTCTTTTTCTTCAACTACCGGCTTGAGCTTGGCGGCTTCTTTCAGCACCGCGTCAGGCCAAACGTGAGGAATATCGTAGGTGCGCAGCGCAACGTCGATTTCCATGCCCGGCGCCATGTAGTTGCCGACCACTTCAACGATATCGCCCTGTGGCTGGAAGCGCGGGGTTGGCCAGTGGGTGATTTTCACCTCGACGAACTGACCGACCTTGGCGGCGCCATTGCGGCCCGGGGTAATCAGCACTTCCTGCTGGACCTTCGGGTTATCCGGCACAACAAAGCCGATACCGCCTTCTTCGAAGTAACGGCCGACAATGGACTCGTGGGCGCGGGACACCACTTCAACGATCACACCTTCGCGGCGACCACGACGGTCCAGGCCGGAAACGCGGGCCAGGGCACGGTCGCCATCGAACACCAGGCGCATTTGCGCCGGGCTCATGAACAGGTCGTCGCTGCCGTCGTCCGGAATCAGGAAGCCGAAACCGTCACGATGGCCGGCAATGCGGCCCAGTATCAGGTCGAGCTTATCCACAGGCGCGTAGGTGCCACGGCGGGTGTAGATCAGTTGAGCGTCGCGCTCCATGGCACGCAAACGGCGGCGCAGGGCTTCGAGCTGGTCTTCGGTGGTCAGACCGAACTCTTCAACCAGTTGCTCACGGCTAGCAGGCGAACCCCGATCGGCGAGATGCGCCAGGATCAGTTCACGGCTAGGAATAGGGTTTTCATATTTTTCCGCTTCACGAGCGGCCTCGGGATCGAGGGACTGCCAATCGGCCATTAGAGAGTTTTCACCTTGTCTATATACGGGTTAGTTTGGCATACGCGTATTGAAACGGGAAATTTCAGGCACGAACAAGCCGTTAAAAGCACTTTACAGCTTCCGAAATACAGCTTGCACGCCCGTCGGTGCTATTTTCCAGTTTTTTTTGATAGCGGGGGTTTACAGTGCAAATCCCACTCCGTATAGTGCGCGCCATCGACGACGGCAACGTTGTTGATGCTGCCCAGGTGGTGAAATTGGTAGACACGCCAGCTTCAGGTGCTGGTGATCGCAAGGTCGTGGAAGTTCGAGTCTTCTCCTGGGCACCAAATTCAGATCAAACCCGCGAAAGCGGGTTTTTTCGTTTCAGGTCTTTGATTTTTAAAGCAAAACTCGATTTATTTTTTCGAATCAGGGGTTTACAGATCAAAAACCCCGCCGTATAGTTCGCCCCATCGACAGCGGCAACGTTGCTTGATAATGCCCAGGTGGTGAAATTGGTAGACACGCCAGCTTCAGGTGCTGGTGATCGCAAGGTCGTGGAAGTTCGAGTCTTCTCCTGGGCACCAAATTCAGATCAAACCCGCGAAAGCGGGTTTTTTCGTTTCCGGGGTTTGAAAACAATCGCGTGGAAACTTCCCCAGCGATTTCCCCCTCGTCCGCACTTGAGAAGTTTTATCGTTTATCCTTGTAAGTATTTGTTGCATACAAGTGAGGAACAACCCGGATGATGATCCGCGATACCCATCTCAAGACATCCCTTCTGCGTGGCCTGACCATCACTCTGCTAGGCCTGACCCTGCTCTCCCCCACCGCCTATTCCGCCGACAAGGTCTCCCTGACCCTGTACAACGGCCAGCACAAAGAAGTCGGCGATGAACTCGCCAAGGCCTTCGAAGCCAAGACCGGCATTCACGTCAACGCGCGCAAAGGCAGCAGCAACCAGCTGGCCAGCCAGGTCGTCGAAGAGGGGGACCGCTCCCCTGCCGACGTGATCTACACCGAAGAATCGCCACCACTGAACAAACTCGGCGAACAAGGCCTGCTGGCCAAGATCGACGCCAGCACCCTCGACGTATTGCCCAAGGATTATGTTGGCGCCAATGGCGACTGGATGGGCGTGACTGCACGCACCCGCGTCGTGGCCTTTAACCCGAAACTGATTGCTGAAAAAGACCTGCCGAAATCGGTATTGGATTTCGCCGGCCCCGAGTGGCAAGGCAAGGTTGGCTTCGTGCCTACCAGTGGCGCATTCCAGGAACAGGCCGTGGCGATCATCAAGCTGCACGGTCGTGAAGCCGCCGAAGAATGGCTGACCGGCCTGCGCGCCTTCGGCAAGGTGTACAGCAATAACATGGTCGCCCTCAAAGCCGTGGAGAACGGCGAAGTGGCCACGGTGCTGGTGAACAACTACTACTGGTTCGCGCTGAAGAAAGAAAAAACCAACCTGGACTCCCAGTTGCACTACTTCACCAATGGTGATGCCGGCGGCCTGATCACCGTGTCTTCGGCTGCAGCGCTGAAATCCAGCAAGCACCCCAAGGAAGCGCAGCAACTGTTGGCATTCATGGCCAGTGAAGAAGGCCAACGCGTGATCACCAACACCTCGGCTGAGTACCCGCTGCGCAAAGGCATGGAATCCAATCGTGGCCTCAAGCCTTTCAATGAGCTGCAACCGCCGAAAGTCACCCCTGCCGACTTGGGCAACGCCGAAGAAGCCCTGGACCTGGAACGTGACGTTGGCTTGAACTGATGAACCCATCGCTATCCGCCCCTGCCACGCGCAGGGGTTTCAGTCCAAGGCGCAAGCGCCCGTCAATCTGGCTGTTGCTGCCCGTGCTGTTGCTGGTTGGCCTGAGCCTGCTGCCGTTGGCGTATGTCGGGCTCAAGGCCTGGCAGGCCGGCTGGGCGGAAGCGGTGCACCTGCTGTGGCGCCCGTACGTGTTCGGACTGCTGCGCAACACCCTGGCGCTGATGGTCGGCGTGACGCTGGCATGCGGCGTGATCGGCCTGTCCCTGGCCTGGCTGCTGGAGCGCAGCAACCTGCCGGGGCGACGCATCTGGGGCGTGATTTTGTGCCTGCCGTTTGCGGTACCGGCATTTGTCAGCAGCTTTACCTGGGTCTCGCTGAGCGCCAACTTCGAAGGGCTCGGCGGCGCGATCCTGGTGATGAGCTTGTCGAAATACCCGCTGGTGTTTTTGCCAGTGGCGGCGACGCTGCGCAACCTTGATCCCTCACTGGAAGAGTCGGCCCGCACCCTGGGGCTGAATCGCTGGGGCGTGTTCTTTCGCGTCACATTGCCTTTGCTGTGGCCATCGCTGCTGGCCGGAGCACTGTTGATCGCGCTGCACATGCTGGTGGAGTTCGGCGCGCTGTCGATTATTGGGCTGCAGACTTTTACCACCGCGATCTATCAACAATTCGAACTGGAATTCAGCAATGCCAACGCCGCGATGCTCTCGGCAGTGCTTCTGGTGATGTGCCTGACGCTGTTGTGGTTGGAGTTGCGCGTGCGCGGCAAGGGCCGACATGTGCGCATAGGCCAAGGCGCGGCGCGGCATGCCGAACAGGTTCGATTAGGTAAGTGGGCGCATCTGGGCCAGGCGTATTGCCTGGTACTGGCGATCATCGGCAGCGGCATACCGCTGGGGATGCTCGGTTACTGGTTGGCAGTGGGCTCTTCCGCCGCATTCCCGGTGGCCGAGATCAGTGAAGCGCTGCTGTCTTCGTTGGCACTTTCTCTCGGCGGTGCGGCGCTGTGCTTAGTATTGGCGGTGCCAGTGGGCCTGCTAGTGGTGCGTTACAAAGGCCAACTGGCAATCTGGGCCGAGCGCCTGCCGTATCTGCTGCACGCCCTGCCCGGCCTGGTGGTTGCGCTGACGCTGGTGTATTTCGCCCTGCATTACGTGCCGGCGCTGTATCAAACGTCGGCCTTGTTATTGATCGCTTATGCGCTGTTGTTTTTGCCTCTGGCCCAGGCGCCGATTCGTACGGCACTGAACAAGGCCGCGCCACAACTGGAAGAGGCTGCGCGTACGCTGGGGGCGTCGTCGTTCAGTGCGTTTTGCCGAGTGACGTTGCCGATTATTTTCCCGGCACTGGGTGCAGCGTTTGCGCTGGTGTTTCTGGATGCGATGAAGGAGTTGACGGCGACGTTGCTGCTCAGCCCGACAGGGTTGAATACATTGGCGACGGCGGTGTGGGCGCATACTTCGAATGTTGAGTTTGCGGCGGCGGCGCCCTATGCGGCGCTGTTGATTCTGGTGTCGGGGTTGCCGGTGTATCTGTTAACGACTCGGATGTATTTGAGCCGCTGAGACCGCTATCGCGGGCAAGCCGACTCCCACATTTGAATGGGTTCACAATTCAAAGTGTGGGAGCTGGCCTGCCTGCGATGAGGCCGGACCAGACAACCTCAGGCCCGAAACTGCCCCAGGCTCGCCTTCAACTGCGCCGCCAACCCATCCAGCACCTTGCCACTCGCGGTCGTTTCCACGACCGCCTGCGCCGCACGCTCAGCCTGGGCATGGATCACTTCAACGCGACCACGCACCGCATGCGCGCCCTGCGCCTGATGCTCAGCCGCGCGCGTCGCCAAGCCAATCGCCGCATGCACCTGCTCCACCGAGGCCTGCACCGTCTGCTGCAAGCGCACGCTATCGCGCAGCACCAGCAAACCTTCATTGGCCTGGCGCCCGGCCTTGCCGATAGTTTCCACCGCCTCACGAGCGCCCTGCTGCAACGCCACGATATGCGCCTGGATATCACCGGTGGAGCTTTGGGTTTTACTCGCCAGCGCGCGCACTTCGTCTGCCACCACGGCAAAGCCGCGACCGGTCTCACCCGCGCGGGCCGCTTCGATCGCCGCATTGAGCGCCAGCAGGTTGGTTTGCTCGGCGATGCCGTGAATCACGGTCAGCACCACCTCGATCTGCTCGCTTTGCTGGGCCAGACGCTCAATCACTTGGGAGCCTGCCTGCACCTGGCCCGCCAGCGCCTCAATCAAACTGCCGACCTCCGCCGAAGTCCGCGAGTTCTCATCCGTGGCCTGGCGAATATCCACCACCTGCTGCAACGCCGCCTGCATCGCATGGCTTTCGGCTTGTGCTTCGTCTGCCATCTGCGACAGCGCGCGCAAGCTCTCGGCCACTTCATCACGCTGCAAGCCCGCCGCTGCATCAGCACCGGCATTGCGCAAGGTCATGGCGCCGATTTCCACCCCGGTACGCTGGGCCACATCCCCCGCCTCGCGGACGATGGGCTGCAACTTATCCACAAAGCGATTGACCGCCGAGGCCATGTCGCCGATTTCGTCCTTGCTGCTGATCTGCACACGCTTGGTGAGGTCGCCCTCGCCCGCCGCCAGGTCATCCATGGCTGCGATCAGCAGCTTCAAACGGTTGACGACACGGCGACCCAGCACGATAGCGATCAGCAACAATACGCCAAGACCGACCAGTGCGAGGCCCATGCCGATGCGCCAGCGCAAGGTGCCAGCAGCGTCCTGAACGGCGCTGGTGGTATTGGCGGTCATCTGGGTGGCCGTGGCTTGCGCGGATTGCAAACGGGCGCCCATGGCGGCCGCGCTGTCAGCCGCCGCGCCTTTGAGGCTGTCGCCGACCAGTTGATCGCCGCTGGCAATCAGCGCGGCGAAACGCTTGTCCAATGCCTGCAGGTCGGCTTCAACCGACGCGGTCGAAACGCCCATGCGGACTTTGCCAATTTCTACCCCATTGGGGCTGATAGACGCCTCGACGTAGTACACGGAAGGGTCGGACTTGGCCGCGTCGAGCACCTTATCCAACGCGCGATCACCCGCCCCCTTAGCCAGCAGTGCCTGATTGATCGGATTCTCGCGATTCAGGTAGCGGGTCAAATGCTCACCCGCGGCGTCGTCATAAACTACAAATAGCACGTTGGGATTGCGCTGCGCACGGCGCGCAAACTCCGACAGCGTCGGTACGTCGCTGTCCCACATGGCGCGAGGCGCCACCGAGGCCAGCAGTTGCGCCATATCATTGGCGGAGTCTTGCAGGTCTTTTTCCAGGGTCGCACGCAGTTGCTTCTGCTCTTCCTGCAGGCGGGTCGAAAGCCCTGCTGTCAGACGCTGACGGGTGCTGGTAGACAAGCTATCCAGACTGGACGTGACTTCTTTACCCGCCTGCGCCAATTCGCCAGACAGTTTCTGGCTGTCGATACCCAGGCGATTGCCCAGATCAGCCTCCAGCGCCGTAACCGTGCTGCGTGTGAGAGCAACCGCTACCAGCACTTGCACCAAAAGGGCGATACCTAGGGTAACGAACACCGGCCGCAACAGACGGCTTTGTAACAATGAGAGAACGGCAGACATCGGGAATCCCTCGACCACGGGCGCCATTAATTTGATAGCACCGCGAAAGAGAGAACCGAAGCAAGGGTCGTGCCGCTAAAGCGACAGAAACGACAAAGGGCTCCCTGGGGAGCCCTTTGCTTTTTACATCAACAGCTTATTAAGCGAACGGGTGACGCAGAACGATGGTTTCGTTGCGGTCCGGACCTGTCGAAATAATGTCGATCGGTGCGCCGATCAGCTCTTCAACACGCTTGATGTAGGCACGGGCGTTAGCTGGCAGCTCTTCGAGGGTTTTGGCACCCACGGTCGATTCGGTCCAGCCCGGCACTTCTTCGTACACAGGCTGCAGGCCCACGTAGCTGTCAGCGTCAGTCGGGGCAACGTCCTTCCCCTCTGCATCTTTATAGCCGATGCAGATATTGATGGTTTCCAAGCCGTCGAGTACGTCCAGCTTGGTCAGGCAGATGCCCGAGATGCTGTTCACATCGATAGCGCGACGCAGGATAACGGCGTCGAACCAGCCACAACGACGAGCACGGCCGGTGGTTGCGCCGAACTCGTGACCTTGTTTGGCCAAGTGCGCACCGACTTCGTCGAACAGCTCAGTCGGGAATGGACCCGAACCTACACGGGTGGTGTAAGCCTTGGTGATGCCCAGGATGTAGTCCAGGAACATAGGACCAACGCCCGAGCCGGTCGCAACGCCGCCCGCGGTGGTGTTGGAGCTCGTCACGTACGGGTAGGTGCCATGGTCGATGTCAAGCAGGGAGCCTTGGGCGCCTTCGAACATGATGTCCTTGCCAGCGCGACGCAGGTCGTGCAACTCAGCCGTCACGTCCAGCATCAGCGGCTTGAGCAGCTCAGCGTATTCCTTACACTCGGCCAGGGTCTTTTCAAACTCGATGGCCGGCTCTTTGTAGTAACCCACCAGCATGAAGTTGTGGTAATCCACCAGTTCACGCAGCTTGTCTTCGAAGCGCGGCATGTTCAGCAGGTCGCCAACACGCAGGCCACGACGAGCAACCTTGTCTTCATACGCTGGGCCGATACCGCGACCGGTAGTACCGATCTTCAGCTCGCCACGGGCCTTTTCGCGGGCCTGGTCCAGCGCCACGTGGAAGGACAGGATCAGCGGGCAGGACGGGCTGATACGCAGGCGCTCGCGCACCGGTACGCCTTTCTCTTCCAGCTTGGTGATCTCGCGCAACAGTGCGTCAGGTGCAACCACCACGCCGTTGCCGATCAGGCACTGCACGCCTTCGCGCAGTACACCCGAGGGGATCAGGTGCAAGACGGTTTTTTCGCCATCGATGACCAGGGTGTGGCCAGCGTTGTGGCCACCTTGGTAGCGCACTACGGCGGCAGCATGTTCGGTCAGCAGATCAACGATCTTGCCTTTGCCCTCATCACCCCATTGGGTGCCCAGGACTACGACATTCTTACCCATAACACTTGTCCTCATTCGCGCAAACTTGGTGCCGGCGATGGCCGGCAGGAAAACTCAAGAAGCCAGTGGCGATACTTGCCAAAGCCCGTTCTGCAGAATCAATTGCCGGTCGCAGTCCGCTTCACGGGCGGCGGCCAATGGCTGACCAGGCAAGGCCTGGACAACACGCTGACCCTCACTGCGCAACTGGCAAACCTGCTGCCAGAGTGCTGCGTCCGTACTGTCGGGCATCCAGATGCCACCAGACGGCAGCTCGACCTCAGCACGCCCCAGGGTCACCAGGGTTTTCAAATCGGTGGAAAAACCGGTGGCCGGACGCGCACGACCGAAATCTGCGCCGATATCGTCATAACGACCGCCTTGGGCGATGGCTTGGCCAACACCCGGTACAAATACCGCGAACACCACACCGGTGTGGTAGTGGTAGCCGCGCAACTCACCCAGGTCAAAATACAGCGGCAACTGCGGGAAGCGCGCCGACAGTTGCTCGGCGATGGCCAGCACGTCATCCAGTGCAGCCAGTACCGGCGCCGGCGCATTGGCCAGGCGCTCACGCGCAGCTACCAGCACTTCACGGCCACCACACAGGTTCACCAGCGCACGCAGCATGTCGGCCAGATCGGCAGGCACGCCAGCGGTCAGGGCAATCACTTCATCGATGGCCTTGCGTTGCAGGGCATCGAACAACTGTTGTTCCACTTCACCGGACAAACCGGCCGCACGGGCCAGGCCACGGTAGATACCCACGTGGCCCAGGTCCATGTGGACATCCGGTACGTCAGCCAGTTGCAGCATGGCCAGCATCAAGCTGATCACCTCAACGTCGCTGCTCGGGCTGGCATCACCGTACAACTCGGCACCCAATTGGATCGGGCTTCGCGAAGACGACAGTGCACGCGGTTGCGCATGCAGCACGCTGCCGGCGTAGCACAGGCGGCTCGGGCCTTCGCGGCGCAGGGTGTGCGCATCGATGCGCGCCACTTGCGGCGTGATGTCGGCACGAAAGCCCATTTGCCGGCCCGATTGCGGGTCGATGACTTTGAAGGTGCGCAGATCCAGGTCCTGGCCCGCGCCGGTCAGCAGGGATTCCAGGTACTCGATATGGGGGGTCACGACAAACTCGTAACCCCAGCTCTGGAACAGATCCAACACCTGGCGGCGCGCTACTTCAATGCGCGCAGCCTCCGGTGGCAGTACTTCTTCGATGCCATCTGGCAGCAGCCAGCGGTCTACCGTTGCCATTACGCCATTCCCCTATGATCCGGGCGGCCAGCCGTCAGCCGAGCCTTGAGTAGAGCAGAAAATACCCGCCCCCTTGCATAAACCACGCGCAAGAACGACGTGACGAACGACCTATCACCGGCCTCGTCGGGCACTTTCCTCGAAAAACCTGTCACGCCTGCCGAATCAAACATGCAGACGCAAAAAAGCCGGGAATTTCCCGGCTGCCGCATCATACACCCGTTTTCTGAAAGGATCACCCCGCCAGGCGTTTTAGCCGCCCGACGGGAGTGACACCTACAGAATCACAGGCTGGTTACTTGGACTTTTCCAGGTAGCGGAAGAAGTCGCTGCTTGGGTCCAGCACCATGACGTCGGTTTTGTTCGCGAAGCTTTCACGGTAGGCACGCAGGCTACGGTAGAACGCGTAGAACTCCTGATCCTGGCCGTAAGCCTTGGCGTAGATCGCCGCCGCTTGAGCATCGCCATCACCGCGGGCCTCTTCAGACTCACGGTAAGCTTCAGCCAACAGTACGCGGCGCTGACGATCAGCATCCGCACGGATACCTTCCGCCAGCTCGTTACCCTTGGCGCGGTGCTCACGCGCTTCACGCTCACGCTCGGTGCTCATACGCTCGAACACGCTGCGGTTCACTTCTTTTGGCAGATCAATGGCCTTGACCCGAACATCAACCACTTCGATGCCGAGCTCTTTTTCCGCCATCGTGTTCAACGAACGCGTGATGTCAGCCATCAGCGCGTCACGCTCACCGGATACCACCTCGTGCAGCGTGCGCTTACCAAACTGGTCACGCAGGCCCGACTCCAGACGGCGCGACAAACGCTCGTCCGCAATCTGCTTGAGGCCGGAGGTCGCGGTGTAGAAGCGTTCGGCATCCTTGACGCGCCACTTGGCGTAGGCGTCAACCATCACGGCTTTCTTTTCCAGGGTCAGGAAGCGCTGTGTCGGTGCATCCAGCGTCATCAGGCGGGCGTCGAACTTACGCACCTGGTTGACGTAGGGGACTTTCACATGCAAGCCCGGCTGGACATCCGCCTGGACCACGCGACCGAATTGCAGCAGCACCGCACGCTCGGTCTGAGCCACGATGTAGAAGCAGTTCCAGGCAGCGATGACCACGACGACGCCCACAATCAGGGCGGTCAGCGATTTATTGCTCATCAACGACTCTCCCTGGTACGTGTTTGCTGTTGCAGCAAGTCAGCGGCCGCACGGGCGCTCGCTTCATTGGCAGCAGCATTGGAACCGGTGGACGGTGTGCTGGTGCTGCTACGACCACCTTCGATCATCTTGTCCAACGGCAGGTACAGCAGGTTGTTCTGCCCACCTTTGCTGCCGGTCACGAGAACCTTGCTGGTGTTGCTGAAGACTTCCTGCATGGTGTCCAGGTACAGACGCTCACGGGTAACTTCCGGCGCCTTGCGGTACTCGGCGACCAACTTGGTAAAGCGATCCGCCTCACCCTTGGCACGGGAGACCACTTCGTCGCGGTAACCATTGGCATCCTCAAGGATACGCTGGGCCTGACCACGGGCTTCCGGCACGACGCCGTTGGCGTAGGTTTCAGCCTGGTTGCGCGAACGCTGCTCATCTTCACGAGCGCGGATCACGTCATCGAAGGCTTCCTGCACTTCACGCGGTGCAGCTGCGCTCTGTACGTTCACCTGGGTGACAGTGATGCCGGTGCGATAGGTATCGAGGAACCGTTGCAGGCGCTCCTTGATTTCGCTGGCCATCAATTCACGACCTTCGGTCAGCACCTGGTCCATCGCGGTAGAACCGACGACGTGGCGCAGGGCACTTTCAGTGGCGTGTTGCAGGCTGATTTCCGGCTGGTCGACGTTCAGCACGAAGTCCTGCAGGTTGCTGATCTTGTACTGCACGGTCAGCGGCACTTCGACGATGTTCTCGTCTTCGGTCAGCATCTGGCCCTGCTTGGTGTAGGCACGCTCACGCGTGACATTCTCCATGTACTTTTTATCGATCGGCGGGAAGTAGATGTTCAGGCCCGGGCCTACGGTTTCGTAGTACTTGCCGAAGCGCAGCACCACGGCTTGCTCCTGCTCGTCCACCACGTAAACGGCGCTGTACAGCCATACGGCCGCCAGCACGACAAGACCCAGGCCCAGCAGGCCATAGCCACCGCCCTTGCTTGTGCGACCGCCGTCGTCACCACCACGTTTTTTCCCACCACCGAACAACCCATTCAGGCTTTCCTGCAGCTTTCGGAAGGCCTCGTCGAGATCTGGTGGCCCCTTGCGGTCGCCATTATTGCGGCGTTTACCACCCCAAGGATCCTGATTATTCGAGTTGCCACCCGGCTCATTCCAAGCCATAGCGCTCTCCATCTGATAAAGCAAAGACGCACCCACGGCGCGCCGACCAATGCTACAGAATGCCTGCCACTGCGGCACAACCGCTTTGGGAGGCTTTTATTGCAAAGTGTGTTGTTCGAGGAACTCTGCCGGTACAACACCTTCACGGCTGACCAGCCGATTCAGCTCCGAGCGCGGCAATCGAACGGCCAGCAAGCTGACACCCTCTTCGTCGTGTTCTTCTTTCTGTACCGCGCCCAATTCGAAAAACTGTGCACGCAGTCGAGCAAAACGCTGCGGCAAGCGCAAGGTGCCAACGAACAAATCGCCGCCGAGCAATTCGGCAATGGCTTGTTCAAGCAACTCAAGACCACTGCCATCACGCGCCGACAGCCAGACCCGCTGGGGCTTGCCGTTCTCGTCGCGCTGGATTTGTGGCTCAACGCCTTCAAGCAAATCGAGTTTGTTATAGACCTCAAGGATCGGCAAGTCCTGGGCACCAATCTCGCCCAGCACCAGCATCACCTGTTCAATCTGCAACATGCGATCCGGTTCAGCCGCATCGATCACGTGCAACAGCAGGTCGGAATTGCTCGACTCTTCGAGCGTAGACCGAAATGCTTCAACCAGCTTGTGCGGCAGGTGACGAATGAAACCCACGGTATCGGCCAGGACAATCGGCCCCAGGTCGTCCAGATCCAGACGGCGCAAGGTGGGGTCGAGGGTCGCGAACAGTTGGTCGGCCGCGTATACGTCCGATTTCGTCACGTTGTTGAAGAGTGTGGATTTGCCTGCGTTGGTATAGCCCACCAGCGACACGGTGGGGATATCCGCACGGGAACGGCCACGTCGCGATTGCTCGCGCTGGCTGCGCACCTTCTCGAGGCGACCCTTGATCTGACGCAGGCGAACCCGCAGCAGACGTCGGTCGGTTTCGAGTTGGGTCTCACCCGGGCCACGCATGCCGATACCGCCACCCTGACGCTCAAGGTGAGTCCAGCCGCGAACCAGCCGGGTGCTCATGTGGTCAAGCTGGGCCAGTTCAACCTGGAGCTTGCCTTCATGGGTACGGGCGCGCTGGGCGAAAATATCCAGAATCAGACCGGTACGGTCGATCACGCGACACTCGAAAACACGTTCGAGGTTACGTTCCTGACTGGGCGTGAGGACGTGATTGAAGATCACCAGATCGGCTTCTTCAGCGTGGACCAGGTCGCGAAGTTCCTCGACCTTGCCGCTGCCGATCAGGTATTTGGCGGTTGGCCGATGACGCGGCACGTTAAAAAACGCAACGGTCTCGGCGCCGGCCGAATTTGCCAACTCCTGAAACTCCTGCGGATCTTCGCGCGCCTCAGGGTCCTGTCCATCCAAGTGAACGAGGATTACCCGCTCACCACCACCGTGGCGCTCAAAGAACAAAGGAGACTCCTATCAGGCGTTACCTGGCTCAGCGTCAACTGCATCTTCACCTGCTGCGCTAGGCAGACGGATTGGACGAACAGGGACGACTGTCGAGATAGCGTGCTTGTAGACCATCTGGCTGACGGTGTTTTTCAGCAGGATCACGAACTGGTCGAACGACTCGATCGTGCCTTGCAGCTTGATACCGTTGACCAGATAGATAGAAACCCCCACTTTCTCTTTACGTAAAGTATTCAAGTAAGGGTCTTGTAGCGAATGCCCTTTTGACATGTGCCGCACTCCTTTAAGGATCAATAATAAAAAATCGGAAAATAGATAGCTTATGGCCGTCACACCCCCAAGGATAGACGGCTATTGCAAGGACTCAGCTCAATATGGAGACCGTTCCCAAGTATTTCAAGGCGCGTGACAGATTGTCGCTGTCCAGGCTGTCCAGCCAGTGCAAGTCGCTCCAGCTGCGCAACCAGGTGAACTGGCGTTTCGCCAATTGGCGCGTGGCAATGATGCCGCGCTCCTGCATTTCGGCTGACGTCAGCTTGCCATCCAGATGATCCCAGACTTGGCGATAGCCTACAGCACGTATCGAAGGCAACCCTGGATGCAGGTCACCTCTGGAACGCAGTGCTACGACCTCGTCGACAAACCCCTGTTCCAACATAATTGTGAATCTTTGTGCAATTCGATCATGCAGCACCTGGCGATTTGCCGGAGCGATGGCCAGATTCGCCACAGTATAGGGTAATTGTGGCTGTCCAGATGCGCCTGCGTCAGCACTTTGCGCACTTTGTTTCAGCCGATGTTCAGTCATGGTCTGGCCGCTGACACGCCAGACTTCCAGAGCCCGCGTGAGGCGCTGTGGGTCATTGGGGTGGATGCGTGCAGCAGATACCGGGTCCACAGCCGCCAACTGGTCGTGCAGGGCTTGCCAGCCAAGGCGTACAGCCTCTTCCTCAAGTTCGGCGCGCACCAGGGCGTCGGCCGGTGGCATGTCCGCCAGACCTTCCTGCAAAGCCTTGTAATAGAGCATCGTGCCGCCCACCAGCAGCGGAATATTGCCGCGCGCGGTGATTTCGGCCATGGCCGCCAGGGCGTCGGCACGGAAATCCGCCGCCGAGTAGCTTTCGGAGGGATCAATAATGTCGATCAAACGATGCGGGTACTCAGCCAACAGCGCTTTGGATGGCTTCGCGGTGCCAATGTCCATGTCCCGGTAAACCAGGGCAGAATCGACACTGATCAGCTCGCACGGCAGCACCTTGGTCAGCTCGATGGCCAGGTCGGTCTTGCCGGCGGCCGTTGGGCCCATCAGGAAGATCGCGGGGGGCAAGGCGCTCATCAACGGCCGCGCAAGAATAGTTTGTCCAGATCGTCCAGGCCCATTTGGGTCCAGGTCGGTCGGCCATGGTTGCATTGGCCGCTGCGCTCGGTGTTTTCCATGTCGCGCAGCAGGCCGTTCATTTCCGGAAGGGCCAGGCGGCGGTTGGCGCGGATGGCACCGTGGCAGGCCATGGTGCCGAGCAGTTCGTTGATATGCGCCTGGATGCGGTCGCTGGTGCCGTATTCCATCAGGTCCGCCAGTACGTCGGCGACCAAACGGTTGGCCTCAGCCTGCTTGAGCAACGCGGGAATCTGGCGGATGGCCAGGGTTTCCGGCCCCAGGCGTTGCAATTCAAAGCCCAGCTTCTGGAATACAGCATGGTGCTCTTCGGCACAATCAGCCTCACGCTGGCTGACCGCCAGGGATTCCGGCACCAGCAGCGGCTGGCCGCTGAGGCCTTCGCTGGCCATGGCAATCTTGAGGCGCTCGTACATGATCCGCTCATGGGCGGCGTGCATGTCCACCAGCACGAGGCCGTGGGCGTTTTCCGCAAGAATGTAGATGCCCTTGAGCTGCGCCAACGCATAACCCAACGGAGGAATATCACCGCCGCCCTCCGGCAAGGCCACAGCAGCGCCAGGCTCGGCACCGGGCAGCGGCGCGAAAAACTCGCGATATGCCGCCTGGGCTTCGGCCACCGGCACTGCCGACTGCGGGCGTGGCGTGTATTGGTACTGGTAACCCGCACCCGAGCCAGAACCCGGCGTGGTGTACGACGGCTGCGGCTGTGGCGATTGCAGCAGGTTTGCCGCCAGGCTCATTTCGCCCTGAGGGCCGAACTCACCCGCTTCCGGGCCGCTTGGGCGGACCATCGCCGTCACAATCGGTGCCGACAGTTGATCATCCGGGCGCACGTCACCCAAGGTGCGGTGCAAGGTGCCGTAGAGGAAGTCATGCACCATGCGCCCATCACGGAAGCGCACTTCGTGTTTGGTCGGGTGCACGTTGACGTCCACCACCGATGGATCGACCTCGAAGAACAGCACAAACGTCGGGTGCCGCCCATTGAACAGCACGTCGCGGTAAGCCTGGCGCACCGCGTGGGCCACCAGTTTGTCGCGCACGGCGCGGCCGTTCACAAAGAAGTATTGCAAGTCCGCCTGGCTGCGGGAGAAGGTCGGCAAACCGACCCAGCCCCACAGCCGCAGGCCATTGCGCTCGATTTCAATCGGCAGCGCCTGCTCTAGGAAGCCCGCGCCACAAATCGCCGACACCCGGCGCGCGCGCGCGGCGTCATCATGAGCTTCATGCAGGCTTAGGATGGTCTTGCCGTTGTGGCGCAGGTGGAAAGCCACATCAAAACGGGCCAGGGCCAGGCGCTTGATGACTTCTTGCAGGTGATCGAATTCGGTTTTTTCGGCCTTGAGGAATTTGCGCCGCGCTGGGGTATTGAAGAACAGGTCGCGCACCTCTACCGATGTACCGACCGGATGGGCTGCTGGCTGAACCCGAGGCGCCATGTCGCGGCCTTCGGTTTCCACTTGCCAGGCTTGGTCAGCATCACGGGTGCGCGAAGTCAGGGTCAGGCGCGCTACGGAGCTGATAGAGGCCAGGGCCTCGCCGCGAAAACCCAGGCTCATCACGCGCTCAAGGTCTTCCAGGTCGCGAATCTTACTGGTGGCGTGACGGGCCAGGGCCAGCGGCAGGTCATCAGAGGAGATGCCGCTGCCATCGTCACGCACGCGCAACAGCTTGACGCCGCCCTGCTCTACATCGACATCAATGCGCTTGGCACCGGAGTCGATGCTGTTTTCCAGCAGCTCCTTGATCACCGACGCCGGACGCTCAACAACCTCGCCGGCAGCGATCTGGTTAGCAAGGCGTGGGCTCAGTAGCTCAATGCGCGAGCCGCTGTTCAGGGTGGACTCACTCATTACTGTGCCGCCAATTCAGTGCCAGGGATGGTCAACACCTGGCCGACTTTCAACTCATCCGTCTTCAGATTGTTGGCGCTGCGCAAGGTAGCGGCCGACACCTGAAAACGTACTGCCAGCATGGCCAGGGTATCGCCCGGCTGCACGCGATGGTCACGCGGGCCCTGGGCGATTTTCCCCGAATCACGCAGCCAGGCAATGTAAGTGCCCGGCGGTGGATTTTGCTGGAAGAACTGGCGAATACCGGCGCTGATGGAACGCGCCAAGGCCTGCTGGTGGCTGGCACTGGCCAGCTTCGAGGCTTCGTTGGCGTTGGAGATAAACCCGGTTTCTACCAGGATCGACGGGATGTCCGGCGACTTCAACACCATGAACCCTGCTTGCTCGACACGCTGCTTGTGCAGCGAAGTGACTCGACCGATGTTGCTCAGGACCTTCTGGCCGACGTTCAGGCTGGAGGTCAGCGAGGCCGTCATCGACAGGTCGAGCAGCACCCCCGCGAGCATTTTGTCCTTGTCATCGAGGGACACGTTGCCGGCGCCGCCGATCAAGTCCGAACGGTTTTCACTGTCGGCCAACCAACGCGCGGTTTCGGACGTAGCGCCGCGATCCGACAGGGCAAACACCGAAGCACCGAATGCAGCGGTCGAGGGCGCGGCGTCGGCGTGAATAGACACAAACAGGTCGGCGCCTTTCTTACGGGCGATTTCAGTTCGGCCGCGCAACGGAATGAAGTAGTCGCCGGTACGGGTCAGCTCGGCGCGGTAGCCTTTCATGCCATTGACCTGGCGCTGCAGCTCACGAGCGATGGCCAATACCACGTCTTTCTCGTGCTGGCCGCGCGAACCGGAAGCACCTGGGTCCTCACCGCCGTGGCCGGCGTCGATCACTACGATAATGTCGCGCTTGCCAGCCGGGGCCGGTGGCGGCGGTGGCAGCTTGACTTGTGGTTGCGACGGGCTCACCGGGACTGCCGGCACCGTTGCCACGCTTGGCGTTGGAGCAGGCGGCGGCGCGGCATCGGCGGCGTTGTCGAACAGGTCGACCACCAGCCGGTTGCCATATTGGGCGTTTGGCGCCAGCGAGAAGCTTTTCGGCGTTACAACCTTTTTCAGGTCGATCACCACGCGCAGGTCAGTCGGCGTGCGCTGGGCCGAGCGCATAGAGGTAATCGGGGTGTTGGCAGTGGAGACCTTCAACGGCGCGGCCAGGGTCGCGCCGTTGATGTCGATCACCAGGCGATCGGGCGACGTCAGGGTAAAGACGCTGTGCTGGACCGGGCCAGACAGGTCGAACACCAGTCGCGTGTTATCCGGCGCTCGCCACAGGCGAACGCTTTTCACCTGTGAAGCAGCCAGAGCATTGACAGTCATTGCCGCAAGCAACACCCCCACGACAGCAACCAACGCGCGAAAGCGCATACCTAACCCCACCAATTATTTGAATTCCAATGCCAAAGCCGCACACCAAGACTGGCCGCGCGCGCTCTGGGGCAACAACTTCAACTGACGTCCGTGCTCATGCGGCGTAATGGTAATGGTCAGGTCCGGCTTTGGCAAAAAGCCTGTGCCTTTATCTGGCCACTCGATCAGGCACAACGCATCTTCATCGAAGTAATCACGGATGCCCATGTACTCCAGCTCTTCGGGGTCAACCAGGCGATAGAGGTCGAAGTGGAAGGCGCGTACCGTACCGATCTCATAGGGTTCGACCAGGGTGAACGTCGGGCTCTTCACCGCCCCCGCATGGCCCAAACCGCGAATGATCCCCCGCGACAACGTGGTCTTGCCCGCCCCCAAATCACCTTCGAGGAAGATCAGCCCGGCCCCGGCCGTGACCTGGGCGATGCGCTGACCGAAGGCAACCATGGCGTCTTCATCGGCCAGGAAAAGAATTACTTCAGGCACGGCGACTGTTCCTCCAACAATTGACGAATGGCGGGTATTAGATCGCTCGCAGCCAACCCTCGTCCAAAAGTACCCTGACGATCCCCCGCCGTGGCGTGCAACCACACGGCCAGGCAGCTTGCTTCATAGGCGTGCATGCCCTGGGCCAGCAGCGCGCCCACCAGGCCGGCCAATACATCACCAAGCCCTGCCGTTGCCATCGCCGGGTGGCCCTGGTCACATCGCGAAACACGTCCGTCCGGGCTGGCGATCAAACTGCCAGCACCCTTGAGGATAGTCACCGCGTTGAATGTCTGGCTCAACGCGCGCGCCACCTTAAGGCGATCGGCCTGAACCTCGGCTGTCGAAATGCCCAACAAGCGCGCGGCCTCCCCTGGATGCGGGGTGATCACGCAGTTGGCCGGCAGGGCCACGCTGCCGTTCGCGAGTTGATTCAAGGCGTCGGCGTCCCAGACCTGCGGCTGTTTAGCGTTGGCGGCAACAGAAAGCAGGCTTTTGCCCCAGGAGGCGTCACCGAGCCCTGGCCCGATCACGATGACCGAGATCTTTTCCAGCAGGCCCATCAATTGATTCGCCGAGCTGACCCCCACGGTCATGACTTCCGGCAAACGCGCCAACGCAGCAGGCACGTGCTCCAGGCGCGTTGCCAGGGACACCATGCCGGCGCCACTGCGCAAGGCACTTTCGGCGCTCAACAGCGCAGCACCGCCAAAGCCGCGGTCACCGCCAATGACCAGCAGGTGGCCGAACTGGCCTTTATGGGCATCCGGGGAACGCGCAGCCAGTTGCGGCAAATGGCCGGGCAACAGGGTCTGTACGTCGGTTATTGTGTGTTTTGTCTGCGGCATGCGTCTTCAAGCTCCGATGTCTGGCAGAATTATACCTATCTAACCTGTGGTTTCCCGTGTCTCATGCCTGCCATTACCTCCGATCTGCCCGCCCTCGCCCAATCGATCAAAGACTGGGGCCGCGAGCTGGGCTTTCAACAAGTCGGCATCAGCGGCCTGGACCTGGCCGAGCATGAGCAGCACCTGCAACGCTGGCTCGACGCGGGCTACCACGGCGAGATGGAATACATGGGCGCCCACGGCAGCAAACGCTCCCACCCCGACGAGTTGGTGCCGGGCACATTGCGCGTCGTCTCGCTGCGCATGGATTACCTGCCAGGCGACACGCAGATGGCTCAACTGCTGGCCCAGCCGGAAAAAGCCTACATCTCGCGCTACGCCCTGGGCCGCGACTACCACAAACTGATCCGCAAGCGCGTGCAGCAATTGGCTGACCGCATCCAGGCGCAGATCGGCCCCTTCGGTTTCCGTGCCTTTGTCGACAGCGCGCCGGTGCTGGAAAAAGCCATCGCCGAGCAAGCTGGGCTGGGCTGGATCGGCAAAAACACCCTCGTGCTCAATCGCAAGGCCGGCAGCTACTTCTTCCTGAGTGAGCTGTTTGTCGACCTGCCGCTACCGGTTGACGCCCCTCACAGCACCGAACACTGCGGGCGCTGCACCGCGTGCCTGGACATCTGCCCCACCAACGCCTTTGTCGGCCCCTACGTGCTGGATGCGCGGCGTTGTATTTCCTACCTGACCATCGAGCTCAAAAGCGCCATTCCTGAAGACTTGCGCCCATTGATAGGCAACCGAGTGTTCGGCTGCGATGACTGTCAGATCGTTTGCCCATGGAATCGTTTCGCCCGCGCCACCGCAGAAAGCGATTTCAAGCCACGCCACAACCTGGATAACGCAGAACTGGCCGAGCTGTTTATGTGGGACGAGGATAAATTCCTCAGCAGCACCGAAGGCTCGCCGCTACGTCGCGCCGGGTATGAGCGCTGGCTGCGCAACCTCGCCGTGGGCCTGGGCAACGCGCCGTCGAGCATTCCGGTACTGGAAGCCCTGAAGGCGCGGCGGGACTACCCGTCGGAGCTGGTGCGCGAACATGTGGAATGGGCGCTGAACCAGCACGCCACCCGCTAGTGCACGTCGTCGTTGTAGACGAACTTGGGCATTTCCCAATGGAAACGGATCGCCAGCAGGCGCAATAGAAAGCCGCTGAACAGGGTCAGGAGTATTGCCTGTTCACTGGGCAGTTCCAGATAAAGGCACAGCAGGTAAAACCAGGCGGCGAGGAACGACACGCTGGCATACAACTCGCGGCGGAAAATCAACGGAATGTCGTTGCAGAAGATGTCCCGCAGGATGCCGCCGAACACGCCGGTGATCACGCCGCTGACCGAGGCGACCAGCATGCCGTGGCCCATTTCCAGGGCGGTCATACAGCCGATCAGCGTGAAAGCCACCAGGCCCACGGCGTCCAGCGCCAGGAACAGCGAGCGCAGGCGGCGCATCAGCGGCGCAATAAAGATCGTCACCAGTGCTGCGATGGAGGTCAGCACCAAGTATTCCGGGTGCTTGACCCAGGTCAGCGGGTAATGCCCGAGCAGCACGTCACGCACCGAACCGCCACCCAACGCCGTCACACAAGCGATCAGCACCACGCCGAACCAATCCATGCCACGCCGTCCGGCCGACAGCGCCCCGGTCATGGCTTCGGCGGTGATGGCGATGAGGTAGAGCATCAGCAGCATGATGGCGATCCTTGCGATTTTGTAGTGAGCGGGCTTGCCCCGCGCTGGGGTGCGTAGCAGCCCCCAAAAGCCGGCGATGATATCCGTTTGTAGATGCGTGTTGGCTAAATTAGGGCTGCTTCGCAGCCCAGCGCGGGACAAGCCCGCTCACTACAGGGCCAGGTCAGGCTTTGATGAAATGCTTACGGTAATGCTGCAACTCTGCAATCGACTCGCGAATATCATCCAGCGCCAAGTGGGTGCTGCCTTTATGGAAGCTGTCTTTGACTTCCGGCGCCCAGCGCGCAGCCAGCTCTTTAAGCGTCGACACATCCAGGTTGCGGTAGTGGAAGTAACTCTCCAGCCCCTTCATGTGCGTATAGAGGAAGCGACGATCCTGGCAAATGCTGTTACCGCAGATCGGCGACTTGCCCTTGGGCACCCATTTTTCCAGGAAGGCGATGGTTTCGGCTTCGGCTTCGGCCATGCTGATGCGGCTGTCGCGCACGCGCTGGGTCAGGCCGGAGTTACCGTGGGTGCGGGTGTTCCACTCGTCCATGGTGGCCAATACGGCATCGCTGTGGTGGATGGCGATCACCGGACCTTCAGCCAAGGTGTTGAGGTTGCTGTCGGTGACAATCGTGGCCATCTCGATGATGACGTCGGTGTCGGGGTTCAGACCGGTCATTTCCAGATCGATCCAAATCAGGTTCTGTGGGTTTTGCATGGCTTGATTCTCTTGGCACCTTGGCGTAGCTGCGCAGTTTAGCAGGCAGCGCCGTGCTAGACTCGCGACCGTTTCACCTAAACCTTTGCATTATCGACACGGAACACCAATGGCCAAACGCCAGCTCAATCGTCGCCAAAACTGGCGCATCGAAAAGATTCAAGGTGAACGCGCCGCGCGCGCCGCCAAACGTGAATCCTCCGCCGTAGAAGCGCTCGAGGGCGGCGACCTGGGGCCCGAACAGACGGGCCTGGTGATCGCGCACTTCGGTGTGCAGGTCGAAGTCGAGGCGCTGGAAGGCGAACTCGCCGGCTCGGTCTCCCGTTGCCACCTGCGCGCCAACCTGCCGGCGCTGGTCACCGGCGACAAAGTGGTCTGGCGTGCCGGCAACCAGGGCATCGGCGTGATCGTCGCCCAGTTGCCGCGCAACACCGAACTGCGCCGCCCCGACAGCCGTGGTCAACTCAAGCCGGTAGCGGCCAACGTCGACATGATCGTGATCGTATTCGCGCCGTTGCCTGAGCCGCATGCCAACCTGATCGACCGCTATCTGGTAGCAGCCGAACATGCCGGCATTCGCCCATTGTTGCTGCTGAACAAATTCGACCTGATCGACGAGCAGAATGCCCCGGCGCTGAATGCGCTGCTGGCGGTCTACCGCACGCTGGGTTACCCGGTACTGGAAGTCTCGGCGCATCACGGTAACGGCATGGAACAGCTGCAGCAGCAGTTGGACGGGCACATCAGCGTGTTCGTTGGTCAGTCGGGCGTGGGTAAATCCTCGCTGGTCAACAGCCTGCTGCCGGAAGTCGACACCCGTGTGGGCCCGCTGTCGGAACTGTCCGGCCAGGGCACCCACACCACCACCACCGCGCGGTTGTTCCACTTCCCCGGCGGCGGTGAGCTGATCGACTCCCCAGGCATCCGTGAATTCGGCCTCGGCCACGTCAGCCGCAGCGATGTGGAAGCGGGCTTCATCGAATTCAACGACCTAATCGGCACCTGCCGCTTCCGCGACTGCAAACACGACCGCGAGCCTGGCTGTGCATTGCTCAAGGCGCTGGAAGATGGCCGCGTGCAGCAGCAGCGGATGAACAGCTATCGGTCGATTATTGCGAGTCTGCCGGAGAGCACTTACTAAGCTGCTCCCCGAAGGTAGATACAACAAGGCCGCGATCATCGCGGCCTTGTTGTATGTGGAAATCTACGAACCCGCACCTGGCACCGTAGGATCTTTCACCCCACCATCATCAAACAAATTAAGCTTCTGACGCAGCTCATGCGCCGGCAACGGCTCCTGCCCTGGCGGAATGGCGTTCGGGTCGACCGGTACTTCACCCGGAGCACCTGCGCCTGGGGTGGGTTGCGGCGCCGGCGGCTGATCACCTTCAATCGCACGCTGGGCCTTTTTGGTCAGCACCACGATATCGATACGGCGGTTGGACGGGTTGAACGGGTCTTGATGATCAAACAGCTGCGAGGAGGCAAAACCCACCACGCGCGCCACTTGCGGGTCCGGGTAGCTGCCGGCCACCAGCGCGCGGCGTGCCGCGTTGGCGCGATTGGCCGAGAGTTCCCAGTTGCCGAAGTCGCCCTGGCCCGCGTACGGTTTGGCGTCGGTGTGGCCGCTGATGCTGATTTTGTTCGGCACTGCCTTGATGGTGTCAGCCATGGCCAGCAGGATGTCTTCAAAGTACGGCTTCAAGCGCGCACTGCCGGAGTCGAACATCGGCCGGTTGGCCGCGTCGGTGATCTGGATGCGCAGACCTTCAGGCGTGATTTCGAACGAAATCTGATCCTTGAATTTCAGCAGCTGCGGGTTTTCCTCAACCTTGGTCTGCAACTCTTGCAGCAACAGCTCAAGGCGTTCTTGCTCGACCTGCTCAGCCATGGATTCGACAGTGTCGCGCTCGATCGGGATTTTTTCCTGCGGCGCTTCGGTCTTGACCTCTGGGTTAATAGTGCGCTCAGGCGCCAACTGCGGCGAACCGCCCAGGTCGATCACGAAGGGCGTGCCACTTTCCGAGAAACCAATGGGGTCTTTGAAGTAGCCGGCGATGGCAATCTTCTGTTCCGGCGTGGCGGTAGACATCAGCCACAGCACCAGGAAGAACGCCATCATCGCCGTCGCAAAGTCGGCGAAGGCGATTTTCCAGGCGCCACCATGGTGCCCCGCAGCGAAGCGCTTGACGCGCTTGATGATTATCGGCTGGTTGTTTTCCATGGCTTAGCGACCGCGAACCGCTTGTTCCAGCTCGGCGAAGCTTGGGCGATGTTTCGGGTACAGCACCTTGCGACCGAACTCCACCGCCAGCGAGGGCGGCATGCCGGAAGCGGAGGCTACCAGGCTGGCTTTGATCGATTCGTACAGGTTGATTTCTTCCTTGGCGTCATGGGCCAGCGAGGTGGCCAGCGGGCCGAAGAAACCGTAGGCCGCGAGGATACCGAAGAAGGTACCTACCAGCGCCGCACCCACGTGCATACCGATGGCTGCCTGGTCGCCTTCGCCCAGGGAGGCCATGGTCACAACAATACCGAGTACCGCCGCGACGATACCAAAACCCGGCATGCCGTCGGCGATGCCGGTCACGGCGTGGGACGGGTGCTCCAGCTCTTCTTTCAGGCTGAACAATTCCATGTCGAACAGGCCTTCCAACTCATGGGGGGCCATGTTGCCGGAGGACATGATGCGCAGGTAGTCACAGATGTAGGCGGTCATGCGCTCATCTTTGAGCACGGCCGGGTACTTGGCGAAAATCGGACTGGCCGAGGCGTCTTCGATGTCGGCCTCGATGGCCATCATGCCTTCGCGGCGGCTCTTGTTGAGGATCTCGTAGACCAGCCCCAGTACCTCCAGGTAGAAGGTGTGGGTGAAGCGCGAACCAAACATGCCCAGGGATTTCTTGACCACGTGCATGGTCATGTAGCCAGGGTTCGCCTGCAAGAATGCGCCGAACGCCGCACCACCGATGATCAGCACTTCGAAGGGCTGGACCAGCGCAGCAATTTTACCGTGGGACAGGACGTAGCCACCGAGCACACTTGCGATGACGACGATGATGCCGATAATTTTAGCCATAGGAGATGAGTACTTGCGCCGTCGGGTTCATGGACATATTGGGGGGAACTGAAAACTCTTGTTCCTCTTATCGGCAAAACTGCGCCAGACTATAGCCCGTTAAGGCGAAAAGCCAGTTCGGCCCGCTCCGGGCGTGTTGACCGCAAGTGATGATCGCGCCCCAATCATGGCTAATGAAACGACAGTCCCAACTGCAAAACCTACTTCTCTCGCCGCTTGGATCAAGCGCCTGGACGATGTGCTGCTGCCTGTTCCCCAGGCCAGCCACGACCGCGTGTGCAAAGGCATCCGCGACAGCCGCAGCTCATTACGAGATATTGCCGAGCTGATGCAAGACAGCCCGGCCCTCGTGCTCAGCGTGATGCGCGAAGCCAACAGCCACACCCATGGCAGCCTGGCGGAACCGGCGGAAAACCTCGAAGTAGCGCTCAACCGCCTGGGCCTCAAGCGCGCCGAGGAACTGTTGGCGCGCCTGCCTTCGGTGCCCGCCAGCGAGATTCCCGTGGCGCTGCGCCAACTGTTGTTGATAAGTCAGCACGCTTCGCAGCAAGCCAATGGCCTGTTCGGCAGCCGGCTGGCACGACTGTGGCAGGACATTCACTGGGGCAGCCTGCTGTTTCTGTCGCCGCTGTGGCCGATGGCGGTCGCCTACCCCAAGCTTCTGGAAGAATGGGAGCTGCGGGTTATCCATAAAGGCCAATCAGCCCGCCAGGTCGAGCAGGAATTGTTCGGCATACGCCTGCTCGACCTGTGCGTCGGCCTGACCGAAGCCTGGCACCTGCCGATTTGGGTCTCCCAGGGCTACAAGCTGCTGTTGAGCGAACGGCGCTTGCTGGTCAAGGCGCTGCATATCGCCCGCGAAGATGACCCGCTGCGCCATCAGCAATTGCTCGACGCCGAACCCAACCTGCGCCGCTGGCTGAACCAGCCGGCCAATACCGTGTTGCTGGCCAACGGCCTGGCGATGTCGGCGCAAGAGTCCTGGACCTGCCCGCACACCGAACGCTGGCAGCTCCTCACTGCGCTTTACCTGCAGCAGCCCCTGAGCGAGATACAGCAACACGTCCACCAACAAGCCGTGACCAGCGCCCGCACCACGCTGATGCCCGACCTCTGGCACCCGGCGCTGTCACTGATCTGGCCCTGGCACGTGCAGAAGATTCATCGCGGCCTGCTGCCGGCACCGCCGCCTACCGCCGAGTCGCTGGCCGTGTGGCGTAAACGGTGCACAGAACTGCTGGTAGAACCGAGCCGCTTTGCCAACGCGATGCACCTGACCACCTGCGCCAAGGAGGCCCTGGTGGCCAGCGGCATGCAACGGGTCATGCTGCTGATGACCGACCGCGCCCAAAGCACTTTGCGCGTGCATCAGGTTGACGGCCTACCAAAGGACGCCACAAACCTGAGCCTGGACGTGGTTAACAGCACGCTGCTGCAGCGCCTGCTGGAAAAATCCGCCCAGGTGCGTCTCAACCCTGAAAACCACGCCCAGTTCTCGGCCTTGCTGCCACCGATCCTGCGCCGCCTGTTTACCGGTGAACACCTGCTGCTGCGCTCCTTGAGCTGCAATGGCAAGGTGGTGATGCTGATGGTGGCCGACCAGGGCGGCGGACCGTTCTCGGAAACCACCGTGCAGGCCTTCGGCAAAACCGCCCAATGCATCGAGAAAGCCCTGCACTGCTTTACCAACCGCAGCGCCTGATGCTTGCGCTACAATCGCCCTCTTTTATCGCCAACATTTGTGACCAGGAGACCTCACATGCCTGACTTCTCTGGCTTGCCGCTGGTGATCGAACCCAGCGACCTGCTCGGTCAACTGGATGCCGAACACCTGATTCTGGTGGACCTCACCAGTGCCGCCCGCTACGCCGAAGGGCATATCCCCGGCGCGCATTTCGTTGACCCCAAGCGCACCCAATTGGGCCAGGCGCCGGCACCCGGCCTGCTGCCCAACAAGGCGGACCTGGAGACGTTGTTCGGCGAACTGGGCCACACCCCGGACGCGACCTACGTGGTCTACGACGACGAAGGCGGCGGCTGGGCCGGGCGGTTCATCTGGATGCTCGACGTGATCGGCCATCAGAAATACCACTACCTGGATGGTGGCCTGCTGGCCTGGCTGGAAGAGGAACGCCCGGTCTCCACCGACGTACCCGCCCCCGTCGGCGGTCCGGTCAGCCTGACGCTGCACGAAGGCCCCACCGCCACCCGTGAATACCTGCAAAGCCGCCTGGGTGCTGCCGACCTGGGCATCTGGGACGCACGCGGCCCGCTGGAATATTCCGGTGAGAAAGTCCTCGCCGCCAAAGGCGGGCACATCCCCGGTGCCGTGAACTTCGAATGGACCGCTGGCATGGACCCGGCACGCAGCCTGCGTATCCGACGCGACATGCCGCAAATCCTCGAAGGCCTCGGGCTGACCAAAGATAAAGAAATCATCACCCACTGCCAGACTCACCACCGCTCTGGCTTCACCTACCTGGTGGCCAAGGCGCTCGGTTATCCGCGAGTCAAAGGTTATGCCGGTTCCTGGGGCGAATGGGGCAACCACCCCGACACCCCCGTCGAGATTTAAGGTTTAAGGACAGTTATGAAAAAGCAGTTGTTTATCCTCAGCCAGTACTTGCTGCCACACCACTTGCTGTCGCGCCTGGCCGGCTGCATCGCCGAGTGCCGCGTGCGCTGGTTCAAGAATGCCTTCACCACCTGGTTCGCCAAGCGCTATCAAGTGGACATGTCCCAGGCGCTGGTTGAAGACGTGACCGCCTACGAGCACTTCAATGCCTTCTTCACCCGCGCGCTGAAAGACGGCGCGCGCCCACTGGATCAAACACCAGGCGCGGTGTTGAGCCCAGCCGATGGCGCGGTCAGCCAGCTCGGCCCGATCGAACATGGCCGCGTGTTCCAGGCCAAGGGCCACAGCTTCAGCGTGCTGGAATTGCTGGGCGGCGATGCCGCTGTAGCGGCGCCGTTCATGGGCGGCGATTTCGCCACCATCTACCTGTCGCCGAAGGACTACCACCGGGTGCACATGCCACTGGCCGGTACCCTGCGCGAGATGGTCTACGTGCCAGGCCGCATCTTCTCGGTCAACCAGACCACCGCCGAAAACGTGCCGGAACTGTTTGCGCGTAACGAGCGTGTTGTATGCCTGTTCGACACCGAACGCGGCCCGATGGCCGTGGTATTGGTGGGCGCGATGATCGTGGCGTCGATTGAAACCGTATGGGCCGGCTTGGTGACGCCGCCGAAGCGTGAACTGAAAACCGTCCGTTATGACGAAGCGGCGCGCGCGCCGATCTATCTGGAAAAAGGCGCGGAGTTGGGTCGCTTCAAGTTGGGTTCTACGGCGATCGTGCTGTTTGGGCCGGATCAGGTGACGTGGGCGCAAGAGCTGGTGGCAGGTACGCCTGTGCAGATGGGCCAAGGCATCGCTTTACCTAAAGCCTGACACAAATCCAAATGTGGGAGCGGGCTTGCTCGCGAAAGCGGTGGTTCAGTCAATGATGTGTCGACTGATACCCCGCATTCGCGAGCAAGCCCGCTCCCACATTTTTTACCGCATTTATTCAGTTACAGCTGACCGTCGCGATCGCGGAAGCCCAGCAGATACAACACCCCATCCAACCCCAAGGTCGAAATCGCCTGCTTCGCCGACTGCTTCACCAACGGCTTGGCGCGAAACGCCACACCCAACCCGGCAATCGCCAGCATCGGCAAGTCATTCGCCCCGTCGCCGACCGCAATGGTCTGCTCCAGACGCAAACCTTCCTTGTGAGCCAGCTCCTTCAGCAGATCTGCCTTGCGCTGTGCATCGACAATCGGCTCCACGGCCACGCCAGTCACCTTGCCATCCACCACTTCAAGCTCGTTGGCGAACACATAGTCGATGCCCAGTTTGGCCTGCAATTGCTTGGCGAAGTAAGTGAAGCCACCCGACAGGATTGCGGTCTTGTAGCCCAGGCGCTTGAGTTCAGCGAACAGGGTTTCTGCGCCTTCGGTCAGGCGCAGGGACGCACCGATGGAGTCCAGCACGCTGACGTCCAGGCCTTTGAGCAGCGCCAAGCGCTCCTTGAAGCTGGCGCGGAAGTCGAGTTCACCGGCCATGGCGCGTTCGGTAATTTCCGACACCTGCTCGCCGACGCCAGCAGCCTTGGCCAACTCGTCGATAACTTCGGCTTCGATCAGCGTGGAATCCATGTCGAACACCGCCAGGCGACGGTTGCGGCGGAACAATGAGTCTTCCTGGAAAGCGATATCCACGTTCAGTTCCTGCGCCACGCTGAGGAACTCGGCGCGCAGAGCTTGAGGGTCGGCTGGCTCACCGCGCACGGAGAACTCGATGCAGCCCTTGCCCTTGTCAGCGGGAGTGTCCAGCGGCATGCGACCCGACAAACGGTCGATATGGTCGATATTCAAACCATACTGCGCGGTGATCGAGCTGACACGCTGCAATTGCTCAGCGGTGACCTTGCGGGTCAACAGGGTCACGATGTGGCGTTTTTTGCCCTGGCCGGCCACCCATTGCTGGTAATCAGCTTCGGACACGGGGGTGAAACGCACCTGTTGATCCAGCTTGTACGCCGTAAACAGGATGTCCTTGAGTACCGATGACGCCTGTTCAGTGCTCGGGATCTCAACCAGAATGCCGAACGACAAGGTGTCGTGGATCACCGCTTGGCCGATGTCGAGAATGTTCACACCACCCTGGGCCAGCACACCGGTAATGGCTGCGGTCAGACCTGGGCGGTCTTCCCCCGTGATGTTAATCAGGACAATTTCGCGCAAGGCGCACCCCCAGGCTGGAAAAAAACCGCATTCTACCCACTTTCAGTGACCATCGGGCACAGCCAGCGCTTTGCCGGTCCTAGGGCTGTCGCTATACTGCGCGTCAACTTCACGGACCAAGAGCCGAGCGCAAGTGAACCGGCCCACGCCAGTAAAAACCGATAACTTCTTCCTGCTGATCTTCCGGGCACTGCGCCACCGCCGTGTACCGATCGCATTACGCATCGCCAGCCATAACGTGATCCTGGTCGCCCTGGCCCTGGTGATCTACGCCTGCGTGATGGGTTTGCAGTTCAAACAGGCCATGCACGAGCAAGCCGACGCCCTGGGCGAGAGCCTGACCACCCAGACCGCCACCTCGGCGACTGAGCTGCTGGTGTCCAACGACATCCTCAGCCTCAACGTGCTGCTCAACAACCTGACCAAAAACCCGCTGGTGGCCCATGCGGCCATCTATAGCGTGGACAACCGGATCATGGCCGAAGCCGGGCAGCGCCCGAAAAACGGCCTGCTGGGTGAAGCCGAAGGGCTCTACCAGAGCAATATCACGTTTCAGGATGTAAAGGCCGGCCAACTGCGCATCAGCCTGGACATGCAGCAATTCCAGCAGCCGATGACCATCAGCCTGCAAAGCATGGGCATCCTCAGCGCGATCCTGCTGGCCTTGGCCCTGGCGTTGAGCTTGCGCCTGGGCCGGCACATCTCTACACCGCTGATGCAACTGCGCATCTGGCTGCGGGACATCGATGAAAACACCCCGGCCACTGACCGCCAGGATGAAATCGGCGACCTGGCCCGCCAACTGCACGCCAGCTTTGCCCCGGAACCGGTAGTGCGTGAGGTTGAACCTGAGCCTGAGTTCGACGATACGGACTACGACGACGAGCCCGAATTTGAAGTGCAAGACGCTCCGGTAGCGGGCTTGAAGCCTGCCACACGCCGCGCGTTCAAAGCCGAAGAAGACGAGCTGGACGACGAAGACCCGTTTGCCGACCTGCGCGACACCTCGGCAAGCGCCCCGGCCATCGCGCCAAAACCGGCACCGGTCAAGAGCACCGAACCCCAGTACAGCGCCGTACTGGCTGTGCAACTGGGTGCGCAGGACCAATTGCGTCGCCTGCCCCGTGCGCGCCTGACCGAATTGCTGGAACGCTACCGTGACTGCCTCGACCAGGCCGCTTCGCTGTACCAGAGCGAACTGCACACCCTGAACGATGGCAGCACGCTGATGTTGTTCCACAGCGAAGACAGCGGCGAGGACTACCTGACCAACGCTATCTGCTGCGGTGAACTGTTGCGTGCCCTGGGCCACGCCCTGCAAATCGAAGTGGCTGACAGCGGCATTACCCTGCAATTGCAACTGGGCCTGACCGTAGGCGACGACCTGTTCGGCATGAGCCAGATCGACCTGTTGCTGACGGAGATCGCCCAGGACGCCTTGGCCTTGTCGCAACACAGCCGCAATTTGCTGCTGGTGGAGCGCAAGATCAGCGAAGACACGCTGATCCGCCAACGCGCACGTATCCGCCCGATTGCCAGCCCAGAGGGCGCCAGCTGCGTGGAACGTTTGATGGAGCCGTATCCGTCGATGCTGGAGCGGCAGTTGGCGCGGATGCACGAGACCCGCAAGCCATAAGCAACACGACACAATCCCTGTGGGAGCGGCTTGTGTGGGAGCGGGCTTGCTCGCGAAGGCGGTATTCCAGCTGAAGCATTCGCTGACTGACACACTGCATTCGAGAGCAACCCCGCTCCCACATTTTGAGTCGCGCACAAACAAAAAGGCCCGCTGAGTCAGCGGGCCTTTTTGTTTGTGCGTGATTCAAATCAGAACCTGAACACTTCCATATCTGTACGAATCGGCACCGCCATCGGCATCTTCGGCTTCTGCGGCTCTGCCGGCTTGGCCTGTGTCGGGGCGTTCTGCTTGCGGGGTGCCTCGGCGATCGGCGGCTGATTGGCCAACGGCTTGAGCGCCACCGACAATTGCTGCGCCAGATGCTGCAACAGCACGCCCTGGGCCTGGACCTGGGACGCAGTGGTGCCGGTGTGTTCTTCCTGCAGATGCACGATGCGGTTATCGCGCACCTGGCCACGACGGTCGATCAAGCGCCATTGCGCATCGAGGATCGCCGGTTGCGATGTACCAGAGTCAAGCCGGGTAATGGTCAGCAACACTTGCACATCCGGGCTAAAACCAGTGGGCGCAGGCGCGAGTACAACACGCTGGCTATCCAGATGCCCGGCCACTTGGCGCAGCATCAATTGGTTGATGTCGGAGGACAAACTGCCCGCCCAGCGACCATCGGTAGAACCTTGCAGGCTGCCGTCGTTTTGACGTTGCAGCAGGGTTTCGCGTTGCAGGTAGTCGGCTACGACCACCGGGCCCAACAAAACGGCCAGGCCAGCGCTTTGTGCTGGCTGAGCCGGACTTCCGCTGTCCAGCTGGTACAGCGACACAGGCTGATGTGTGCTGCAACCCGCCAACCCCAAAAGGCCAGCGAGCACGAAAATAAAAGGAAGGCGTGGAGCAGTCATCATCCCATCCAGGTGGCTGCCACAAGGCGAACCACAATGTAATACTAAAAATAACCTAAACACGCTCGGCCACGCCGGCGCTGGAAAGGCCATATCATCCGTGAATATGCGCCATGACTCCAGCGCCAAAGCGTCGATCTACGCTTTAAATCGTAGATCGAGGGCTCTAAACCGCCTTAAACAGGCGTTTCCACCAATAAAGCATCCACTCGCTGGAAGCCACGTGGCAATTTGTTACCACGACGACCGCGCTCGCCCTTGTAATGTTCAAGGTCGTCAGGGCGCAGCGACAGGGTGCGTTTACCGGCTTGCAGCACCAGCGTGGAGCCTTCTGGTATGACAGCAATGTCGGTCACGTACTCTTCGCGGCTGGCAACCCGCTCGCCGGGGATACCAATAATCTTGTTGCCCTTGCCTTTACCCAGCTGCGGCAGGTCGCTGATCTTGAACACCAGCAGACGCCCTTCGGTGGTCACCGACGCCAGCCAGTTGCTCTCGCGGTCGTCCACCGGCCGCGGCAGGATCACCTTGGCGTTGTTCGGCAGGCTCAGCAGCGCCTTGCCTGCCTTGTTCTTGGCCTGCAGGTCTTCACCCTTGACCACAAAACCGTAACCCGCGTCTGACGCAATCACGTACAGCGCATCGTCGTCCGGCAGCAGCACGCACTCGAAATTCGCTCCGGGCGGCGGTGTAAGGCGCCCGGTCAACGGCTCGCCCTGCCCCCGAGCGGATGGCAAGGTGTGGGCCGGCACCGAATAACTGCGCCCGGTAGAATCGATAAACACCGCAAACTGGTTGGAACGCCCGGCGGCAGCGGTCTTGAACCCGTCGCCCGCCTTGTACGACAGGCCAGTGGCATCAATATCATGCCCTTTGGCAGAGCGAACCCAACCCTTTTCCGACAGAACGACGGTAATTTTCTCGTTCGGCAGCAGCTCGGTCTCTGTCAGAGCCTTCGCTTCGGCGCGTTGCACGATAGGCGAGCGACGGTCGTCGCCATAGGTTTCGGCGTCTTTGATCAGCTCGCTGCGCACCAGCTTCTTCAGCTTGGCTTCACTGCCCAGCAGCGCTTGCAGCTTGGCTTGTTCCTTGAGCAGCGCGTCTTGTTCGTCGCGCAGCTTCATTTCTTCCAGTCGCGCCAACTGGCGCAAGCGGGTGTCGAGGATGTAGTCAGCCTGGATCTCGCTCAGCTCGAAACGCGCGATCAACTCGGCTTTCGGGTGCTCGGCGGTGCGGATGATGTGGATCACTTCATCCAGGTTGAGGTAGGCGATCAGCAAGCCGTCCAACAGGTGCAAGCGGCGCTCGACCTTATCCAGGCGGAATTGCAAGCGGCGGCGCACAGTGTTGACGCGGAATTCCAGCCACTCCACCAGCAGATTGCGCAGGTTTTTCAGCTGCGGCTTGCCATCCAGGCCAATGATGTTGACGTTGACCCGATAGCTCGACTCCAGGTCCGTGCTGGCGAACAGGTGCTGCATCAGCACTTCGTGGTCGACCCGGCTGTTGGTCGGGATGATCACGATGCGGCATGGGTTTTCGTGGTCAGACTCGTCACGCAGGTCGGCAACCTGCGGCAGTTTCGACGGTTTCGCCTGCATCAACGCGGCGATCTGCTCCAGCACCTTGGCGCCCGACACCTGGTGCGGCAGCGCGGTGACAATAATGTCGCCGTCTTCAATGTGGTACACAGCGCGCATGCGTACCGAGCCTTTGCCGGTTTCGTACATCTTCAGCAGGTCGGCACGCGGCGTGATGATTTCCGCTTCGGTCGGGTAGTCCGGGCCCTGGATATGCTCGCAGAGCTGCTCGACCGTGGCTTTCGGCTCGTCGAGCAAACGCACGCAGGCCGTGGCGACTTCGCGCAGGTTGTGCGGCGGCACGTCGGTCGCCATGCCGACCGCAATACCGGTGGTGCCATTGAGCAGGATATTCGGCAAACGTGCCGGCAACACCAGGGGTTCGTCGAGGGTACCGTCAAAGTTCGGCCCCCAGTCCGCAGTGCCCTGGCCCAGCTCACTGAGCAACACTTCCGAATATCGCGACAGGCGCGCTTCGGTATATCGCATGGCGGCGAAGGACTTGGGATCATCCGGCGCACCCCAGTTACCCTGGCCGTCCACCAGCGTGTAGCGGTAGCTGAACGGCTGGGCCATCAGCACCATGGCTTCGTAGCACGCCGAATCGCCGTGGGGGTGGAACTTACCGAGCACGTCACCGACGGTACGCGCCGACTTCTTGTGCTTGGAATCGGCATCCAGGCCCAACTCACTCATGGCGTAGATGATGCGCCGTTGGACGGGCTTCAGGCCGTCGCCGATATGCGGCAAGGCACGGTCCATGATCACGTACATGGAGTAGTTGAGGTAGGCATTTTCGGTGAAGTCAGCCAGCGACCGGCGTTCTACGCCGTCTAAGCTGTCTGCGAGGATGTCACTCATGCGGGCCTCATCATTGTCGGGTAAGGCGCAGCGGAATTGCCGCTGCGCCGGGTCAATTCAAAAAAACAGCGGTTCATGGCTGGGCGCTCCAACCACCGGCAGGGGCGGCGAAACGATAGACCACGGGGCGCTTTTCACCATCGGCACGCGGGCCGAAATTGTTGTCGATGCCCAGCCAGGCACCTTCTGCGTCCACCACCAGGGCTTCAGCCAGGCCGTAAGGCTGGGGATAACGCCGCTCAGGCGTCAGGGTCTCGTCGGCAAACGACCAGCACAGCTCGACCTTGGCCGTGACCGCATCGCGCCGGCAAATCTGGAACGCATTGCGCTCCAGTGTGAACAGCTTGCCGTTGAACAGCGCCAGGTCGGCGAAATCCTTGGACACCGCCTTGGCGTTAGGGAACTGCGCCGGTTGTACCTCCTGGCCGGCCTCGCTCAACAATACGCAGGGGCCGTCACAGTCCCATAAGCTTTGCGGACGCTTGATCGAAATCAGGCCGCGTCTTTCACGCTCGGCTGCCAGCCAAATCTGATTGCCCTCGGGATTGATCGCCAGCCCCTCGAATAACGCATTAAAGTGCAACAACATGCCGCTGGCCCGCGCTTCACGCACCATGCCCGGCGCGATCTTCAACCACTCAGGCGCGCCCGTCACTGGCACTTGCAGCACCGCCGCATGGGCCTCACTGACAATGTAACGATTACCCACGGCATCGCAGGCAATGCCTTCAAAATCCAGGTCGCCGCCACGAATGAACGAGGCGGCCTTGGTGCGCGAACGCAACCCCCACGGCAGCCCGGATTCCGGCACCGGCGGCACGTCGATCTTCACAACCTCGGCTTGCCAGGTCGGTGCGCTGATATCCAGGCGATAGATCTGGTCGTCATCGCGGTCGGAAACCGTCCACAGCTCGTGACCGCATACGGCCAGGCCCGACAGGTTACCGCCACGCATGCCGTCCACGGGGTGTTCGGAGAGAAGCTTGAGCTCTGCAACGGGCGCGGCGACCACCTCGGTGGCCGCCAACCCGCTCAACATCAGGATCGCCAGGGCGAAACCTGTGCGCATCAGCCCAGCACCTCGGCCAGGTTGCCTTTGGATTCTAGCCAGGACTTGCGGTCCGGCGCGCGCTTCTTCGCCAGCAGCATGTCCATCATTTCCGACGTGGCGGCGTAGTCTTCCAGGGTCAACTGCACCAGGCGCCGAGTGTTCGGGTCCATGGTGGTTTCGCGCAGTTGCGGTGGGTTCATTTCACCCAGGCCTTTGAATCGCGTGACCTGCGGCTTGCCGCGCTTCTTCTCGGCCACTAGGCGGTCGAGGATGCCATCGCGCTCGGCTTCGTCCAGGGCGTAGTAAATTTCCTTGCCCAAGTCGATACGGTACAGCGGCGGCATGGCGACGTAGACGTGGCCGGCATCCACCAATGGGCGGAAGTGCTGGACGAACAGTGCACACAGCAACGTGGCGATGTGCAAGCCGTCGGAGTCGGCGTCGGCGAGGATGCAGATCTTGCCGTAGCGCAGCTGGCTGATATCGGCCGCGCCCGGGTCGACACCGATGGCCACGGCGATGTTATGCACTTCCTGGCTGGCCAGGACTTCGCTGCCATCGACTTCCCAGGTGTTGAGGATCTTGCCGCGCAACGGCAGGATCGCCTGGAACTCCTTGTCCCGCGCTTGCTTGGCGGAACCACCGGCGGAGTCACCTTCCACCAGGAACAGCTCGGAGCGCATCGGGTCCTGCCCCGCGCAATCGGCCAGCTTGCCCGGCAGTGCCGGGCCCGCCGTGATGCGCTTGCGCTCGACCTTTTTACTGGCCTTGAGACGACGGCCGGCGTTGTTGATCGCCAGTTCCGCCAGCGCCAGGCCCAGCTCAGGGTGCTCGTTGAGCCACAGGCTGAACGCATCCTTGACCACACCGGAGACAAACGCTGCCGCTTCACGGGACGACAGGCGCTCTTTGGTCTGGCCGGAGAATTGCGGCTCCTGCATCTTCATCGACAGTACGAACGCAATGCGCTCCCACACGTCTTCCGGCGCCAGCTTCACGCCGCGTGGCAGCAGGCTGCGGTACTCGCAGAATTCACGCATGGCATCCAGCAGGCCCTGGCGCAAACCGTTGACGTGGGTACCGCCCTGGGCCGTCGGGATCAGGTTGACGTAGCTTTCCTGCACGCTGTCGCCACCTTCCGGCAGCCACAGCAGCGCCCAGTCGACGGCTTCTTTATTACCGGCCAGGCTGCCGCAGAACGGCTCGTTAGGCAGGCGCTCAAAATCGCTGACGGAATCTTCCAGGTAGGAGCGCAGGCCGTCTTCGTAGTGCCACTCGACCTTCTCGCCGGTGCCCTTGTCTTCAAAGGTCACCAGCAGGCCTGGGCAAAGAACAGCCTTGGCTTTAAGTACGTGCTTGAGGCGGCTGATGGAAAATTTCGGCGAATCAAAGTATTTCGGGTCCGGCGCGAAGTACACGCTGGTGCCAGTGTTGCGCTTGCCAACGGTGCCGATCACCTGCAGGTCGGTGGCTTTGTAGCCATCGGCGAAGGTCATCTCGTACTCGTTGCCGTCGCGCTTGACCTTGACCCGGACGTGGTTCGACAGGGCGTTGACCACCGAAATACCCACACCGTGCAGGCCACCGGAGAACTGGTAGTTCTTGTTGGAGAACTTGCCGCCAGCGTGCAGCTTGGTGAGGATCAGCTCGACGCCCGACACGCCTTCTTCAGGGTGAATGTCCACTGGCATGCCACGACCATCGTCGGACACTTCCAGGGAGTGGTCAGCGTGGAGAATGACGTGCACCGACTTGGCGTGCCCGGCCAAGGCTTCGTCGACGCTGTTGTCGATGACTTCCTGGGCAAGGTGGTTCGGCCGACTGGTGTCGGTGTACATGCCGGGGCGTTTGCGCACCGGGTCGAGGCCCGAGAGGACTTCGATGGCGTCGGCGTTATAAGAGCTAGCGCTGGGAGTGGCCATGGGGTCTCGTCGTGAGTCGTTCGATTAAAAAATGACCTGCGACTTTACAGTGCTGCAAAGTCGAAGGATTGATACTGATCTGCGCCAATCCCGGCAAAGCTCAGCAGCGCCGGTAATTGCTGGGCGAACCCTTGGTAACCATGGTCGCCACCGGCCTGGATGCGCAAGGCACAGGCCCGGTAATACTGTTGGGCGAGGCGATAGTCCAGGGTTTCGTCCCCGGTCTGCAACCACACCTGATAACGCGCGGCGTCCTGGGGCGCCGGGACTTCCAGCTCGGCCAGTGCCGTCACGTGGTCGTGGGTCAGTTCCCAGGTCTCGTCGGTGTAGAGGTTCTTTTGGGTGCCCAAATAACCGTCGAACATCCGATGGGGGCTGACCGCTGGGTTCACCAGCAGCGCCTTGAGGCCATGGCGTTCGGCAAGATGGGTTGCATAGTAGCCGCCGAGTGAGCTGCCGACCAGCAGTGGCCGCCCCAGTTCAGCGATAGCGGCTTCCAACTGAGGAATCGCCTGACGAGGATGGTGATGCAGCGCCGGCACGCGCAGTTGGTCAGCCAGGCCGAGGGTATCCATCACGGTGATCAACTGGCTGGCCTTGTTGGACGCCGGCGCGCTGTTGAAGCCGTGGATATACAGGATCGAAGCGGACATGCCGGGCTCTCCGTGACGTGGCCAAAGAGGCGCAGTTTACAGGGATCGGGGTGGTGTGTGAGTCCCCTATCGTCCAGCCGCTGCAGAACCAATGTGGGAGCCGACTTGCCCGCGATGGCGGTGGATCAGTCCTGCATGTATTGGCTGGCAAGCAGCTATCGCAGGCAAGCCCGCCCCCACACTTTTGATCAGCGTTTACAGCTTTTAATAGCCGTTGCTGCCGTAGTCCACGGTAAATGCGAAATCCTTGACCCGCTCCACGCCGGTCTCCAACCGTCCGTCGGCATGCAAGCGTAGCCAGCGATACCCCGGCGCCTGCTCGCTGACCTTGAAATCCTCGCTGCCCGGCGCGAACTGAATGCAAGTGGACGGCGACGCCAACAGCCGCACGCCGTTGCGCTCGCGGTCGATCTCCTGGTGCACGTGGCCCCAGAGCACCGCCCGTACCTGTGGAAAACGGTCGAGCACGGCAAATAAAGCATCGGGATTGCGCAGGCCAATGGGCTCCATCCAGGCGCAACCGATGGGCACCGGATGATGGTGAAAGCACACCAGATGATGCCGGCTCGGTGCTTCGCTCAGGGCCTGGGCGAGCAATTGCAGTTGCTGGTCTTGCAGGTAGCCCGGTACCGAACCGGGTACAGCCGAGTCCAGCAAGGTGACGCGCCAGTTGCCGACATCGACCACCGGCTCCAGCAAGTCGCTGTGCATGGCGGCGTCGGCCATGATCTGCGGCTCATCGTGATTACCGGGGATCCAGCGGGCCGGGGCACCGATGGGCGCGGTCATGTCACGAAATTGCTGGTACGACGCCAATGTGCCGTCCTGGGACAAATCCCCCGTGGCCAACACCAAATCAATCCGCGGCTGCTGCGTGTGCACCAGCTCGATCACCCGTTGCAGGCTTTCACGGGTGTTCATGCCCAGCAGCGTGCCATCGGTCTCGGCAAACAAATGGCTGTCGGACAGTTGCACCAGCAAGGCTGGCGCATCAGGACTCACAGTGGATACGCTCGGCAAGGCGCTCTCCCAAGGCAATCACAGGAATGGACGTTTGGCGTGATTATGCTGGGGCAGGACACAAAGAGGAAACCCATGAAGCAGACGCAGTTCACATCTACCGCACAGCTTCGAACTCATGGCCCAGGGCCAGGCAGTGGCTCAACCATTCACCGAGGAACACATTGAGCTGTGCTTTCTCATCGGGCTGGTGCATGAACACGTTGGGGTAAGGATAGATGCTGCGAAAGCGTCGCGCATGTTCGGCGCTGATCACTTCGGCCATGCGCGCATCGTGGTAGACCTGCACTTCCAGCTGCGGCACCGGCAGCCATGGCAGGCTGTGTTCCTGGCGCACGCGCAGGGTGGTGGTGTACGGGCAGTTGACGATGACTTCCAGGGCCAGCACGCCAAGCATCTGGTCGCCATGGGTCACACCGATGCGCCGCGCCTCGGGGGCGTGGCGCATGTCGGGGAGCAGGCGCATCAGCCGCGCATAGTTGGCCTCGCAGGCGGCTTGCAGCCCGATCAGGTCGACTCGATAACGTTCCCGTGCCTTTACTGCCATAACCCCCTCACTTCCGCGCGATTAAGCGCAAGCCATTGCAGGGCGATGATGCTGGCTGCGTTGGAAATTTTGCCGTCACGCACCGCTTGTAGGGCATCTTCGAAAGCCCATACGGTGACGCGGATATCTTCAGCTTCTTCTTCCAGTCCATGGACGCCACCTACACCGGTGCTGTCGCAACGGCCCAGGTACAAGTGCACATATTCAGTACTGCCGCCGGGCGAAGGGAAATATTTGGTGATCGGCCACAACGCAGAGAACGTCAGCCCAGCTTCCTCTTCGGCTTCGCGGTGTGCAACCTCCTCCGGTTCCTCGTCCTTGTCGATGAGGCCGGCGACCATTTCGATCAGCCAGGGGTTGTCGGTACGGCCCATGGCGCCGACGCGAAACTGTTCGTTCAACACCACTTCATCGCGCTGCGGGTCGTAGGGCAATACGCACACGGCATCATGACGCACAAAGACCTCGCGGTTGATCACCCGGCTCATGCCGCCATCGAATTTCTCGTGACGCAGCTGCAGGCGGTCGAGCTGATAGAAGCCCTTGAAAGCATTGTCGCGCTGAACAATTTCAATCTTGCTCGGCGTCGATTTCGCAATGTCCGTCATATCCTTCCTCGTTAGCCTGTGCAATTCGCGCCATCCTAACGCGCTCACGCCGGTTGGTGCAGCCCCTTTCCAGTTGCCGGGATAGACGGCGAGCGTCAAACTCACTCTAATCAGCTTAGTGGCGAACTGACTGCCTTGCCGGTAGTCGAAGCTGCACAATTTCGCTCTTATCGACGGACGAAGACCCTACATGTCGCTTTTAAAAATCGCCTCCGTGGCCTGCATCGCATTGACCCTGGGTGCCTGCCAAAGCCTGTTCCAACCGAGCTATCGCGCGCCGCTGGAAGCCACCCGCGACGCCACCGAGCAAAGCAAGCCGGGCTGCGCCAGCACCGATTGCCCGCTGGTGAATATCGACACCGTGCATTTTGCCAAAGAACCCAAGCTGGATGCCTTGATCGAACAGCGCCTGCTGGAAATGACACAAGCCGACCCACTGCCGACGAGCCTTGCGTCGTACAGCGAGCAGTTCCTGCGCACCGCTGCACCGCGCAATAGCATGTATTTGCAGGCCAAGGTACGGGAGCAGCATGACGGTCTGGTGATCATCGAGCTGTCCAGCTACCTGGACCAAGGTGCTACCCACGGCGAACCAGGCCGTGCGTTCATCAACTATTCGCGCCAGCAGCAAAAGGCGCTGACCCTGACCGACATGCTGCTGCCCGGCAAGGAAGACGCGTTCTGGAAAGCCGCCCAGGTGGCCCACAACAGCTGGCTGATCAGCACCCGCCTGAGCCTGGAGCCGGAGTTTGTGAAAACCTACCCCTTCCAGAAAACCCCGAACGTGGCGCTGACCTATGGTGGTGTGATCCTCAAGTACCCGACCACCACGATCGCCCCCTATGCCTTGGGCCATGTCGAGCTGCAGATCCCCTACTCGCGCCTGGACGGCATCCTCAGGCCTGAGCTGGTGCCCGCGCGCCGCTGAAGATCCGACCCAGGATCCACTGCAACAGCCCTGCCAGCACCAGTGCCGGCAGGGTCGCGCCGATGTCCGGATACAGATTGGCCAGCAGGTGGTAAGTCGCGATGCCACCCAGCCAGGCCAATAACGCCGGCCAGCGCAGGTTGGCGATTGCGCCTTGGCCGCGGCGGCGCAGGATAAAGTGATCCACCAGCACCACGCCAAACAGCGGCGCAAACACCGAGCCGATCAATAGCAGGAAATTCTGGTACTGAGCCAACGGTGCAAAGCAGGCGATCAGGGTGCAGATAACGCCAATGGCCAACGCCAGGTGCTCGATCTTCAAGCGCAACAATATCCCGCTGGAGACTGCCGCCGAGTGAATATCGGCAAAGGCGTTTTCCGATTCATCCAACAGAATCAATAAAAGCGGAATGCCCAGGCCAGCCCCGGCCAACGCCAGCAATAGCGCATTCACTTCACCGCTCGGCGCAAATGCCAGGGTGTACGCCACGCCCAGGCTCATCAGCCAGAAATTACCGATAAAGAATCCAAGCGCAGTGCCACCGAACACGCTTTTTGCGCGTTTGCCGAAGCGTGAGTAATCGGCGATCAGCGGCAGCCACGACAGCGGCATGGCGATAGCAATATCAAAACCCACCGCAAACGGCATAGACCCGTCACCGGCCCGCGCCCATAGCGCAGCGAGGTCGGCTTTGGCGAACAGGTTCCAGGTCAGCCACAGGCAGGCGGCGAGCAGCAGCCAGATGCCCCATTTGCGCAGAATCTGGCGCACGAAGGTCAGTGGGCCGCTGACGGCCAGCAGGGTCGCCAAGCCGCCGAAAAACAGGGTCCACAGTAACGGGCTGGCCAGCAGGCTGCCGTCGCTGAACGCCCGCGTACCCAACAGGCTGGCAGCGTCGCGCATCACGATGATTTCGAACGAGCCCCAGCCAATCAGTTGTAACAAGTTGAGCAGCGCCGGCAGGCTCGCGCCTTTGGTGCCGAGGCTGAGCTTGAGGGCGGCCATGGCGGACAGGCCGGTGTCACTGCCGATCACGCCAACGGCGGCCAACAACAGCACACCGACCAGGGTGCCGAGGAAGATTGCCAGCAAAGAGCCGGACAAGCCCAGGCCCGGCGCGAGCAGTGCGCCGGTTTGCAGGACCATCAGGCCGATGCCGAGGGAGAACCAGAGGGAGAACAGGTCGCGGGCGCCGAAGACGCGTTTGTCAGCGGGGACCGCGATGTCCGGGGAGTAGGTGCTGGGTTGAATGCTCAAGGGTGTTATCTCTGAAGAACATTTGTTGTTTGGGAGATCGCTATCGCGGGCAAGCCCGACTCCCACAGGGGACCTGCTGTGAACACAAGATATGTGCACCACTCGGTTAAATGTGGGAGCCGGGCTTGCCCGCGATGGCGGCGACACAGTCACCGCCACCTCTGGATCAGACCTTCTTGTACAGCTGACTCCCTTCCTGCTTGAACCGCTCCGCCTGTTCCGCCAAGCCCTTGGCTACATCGACATCCACCGCTTCAATGCGCTGGTTGGCCGCGTACTCACGCACTTCCTGAGTGATTTTCATCGAGCAGAACTTCGGCCCGCACATCGAGCAGAAATGCGCGACCTTGGCCGAATCCTTCGGCAGGGTTTCATCGTGATACGAACGCGCAGTGTCCGGGTCCAGGCCAAGGTTGAACTGGTCTTCCCAGCGGAACTCGAAGCGCGCCTTGCTCAAGGCGTTATCGCGGATTTGCGCGCCTGGATGGCCTTTTGCAAGGTCAGCCGCGTGCGCAGCGATCTTGTAGGTGATGATCCCGGTCTTCACGTCATCCTTGTTTGGCAAACCCAGGTGTTCCTTGGGCGTGACGTAGCAGAGCATCGCGCAACCGAACCAACCGATCATCGCCGCACCGATGCCGGAGGTGATGTGGTCATAACCCGGCGCAATGTCCGTGGTCAGCGGGCCGAGTGTGTAGAACGGTGCTTCGTCGCAGCACTCGAGCTGCTTGTCCATGTTTTCCTTGATCAACTGCATCGGCACGTGGCCGGGGCCTTCGATCATGGTCTGCACGTCGTGCTTCCAGGCGGTCTTGGTCAGTTCGCCGAGGGTTTCCAGCTCGCCGAACTGCGCGGCGTCGTTGGCGTCGGCAATCGAACCGGGCCGCAGGCCATCGCCAAGGGAGAAGCTGACGTCATAGGCCTTCATGATTTCGCAGATTTCGTCGAAATGCGTGTAGGTGAAGTTCTCTTTGTGGTGCGCCAGGCACCACTTGGCCATGATCGAGCCGCCACGGGACACAATGCCGGTGACACGCTTGGCGGTCAGCGGCACGTAGCGCAGCAGCACGCCGGCGTGGATGGTGAAGTAATCGACGCCCTGCTCGGCCTGCTCGATCAGCGTGTCGCGGAACAGCTCCCAGGTCAGGTCTTCAGCGGCGCCGCCAACTTTTTCCAGCGCCTGGTAAATCGGCACGGTACCGATCGGCACCGGCGAGTTGCGGATGATCCACTCGCGGGTTTCGTGGATGTGCTTGCCAGTGGACAAGTCCATCACGGTGTCCGAGCCCCAGCGAATGCCCCAAGTCAGTTTCGCCACTTCTTCTTCGATGGACGAACCCAGGGCGCTGTTGCCGATGTTGCCGTTGATCTTCACCAGGAAGTTACGGCCGATGATCATCGGTTCCAGTTCGGTGTGGTTGATGTTGGCCGGGATGATTGCACGGCCACGGGCGATTTCTTCGCGCACGAATTCCGGGGTGATGATCTTCGGTACGCTGGCGCCAAAGCTGTGGCCGGCGTGTTGCTGGTCCAGCAGGCCACTGGCGCGGGCTTCTTCAAGCTTCATGTTTTCGCGGATGGCAACGTATTCCATCTCGGCAGTGATGATGCCTTTGCGCGCGTAGTGCATCTGCGTGACGTTGGCGCCGGCCTTGGCGCGGCGCGGGTTCTTAACGTGGGCGAAGCGCAGCGCGGTCAACTCGGCATCACTCAAACGCTGTTGGCCGAAGTGCGAGCTCAGGCCGGGCAGGCGCTCGGTATCGCCACGCACTTCGATCCACGGCGAACGTACATCGCCCAGGCCTTTGCGCACATCAATGATCACATTGGGGTCGGTGTAGGGGCCGGAGGTGTCGTAGACGACGACGGGGGCGTTGATTTCACCGCCGAAATCGGTGGGGGTCACGTCCAGGCTGATTTCGCGCATCGGCACGCGGATGTCTGGGCGAGTGCCCTGCACGTAGATTTTTTGCGAGCGGGTAAACGGCTGCACGGAGCCGGAGTCGACCTTGGCCGATTCACTCAGGTACACGGTGTTTTTCAGTTTTGTACTTTTTATTTCTGTGCTCATCACGGGCTCTCCAACTTATCCAGGCGGTGGATTTTTGTCGGAGCGAACCTGTGACGGATGGACGCACTGAAACCAGTGCTGTGCTTGGCGCACGAGCGCTGTTCGATTGTCGAACAACATCCCGGACGAAGCACAAGAGGACTCGCCGGGTGACGAGAAATCTTGTTCCCTACGCAGGCGCTAACCTGATCAGGTTCAACGGGATCCGGTATTTACCGATCTCAGCCTTCCAACAAGGCACCCCGACAAGAACGCGGCCAGTCTAGACCATGCCGTGGGCAAATTGCCAACACCCGAGCATTCAGCGTGATGAATGGCGCAATTACAGGATTGTTGTGCAATGGCAGCGCCACTACACTCGGCAACTGCCTCAAGGCTTGACGCTATGGATTACTCGTCTTAGCCTTGAGCACCAAATTATAATCGTAATATTCAATCTAGGGATTGCCCATGCTGCGCAAACTTTCACTGGCGCTCGCCGTGTCTTGTGCAACCAACGGAATGGTCTGGGCAGCTGAAGCGCCCCTGTCGACCAAAACCGACTTGGTCAGCGTCTACCAGGAAGCTGTAGACAACAACGCCGACTTGGCCGCCGCCCGCGCTCAATATGGCGCACAGAAGGAAGTGGTGCCCCAGGCCCGCGCCGGGCTGCTGCCTAACCTGTCGGCTGGCGCCGATTCCAATAGTGTGCGCAATGAATTTGATCAGCCCGCCGCCAAGATTGACCGTGACGCTCATTCCTGGCGCGCGACCTTGAGCCAACCGATATTTCGTGCCGACCGCTGGTTTCAATTGCAAGCCGCTGAAGCCGTCAACGAACAGGCAGCGCTGCAACTCTCGGCCACCGAACAGAACCTGATCCTGCAAAGCGCCGAAAGCTACTTCAGCGTGCTGCGAGCCCAGGACAATCTGGCGACGACCAAAGCAGAAGAAGCTGCGTTCAAACGCCAACTGGACCAATCCAACGAACGTTTCGACGTCGGTCTGTCGGATAAAACTGACGTACTGCAATCGCAGGCCAGCTATGACACGGCGCGCGCCAATCGCATTGTCGCCCAGCGCCAGGTGGATGATGCTTTCGAAGCGTTGATTACCCTGACAAACCGTCAGTACAACTCGATCCAGGGCATTGTCCACACGTTGCCAGTGCTGCCGCCGGCACCGAACGACGCCAAAAGCTGGGTCGAAACGGCAGGTCGCCAGAACCTTAACCTCCTCGCCAGCAACTACGCCGTCACCGCCGCCGAAGAGACCCTCAAGCAACGCAAGGCCGGGCATGCTCCAACCCTTGATGCGGTGGCGCAGTACCAAAAGGGTGACAACGATGCCCTCGGCGCCAGCAATCCCAACGCTTTCGGCCCGGACTATCACGGCGACGCCTCGCGCCGGACCATCGGCTTGCAGTTGACCATCCCGATCTACAGCGGCGGCCTGACCAGCTCGCAGGTGCGTGAATCCTACTCGCGCCTGGGCCAGACCGAGCAGCAACGCGAAGGCCTGCGCCGCCAGGTGGTGGAAAATACGCGCAACCTGCACCGTGCGGTAAACACTGATGTGGAACAGGTACAGGCGCGCCGCCAGTCGATCATCTCCAACCAGAGCGCGGTAGAAGCCACGGAAATCGGCTATCAGGTGGGGACGCGCAATATCGTTGACGTACTGGATTCACAGCGCCAGCTCTACGCCTCGGTGCGTAACTACAACAACAGCCGCTACGACTACATCCTCGACAACCTGCGTTTGAAGCAGGCAGCGGGCACCTTGAACCCAGGGGATCTGCAGGACCTGGCGCGCTACCTCAAGGTTGACTACAACCCGGACAAGGACTTCCTGCCACCGGATTTGGCCAAGGCCGCGGCCGAACAGTTGAAGGCTCGCCCCGGCTATTAAACACACCGTATAACTAATTGTGGGAGCGGGCTTGCTCGCGAATGCGGTGTGTCAGCCAGTACATCTGGTGCTGATACACCGCATTCGCGAGCAAGCCCGCTCCCACATTTGATTGGTGTTGTCAGCGGGTAAGCAGTTTGTCCAAACCGTCCAGCAAACGCTTGAGCGCGCCCTGGTTGGCCTGCATCACCTTGAGGCCAGCCTGGGACATCTTGCGTGCATCTTGCGGCAGTTCGAACAACTGGCGCACGGCTTCGGCCAATCCTTCGGCGTCATCCACCTCTCGCAGCGCCCCGGCTTCACGCATCATTGCGGTGATTTCGAGGAAGTTGAACACGTGCGGCCCCATGATCACGGGTTTGGCCAACGCTGCCGGCTCCAAAGGATTGTGCCCACCGGTCGCCACCAGGCTGCCGCCAACAAACGCGCTGTCGGCCAACGCGTAAAGAAACAGCAGCTCGCCCATGGTGTCGCCGAGCAGAACCGAAGTGCCCGCAGTGACGGACTCGCCACTGGAACGGCGCACAGTGGAAAAGCCTTGCTGTTCGCACAGTTCGAACATCGGTCCGAAGCGTTCCTGGTGGCGCGGCACCAGAATCAGCAACGCGTTGGGATAGCTGTCGAGCAGTTGGCGATGGGCAGCCAACACCACCTCATCTTCACCTTCATGGGTGCTGGCGGCGATCCACACAGGACGCTCGCTGGCGCCCCATTGTTCGCGCAATGCAGCAGCACGCACCGGTAACTGGGGGTCGATGGTCAGGTCGAACTTGATCGAGCCGGTGACTTCGACGGTTTCCGCACGAGCTCCCAGGCTCAGGAAGCGCTGGGCTTCGGTGTGCGTCTGTACGGCGAACAGGCTCAGCTCAGACAGCATCGGCGCCGTCAGCTTGGCGAAACGTGCATACCCCTTGGCCGAGCGCGCCGACAGCCGCGCATTCGCCAACGCCACCGGAATCCCGCGCTGGGCGCAGGCGTGGATATGGTTGGGCCACAGCTCGGTTTCCATGATCACCGCGAGTTTCGGCTGCACGCGATCAAGGAAACGCTTGGCCGCGCACGGCAAGTCATACGGCAAATAGCAGTGCTGAATGCGCGACTCATTGGCGAACAACGCCTGGATGCGCTCAGACCCGGTAGGCGTCATGCAGGTGACGGTGATGGGCAGCGCTGGATAACGCGCAAGCAACCCCCGAACCATTGGCGCAGCCGCGATGCTTTCGCCCACCGACACCGCATGCACCCAGATCCCGCCCGGTTGCATCACCGGCAAGCCAAAGGAAAAGCGCTCGCCGACGCGTTTGGAATAGGCCGGCGCCTTGCGCGCGCGCAGCCACAGACGTAAAGCCACCAAGGGCAGCGCCAGGTAAAACAGACAGCTGTAGAGAGTTCTATTCATGGCGGCGGAGTTTATCGGCTTTTTCAGTCGATCGCCTGCAAGCACTCAGCAAAACGTTTGGCCAGGAAGCGCGCGGCGGGACCCAGGTGTTCGTCGCGGCGCCAGACCAGTTCCACCACCAGGGCCGGCGGCGTCCATTCGCTGTCCAATTCGACCATTTGTTGCTGATACGTCGGGTACTGCACGATATGCCGAGGCAGCCAGGCCCAGCCCAGGCCACTCATCAGCCATTCGGCCAGCACATAGAAACTGTCCGCGCGCCACACCAGCGGGCTGGCGGCTTCACTGCCAGGGTAAACGCTGGTCTGGGTCGACATCAGCAGTTGGCGAAATTGCGCCAGGCGCTGGCAATCCACGTACTTTTCCTTGGCCAGCGGGTGATTGACACCGCATACCGTGACCATCTCTACGCTGCCGACTACTCGCCGCTCGAGCGCTTCGGGGATCTGGTCGTGATAGAACAACAGGCCCAGATCCGCCTTGCGCTCCACCAGCTTGCGCGCGACATCGCCCTGAGCGGCGCTGGACAGTTGCACTTCCAGCAGCGGGTAGCGCCCCGCCAACGCCTCAAGGCTGTCGAGGACTGGCTGGAACAACATGGCTTCATCCTGGGCCAGGCGAAGACAAGCCTCCTCGCCGCGCGTCAATGACAGCGCCCGACCATTGAGCCGCTCACATTGGCGCAGCACTTCGCGCGCTTCTTCCAGCAACACGCTGCCGGCTTCAGTCAGCCGCGGTTGGCGGCCACTGCTGCGCTCGAACAGGCTGACGCCCAGGTCCGCCTCCAGCATGGCAATCGCATTGCTGACGGCCGATTGGGCCTTGCGCTGCTCACGCGCCACCGCCGAAAACGAACGCTGCTCGGCGACGCTGACAAACAGACGCATCTGCTCCAGATCCCACTGCACGCTCATGGCTCAACCCATCTCTAATTCGGATAGGTAATGACTTTACCCCATCTGATAAAACTCTAAAATGCCAGCCTTATCTGATTGCTTTACCCCGAGGATTGACCCATGAACGCCGCCTACTACTACTTGGCCATTGCCATCTGCTCGGAAGTGATCGCCACCGTTTCGATGAAGGCCATCAAGGGCTGGAGCACGCCAATTCCCCTGCTGCTGGTGATCGTCGGTTACGGCGTGGCGTTCTGGATGCTGACGTTGGTGGTGCGCACGGTACCGGTCGGCGTGGCCTACGCGGTGTGGGCCGGGATGGGCATTGTGATGGTGAGCATCGCGGCGCTGTTTATTTATGGGCAAAAGCTGGATATCCCGGCGATGCTGGGAATGGGCCTGATTGTACTGGGCGTGGTGGTCATTCAATTGTTCTCGAAAACCGCCGGGCACTGATTGTTCACTTGAAACTTAACTGAATCCAGAATTCGCAGCCTCACTGAAGCTCGACAGCGCCTACGGTGCGCATGCCTTGAGAATGTATACTTGGCGCCTTGTTTTGAAGAGAGGTCGCCCATGCCATCCGTTATTTCCACCGACGTTCTGATTGTCGGCGCCGGGGTTGCCGGCCTCTGGCTGAATGCGCGCCTGCGCCGCCAGGGCTTTTCCACGGTGGTCGTGGAAAGCGCCACCCTGGGTGGCGGGCAAAGCGTGAAGTCCCAGGGGATCATTCACGGCGGTGCGAAATACGCCCTGCACGGTGCCCTTACCGGCGCTTCCGAAGCGATTGCCGATATGCCGCGCCGCTGGCGTGAAGCGCTGGCAGGTAACGGTGAGCTGGATTTGTCCGGCGTACGCTTGCTGTCCGAGGCCCATTACCTGTGGTCCCCCGGCACGCTCGCTGGCAACCTCACCAGTTTCTTCGCCAGCAAGGCCGTGCGCGGCCGTGTCGACCAGGTCAAGGGCGATGACCTGCCACCCGCCCTGCAAGACCGCCGTTTCAAAGGCAAGGTCTATCGCTTGGCCGAACTGGTGGTGGATGTACCGAGCCTGATCGAACGCCTGGCACAATTGGCCGGCGACGGGTTGCTCGCCGGGCAACAGATTGAACCGTTGCTGGAAGGCGACGCGCTGGTGGGTTTGAAGGTCGACGGTCGCGCGATTCGCGCCCAGCGCATCGTGTTGAGCGCCGGCGCCGGCACGGCAGATTTGCTGACCGCGCTGGCCCTCAGCCAGCCAGCCATGCAAAAGCGTCCATTGCACATGATCATCGCCAAAGGGCCCGGCCTGAAGCCGTTGTACGCCCACTGCCTGGGCGGCGGGACCAAGCCGCGCATCACCGTCACCACTCACCCGGCGGCCGATGGCAGTTGGGTATGGTACATGGGCGGCGACATTGCCGAAGCCGATGGCGTGGCGCGCACCCCGCAAGAACAGATCGCCACCGCGCAGAAAGAGCTTGCCCAGCTGTTGCCTTGGATCGACATGAGCCAGACCCAATGGGCCACCCTGCGCGTCGACCGTGCCGAACCATTGCAATCAGGCTTATCCCGCCCCGACAACGCCTTCATCGCCGAGCAAGGCCGCCTGTTAGTGGGCTGGCCGACCAAGCTGGCGTTGGCGCCTGACTTCGCTGATCGGGTGATCGACAGCCTGGAGCGTGATGGCATCCGCCCAAGCGCCAGCGAGCCACTGCCCGTCCTGCCCAAACCCGCCATCGGTGTACCTGCCTGGGAGCAACTGTTGCCATGAGCCTGCCAACCCTGCATGACCTGCATCGCCCCTTGGGCAGCACCGGCCTGCTGGTCTCGCCGCTGGGCCTGGGCACCGTCAAGCTGGGTCGCGATCAAGGGGTGAAATACCCCAGCGGTTTCCAGATTCCCGGTGACGACGAGGCCCGTATGCTGTTGCGTCAGGCCCGTGAACTGGGCATCAACCTGATCGATACCGCACCGGCTTATGGCATGAGTGAAGAACGCCTGGGGCCGCTGCTGCGGGATCAGCGCAAGGACTGGGTGATTGTCAGCAAGGTCGGTGAAGAATTCGAGAATGGCGCGTCCAGCCACGACTTCAGCGCGGCTCATACCCGGATGTCGATCGAACGCAGCCTGAAACGCCTTGAAACTGATTTTATCGACCTGGTGCTGGTGCATTCCGACGGCAACGACCTGCATATCCTCAACGACTGCGAGGTCTACCAAACCCTGGCCGAGCTGAAAAAGGAAGGCAAGATTCGCGGTTTCGGGTTTTCCGGCAAAACCGTCGAAGGCGGTGTGAAGGCTCTGGAACAGGGCGATTGCGCGATGGTCACCTACAATTTGAACGAACAGGCCGAGAAAGCCGTCATTGAGTATGCGGCGGCACACGGCAAGGGCATCCTGGTGAAAAAAGCCCTGGCCAGTGGTCACGTTTGCCTTGCGCCTGGAGTGGATCCAATTCGCGCCAGTTTCACGTTGTTGTTTGCGCAAACCGGCGTCGCCAGTGCTATTGTCGGGACCATTAATCCGCTGCACCTGGCCCATAACGTGGCGACCGCTGCCCAAGTCATTCGTCAACTCTGATGCCGCCGACGCGGCCGACCCCGTCGCAAGAAGGAGCCGACATGCCGCGTACGCTCATAAGAAAAAACCCCAGCAACTTCAAAACACTGCCGCTGCACGTCGAAGCCACCCCCGAAGGCCTGAGCTACCAGAGCGTCGGCATGCCGCTCAACTTTGCCCAGACCCTGCAGCGGCGCAAGCCGGTGGAGGTGGCAGACCCCGAGCGCTTCGCCCTGGAACTGGCCAACCTGGGGGTTTCGGTACGCCTGACCCTGCATTGGCAGAACCGCGATTACTGGGTGCTGGTACGCCAACGCCGGCAGGACCGTGGCGATGTGGTGCTCAAGCTGATTTCCGGCTACGTGCCCGCCCATGAACTGAACCTGCCGCTGCACACTGCCATCCAGGAAATTGCTGAAGAGTGCCTGCTGGAGACGCCGGAGGGTTGGCTCAGCGGGCGCTTCAATGACACCTGGCTGCCGGCGCCCTACTCCGCCGCGCTGCATTACCGCGAAGCGCTGCCGTTTCGCCTGAGCCCCTTGTCCGGTGCTGCCCGCCCGGTGCGTTGTGCCACAACCCAGTTGATCGAGCGCCCGCGCGCCTACGTGCACTTGCCCACCGCATCGCTGCAATTGATTTACGACCTGCGCCTGGAAGTGCCCAAGGAAGCCAAATCCCTGAGCCTGTTCCATGTGGACGAGCGCCTGGAAGGTGATCAACTGGTCGCGCGCCTGGACCGCCAGCGGCCAGACCTGTACCTGATGCCCCTCAAAGACGGCCAACCCCTGGCCGAGCTGTACACCGTCAAGAAGGACCAGCTGTATCCAGCGAGCACGCGGGGTTTGTACCTCGCAGAAAGCTTCGCCCAGCAGGAAGGCTGGGTGGTGCGTGAGGAGCGGATTCGCTGGAAGGATTGGCTGCGCCAGCAAGGGCTCGCGGTGCCGGAGAAAGAATCGAAATTGAAGCGCCTGGCAAAGCGGGTGCTGCGCAAAATCGTGCCGAAGAAAAAAGCCAAGGCTTAACGCGAACCCAATGTGGGAGCTGGCAGACCTGTGATGAGTATTGATAGCTACACATCTTGAGCCTGCGTAGCAGCTGTCGAGCCCTGGCGAGGCTGCGTCAGCGGTGTGTCAGACAGGCCGCAAACGCAGCCTCGCCAGGGCTCGACAGCTGCTACGCACTTCCACTTTGAAAATTGCATGGATATCCAATCCAGCTCCCACAATTGATTGCGTTCAGCCTTTGAGCAAGCGCTCAAGACCGACCTTCAACGGTGTAGGCTCTGGCAGTGTGAAGCTCGCCAACAACCGCTGGTTGTTCGCCCGCGAATGCCGGATATCCCCAGAACGCGCCGGCCCGTAAGTCACTGCCGGCAACGTGCCGACAATTTCTTCCAGGGCTTGCAGCACTTGCTTGAGGGTGGTGGTGCGGTTCCAGCCCACGTTGATTGCGCCCACAGGTGCGGCGGGCGCTTCAATGGCCTGAACCAACACGTCTACCAGGTCTTCCACGTACATGAAGTCACGGGTTTGCTCGCCATCGCCAAACACGGCAATCGGCACGCCCTGCTGGACGCGTTCGCTGAAGATACTGATCACGCCCGAATACGGCGATGACGGATCCTGCCGCGGCCCGAAGATATTGAAGAAGCGGAAGACCACCGGCTCCAGGCCATGCTGGCGGCGGTAGAAGTCGAAGTAATACTCACCGGCCAATTTGTCGGACGCATAAGGCGTCAACGGCGCCTTGGTGGTTTCTTCATCAATCGAAGCACCCTCGCCATTGTTGCCGTAGACGGCAGCGCTGGAGGCATACACCACACGCTTGACGCCAGCCTTGCGCATGGCTTCGCAGACATTCAAGGTGCCGACGAAGTTGCTCTGGTGCGTGCTGACCGGATCATCCACCGATGCCTGCACCGAGGCCACCGCCGCCAGGTGCACCACCGCTGCCGCGCCGACAGCGGCACGCGCCACCAGCTCGGCATCGGCCACATTACCTTCCAGCAGTTCGACGCGCGGATCGTCCAACGGCAGGTTGCTGCGCTTGCCGGTGGAGAGGTTATCCAGCACCCGCACGCTGTAGCCTTTAGCGAGCAGCCCATCGACCAGGTGCGAGCCGATAAAGCCTGCACCACCGGTGATCAGTACCCGTTTACTCATTGTTGCGGATCTTCTCGACGATAGCCGTAGTCGAGCTGTTCTCAACCAGGCCCAGCACTTTGACCGTGCCGCCGTAGGCGCTGACGATATCCGCCCCCACGACCTGGTCGACGGAGTAGTCGCCACCCTTGACCAGCACGTCCGGCTTGACCTGGGCCAGCAGGTTTTCCGGGGTCGCTTCAGGGAAGCTGATCACCCAGTCCACTGCGCCCAGACCTGCCAGCACCGCCATGCGCCGGTCGACACTGTTGATCGGGCGCCCCGGGCCTTTCAGGCGGCTGACCGAAGCGTCGTCGTTGACCGCAACGATCAGGCGATCGCCTTGAGCGCTCGCCTGCTCAAGGTACGTCACATGACCGGCGTGCAAGATGTCGAAGCAGCCGTTGGTGAACACAATGCTTTCGCCGTGGGCACGGGCATCGTCAATCGCCAGCAGCAATTGCTCGATGCTCAGCACGCCGCGCTCCGAGCCTTCGGAGCGCTGGATCGCACGGCGCAATTCAGGTGCGCTGATGGCAGCAGTACCCAACTTGCCCACCACGATGCCCGCGGCCAGGTTGGCCAGGGCCACCGCATGCGGTAGCTCTTCACCGGCCGCAATCGAGGCGGCCAGGGTGGAAATCACGGTGTCGCCGGCGCCGGTGACGTCGAACACTTCACGCGCTCGCGCCGGCAGGTGCATCGCCGGGTGGCCCGGACGCAGCAAGGTCATGCCGTGCTCGCCACGGGTCACCAGCAAGGCGCCCAGGTCGAGGTCGGCCATCAGCGCTGCGCCCTTGGTCACCAGGTCGTGCTCGTCGGCGCAACCACCGACGATGGCTTCGAACTCGCTGAGATTCGGCGTGATCAGGCTGGCTCCACGATAAATCGAAAAGTCCTTGCCCTTGGGATCGGCCAGCACCGGGATGCCTTTGGCCTTGGCGGCCTGGATCAATACCTGGTGGTTCTTCAAGGCGCCTTTGCCGTAGTCCGACAACACCAGCACCTTGATGCCTTCGAGCAGCTCGTCAACCTGGCCACTGAGGGCCAGGGCGTCGGTGGCGAAGGGTTCTTCGAAATCAATACGCAGCAATTGCTGGTGACGGCTCATGACCCGCAGCTTGACGATGGTCGGCTGATGGGCGATGCGCTGGAACAGCGCGCGCACGCCAGCACCGCGCAGGCTGTTGGCCAGGCTGTCGGCGGCTTCGTCGTCACCGGTCACGCCCACCAGGGAGGCCGGGGCGCCGAGGGCGGCAATATTAAGGGCAACGTTGGCAGCGCCGCCTGGGCGGTCTTCGATTTGCTCGACCTTGACTACCGGTACCGGCGCCTCAGGGGAAATCCGTGAGGTACCGCCATGCCAGTAACGGTCGAGCATGACATCGCCGACCACCAAGACAGGGGCTTGATCGAATCGCGGCATGGACAACTTCATGGAGCAACCCACATACAAAATGAACAGGGGCGCGATATTAGCACAGGGTGAGCGCCGCCTAGTTCGAGAGCTTTATCCGGGAGGCATCACAGGCGACATCTGCTCATTTTTTAAACAAAGCGGCCAGGATATGGTCCACCGCGTCGGCCAATTCGACCTCATCGGTGTTGACTTCGCAGTCGGCTGCAAGCGGCGCTTCGTAAGGGCTGTCCAGCCCGGTGAAGGCCTTGATGCGCCCATCCAGCGCCGCACGGTATAACCCCTTGGGATCGCGCCGCGCGCACACGTCAAACGGCGTGCTGATGTAGACCTCGAAAAACTGCCCCGGGCCGAACAGTGCCTTGGCAGTCGCACGATCGGCGCTGAACGGAGAAATCGCCGAGACGATTACGATCAATCCCGCGTCAACCATCAGTCGCGCCACTTCGCCAATGCGCCGGATGTTTTCCTTGCGCGCCGCATCGCTCATGCCCAAGTCGTTGCACAACCCCGTGCGCAAGTTGTCGCCATCGAGCACAAAGGTATGCCGGCCTTGCTCATTGAGCTGCACTTCCAGGGCATTGGCCAGGGTCGACTTGCCGGCCCCGGACAACCCTGTCAGCCACAGGCAGCAAGGCTGCTGGTGCTTGAGCGCGGCGCGCGCGGCGGCCGACAACGACAAGGCAAAGGGGCGAATGGAGGCAGAGCCACGGGAGAGCGACGGACTATTCATAACCCAGGACCTCGTAGTCACGTTGATAGGCACGCCGGACCAGGCGCCGCGTACGCAGGGTGCAGAAGTCCCTGACCGGCTCGCTGCGCCGCCCGAGTGAAACATTGAGATGGGGCAGCGAAGACGTTACGCCGAGGCGCTCGCACAGCTGCTGGAAGTCTTGCTCCAGGGACTCTTGGCGACCCAGGAAATCCATGGCCATTTGCCCCATGTGATCGACCAGGAAGTCGGTCTGGGGAGCAAAGTGCAGCTGGCGGCGCAGGTTTTCCGGGCACAGCCAGTGGGCGACAAATTGGTCAAAGTCGCGGTAGCTGGACACCAGTGCCTGTGCCTGCAGGTCGCGGGGGCCCATGTGGTTGCTGCGCAAGTAGGTGTAGGCCGAGTAGGCGCGCTCCAGCGGATCACGCACAAAGGCAAATTTGAAACTGCGTTGGCAATGTTCGGGGAATTGTTGCTGATACCAGTAATAAGGCAAATGCCCTGGCCAGCGCCCATCGAGCAACGCCGAACAGACACTGCTGCCGGCGCATTTGGGCACATGGATAAACACGCAGTTGTGTCGTTCGAAAGCAGGCGGAAGTGCCGTCACCCCAGACAACGATTTGTTCACCGCCTGGCGATCCACCACTGACAAACGTCCCAGCAAAAACACCCTTTGAGGTTTGGGAAGCAGTTTCCAGAACAGACGTTGCAACATTCCATTACCCACGCAAGAAGGTTAGCCCTCTCGTTCGTCATTCGAATCGAGAAGGCCAACATAACAAACGACAGGCTGCGAATTATTTGGCTTTGGTCAAGCCGTGTAAGGGCCTTGATACAAACCCCGGGGCGCATTGCGCGCCCCGGCACATCAGGTGATGTTAGCCGTGATGGGCTCATCCAGGCCCATGGCGTGCAGGCGCGAGTAATAGCCGCCCAGGGCCAGCAGTTCCACATGTGTACCCCGCTCGACAATTTCACCGTGGTCCATCACCAGAATCATGTCGGCTTTCTCGATGGTGGACAGTCGGTGCGCGATAACCAGGGTGGTGCGGCCCTTCATGACTTTGTCCAGCGCAGCCTGAATGTGGCGTTCGGACTCGGTGTCGAGCGCCGAAGTCGCTTCGTCCAGGATCAGCAACGGGGCATTTTTCAGCAGGGCGCGGGCGATGGCCAAGCGCTGACGCTGGCCGCCCGAGAGCAGCACGCCGTTTTCACCGACTTCGGTGTCCAGGCCTTTGGGCAGTTCGGCGATGAAGTCCATGGCATAGGCATCGGCGGCGGCTTTTTCGATGTCGGCACGCGGTGCATCCGCCAGGTCGCCGTAGGCGATGTTATTGGCCACGGTATCGTTGAACAGGGTGACGTGCTGGGTCACTTGGGCCACATGCCGGCGCAGGTTGCGCAGGCGGTAGTCTTCGATCTCCACCTCATCCAGCAGGATTTCGCCGGTTTCGTGGTGGTAAAACCGCGGAATCAGGCTGGCCAGCGTGGACTTGCCACTGCCTGAGCGCCCTACCAGCGCAATCATCTGCCCAGGTTCCGCCGTGAAGCTGATGTTCTTCAGCACTTCGCGCTCAGCACCCGGATAGGTGAAGCTCAGGTTGCGCACGTCCAGGCGACCGCTGACGCGATCACGCTCCACGGTGCCGCTGTCGACTTCCGGCTCTTCATCGAGCTGTTCGAAGATGCTTTCGGCACCGGCGACGCCTTTCTGGATCGTCGAGCTGACTTCCGACAACTGACGGATCGGCTTGGGCAGCAGGCCCGCAGCGGTGATGTAGGCCACCAGGTCACCCGCCGTGGCGTCGCCGCGCAGCAACAGCACCAGGAACATCAAGGTGGCCATGGCCGTGTAGATCACTAGTTGCAGCATCGGCGTGTAGACCGCGCCGGTCTTGTTCATGCGCAGCTGTTTGTCGGTGTTGCTTTGGCTGGCGGCGGCAAAACGGCGTTCCTCGTAGCTTTCGCCACCGAAACTGCGCACCACGCGGTAACCCTGGATGGTCTCCGAGGCCACGTGGGTGACATCGCCCATTGCCACTTGGATCTTCTTGCTCTGCTTGCGGAATTTCTTGCTGGTGCTGCCGACCATAATGGCGATCAGCGGCAGGATCGCCAGCATCACCAGGGTCAGCTTCCAGTTCATCCACAGCAGGTAACCGAACAGGAACACCACCGTCAGACCTTCACGGATCACGACCTTGATCGCATCCGTGGCGGCGCCGGTGACCATGGTCACGTTGAAGGTGATGCGGGAAATCAGGTGCCCGGAGTTATGCGTATCAAAATAGCGATTCGGCAGTACCAACAGTTTGTTGAACAGCTGGACGCGCAGGTCATGCACCAGGCCAAGGGAGACCTTGGCCAGGTAGTAGTTGCCGAGGAAAGAGCCAAGGCCTTGCCACGCGGCGATCAGGATGATCAGCAGCGGCACGGCCATCAGCAGCTTGAGGTCCTTGAACAGTGGGATCTTGGGCAGGAACACCACGTCGGGATTGCTCAAGCCATCCACAAAGTACTTGAGGATCCCGGCGAGCATCGGCTGGGTGGAAGCAAAGATCACGAAGCCCAAGATACTCAGCATGAACATGCCGATGTACGGTTTCACATAGCCCAGCAGCCTGAAGTAAATTTTCAGGCTGGATTCCTGGTCCGCTTTGGGCGGTGCGTCACTCATGTGTCGAGCTCACTGATTGGGTAGGACGCGAACTTTATCACATGCATCGGGGTTGGCCCGAGCCCAGACCAAGACACTGGCCAGCGCAATCGGCAGCCACGAGATAAACCACTCGGCCCGCGGGGTGCCCGTTAGGCTGGCCGCATCGAACTGCATCGCCAGGAACGAAAACATCCACATACCGATGATGCCCTTGCCGTAAGGCGTGTCGCGAGCCTTCCAGGCTTGCCAGAGCACGCCGAACCACAGCCCGCACCACAGCAGCAGGCCGGGCAGGCCCAACTCGATGCTCACGTGAGTGAACAGATTGTGGGAATGATCAAAATAGAGGTTATCGGCGAATACCTTGTAATCACCACCCAGGCCCAAACCGGTCCACGGATGCTCGGAGATCATCTGGACGGCCGCCATAAAGATCTGCGGCCGGTAGGAAACGCCACGGGCCAACATCAGCGATTGCATGGCGAAGAACACCGCCAGTGCCGCCACGACTGCCGCGATAGCGATCACGGTGGTGCGTCGGTCTCGGCACCAAGCCGGCATTGCCACCACCGTCAGCAGCAGGGCCAGCGCGGCGCCGCGGCTTTGGCTCAGCACCACAAAAAGCCCGAGGAACCCGACAGAAAGCACCCACGCCACTTGCATCCAGCGGCCACGCGGCACCCAATGCAACAACCAGACGGCAGCCAGACCTATCACATAGGCCCCCAGAATCGGGTGGGATAATTGGCCCAGCCCTTCGAGCCGTGCATACCAGACATTATGCTCAACGCCATAAAACTTGACGATCGCGACCAGCGAAGAAAGGGCCAACCCGAAGCCACCCCACTGCATCACGCGGATGACTCGCTCGGTCTGCCCACAGGCAAACACCGGGAAAAACAGCAGGAACACGCCGATGTACAGCAAGCGCTTGGCCTCCCGCGAAGGGTCTTCGGCATTGGTCCACGACAAACTGACTGCGCCCCAGGCGGCGAGCGCCGCAATCATCAGGCACATCCAGCGCTGTTCACGCCAGACTTCCTTGAGGCGCTCACGCGCCGACCAGGCAAACACCATGGCCGGCAACCAGAGAAACAGCGTCAAGCCTTGTTGATAAATCTTGTTGGTCGGCGCGAAGGCAATCGCCAGCAAAAACCAAAGTAACCCGAAAATCATCCATACCTGCGCCCAACGACCTACCTGCATCACCCGCTCCTGAATACGTACAACCCGCCAACCCGGCATGGTTAAAACCCAAAACTTTCGGCATTATTACCGATCACTGTGCCCGCGACTCCCACAAGGCTTTCCGACGATGCAATGTTCAAGGCTTCCCCAAGCCGATTTAAACGCGATGATTGAAGGTGCCCGAATCCTCGAACAGGACAGCTACGGCCCCAAAGTCTACCTGTTGGCCGACGGGAATATCCTCAAACTGTTTCGCCGCAAGCGTCTGTTTTCGTCAGCGCTGTTGCGCCCCTACTCCAAGCGGTTCATCGACAACGTGGCGCAATTGCAACAGCGTGGCATCCCCACCCTGACCGTACTCGCGTTCTTTCAACTGGCCGCGCCAGGCATGACCGCCGTGCTGTATCGGCCGCTGCCGGGTGAAACGCTGCGTCAGATTTCCAACAAGGAAGGCTTTGACTGGCAATCGAACCTCGATCCGCTGGTGGCGCTCATCCGCCGCTTGCACGGTGCGGGAATTTACTTCCGCTCCCTGCACCTGGGCAATATCGTTGTCACACCTGATAACGAAATGGGGCTGATTGATGTGGCGGATATGCGCTTTTTGCGCGCGCCGCTGAACCCGGAACTCGCACGGCGCAACTTGCAGCACTTTGCACGTTATATTGCACGCGAGAAGCTGAACGAACGCTTTCCAATGCAGGCACTGGAGCAGGCGTTGCTAGCGGCATGAAAACAGGCGCTGGGAGGTTTCACTGAAATCTTTCCAGGCTTGGTCCGGGGCCAGCGCTTGCGCCTGAGCCTCCAGCACATCCTGGGTAGATGTGGCGAACGCACGCTCCATCAGACTGCCCCAGGCCTGCACATCGTCTGACGGCGCGTACCAGCCCGCATCCGCCAGTTGCTCGCGAAATACGGCCAATTCACTGGTCAGAACGGGCACGCCCGCCATCACCGACTCTTGCAGGATCAACCCCAAGCCTTCTTGCGTCGACGGAATGGCGACCCAGTCGAAGGCCCGGTAAAGCGTCGCGGCGTCCGGCAGATGGCCCGGCAACGAAACCTTGCCCTGCAAGCCGAGCTGTTCGATACGCGCTTCCAGGGTCTGCCTCGCAGCGCCCTCGCCGATAATCACCAGCCGCGCATCCGGCTGCTGGGCCGACACGCCAGCAAACGCGTCCAGCAAACAGCCAAAACCCTTGCCGTCTACCAGCCGGCCTACCGCCCCCAACACGGGCGAGTCGTCCAAAGTCAGGCCCAGGCGAGACCGCGCCTGCGCCCGAGAAAGCGCAGCCGCACGGAACGCCACCGGATCAAAAGCGCTGCGCAGCACTGTCACGGGTCGCTGCAGGTAACGCTCAAGCGAGTGAGCCAGGGTTTGCGAAACAGCCGCCAGGGTCAGTTGCGTAGCCGGAAACTGTTCGAAGAGCTTCTGGTCTGCCCGCCGCATGCGCGTGACGCCATGGAACACGACGACGGCGCGCACATGTGGCAAGTGCTTGAGCACCGGCAACATCACCCGGGCCACGCCAACCCCGTCCAGTAGCACAACTTCCAGATCGTCAGGCAGCGCCTTCTGAAAACGCGCGCGCATCCAGGGTGCCAGCAACTTCCACAGGTGCCGACCCTTGAGCTGGGCGGAGGAGAAGTTCCATTCCACTGCCGGCTCGCTCTCGTCCGAACCGCCTTGCAGCAACCAGGTAGTGATCGGTGCCCGGCAAACGGCGTGGGAAAGTATCTGTTGGTGAACCTTCTGCACCGAAGCGAATGCAGAACCACCGGCCCACATGATGTTGAGGATACTCATCTGAAAAATGACCTTTTGCGGCGTTGTGGTGGCTTTCTGCGTGTACTTAATGGATCAACCAGCCGATACCGACACCCAGTACCAGCATGACTGCCAGCTTGATCCGCTCTCGCCGCTTGCGCCGCGCCTTGGTCAAGCGCTCTTCTGCCGTCGCCACATGCAAACCGAAACCCGTGTGCAAAACCGCATCGCCTTCCAGTGTCACGGCCGCCAGGTTCAGCTGCGCGTAACGCTTCGATAGCCCCTTCTCACCCTCGAACCCGGCGTAGGGCGCGCACAAGCGATATTCCTTGATACGCCGCAACCCTGGATTCAACGAAAAACCCTGCCACTCAGGCTTGTCGGACAGCAGGGGATAACACGGCACCCCGCCAATCACCTCACGTGGCCCCAGATGGATATAAGGGCTGTGCACCTGCAAGTCGTAAACGTAGTTGCGCAACCACACCTGCAAAATATCGGGTCGCTGCTCCAGTACCGCCTTGGAGTCTTCGACAAAGCCTGGTCGATAAAACGCCCAATCATCCTCGCAATGGAATATGTAGGGGGTCTTGACCGACTCGTAGGCCAAATCGACGGATGCCAACTGCCCAAGCTTCGGGCGGTTGATCAGGAAAGTGCAATGGCTGTGCCAGTGCGGCGGCACCGCAAGGCGCACGGCTTCATCGCCGGAGTCTTCGGTAATGAAAACTTCGCGGATATCCGCCGTATTGAACAGATCGAAGCTCTCGAGCGTCCGCTTCAATAAATCGAAGCGACCACAACTGGTCACCACGAGCGTTATGTCGCTTTGATCGGAGAACTGCATTCAAGCCTCGATAATATCACATAGCCACTATTCGCAGCCATATCTGACCGGTATTAAACGCCCAGCTTCAGACGTAACCTTTCCAGCACATTCAACGGCGCACGAGGCCGCAAGGGCGGCTCGAGGGCTTCGACAATACGCTGGCCGATACGGGCGAAACCGAACTGGCCGACGGCCAAGTCCTGCCCACTGCGCGCAATGTCCGCGGCCAGTTGCGGATTGGACCGCAGCACGGCCAGTTTTTCCTGCAACTGCGGGATGTCCTGGTAGAACACCACATTGACCATGTCCTCAAACCCGAGGGCCGCGTTCTCCTCGGCTCCCTGATCGAACGCCAGCAACACGCAACCACAGGCCATGGCTTCGAAGTTCTTGATCATGTACTCGCCCATGCCCACATCGGCACTGACGAAAAAACGAATCCGGTTGAGGGTCGCGCAGTATTCCTCACCCGATTTGGTGCGCGTCACCACCAAAGGTTCAACCCGCGCCAGTTCATCGAGCAGAGCCTTGCGACCACTATAGGCCACGCTGTTGGTGCTGCCGACAAACGCCAGTTCGATATCTCGTTCACGATCCTGGGGCTGCAGCAGTGCCTGGTCATAGCCCTTGGGCACGAACACCGCATCGAAACCTTCGGTGCGCAGGCGCTCGGTCACCATGTAGCCTGAACTGATCACGCGAACCCACGGCAAGCGACGGTAATGGGCACTGAACTTGCCGGTGTACTTGCAGGGAATGTAGTTCTGGTAAGCGTCGTGCTCGAGGATCACCAGGTTTGGGATCGTGCGGATAAACCCGGCCTGGCGGATCTCCTGCTTGAAGCGCAGGAAGAACACAATGCGGTCGTAATGGGTCACGTCGACTTCGCGCCGAAAGTAACCGCGCAGGTTGCGCTGCTCATCGCTGCTCAACCAGCGGATATCACATTCGCAGTGCTCGGCCACACCTTCGTACAAGCGGTCGAGGATGGCGCGCTGCTCTTTCTGCACCAGAAACAAGACTTTCATTACTTATCCTTTCCCAAACGCCAGAACAACTCATGCCGTCGTACGGCCTTACGGAAAAATTCGTTCTCACCGTAAGGCGATTTCGCGCGACCTGCCAACACCCGCTGCAACCAGCGTCGCACACGGCGCTTGAACGGCGGTGCCGGCTGCAAGTCATGCATCATGCCCAGCGCCATGGCCTTATCACGCTGCTGCGCCAACGTCAGTGGCAGGCTGCACGGCAGCAACTCCACGGTCGCGTCGAACAACGGTGGCAACGCAATACCGGCTCCGGCGTTGCCCATGGGCCAGCGGTCGTTGTCATGCAGATGGTTGGCGTAGCCCAGTACTGTCGTTGGCTGCCACTCAAGACCTTGCAAGGCTTCCAAAACGGCTTGCTGTGCACAGACATGGTCTGGATGCGGGTCCAATACCGGATGCGGCAACACGATCACGTCCGGGCGAGCCATCATCAGCACCTCGCGCAGGTCGGCCAACAGGTTGTTCCAGGTGGGCAAGCCGTCGCTGTCCGCGGGCAATGGAAACGGGTTGAATTGCCGGAATGGACGAACGTCCGTCAGCTCTGCTTCACGGGAAGCAAACGGCAGGTCCGGCGCGGCCTGCATCGCCTGCAACTGCAGGCAGAAATAGCCCAATTGCACGCAGTGCGCCTGCGGCACACCCGCCCACAACGGCACAGCGATGCTGTCCCAGGCGCGCAGGCGGCCTTTGATGCGTGCGGCTTCGACCGCGTCCAGGCCCATCTGCTGATAATGCTCAGCTTCAATCTCCCCCGCCGTCAGGGTGACGATCCAGGGATTTTCGGCCTGGCTGTACAGGCCGAAGGCCGCCAATTCAGCATCGTCGGCGTGGGGCGCGATCACCATCACGCGCTGCGCGCGGTAGTCCGGATGGGTCCAGGCCCACAGACGGGGCGTGCCGAGCAATCGGCAATGGCGACCGCGCAACGTTAAGTCGCTCAGCGCCAAACCGCTGAGGTTCAGGTAACGCACGCCGTTGACGCCACGCTCAAACGTTTGCCGATCGCCCGCCAGCTCGACGCACGGGTCAAAAAAACGACCCAGCCAAGTGCTCTTGACCTTGATCGCCAGCACCACCGTTGCGTCCGCGTCCACCGCCTGATCCAGCAGCAAGCGCCCATGTTCCAAGCGCACGCCCGCCAGCTCGGCATCCGCCGAAAAACGGTACTGATAATCTTCGTTGGACGCGTAGAACAGGTGGTCGGCAAACCACGCTTCATGGGCCACCCAGGCCAGCAGGGCCAACAGCAACGGTAACCACCAGACCACCAGGATGCCGACCAGCAACAGCAGCAACACACCAATGATCAGCACCGTACGCTTGTTGCGCCGGTGACGTTTGAGCAATTGCTGCTTGCGGGTCATACGCTGAATACCTGCACAGGATTGCACCAACGGTCCTTGTATTCGCGGTCGGCGCGACCAAAGGAAAAGCGCAGTGGCTTGCCGACTTCGCGTGCCTGCTCCCAAGCGCCCTGGGTATTGAGAAAGCTCAGCACGCTGCCGGGGCTGAAGGCGCGGGTTTCAGGATCGACCCCACCGTTGACGTATTCCACACTGATCCATTCCGGTGACTCGACCCGATACACCAACTGGATTGCGATGGGCGCGTCATTCAGAAAAATCACCGAGCCGATCAACCACTCGCGCATCAGTTCGATCACTTCCGCCAAGCGCTCGGCGCCCGTGGCGGTAAAGCCCCAACGGCGCAGGAACAGGTCACAGTAGATGGACGCCAGCTCCGCACTGGAAAACTCACTGACCGACCGCACCACGCCGCCCGCCTCTTCCAGCAAACGCAGTTCGCGGCGCTGGTTGTAGCGAAACTTCTTCGACAGTTCTTCGGGCGTGCGCGCCATGGCCAACTGTTCGGCCTGAAGCTTGAGGCCGCTGAAACGCCCTTCGTTCAGCGCAGACAGGTAGCGCGCACGCTGCCTCAGCGGCGCCTGCGCGTCGGCGGCGGCCGGCAGGATCAGCTCGGCATTGCCCAGATCGAACAGGCCTTTCTTGCCGCTGCGCTTAAGCACGTCCTTGGACAGCGCCAGGTCGCGCCCCCAGGTGGCAATGCACGCCTTGAGCTCACCCGCCTGCTCCCAGGCCAGGTAACGCACCGGAATCTGCGCCAACCCGGCCAGGCGCTCGACCACTTGCGGATGCGTCGCGACGCTGCCGCCAAAACGCTGCCAGGCCTCGCTGTATACAGGCGCATCGACGACGGACCAGCCGCGCTCGCGCCAGCCTTGGAATCGATTGAGCATCAAGCCCTCGCGGTCAGTTCAATGACATGCGGCAGTTGCCAGAAAGTAGTGCGCACCGCCTGATCCGAGAATCGTGCGTGCAGGCGCTCCAGCATCAAATCAGCGCACTGGCGTTGCTGGTGCTGATCCATCGTGGCCAAGTGCCCCAGCCCTTGGGCCAGGTGCTCGGCGTCGCCGAAGGGAAACAGGATACCAACGCCCTCAACCACTTCCCGCGCGCCGCCACAGGCAGTGGCGAGCAAGGGCACGCCGGCCGCCATGGCTTCCAGCAACACCATGCCAAAGGGTTCGTGGTCGGAGCTCAACGCAAACACATCAAACGCACGGAAAAAGCGACGCGCCTCCGGTACTTGGCCGAGAAACACAACCTTGTCGGCAATCCCCAGCTCGCGGGCCAGCGCTTTCAGGTCCTGCTCCAGGCGCCCGGTGCCGAGGATCGCCAGACGGCTTTCAGCCGGTAACGTTGGCAATGCCAGGGCAAAACCTTTGAGCAGCGTGGCCTGATCCTTGTCCGGGTGCAGACGGCCGACATTGCCGACCACCCATTCATCCGGCGACAAGCCAAGGGCGTCGCGCGCCTCATCCTTCGAAACCTGCTGGGCCTGCAGGTTTTCGACATCAATGCGGTTGTACAAGGTCTGGATACGCGCCGCCGGCCATTTCGGCAGGCAGCGACGAATGTCATCGCGCACGGCATCGGAAACGCCCAACAAGCTCAGGCGCTTGCGGAAAATATTTGCAAACAGCCGACGCCCCCGGCGCTGATAGTCGCCAAAAGCGTGATGCACGCCAATCACCTGCAAGCGCGTGGCGAGCAGCGCGATGTAGATCGGCTTGGCGCGGTGCGCGATGCAGAAACTGAAGTTGCGCGACGCGGCAATCTTGCGCATCTCGGCGATGGCGCCCAGCTTGAGGCCACGGATGGCCTTCGAGCTGTACTCCATGAACAACACTTCATCACTGGCGCAACCGGCCGCCACCTCAGGGTCGGCGACCCCGGTGAGAAACACCGTGGTCACCTTGTAGCCGGAGCCTGCAAACACACTGGCGTACTGCCGCGCACAGTCTAGGAACGGCCCGTCATAGCCGTGGCAGAACTGCAGGACGTGGCGGTCAGCCGAGCGCGTCATAAGGGTCCACGCCGTCCTTGACGACCAGGATGTCTTCCATGATCAGGTACTGCAGGTCGGAGCCGAAGAACATGTTCAGCGCGTCGGTCGGCGAGCAGATCATCGCTTCGCCACGACGGTTGAGCGAGGTGTTCAGGGACACGCCGTTGCCGGTGAGCACTTCCAGCTCTTTCATCATGTCGTAGTAGCGCGGGTTGTATTCGCGCTTGAGCACCTGGGCGCGGGAGGTACCATCTTCATGGACCACTTCCGGCACGCGAGTCTTCCACTCTTCGGACACTTCAAAGGTGAAGGTCATGAACGGCGCCGGATGATCGACCTTGATCATCTGCGGGGCCACGGTGTCGAGCATCGACGGGCAGAAAGGCCTCCAGCGCTCGCGGAACTTGATCTGGTGGTTGATGCGATCGGCCACACCGGTGGCGCTCGGGCAACCGATGATCGAACGACCGCCCAGGGCGCGCGGACCAAACTCCATGCGGCCCTGGAACCAGGCCACCGGGTTGCCGTCGACCATGATCTTGGCGATACGCTGGGGCATGTTCTCGATCTTGCGCCAGTTCGGCTTGCTCTCGTGCTTGGCGCACGCGGCAATCACGTCTTCGTTGCTGTAGGACGGGCCGAGGTAGACGTGTTCCATCTTCTCGACCGGCACACCACGGGCGTGGGACACATACGCCGCCGCACCGACCGCAGTGCCAGCATCGCCCGACGCCGGCTGCACGAACAGCTCTTTGACGTCGTCACGGGCGATGATCTTCTGGTTCAGCTTGACGTTCAGCGCGCAACCGCCGGCGAAGGCCAGTTTGCCGGTGTCCTTGAGGATGTCGCCCAGGTAGTGGTCGATCATCTGCAGGGCCAGTTTCTCGAACAGCGCTTGCATGCTGGCGGCGTAGTGGATGTACGGCTCGTCGGCGATATCGCCTTCGCGCTTTGGACCCAGCCACTCGATCAGTTTTGGCGAGAAGTAGAAGCCCTTGCCCTTCTCTTTGTAGCGGCGCAGGCCGATGACGTTGGCGTAGTCGGTGTTGATCACCAACTCGCCATTCTCAAAGGAGGCCAGGCGCGAGAAATCGTATTTGCTGGCATCGCCGTACGGCGCCATGCCCATGACCTTGAACTCACCGTCGAGCATCTCGAAACCGAGGAACTCGGTGATCGCGCCATACAGGCCGCCGAGGGAGTCTGGATCGTAGAATTCCTTGATCTTGTGGATCTTGCCGTTTTCGCCGTAGCCGAAGAACGTGGTGGCGTACTCACCTTTACCGTCGATCCCGAGGATCGCGGTTTTCTCCTGGAAACCAGAGCAGTGGTAGGCGCTGGAAGCGTGGGCCAGGTGGTGTTCAACCGGTTCGATCTTGATTTTCTTAGGATCGAAGCCCAGTTGCTCCAGGCACCAGACGATCTTGTTGCGGTAGCGCTTGTAGCGACGGTTGCCCATCAGGATCGCGTCGAGTGCGCGGTCCGGGGCGTACCAGTAACGCTTGGCGTAGTGCCAGCGCGCCTCGCCGAACAGGCTGATGGGGGCGAACGGGATCGCGACCACGTCAACGTCGGAAGGCTTGATACCGGCCTGTTCCAGGCAGAACTTCGCCGATTCGTAGGGCATGCGGTTCTTTGCATGTTTGTCGCGTACGAAGCGCTCTTCTTCGGCGGCCGCAATCAGCTTGCCGTCGATATACAAGGCTGCGGAAGGATCATGGCTAAGGGCGCCGGACAGGCCAAGAATCGTCAATGCCACAGGGGTCTAGCCTCTTTTAGTCTGCATGCAGGCGGGTTACGCCTGAAAAAAGTGTGCCCCCTGCCTGGGCAGGAAACAGCTAAAGGGCGGGATTATAGCTTAAAAGCAGTGCGCAGCTGTTAGCGGCACGTGGCAAGAGGGATCAGCGGAAGATCTCGATGCTGCCGTCCCTATTCTGGCGGTAAATGGTGTAGGGCAGCACGAGGGTGTCCAGCACGCCGGAGGCGACGAACTCCACGGCGACGATAGGCAACACGCTGCCCCCATGGTCTATCAGGCTCTTGTCCTTAAGGCTCTTGTCAGGCGCTGGCTCGCCATTGAGCGTGCAAAAGCCGTAGATCACCCCGCTGTAGATGCGTGGCACGTTTTCGCAGTGACTGCGCGAGTCCTTGAGGTTCTGGCTGGCTACGGCGTCTGGACGAAAGACGGTATTGATGGTTCCGCAACCGGCCAACGAACACGACACCACAAGCCATGACACTTTCGACCTAATCCTCATGACCCCCTCCCTCTGCCCCAACAGACATTGTTATTGCCAAGGCGGGCCACGCTAACATCGCATAGCCTGACGACCCAGGGCGGGAGCACGATTTGCAGCGTAAGACGATTCCTAAATGATAAAAATCGCCTGATTCACTAAACTCGCGCCCCTTTGCGCGTTTACCTCCTACGCGCGCCACGGATTTCGCCTGACTGATGAACACCCTCGCTCGCTTCACCCTATTGCTGCCAGGCCTGCTCACGCTGAGCAATACGGCACTGGCCGAGGACACGCCTTTGGTTCTCGACCCCAGTGTGGTCAGCGGCTCACGCAGCGCCAGCCCGACCTTCGACCTGCCCTACTCGGTGGACGGCATCAGCCGTGGACAGATCAGTGACGGTCAACTCGGCATCAATGCCTCCGAAGCCCTCTCCCGCGTGCCCGGCCTGGTGGTGCAGAACCGCCAGAACTATGCTCAGGACCTGCAGATTTCCTCCCGAGGCTTTGGTGCCCGCTCGGCATTCGGCGTGCGCGGCATCAAGCTGATCGCCGACGACATCCCGGCCAGCACGCCGGACGGCCAGGGCCAGGCCGCCACTTTCAACCTCGACACCGCAGAGCGCATCGAAGTACTGCGTGGGCCGGCGGCCACCCTGTATGGCAGCAATGCCGGCGGGGTGATCCAGATGTTCTCCCGCGACGGCGAAGGCCCGCCGCGCATCGGCGCCGAAACCCTGGTGGGCAGCGACGGCCTGAACAAAAACCACCTGACCGCCGAGGGCGCCACCAACGGCGCTGGCTTCGTGCTCGACGCCTCGCGCATGGACACCAACGGCTACCGCGACCACAGCAGCGCGCGACGTGACCAGACCTTCGCCAAGCTCAATTTCCAGCCGGATGACGACAGCAAGCTGGCGCTGATCTACAGCAGCCTGGAGCAGAACGGCACACAGGACCCGCTCGGGCAGACGTGGTCGGCGTACAAGGCCGATCCACGCTCGGTGAGTGCGAATGCGCTGACATACAACACGCGCAAAAGTATCGATCATCAGCAATTGGGGCTGAATTACGAGCGCTATATCGGCGATGCGACGTTGCAGGTGAATGCGTATACGGGACGGCGGAGTGTGATTCAGTATTTGTCGATTCCCAAAGGCACACCCGCTAATGAACGCGGCGGTGGCGTTGTGCAATTCGACCGCAAGTTCTACGGCGGCAGCGTGCGCTGGATGCAGCCCATCGAACGTGCGCCGGGCGAACTGATGATCATCACCGGCCTGGACTTCGATCAGAGCGAAGACAGTCGCCACGGCTACCAGAACTTCAGCGGCAACACCCTTGGCGTAAAAGGCCAGCTACGCCGAGATGAAATTGACACCGCCCGCAGCCTCGATCCCTATATCCAGGCCAACTGGGCGCTAGACCGCTGGACCCTGCAAGCCGGTGTTCGGCATAGCACCATGGAACTGGACGTTGATGATCAATTCCTGAGCAACGGCGATGCCAGCGGCAATAAGCGTTATCAGAAAAATACGCCATCGATGAGCGTGATGTACGCATTCACGCCCGAGCTGCATGGCTACGTCAGTGCGGGCAAAGGCTTCGAAACGCCGACACAGGCTGAGCTGGCCTATGCACCGGGAAATGTGGAAGGGTTCAACTTCGGATTGAAGCCGTCAGAAAGTACCCAGTACGAAGTGGGATTAAAGGCCCAGGTGAACAACACCCGGATCAATGCCGCCATATTCCAGATCACCACAGAAGATGAGTTAGTGGTGGCTCAATCCAAAGACGGCCGTACCAGCTACCAAAACGCCGGCCGCACCCTGCGCCGCGGTTTCGAACTGGGCCTCGAAAGCCAGCTCAGCGAGCAGTGGAGCAGCAGCCTCGCCTACACCCGCCTGCAGGCCACTTACGACAGCGACTTCGTCAGCGGCGGCAACAACGCCGTCGACAAGGGCAACTACCTGCCCGGCGTGCCGCAAACCACGCTGTTCACCGAACTGAACTGGAAGCCCCGCGACTGGGTCAGCACCGCCATCGAAGGCATTTACCGCAGCAAGGTCTACGTCGAGGACACCAACAGCCAACACGCCGCACCGGCCTACAGCGTGTTTAACTGGCGTGCGCGCTTCGAGCAGAAGGTCGAACACTGGACCTTCCATCAGACCCTGCGCCTGGATAACTTGCTCGACCGCCAGTACGTCGGTTCGGTGATCGTCGGCGATGGCAACAACCGCTATTACGAAGCGGCGCCAGGGCGCTCCTGGTATGCGGGTGCAGGCGCGGAGTACGAGTTCTGATCAGCCCGCCCCGCACAAAACGCGATGCGGACGGTCGAAAGGCCCTGATCCCCCTTTAGCCTGCAAGGAACGCTCATGAAACACATCGCGGTTATCATCGCCCTAGGCGTACTCAGTGGTTGCGGCACGCAAGGCATCAAGAGCGGCGACAAGGCCGACGCCCCGTATAAAGACATGCTCAAGAAACCGCTACTGGCCGACTCGATCATGCGCGATGGCGACGACCTCAGTTACCAGGTTCAAGTCACGCTGACCAACAATCTCGCCGTACCCGATATCGCGCAGCTTCAGGCGTCCTGCACCACGCCGAGCGGGAACCTGCTGTATCTGGAAGCGCCCGGAACCCCGAAGCCCGACGGCCAGCCCACGCGCATTACCGTCATGCGCAACCTGACGCCGGCCGTGGTTGGCGAACTGCAACAGAACACCAGCTTTACCGACGCTTGCGCGCGCACGCCACGCCCGGATTGGCGCCTCGTCAGCAGTACAGCCACTCAACGCCAATTGCTGATCGACCGTGCCAGCCTCAAGACCGTGGGTGAGAAAGTAGAGCTCTGGGGCGCCTACGATGAACCGCTCATCCTGACCAACAAACTGAAAAAGATGCCCTACGCCCAGACCCGCATGCACTGGGAGGTCAGTTGCAGCCGCCAGACCTATCGCACTCTGGCCACTTTTAGCCTCACCCCGAAAAACGTCGTGACCTTCGGCAACGTGGTAGCGGTCCCCATCGACCAGCCTTTCAGCAGCGCCGAGGCGGACACCCAGACCCTGCTCAAGGCCGCGTGCTCGCCAACAGTGGCGCAACTGCCGGTAGCCGTCGCGCGTACCAAGCTTGAGCAAACCCTGACACCCGCACCTGTCCCGACAGCGGTGACAGAGGCGATCTCCGCACTGGGAATGCCCCCCGCAGCCAAACCTCTGCGCCACCTTATGGAGAAGCGCGACTTGGGTTCTTCCAGCTTGCGCACTGACGTGTTCATTGAGCCCGGAACCGGAAACGGTCAGCTTAAAATCCGCCGAGCTACCCAATTCTCAAGCACCCACATCACCACATTCCGAGGGTTGTTCAGCCTGACCTTCCAAAGCGATTTCGAACTGCACGGGATGAAAGTCTCGGCCGCCAGCAATGTTGAGCAACTCAGCTTCACCGGCGACTGGAAGCAGATGCCGATCGGTGCAACGCTGGGGTTCAAACTCAAAGAGCTGAATCGCAACACCGCTGAAGAGGATCGCGTGCTGTCCCGCAATACCACCTGTGTAGTGGCGCGCGAACTGCCAGCCAGCAGCATCAACTCGACGCTGAGTGGCAATGCAAAGGAGCTCAATTGCACTGCCGCAGGTGATAACTACCAGGCCACCAGCACCGTCATGTACCTGAAGGACTACGGGTATTTCTTTGCTACCGAGGACGTGATCCAGGGCAAATACAAAACCCATACGACGCTGATCAACGCACAATAACGTCGACTGGCAACGCTGAAGCTCCACCCCCCAAACACTATTGCCCACGCAACACCTGTAGTGAGCGGGCTTGCCCCGCGCTGGGCTGCGAAGCGGCCCTAGCGTTTTTTCAAGTAAAAAGCGGTGTCAGGGATCAGGCGGTCTGCTTGGGGAGGCGCTGATCAATCAGCTGATACAACGCACTGCTCTCAGGCCAATTACGCATGAACCGCGCGCGGTCCCTGGCAAACGCTGGAGCGAAGCTGGCTGGGGTGCTGTGTTGGCGCATGGCATCCAGGTCGATCAACGACCAGCGATCCTTGTCCCAGAACAGGTTATGCCCCTTGAAGTCGCCATGGCTGATGCGCTCGCGGATCAGCTCGGCGAACAGGTGATCCAGGGCGAGCAGTTCGTTTTCCGGCGCGTCACCGTTCTCAACGTAAGGCGCAAAGCGCTCGATGATGTCCGGCCCCGGCAGGAATTCGGTAATCAGGTAAGCGCGACCGCGCAAGCCGAAAAAGCGCTTTTCCAGCACGGCCAGCGGCTTGGGCGTAGCGATACCGAGGAACGCCAGGCGATTGCCTTCACGCCAGGAATGCCAGGCACGACTTGGGCGCCAGAAGCGCTTGAACCAGTGGGCGAAACTCTTGATGTTGTAACGCTTGATCACCAATGGGCGACCCGCCACTTCGGCCTTGGCCACCGTGGCGGTTCCACCGGTCTTGTACAAGTGGCCCTGCTCGAGCAAGGCATCGGCCTGTTCCAGCACCGCCAGCATCGCGACTTCTTCCTCGCGACGGATTGCACGCAGGGCAAACGGCCCGCGCAGCACACTGAACAGCGTGCATTCGCGACCGACCTTGTTGAGAAAGTCCTTCAGGCGCCAAGCGCTGACCTTGCGCACCTGTTTTTCCAAAGCCTCCAAGGGCAAAGCGTGCTCGCCGTTGCCCAGCAGGTAGTACACCAGCAGCTCTTCGGTAAATGGCTCGAGATTCTTCGGCAACTGGGCGAAAAACACCCCAAGGTTCTCCAGTACGCGGTTGCGCGACAGGGGCTTGCCCGCCTCTTCGACGCGAATCCCGGCACCATCGATCAAATACAGCTTGCCGTCCCGACGCAGCAAGTTGTCCAGGTGCAGGTCTTCCTGCCACAGGCCTTTGGTGTGCATCAGGGCAATCGCACCCAATGCCTCGGCAAGCACCGCAGTTTGCTCGTCAGCCAAGGGCGGCAGGCTTTCGACCGCGTGCCAGGCATCCGCCAGGCTCTCGGCGCCTTCGATAAATTCGAACAACAGCCAACCGCCCTCGCCTTCCTGCAAGCCATCGGCCAGCAACAACGGTGTGGTCAGGCCTTGCTCGGCGAGCAGGCGCACGCCATTGAGTTCACGCTGAAAGTGCCGCGCCGCCTTGCTGCCCACCAGCAACTTGGCCAGTACTGGACGCCCGCGCCACACCGCTGCGCCTACGTAGCGCTCGCCCGGCAGCACGCGCAACAGGCTCAGCAGTTGCAACTGGCCTGGGCCCGCCGCATCGGCCAGTTCAATCGTCAGCGGCAGGGTGGGAGTACGGCCGGCGGTTTTCAGCTCGGACAAACGCATCAACGGTTTTCCTTGTGACTACGACGGGCGCCAAGGCGCTGGAACCAAGTGGCGACCAACTCGCTGCTCTCAGGCTGCTCCAGATACGCCGCCAACAGTTGGCGGACCTGCGCATCGGACCATTGTGGTGCGCGACGCAACAACGGCTCCAGATCCTTGACCCGATCACGCCAGCCGAACAGCAGCGGGCGGGTTTTCTCCAGGTCGATCAACTGCGCGGCATAACCGTCACCGGTGGCCCGCAGGAAAATATGCTTGGGGTAGAAACAGCCATGCACCTGGCCGACGCTGTGCAGTCGGCGTGCGAGTTGGCCACAGGCCAGCAGGATCGCGCGGTGCTGGGCATCGCTCAGTGAAGGCCACTGCTCCAGCAACGAATCCAGGTCATTCCAGCCGTCCAGGGCGCGGGTCAGCAGCATCGCGCGGTGTTCGCCAGCGACTTTTCGCTCCCCGTAGAACGCCGCTTGCAAAGCTGGAATACCGAGCTTGCGATAACGGCTGATATTGCGAAATTCGCGGGAGAAACTCGGCTCGCCAAAGGGGCGGTGCAGGCTACGCGTCAGGTAATTGCTCTGGCGCTTGAGGTAGTAACCGTGGCCGTCGAGCTCCAGGCGAAACACGCTGCTCCAGCCGCCGCGACTGGTATTCGGCTCGTCCACCGCATCCAGTTGTTTGGCCCACAGGGCATCGAACGTCGCCAGGCCGTTGCGCTCCAGCAGCGCACGGTCTTCAGCCGCCAGGAAATCACTCATTCGCGTCCCTCGAAAAACTTCACCACGTGGCGAATACGCTGCTTGTCCGACGCACTCAGGTGCCGGCGCTGACGGTACTGCATGTAGAAGCGCAGGCGCTGGGTGGCGGACAGGTGATACTTGGCCACCTTGTCCAGGCAGGCCAGGTCTTTGGTAATACGGTACTTGAGCCAGAAGCCACGCCAGAAATCGCCGTTGGGGCAATCGATCAGGTACAGCGTTGTCTGGTCGTCGATCAGCAGGTTGCGCCACTTCAAATCGTTATGGGTAAACCGATGATCGTGCATGGTGCGCGTGTATTCAGCGAGCTGGCGGCTCACCGCGTCGACCCACTTCGGATCGCGCAGGCGAGCATCCTTACGCTCGGCCAGCACCGACAGGTCTTCCGTCCTCGGCAACTCGCGGGTGATCATCGCACCACGGTCGTAGGCCAGGCCTTTGCGTTCCAGGCCCCAGGCAACCACGTCGGCAGTGGGAATGCCCCACTTGGCGAAGCGCTTGAGGTTCTGCCATTCGGACTTGACCCGGGGCTTGCCCAGGTAACGCCGCAAGCCCTTGCCGGCGCCGACGTAACGCTTGACGTAGTAATTGACCCCGCCGCGCTCCACCCGGATCACCTCCGACAGCGGGTCGCGGGTCAGCCGCTCACCTTGCAGGGCAAAAACCGCTTCGAGGCTTCCAAAATCATCCGCCAGGTGGGCGTAGGCAGGCTCCAGAATCCAACCCGCCATCAGATTGCATCCCCGTAACGTTGCTTGCGCGCATAGAGCTTGTCGGCCTTGCGCTGCATCAGGCTCAACGACGCCGATTGCTCGGCCAGGATCTGGCGCAGCGGTTGGCGGAAGTAGCCCTTGAGAAAGCGCAGCTTGTCGCGGCGGGTCAGGCCGATTTCCAGCGCTGAGTAGTACAGCGCCGACAGGTCCTTGTCGCGCCAGCGCAGCGGCAGATGGGCCCGCAATTGGGCGCGGTGCAGGTCGATCACCGACAGCTTGATAGTGCTGGCATCAATGGGCTTCGAGGTGTCCAGCAGGAAGTGGCACAGGTAGCAGTCGCGGTGATTGACGCCACCTCGGTGCATATCACCGACCATCCGCGCCAGCTCAGCCGTAAGGGCGTGGCGCAATGCAGGTGCAGGCGGATCGGCCACCCAATTGATCGTCAGGTCTTCCAGGCTGATCGTTGGCGCCAGCTCTTCGGTGATGATGAACGAATGCTGGTCCGCCGGGTTGCTGCCCTTTTCTCCGAACGCCACGCCGGTCATGGTCGGCACGCCCAGTGCCTGCAAGCGGTGGATGGCGTCCCACTCCAGGCCGGCGCCGAGCACCGGCAACTTGGCGGTGATCAGGTTCTTGAAGATTTCCGCCCAACCAATGCCGCGATGGATTTTCACGAAATACGGGCGGCCATCGACCTCGGTGCGCAAGGTGCGACGCGCCGCCAGCTCACGGAATACCTGGCCTTGCAGTTTCTCGACTTCGGCAAAGGCATCAAGCCCGGCCCACAACGTCTTGAACGGTTCGGCAAGAATCAACTTCATCGTTTTGGCTCCGCCAGAATCACATCTGCCGCGTGCTGCGGCATGCTGTAGAGGTCGGCCGTCTCGGCGAAGGCCAACCCATTGCGGCTCCAGGCCGCGCGCTGTGCAGTGTCGGTGAGCATCTGGGCCAAATACTGGTTCAGCTGCGTTTGCTCAAACGGCTCATCCAGCACCAGGCCGCTGTCGGCCTCATTGATGTAATGCGCATAACCACACACGGCCGAGACCAGCACCGGCAACCCGGCCACCAGGGCTTCAAGCAATACGGTGCCAGTGTTTTCGTTGTACGCCGGGTGGATCAGCAGGTCGGCGCCCAGCAGGAAACGTGGGATATCACTGCGGCCTTTGAGGAACTGCACGTTATCGCCCAGCCCCAACGTGGCGCTCTGCAACTGGAATACCTTGGGGTCGTCCTGGCCGATTACAAACAGGCGCGTGCGCTTTCTAAGCGCCGATGGCAAAGCGGCCACGGCCTTCAGGCTGCGGTCGACGCCCTTGGTCTTGAAGCCGGAGCCGATCTGCACCAGCAACAGATCGTCTGCGCCCAGGTTGAACTCCTTGCGGAAACCTTCGCGAATCTCGGCGGCATTCGGCGGCGCGCGGCGGTCCTGGGCAATGCCCGGCGGCAGCAAGTGGAAGCGTTCCAGCGGGGTGTCGTAATACTTGATGAACAGCGGCTGCTGCACTTCGGAAATCATCAAGACTTCGGTCTTGGCGTCCTTGGCAAACACCGCGCGCTCGTACTCGGCAAAGTGGCGATACCGGCCAAAGCTTTTGTACAGCGAATGGCGCAGGTTTTGCGCCTTGTCTTCAAAGCAGCCGTCGGCGGCGTAGTACACGTCCAGGCCAGGCATTTTGTTGAAACCAATCAGGCGGTCCACCGGGCGCTGGGCCAGGTCGGCCTCCATCCAGGCGCTGAGTTTCTCGTTGCGCCGATGGTTGAAGAACGCCTTGACCGGCGCCACCAGCACTTCGAAACCGGGCGGGATATCGCCTTCCCAGATCAGCGTGTAGACACGAATCTGGTGGCCGCGCTGCTGGCATTCCAGGGCGATGCGCATGAAGTCACGCTGCAGGCCGCCAAAGGGGAAATATTTGTACAGAACAAAAGCCAGTTGCATCAGTGCAGCTCCTCAGCCAGTAACAACGTGCTCAGTCGGCTTGCCACACGCTCAGGGTTCAGGCGCGTGAAGCACAGGGGCGACTCGCGCGTGATGTCGAACCGACGCAGGTCGTCGGCCGTCGGTTGATAGGTACAGTGTTTTTGCAGGCAGGGCGCGCAGGGGAAGTCGCTCGCCAGGTGAATCTGGCCCTTGCCATAGGCGCCAGTGAGCCCTGGGTTGGTCGGACCGAACAGGGAAATGGTCGGCACGTCCAGCGCAGCAGCCAGGTGACCGAGACCGGTGTCAACCGCCACGCAGGCGCGTGCGCCGGCCAATACGCGGGCGACACCGGCCAGGTTCAGCTTGGGCAGCACTTCGGCATTTGGCAGGCCCTGCGCCAGGCGTTCGGCGCGGGCTTTTTCGGCGGCGTTGCCCCAGGGCAATTTCACGTCCACACCCAGGCGGCCCATGCGTTCGGCCAACTCACGCCAGTAGGTTTCTGGCCAGTGCTTGGTGTCCCAGGTGGTGCCGTGCAGCAGCAGGACGAAGGGTTTTTTCGGCGGCAGGCCGAGCAGCTTATCGACGCCCAGGCCATAGTCGCCCAGGCCTTTGGGTAAGTCATAACCCAGCGCCACGGCGAACAGTTGGCGCAAACGCTCCACCGCATGTTGCCCGCGGGCCACGGCCAGGCGCCGGGAGTAAAAGCGTGCTGCGAACGGTTCACGGGCCGAGTGCTTGTCGAAACCGGCTACCGGGGCACGTACATAGCGGGTCAGCCAGGCGCTTTTAAGCAGGCCTTGGGCGTCGATCACCAAGTCGTACTTGGTCGACTGGACCTGCTGCTTGAAGCGCCGCCATTCGCCACTTTTGAGGGTCTGCCAGATGTTTTTGCGCCAGCGGCGAATCGCCACCGGGATGACCTTGTCGACCGCCGGATGCCAGGTGGGAATTTCGGCAAAGCCCTCTTCCACGACCCAGTCGAATTGAATGCCGGGGATCGCCCGCGCTGCGTCGGTCAGTGCCGGCAACGCGTGGATCACATCGCCCAGGGATGAGGTCTTGATTACCAGTACGCGCAAACTATCGGACCTCGACCACAGAGCCCTGCAACCGCTGCAAGGCTTCGTTCACCGGCTGCGGCAGCAATTGGCGCATGCAGTTGTAGTGACCGAAACGGCAGGTGCGCTCAAAGCACGGACTGCACTCCAGGCCCAGGCGCACGACTTCGACCTTATCGGCCAAAGGCGGGGTGAAACCAGGGGAAGTGGAGCCGTACACCGCCACCAATGGGCGGTTCAGCGCGGCGGCGACGTGCATCAGGCCGGAGTCGTTGGACACCACCGAATCAGCGCAGGACAGCAGGTCGATGGCCTCGGCCAGGGACGTGTCGCCACTGAGGTTGACCGACTCTTCGCGAAGACCGGGAATCAGGCGCTGGCGAATATCTTCACCCACCGGATGATCCTTCTTCGAACCAAACAACCACACCTGCCAACCTTCGCGGATCTTGGCCTCGGCGACCTTGGCGTAGTGTTCCGATGGCCAGCGCTTGGACTCGCCAAACTCGGCCCCTGGGCACAGCGCCAGGACCGGACGGTCGAGTTGCAGGCCGAACTTGGCCAGGGCGGCGTCGCGGCTGACCGGGTCGATCTGCAGGCTCGGGCGCGGATACGGCTTGGGCAACTCGGCACCCGGCTCGTACGCCAGGGCCATGAAACGCTCGATCATCAGCGGGTAGCGGGCTTTGTCCAACCTGCGCACATCATTGAGCAGCACGTAGCGAAACTCGCCGCGCCAGCCGGTGCGTTTGGGGATGCCGGCAAAATACGGCACCAGCGCCGACTTGAGCGAGTTGGGCAACAGGATCGCCTGGTCGTATTCGCCCGCCAAGGATTTACCGATGCGGCGGCGGGTCGCCAACTCCAGGGCACCGTGACCGAGCGGGAAGCTCAAGGCCTTGCGCACCTCGGGCATGCGCTCAAGGATCGGCCGGCTCCACTCAGGGGCGAGCACGTCGATCTGGCAGTCTGGGTAGCGCATGCGCAGGCACTGGAACAGTGTCTGCGCCATCACCATGTCACCGACCCAACTGGGCCCAACGATCAGAATATTCATGTAGTTTCCACAAACGATACGGGGAGGCCTATGCCTCCCCGCCTCGATAATGACTATAAGACCGGGTTTGTGTGAACACCGGTTTGTGTGGGAGCGGGCTTGCTCGCGAAGGCATCACCGCGGTCCGATAGACAGACCGCAGCGCCTGCTTCGCGAGCAAGCCCGCTCCCACATAAAGCCGGTTTCCACATCAGATCGGCGTCGCTCAATTCATCAAGTTTCAGCTTAACCCCAGTTCTTTCCAGATTCGCATCACCTGGCGCCGTTCGTCGGCGAACTGATCCCCGGCCACCGTACCGGCCTCGTTTTGCAAGGCCTGGCGGTGCGCGGCGGAACGGTAGGCCTTATACACCTCACGCAGCAGGTGGGCATCGGTGGCGGGCATCAAGCCCACCTGCTCCAGGCCTTCCAGAATGCGGATATTGTCGGTATAGCGCAGCAACGATGGATGTTGCGCAGACCACGCCAAAGCCGCGTATTGCACCATAAATTCAATATCGACGATACCTCCGGCGTCCTGCTTGAGGTCGAACGCCGCCGTGGCTTCGAAGGCATTGGCGCCGGTGCCGGCCGCCGTGGTCTTGGTACCCAGGTTGTCACGCATCTTCGCGCGCATCTCGCTGACCTCCTGACGCAGCTTCGCCAGGTCCCGCTCCCGGCCCAACACTTTAGCCCGGACGTGTTCAAACGCATGCCCCACATCCTGGCTACCGACCAGCACCCGCGCACGGATCAATGCCTGGTGCTCCCAGGTCCAGGCTTCATTTTGTTGATAGCGATCGAACGCTCCCAGTGAACTGACCAACAGCCCGGAGGCCCCGGAAGGCCGCAGGCGCATGTCCACTTCATACAGCTGGCCGGAGTTGGTCTGGGTGGTCAGCAAGTGAATGATGCGCTGGCCCAGGCGCGTGAAGAACTGCGCGCCATCAATCGGCTTGGCGCCATCGGTTTCAGCCTGCGGATCGCCGTCATGGATAAACACCAGGTCCAGGTCCGAACCATGCCCCAGTTCGATCCCGCCGACTTTCCCGTAACCGACAATAATGAACCCAGGATCGCACAACGTACCGTCCAACCGCTGTGGCGAGCCGTGACGCGCGACGGTCTGGCGCCAGGCCAGGGCCAGCACCTGCTCAAGAATGGCCTCGGCAAGCCAGGTCAGGTAGTCGCTGACTTTCATCAGCGGCAGGCTGCCGGCGATTTCCGACGCGGCCACGCGCAGGCGGTGAGCCAACTTGAAGTGCCGCAAGGCTTCCATCTGCTGCTCAAGGTCGTCCTCGGGGATTCGCGTCAGGCGCTCGCGCAGTTCAGCCGCAAGCTCCGGCGCCAATGGCGGCTTGAACAAACGGCCTTCGTTAAGCAATTCATCCAGCAGCAGCGGGAAGCGGGTGATCTGTTCGGCGATCCACGGGCTGGCGGCGCACAGGGTCAACAGGCGACGCAGGGCATCGGGGTTTTCCGTGAGCAGCACCAGGTAGGCAGAACGCCGGGCGACCGCTTCCACCAGCGGCAACACGCGCTCCAGCACCAGGTCCGGGTTGGCGTGTTCGACAGCCTGGGCGAGCAGACGCGGAATAAATGCATCCAGGCGTTCGCGCCCCAGGCGCTGCATGGCACGCAGTTGCGGGCTGTTGCGCAGGCCGGCCAACGCTTTGAGCGCCTTGGTCGCGTCAGTGAACCCGCCTTCGGCCAATTGGCGGCAGGCCGCTTCGTCGTCTTGGGATTCTTCCCACAACGGCAACCACTCACCGCCCACGACCAGCTCGCTTTCTTCACCCTCTTCTTCGTCTGGATCGGCAATCACTTGACGGAAATGCCAGTCCACGCGCCCGCGCCAGTACATCAGGCGCTCGTGGAACGCGGCCCAGTCGGCGAAGCCCAGCATAAAGGCAATGCGCGCCTGATCTTGCGGGTCGTCCGGGAGCATTTGCGTCTGGCGGTCGGCAATCGCCTGGATCGCATGTTCGGTATAACGCAGGAATTCGTAGCCATTGCGCAATTCGGCGATCACCGCCGGCGGCAGGTAGCCCTGGCCTTCCAGGGTGCCGAGCACCTTGAGCAGCGGCCGCTGTTGCAAGCTGAGGTCGCGGCCGCCATGGATCAGCTGGAAGGCCTGGGCGATAAATTCCACTTCGCGGATACCGCCCGAGCCCAGCTTGATATTGTCGGCCATGCCTTTGCGCCGCACTTCCTGCTGGATCAACTGCTTCATGGTGCGCAGCGCTTCGATGGCGGAGAAGTCCAGATAGCGCCGATAAACGAACGGTCGCAGCATATCGAGCAGTTGCGCACCCGCCACCTGGTCGCCCGCCACCACCCGCGCCTTGATCATGGCGTAGCGCTCCCAGTCACGCCCCTGGTCCTGGTAGTACTGCTCCAGCGCATTGAAGCTGAGCACCAACGCGCCCGCTGAACCGTAGGGGCGCAGGCGCATATCGACGCGGAACACAAAGCCGTCAACCGTCATCGGGTCGAGGGCCTTGATCAGTTTTTGACCAAGGCGGATGAAAAATTCCTGGTTGTCCAGCGAGCGTTTAACACCGACGGTTTCGCCGCCTTCGGGATACGCGAAAATCAGGTCGATATCCGACGACAGGTTCAGCTCCACCGCGCCGAGCTTGCCCATGCCGAGGATGACCATGTGCTGCGGCTCGCCGCTGCGCCGGCCGGTAGGCGTGCCGAACTGCGCGCAGTGGCGCTGGTACAGCCACTGGTAGGCCTGGTCGATGCTCGCATCGGCCATATCGGAAAGGTCGCGGCAGGTTTGCACCAGGTCCGCCTGGCGGGTCAAATCGCGCCAGATGATGCGTACTTGCTGGCGGGTACGCTGGCGACGCAACACACGGCCCAGCTCGTCTTCTGTTTCGGCTTGTTGCACTGCGCCAGCAATTTGCCCGCACAGCTCGCCAGGGGCGAACCCCCGGTCCAGCTCGCCCCAGGCCACCAATTCGAGCAACATCAAAGGGTCACGAACACTCTGTTCAATCACGAAATCACTGGCGGCGCACACGCGGACGAAGTCGGCCCACCGTTGCGGCGTCCACGCAGAAAGTCCATGATCGTCGTCCAGCGCGGCCACGGCGTCACGAAATGACTGCTCGGCCCGCTGGGCTTTTGGCAAGAGAATGGCCGGCAGTTCGGCCAGCGTTGGAAGGCTCATGGTCTATCCTTGATCAGCGCGTAAATGGCGGGTTGCGGTGGACGTGATACCGGCGCTACATGAAGGACTGTCGAACAAAGGTTATAAATAGCTGAAAATTCATAGTTGTTGGCAGGGAACATTAAACTTCTACCTTTTCTTGTTCGCAAAAGATCAACAATAACGATTATGCTCACCAGCCAGACCGAGCCATACGCTCAGTCTTGTGTAGTTTTACTACTCGTATATACATTCGAAAGGCTGAAATGGCCGACGATTTGTAGTAAAACTACAGGACGCCGAAGCAACCTTCGGCCATCCAAGAATTTATGTCGTCTGCCCACAAGGCCAGTCGCAAACTTCAGGCAACCGATTCTGGTAGCCTTTCCGCCCTGGAGCAAGCCATGCAAGACCTCGATCCCGTCGAAACCCAGGAATGGCTGGACGCCCTGGAATCGGTTCTCGACAAAGAAGGCGAAGACCGTGCTCACTACCTGATGACCCGTATGGGCGAACTCGCGACCCGCAGCGGCTCGCAACTGCCTTACGCCATCACTACGCCATACCGCAACACCATCCCCGTTACCCACGAAGCACGCATGCCTGGCGACCTGTTCATGGAACGCCGCATTCGCTCGCTGGTACGTTGGAACGCCATGGCGATGGTAATGCGCACGAACTTGAAAGATTCTGACCTGGGCGGTCACATCTCCAGCTTCGCCTCCAGCGCAACCCTGTATGACATCGGCTTCAACTATTTCTTCCAGGCGCCGACCGACGAACACGGCGGCGACCTCATCTACTTCCAGGGCCACACCTCGCCAGGCGTCTACGCCCGTGCGTTCATGGAAGGCCGCATCACCGAAGAGCAGATGAACAACTTCCGCCAGGAAGTCGACGGCCAGGGCCTGTCGTCCTACCCGCACCCTTGGCTGATGCCTGATTTCTGGCAGTTCCCGACCGTTTCCATGGGTCTGGGTCCAATTCAAGCGATCTACCAGGCACGCTTCATGAAGTACCTGGAAGCCCGTGGCTTCATCCCTGAAGGCAAGCAGAAAGTCTGGTGCTTCCTGGGCGACGGCGAGTGTGACGAGCCGGAATCCCTGGGCGCCATCTCCCTGGCCGGCCGCGAGAAGCTCGACAACCTGATCTTCGTCATCAACTGCAACCTGCAGCGCCTCGACGGCCCGGTTCGCGGCAACGGCAAGATCATCCAGGAACTCGAAGGCGTGTTCCGCGGCGCTCACTGGAACGTGACCAAAGTCATCTGGGGCCGTTTCTGGGACCCACTGCTGGCCAAGGACGTCGACGGCATCCTGCAACGTCGCATGGACGAAGTCATCGACGGCGAGTACCAGAACTACAAAGCCAAAGACGGCGCATTCGTGCGTGAACATTTCTTCAACACGCCAGAACTCAAGGCGATGGTTGCAGACCTGTCCGACGACGAGATCTGGAAACTCAACCGTGGCGGCCACGACCCGTACAAGGTCTACGCGGCGTACCACGAAGCGGTCAACCACAAAGAACAACCCACCGTCATCCTGGCCAAGACCATCAAGGGTTATGGCACCGGTGCCGGCGAAGCGAAGAACACTGCGCACAACACCAAGAAAGTCGATGTCGACAGCCTGAAGTTGTTCCGCGACCGCTTCGACATTCCGGTCAAGGACGAAGAGCTGGAAAACCTGCCGTTCTTCAAGCCGGAGCCAAACAGCGCCGAAGCCCGCTACCTGAGCGAGCGTCGCACTGCACTGGGCGGTTTCGTGCCGCAGCGTCGAGCCAAGAGCGTAAGCATTCCGACCCCGCCACTCGATACGCTGAAGGCTATCCTGGACGGCTCGGGCGACCGTGAAATCTCTACCACCATGGCCTTCGTGCGGATCCTCGCGCAGCTGGTCAAGGACAAGGAAATCGGTTCGCGCATCGTCCCGATCATCCCGGACGAAGCCCGTACCTTCGGTATGGAAGGCATGTTCCGCCAGTTGGGCATCTACTCCTCCGTCGGCCAGCTCTACGAGCCAGTCGATAAAGACCAGGTGATGTTCTACAAGGAAGACAAGAAGGGCCAGATCCTCGAAGAAGGCATCAACGAAGCGGGCGCCATGAGCTCCTTCATCGCTGCCGGTACGTCGTACTCCAGCCACAACCAGCCAATGCTGCCGTTCTACATCTTCTACTCGATGTTCGGCTTCCAGCGTATTGGCGACCTGGCGTGGGCAGCAGGCGACAGCCGTACCCGTGGCTTCCTGATCGGCGGTACCGCCGGCCGGACTACGTTGAACGGCGAAGGCCTGCAACACGAAGACGGTCACAGCCACATCCTGGCTGCCACCATCCCGAACTGCCGCACCTTTGATCCAACCTACGGCTATGAGCTGGCGGTGATCATCCAGGACGGCATGAAGAAGATGACCGAAGAACAGCAGGACGTTTTCTACTACATCACCGTGATGAACGAGTCCTACCAGCAACCTGCCATGCCGGCCGGTGTTGAGGAAGGCATCATCAAGGGCATGTACCTGCTCGAAGAAGACACCAAGGAAGCGGCGCACCACGTGCAGCTGATGGGCTCCGGCACCATCCTGCGTGAAGTGCGTGAAGCGGCGAAGATCCTGCGTGACGAGTTCAACGTCGGCGCTGACGTGTGGAGCGTTACCAGCTTCAACGAACTGCGTCGCGACGGCCTGGCCGTTGAGCGCAACAACCGCCTGCACCCTGGCCAGAAGCCACAACTGAGCTACGTCGAAGAATGCCTGAACGGCCGTAAAGGTCCGGTCATCGCGTCCACCGACTACATGAAGCTGTTTGCTGAACAAATTCGCCAGTGGGTCCCGTCCAAGGAATTCAAAGTCCTGGGCACCGACGGTTTCGGCCGCAGTGACAGCCGCAAGAAGCTGCGTCACTTCTTCGAAGTCGACCGTCACTTCGTGGTGTTGGCAGCCCTGGAAGCCTTGGCTGACCGTGGTGAGATCGAACCCAAGGTGGTGGCTGACGCTATCGTCAAGTTCGGGATCAACCCGGAAAAACGCAACCCACTGGACTGCTGAGGAGATTTTTTGTGAGCGAACTCATTCGCGTACCTGACATCGGCAGCGGTGAAGGTGAAGTAATCGAGCTGTTTGTGAAGGTCGGCGACACCGTCGAAGCCGACCAGAGCATCCTGACCCTGGAGTCGGACAAGGCGAGCATGGAAATCCCTGCTCCCAAGGCCGGCGTGGTCAAGAGCCTGAAAGTGAAGCTGGGCGACCGCCTGAAAGAAGGCGACGAACTGCTGGAACTGGAAATCGAAGGGGCTGCTGATGCAGCGCCTGCGGCGGCGCCTGCTGCCGCTGCCGCACCCGCGCCTGCTGCTGAAAAGCCTGCTGCTGCCGAGGCCCCTGCAGCCCCTGCAGCCCCTGCGGCTGCAGAACCTGCCGCTGCCAGCGTTCAGGACATCCACGTCCCGGACATCGGCTCGTCGGGCAAGGCCAAGATCATCGAGCTGCTGGTCAAGGTCGGCGACACCGTCGAAGCCGACCAGTCGCTGATCACCCTGGAGTCCGACAAGGCCTCCATGGAAATCCCTTCGCCGGCTGCCGGCGTGGTGGAAAGCATCGCGGTCAAGCTGGAAGACGAAGTCGGCACCGGTGACTTCATCCTCAAGCTGAAAGTACAAGGCGCTGCGCCTGCAGCCGCTCCAGCACCTGCCGCCGCTCCGGCTGCCAAGGCTGAGGCTGCTCCGGCTGCTGCCGCCCCTGCGCCTGCTGCAAAAGCTGAGGCCGCTCCGGCCCCTGCTGAGGCCGCTCCGGCCCCTGCTGCTGCCGCACCTGCGCCAAGTGGTGCCAAGGTTCACGCCGGTCCTGCCGTGCGTCAATTGGCCCGTGAATTCGGCGTTGAGCTGAATGCTGTGTCGGCAACCGGCCCTCACGGCCGCGTGCTGAAGGAAGACGTTCAGGTCTACGTCAAATCCATGATGCAGAAAGCCAAGGAAGCGCCGGCTGCCGGTGGCGCTACCGGTGGTTCGGGCATTCCGCCAATCCGCACCGTGGACTTCAGCCGCTTCGGCGAAACCGAAGAAGTGCCGATGACCCGCCTGATGCAAATCGGCGCGTCGAGCCTGCACGCGAGCTGGCTGAACATCCCGCACGTGACTCAGTTCGACCAGGCCGACATCACCGACCTGGAAGCTTTCCGCGTTGCGCAGAAAGCCGTGGCCGAGAAGGCCGGCGTGAAACTGACCGTGCTGCCACTGCTGCTCAAGGCGTGTGCGCACCTGCTCAAGGAACTGCCGGACTTCAACAGTTCGCTGGCGCCAAGCGGCAAGGCGATCATTCGCAAGAAATACGTGCACATTGGCTTTGCCGTCGACACCCCGGAAGGCCTGCTGGTACCGGTCATCAAGAACGTCGACCAGAAGAGCCTGCTGCAACTCGCTGCCGAAGCCGCTGCACTGGCTGCCAAGGCCCGCGACAAGAAGCTCACCGCAGACGACATGCAAGGCGCGTGCTTCACCATCTCCAGCCTCGGTCACATTGGCGGCACTGGCTTCACGCCAATCGTCAACGCGCCGGAAGTGGCGATCCTGGGTGTGTCCAAGGCCACTATCCAGCCTGTGTGGGACGGTAAAGCGTTCCAGCCTAAGCTGATGCTGCCGCTGTCGCTGTCCTACGATCACCGCGTGATCAACGGCGCCGCTGCTGCTCGCTTCACGCAGCGCTTGAGCCAACTGCTGAACGACATCCGCACCATCCTGCTGTAAGTCTCAACGGGCCTCCTCCTCACCGAGGAGGCCTGGCTGCACCGATTTCCGAGCGCCACGCTCGTACCTCAACCCCGCCACTTGGCGGGGCTTTTTTTGCCTGTTTTCCAGCAGGAAGCTGGATAAAGAAGACAGGTTTGTACACCTTCCATCATTCCGATTGAAGAAACCCCTCCCGCGGCCGATAACCCCCTTATAGCACTTAGCCTTCATCCTCTCTTGTCAGCCTGCGCCGCATGATGCAACCTTGCCGCAGGCAACAGAAAAGAGGGCGTAAGCCCGGCGCCGTGCGCGTTATTTCAAGTGAGTCTGCCCCATGAAAAGCCAACCCGATGTCGCCCGAATGGCGGCCGAGGTAGTGACGCAGTTACCGGTGCCTTCGCGCCTCGGTATGCTGCGTTTCGAGCGGCTTAATGAGGCAAGCTGGGCCCTCCTTTACCTCGACCCCAATTGCGAGCGCCAATTCGGTCTGTCGGCTGTAGAGTTGTGTGCCCTGCTCGGCACGCCCTACGCCAGCCTGATGGAACCCCAGGCGCGTTATGAACTGCACGACACCATCCAGCAGCAACTGGCCCTGAGCCCTCACTACTTGGTGCGCTATACCCTGCACACCAATGATGGCCCGCTGAGCCTGCTGGAAATGGGCGAAGCCTATAAACAACATAATCGCCACCTGCTGCGCGGCTACCTGATGGTGGTCGACGGCCTGTTCAGCGAACTCCCCGCTGCCGTGCCCACGGCAGACCTGGAAAACCAGAACAGCCGCCTGCAGATCGCACTGGAGCTCAACCAGCGCGCCCAGCAGGAACAGTTGCAACACTTGGAGCGGGTGCGTGCCCAACAGGAGTTGATCCTGCTGCTGGCCCGGCAGCGCTACACCACCAACAATTCGTTGCAAGAAGCCGCTGAGCTGATCACCCGCAGTGCCTGTGATATCTACCAGATCGACTGCGCCAGCATCTGGAACCTCGAAGGCCAGCGCCTGGTGCCCATCTCGGCCTACCACCGCGACGACCAGCAGCACCACCTGCCCGACCCCATTGACGCAAGCTGCTTCCCGGATTACCTCGAAGCCCTGCACACCAGCCGCGCCATTGACGCCACCAACGCCTTGCGCGACCCGCGTACCCGGGAAATGGCCGAGAACAAAGACATTCACGCCATGCTCGACGCGAGCATCCGCGTCGATGGCCAGGTCGTCGGCGTGTTGTGCCTGGAACAAAGCAGCTGCACGCGCGCCTGGCAGGCCGACGAAATTGCCTTTGCCGGCGAACTGGCCGATCAGTTCGCGCAAGTTATCAACAACCACAACCGCCGCACCGCCACCAGTGCCTTGCACTTGTTCCAGCGTGCCGTGGAACAAAGCGCCAACGCGTTTTTGCTGGTCAACTGCGACGGCGTGGTGGAGTACGTCAACCCAAGCTTTACCGCGATCACCCAGTACAGCGCCGAAGAAGTCCACGGCCACCGCCTGGCCCAATTGCCGGCGCTGGAAAACCTCAGCGAATTACTGTTCGACGCACCGTCGAGCCTGGCCAAGAGCAACAGCTGGCAGGGCGAATTCAAAAGCCGGCGTAAAAACCTCGAACCCTACTGGGGCCAACTGTCGATTTCCAAGGTCTATGGCGATAACCGTGAGCTGACGCACTACATCGGCATCTACGAAGACATCACCCAGACCAAGCTGGCCCAGCAGCGCATCGAGCGCCTGGCCTACACCGACAACTTGACCAACCTGGGCAACCGCCCCTCGTTTATCCGCAACCTGGATGAACGTTTTGCACGTGACAGCGACAGCCCGATCAGCCTGTTGCTGGTGGACATCGATAACTTCAAGCGAATCAACGACAGCCTTGGCCACCAGACCGGTGACAAACTGTTGATCAGCCTGGCGCGCCGCCTGCGCAACAGCCTGAGCGCCAGCGGCAGCCTGGCCCGCTTTGCCAGCAACGAGTTTGCGGTATTGCTCGACGACACCGATCTGGAGACCGGCCAGCAGGTCGCCAGCCAACTGCTCGCGACCCTCGACAAACCGATGTTCGTCGATAATCAGTTGATCAGCGTCACCGGCTCCGTGGGCCTCGCCTGCGCGCCGCTGCATGGCCGCGATCCGCAAACCCTGATGCGCAACGCCGGCCTGGCCCTGCACAAGGCCAAGGCCAACGGTAAACACCAGGTGCAAGTGTTTACCGAAGCCCTGAATGCCGAAGCCAGCTACAAACTGTTCGTGGAAAACAACCTGCGCCGCGCCCTCACCCAGAACGAGTTGGACGTGTTCTACCAGCCCAAGCTGTGCCTGCGCAGCGGCCGCTTGCTGGGCATGGAGGCGCTGCTGCGCTGGAACCACCCGGAAAAGGGCATGATCCGCCCGGACCAGTTCATCAGCGTGGCTGAAGAGACCGGGCTGATCATCCCCATCGGCAAATGGATTGCGCGCCAGGCCTGCCGCATGAGCAAGCAACTGAGTGCCGCCGGCATGGGCAATCTGCAGGTGGCGATCAACCTGTCGCCCAAGCAGTTCTCTGACCCGGACCTGGTCGCGTCGATTGCCACGATCCTCAAGGAAGAACAACTGCCGGCCAACCTGCTGGAACTGGAGCTGACCGAAGGTTTGCTGCTCGAAGCCACCGAAGACACGCGCTTGCAACTCGATCAGCTGAAAAGCTTTGGCCTGACATTGGCCATGGATGACTTCGGCACCGGTTACTCCTCGTTGAGCTACTTGAAAAAATTCCCCATCGACATCATCAAGATTGATCGCAGCTTCATTCACGAAATCCCGGACAACCAGGACGACATGGAAATCACCTCAGCGGTGATCGCCATGGCCCACAACCTTAAGCTCAAGGTCGTGGCCGAGGGCATCGAGACGGTCGAGCAACTGGCGTTCCTGCGCCGGCACCGTTGCGATGTCGGCCAGGGTTACCTGTTTGACCGCCCAATCCCCGGCGCAGAGCTGCTTGATAAGCTCAAACGCTATCCGCGCGGGCCAATCGCCTGACAGCGTTGTAACACTCGGGCACACTGGCGGTCTGAATTCGCATCTAACTCAACCTGACTGAGAGGACTGATCATGGTCTTGCGCTCGGAAATTCTGGTGAACAAAAACGTGCTGCCAACTCAAGAACAAGCGTTGCCTGGTCGTGAAACCCCAATGACGCTGCCAGAGACTCATTTCGTCAACGGCAACCCGCTGCTCGGGCCGTTCCTCGATGACGTCGGCTTTGCGATCTTCGGCCTGGGTTGTTTCTGGGGCGCCGAGCGCAAGTTCTGGGAGCGCGATGGCGTGGTCAGTACCGTGGTGGGTTACGCCGGCGGTTACACGCCGAACCCGACCTATGAAGAAGTCTGCTCGGGCCTGACCGGCCACAGTGAAGTGGTGCTGGTGGTGTATGACCAAGCCAAAGTGAAATACGAAGACCTGCTGAAGATGTTCTGGGAACTGCACAACCCAACCCAGGGCATGCGCCAGGGGAATGACATTGGCAGCCAGTACCGCTCGGTGATCTATGCGACCACGCCGGAGCAGTTGGCGGCGGCGCAGGCCAGTGCTGATGCCTATCAGGCTGAATTGACCAAGGCCGGCCTGGGTGAGATCACGACGGAAATCGAAGAAGCGCCGACGGTGTACTTCGCCGAGACGTATCACCAGCAGTATCTGGCGAAGAACCCGCAGGGCTATTGCGGGATCGGCGGTACGGGCGTGAGCTGCCCGATCTGACGCTATATCTAGGGTTATTGCAGTGAGCGGGCTTGCCCCGCGCTGGGCTGCGTAGCAGCCCCACAACCTCACACTGCGGTTTACCTGAAACATCTCAGTGGATTTATTGGGGCCGCTACGCAACCCAGCGCGGGGCAAGCCCGCTCACTACACCAACGCCCTTCACTGCAGTTATTCAGCGATCAGCCAATCCATCTGCCACCCACCCTGGGTCTGCCCAAGTTTTTTGGACAACCACGGCAGCAGCTCACGCAACTCCTCCTCCAGCCCCCACGGCGGGTTGGCGATTGCCAGGCCCGAGCCGGTCAGGGTGTTGGGCGTGTCCAGCGGATGCACCAGCAACTCCACACGCAGCAACTTCGGCGCACCGGTGCCGGCCAGGTCTTGGTAGAAACGGCGCAACAGGCGCTGGTCCTTCACCGGGTACCAGATGGCCGCGACGGTCTGGCGCATGCGGCTCACGGCTTCTTTGAGGGACGCCGCGCAACGTTGCATCTCGTCGAGTTTCTCGAACGGCGGATCAATCAGCATCAGCGCGCGCTTTTCCGGCACCGGCAGCAAGGCACGTGGCACATGCCAGCCTTCGCCCAAGTGCACCTTGACCCGGCGATCACCTTTCATGTTGTCCTTGAGCAGTAGACCGTCTTCCGGATGCATTTCATTGAGCAGTACGCGGTCCTGTGGACGCGTGAGGCGCCGCGCCAGCTCCGGCGAGCCCGGGTAGTAGCGCAACTCGCCATCCGGGTTCATTTCGTGCAATACACGCATGTAATCGGCGGTCAGCGGCGGCAGGTCGCTTTCGCCCCACAGGCGCGCGATGCCTTCCAGGTATTCACCGGTGCGGTTGGCCTGGTCGCCTTGCAGGTCGTACAGACCGATGCCGGCGTGGGTGTCGAGGTAGGCGAACGGCTGCTCCTTGCGCGACATCAGGGCGATGAGGCGGGTCAAGGTCAGGTGTTTGAAGACATCGGCGTGGTTGCCGGCGTGAAAGGCGTGACGATAATTCATGGTTGCTCCTGCGCAGGGGGCGAAGTTTACCTTTTACGCAGGCTCAGGTGCAGGGTGGCGTGCCGGGCGGTGCTTATATCGTAAAGACAGGAAGCTGGTTGAAAAAAATCTAAATGTCAGCACTGGAGCAGATTTATTGTGGCCATCCACTATCCAGGGAGGTCAATAACAATCATGAAAGACGCCACCATCGCGCTGCATCACGGCTTCAAGTCCGATCCGACTACCAAGGCCGTCGCCGTGCCGATCTATCAGAATGTCGCTTTCGAATTCGATAACGCCCAGCACGGCGCCGACCTGTTCAACCTGGACGTACCCGGCAATATCTACACACGGATCATGAACCCCACCAACGATGTGCTGGAGCAGCGCATTGCCGCCCTTGAAGGGGGTATTGCCGCCCTGGCGGTGTCGGCCGGCAGCGCGGCGATCCATTATGCGATCCAGACCCTCACCCGTGCCGGCGACAATATCGTCACCACCCCGCAACTCTACGGCGGCACCTACACCTTGTTCGCGCACTTGCTGCCGAGCTTCGGCGTCGATGTACGTTTCGCCCGGGATGACTCTGCAGAAGCCATCGCCGCGCTGATCGACGACAACACCAAGCTGGTGTACTGCGAAAGCATCGGCAACCCAGCCGGCAATATCGTCGACCTGGAAGCCTTGGCCAAGGTGGCCCGCGCCCGTGGCGTGCCGCTGATGGTGGATAACACCGTCGCCACGCCGATCCTGTGCAAGCCGATCCAGTTCGGCGCCGATATCGTGGTGCACTCGGTGACCAAGTACATCGGTGGCCACGGCAATTCCCTGGGCGGTGTGATCGTCGACAGTGGCACCTTCCCCTGGACCGACTACCCAGAAAAATTCCCCGGCCTCAACACCCCCGAGCCGGCCTATCACGGCGTGGTATACACGGAAAAATTCGGCCCCGCCGCCTTTATCGCCCGCGCTCGCACCGTGCCGCTGCGCAACACCGGCGCGGCGCTGGCACCGATGAATGCTTTCCTGCTGTTACAGGGCCTGGAAACCCTGGCCCTGCGCATGGAGCGCCATACCGAAAACGCCCTGAAAGTTGCGCAATTCCTGCAAGACCACGCGGATGTCGAGTGGGTCAGCTACGCCGGCCTGCCAGACCATCCACATCACGTATTGGCGCAGAAATACATGCAGGGTAAACCGTCGGCGATCCTGTCGTTTGGCCTAAAGGGTGGTTACGAGGCCGGTGTGCGCTTCTACGACGCGCTGCAGATCTTCAAGCGATTGGTAAACATCGGCGATGCCAAATCCCTGGCCTGTCACCCCGCCTCTACCACCCATCGGCAGATGAACGAGCAGGAACAAGCCAAGGCCGGCGTGAAGCCGGAGATGATTCGCCTGTCAGTCGGTATCGAGGCGATTGAAGACCTGATCGAAGATCTGCAGCAGGCACTGGGGTCAACTCAGCTCTGAGGCCAGATAGTCGGCCAGCGCCTGATGGCTGACATCCGGACCGCGCGAGAAGTAGGCGACCTTGTGCTGCAAGGTCGTCGGCGGGAAAGCGGTGTAGAGGTCGGGGCGCTGCTCTTCCAGCCACTGCAGCAAGTTGCCGATAAGGGTTTGCGGCGATTGCCCGGCCAGGTGCTCCAATAACGGTGCAGGCACCCGCCACCACGGGCTGGCTTTAGCCGCCGTGACCGGGCCAGTCGCAACGGTCAGCGACTGGCCATTGATCAGGTAACGCTGGAATACCGGCAACACCTCCCCCCCTACTTGCTGGAGGATCGGTAGCATCTGATCGCCATCCCATAAACGCAAAAACACCTCCTGGCCATCGGGCAGGTACACCTTGGTCAAGCCTTGCAGATGTGCCACCACCCTTTCCAACGGGCTCGACGATATGGCCAGCCACCCCCAATCCGTTGCGTCAGTGGAGGCGGCCCAATCGAGGAAAGGGCTGCCCGGTTCGACGATACCCACGTAGGGCATTACCTCCTCCCATGTTGCATAGGCGGTGCCGGCCCAAACGGGTTGCAGTGGGGCGCCGACGGCAAGCGCCCGCCAAGCCTCCAAAGGCTTGGCGTCGCTGGCAGCGCCCAATACCGCGAAGAGTTGTTCACCAGCAAGCAAGGGTTGATGCATCGACGTAAAGTCCTTTTAAGGTGGAGGTCAGGTGAGATCACACTGGCCGTTTTTACAACGCTCACACTCTTCGCAAAACGGCGCGCTGCGCTTCAGACTCGCGATCTGCACGCGGCTCAGCGGTGCAGGAATCACGGCCAGCAACTTCTCTTTCACGCCAGGAATCAACGGCGCGGACGTCGGAACAGCCGAGCCGCCGAGCTGAATCGGTACGCTGCTGAAAATGCCGCCCGCAGACAGCGTGATCGACTGCCCACCGGCCTGAATCGTGACGGTCGCGCCTGCATCGATGACAACGCTTTGCCCTGCACCGATCTGGATGGTCTGCCCGGCGCGCACCTGCTGCGAGCCGCCAACCACTAGATGGTCGTCTTGCTTGAGGTCGGTCAAGCGGTTGCCATGGGTTATGCACTGCTCTTCGCCCTGCAGTTCATGGTGCGACTCACCGCCCACCTTCACCCGATGGTCATGCAGCACATGCTGCGTCCAATCACGCTGGGCACGCAGGTAGATTTCCTCGGCCCCCTTGCGATCCTCAATGCGTAGCTCGTTGTAGCCACCCCCGCCTGGGCTGCTTTGGCTGCGGAAAATGCTGCGGGTCTTGTCCGCCGGCAAGTCGAGGGGCACCTGGGTTGCCGCGTTAGCCAAGCAGCCCACCACCAGCGGCATATCCATATCACCATTGACGAAGCCCACCAGCACTTCCATCCCGACTCGCGGGATCACGACCGAACCATAACGGTCATGCGCCCAAGCGCTGGCAACCCGCAGCCAGCAACTGGAATGGTCGTTATGTTCTCCGGCGCGATCCCACGCCAACTGCACCTTGATCCGGCCGTATTCATCACAATGAATTTCACTGTCGACGGGGCCGGCCACCGTTGCGTTTTGATAGCCAGCAATGCTCGGGCGAGGCTGCCCTGGCATTGGCGGCCGGAAAATCACATCCCACGGGGCGGCGGCGAATTCGTTGCGATAGCCCTGGCGAAAATCCCCGCCCGACACCTCGGTTACAAGCTCTTCCAGTACCTGGGGTTGCTTGCCCTCATGGGTTACTTTCGTCACCAGCCACAAGGCGTTCCAGTCTTCGCGCGGGTGACCGGCCAGCCTGAGGAACCGCCCGCTGACCAGCGCAGGTTCATCACCACTGCCACAGGCGACACGATAGTCGCTGCGATGACGCTCCAGGCCACGCTGTGCGAGGTATTTGCCATGGGCTCGGTCGCTGAAGTGGCCGGGATAATCCTGCGCTTCTAGCTTGGGTAACTGCTCGCCAGACACCGCGCTTTCCAGCGCCAGGCTGGGTTTGCGAAAGTCATAGTCGCGCAGGTTGATTGCCGTGGCGCGGGTCTGCACCTGCACCGTAAACCGCTTGATCGCCGGGGTGTCCGCGACCATCCCTGAACCGGGAGTGTAAGGAGTAGGCTGATCCGCTTGGGCAAACACCGTCTGGTCATCGCCGAATACCAGCAAATGCCCCTCGGCGGAATGCTGGAAGTGATAGTGAATGCCCAACTCGGCACAAAGCCGTTGAATGAAGGCCAGATCAGTTTCGCCAAACTGCACGCAATACTCGCGCTCGGGGTAGGTGCCGCTGAGCCGGAACTCAAAGCGGTCGCTCTGGATCCCCTGCCCCTCCAGCACCTGCGCAACAATCTGCGGTACGGTCTTGTGCTGGAAAATACGCTGGTGACTGCTGTGCGCCAGATAGGCCAGCTGCGGTACAAGCGTCATTTGATAACGCGTCAGTCGGCGTCCTGAATCACCTTGCGCCACTCGGTGAACCAGACCATGAACACCATGGCCCCGATCATCAAAACCGAGATACACCGGGTGATGCAGCAGGCTTTCCAGGTCAAGATCGGGTTGCTCGGCGACCAGTTCGAGTTCAAAACAGTAGGGTTGGCTGATGGACTCAACACCCCTGAACTCGAACACCTTGAGTTCACTGGGCTCCCCATCGAGGGTCAGGGTGAAGGCACTTTGATTGGCAGGAGCGAACATCCGGTGTTTCTCTGCGAGGGATAGGTGGCAGATTCTGCACCACCGTTTCACCTTGCTGAGCACACCCCAAACAAATCAGTAAAACCCTACACGCACGCGCCAGAACTTTCTTCAGCCCCACGTAAACCACACACAAAAAAAGGCCCGCCATCCGTAGGACGCGGGCCTTTTTTCAGTTCGTAGGGTGCTTCACACCCGGCGAATTACTTATTGAGGTTGTAGTCTTTTTCCGCCGCGTCAAAGCGCTCGACCATACCAGCAGTCGGTGCGCCCATCTTGCTTACGAAGTAGATCGCGAGGCTGGCGAAGATGAAGCCTGGGATGATTTCGTACAGGCCCAGCAACTCAAAGTGTTTCCACACGATCACGGTGATCGCGCCGACCAGGATGCCAGCCAGTGCGCCGTCGCGGGTCATGCCTTTCCAGATGACCGAAATCAGCACCACAGGACCGAACGCGGCGCCGAAACCGGCCCATGCATAGCTCACCAGGCCCAGTACGCGGTTTTCCGGGTTGGCGGCCATGGCGATGGCAATCAGGGCAACCAGCAGCACCATCAGGCGACCGACCCACACCAGCTCGAGCTGGGAGGCGTTTTTGCGTAGGAAGGTTTTGTAGAAGTCTTCGGTCAGGGCGCTGGAGCACACCAGCAACTGGCAGCTCAGCGTGCTCATGACGGCAGCGAGAATGGCCGATAGCAAAACACCGGCAACCCATGGGTTGAACAGGATTTTTGCCAGCTCGATAAACACGCGCTCAGGGTTTTCAGTCACTGCGCCGGCCACTTCCGGGTGCGCCGAGAAGTAGGCGATACCAAAGAAGCCCACGGCCACAGTGCCACCCAGGCACAGGATCATCCAGGCCATGGAGATGCGACGCGCCTTGGCAATCGACTTCACCGAGTCCGCCGCCATGAAACGCGCGAGGATGTGCGGCTGGCCGAAGTAACCCAGGCCCCAACCCATCAGCGAGATGACGCCGATAAAGGTGGTGTTTTTCAGCATATCGAAGTTGGTCGGGTCCTTGGCTTCGATGGCCAGGAAGGTGGTGTCAACACCACCGGTAGCCAGCAGCACGATAATCGGCGTCAGGATCAGCGCGAAGATCATCAGCGTGGCTTGTACGGTATCGGTCCAGCTCACTGCCAGGAAACCACCGACGAAGGTGTAGGCAATGGTCGCTGCAGCACCGGCCCACAGCGCGGTCTCGTAGGACATGCCGAAGGTGCTTTCGAACAGGCGAGCACCGGCCACGATGCCGGAGGCGCAGTAAATGGTGAAGAACACCAGGATCACCACGGCGGAGATGATCCGCAGCAGGCCGCTTTTATCTTCGAAACGGCTGGAGAAGTAATCCGGCAGGGTCAGGGCGTCACCGTTGTGCTCGGTCTGGACCCGCAGGCGACCGGCGACGAACAGCCAGTTGAGGTAGGCACCGACGATCAGGCCGATAGCGATCCAGCTTTCCGACAGGCCGGACATGTAGATCGCGCCCGGCAGGCCCATCAACAACCAGCCGCTCATATCTGAGGCGCCGGCCGACAAGGCAGTCACTACGCTACCAAGGCTACGGCCGCCCAGGATGTAATCGGAAAGGTTATTGGTGGATCGATAGGCCATGAAGCCGATCAGCACCATTGCTGCGATATAGATCACGAACGTGATCAGGGTTGGATTACTAACGCTCATAGGAGTGACGCCCTGGCTTTGTTTTTATGTAGCGACGGTCTGTCAGACGGCCACCCACTGCAAGTAGGTTAGACGTAGCTGCGTGCCGCGCATTTATGACTGACGTTTCCCCAGGAAAGCCGTCAGCCGATGAACCGACTCGCGGGAGTGGTTGCACCTTGGCCGCGAATGCTATTCAACAAAGCAAATAAGGTGCAACCAGTTTCGTGAGAATAAGTTGCACCTTGATGTGAAAAGTGCAAAACACCCCGTTTTTGCTACTTTTCGGAGCAAGAACAGCCAAACTCAGAAGCAAACGCACCAAGGCAGAGCCGATTCCATTGAGGTCCATTTTATTTCAGGTACCCGTGCGAAAATTTCATGCATAAAAAGGGTTGCACCCGGTTGCACCTATGCATGCGCAAAGCTAATCTTGCCGCCAGCTGATGCCACTCGGTAGTGGCACCCATGAGGATAAGAAAATGGCTACGACCACCCTTGGGGTCAAACTTGACGACCCAACCCGCGAGCGCCTCAAGGCTGCCGCGACCTCCATTGATCGCACGCCGCACTGGCTGATCAAGCAGGCGATTTTCAATTACCTGGAGAAACTGGAGGGTGGTGCAACCCTGACTGAACTCAATGGCTTGAGCAGCAAGGAGGCAGACGACGCAGGCGAGGTCCAGAACGACCACGCCCACCAGTGCTTCCTTGAGTTCGCCGAGAGCATCCTGCCGCAGTCCGTACTGCGCGCCTCGATCACCGCCGCTTACCGCCGCCCTGAGCCGGAAGTGGTGCCGATGCTGATCGAGCAGGCTCGCCTGCCGGCCTCGATGGCCGAAGCCACCAACAAGCTCGCCGCCTCGATCGCCGAAAAACTGCGTAACCAGAAAAGTGCCGGCGGCCGTGCCGGGATTGTTCAGGGCCTGCTGCAGGAATTTTCCCTGTCTTCCCAAGAAGGCGTGGCGCTGATGTGCCTGGCCGAAGCGCTGCTGCGTATCCCGGACAAAGGCACCCGTGACGCATTGATCCGCGACAAGATCAGCACCGGCAACTGGCACCCGCACTTGGGCAACAGCCCATCGCTGTTCGTCAACGCCGCCACCTGGGGCCTGTTGCTGACCGGCAAACTGGTCGCCACGCATAACGAAGCAGGGTTGACCTCGTCCTTGAGCCGCATCATCGGCAAAAGCGGCGAGCCGATGATCCGTAAGGGCGTCGACATGGCCATGCGCCTGATGGGCGAGCAGTTCGTCACCGGCGAAACCATCGCCGAAGCCCTGGCTAACGCGAGCAAGTTCGAAGCCAAGGGTTTCCGCTACTCCTACGACATGCTCGGTGAAGCCGCGCTGACTGAGCACGATGCGCAGAAGTACCTGGCCTCGTACGAACAAGCCATTCACTCCATCGGCAAAGCGTCCCACGGCCGTGGGATTTATGAAGGCCCGGGCATTTCCATCAAGCTGTCGGCACTGCACCCGCGTTACAGCCGTGCGCAGTACGAACGCGTGATGGATGAGCTGTACCCGCGCCTGCTGTCCCTGACGCTGCTGGCCAAGCAATACGACATCGGTTTGAACATCGACGCCGAAGAGGCCGACCGCCTGGAGCTGTCGCTGGATCTGCTGGAGCGCCTGTGCTTCGAGCCGCAACTGACCGGCTGGAACGGCATCGGTTTCGTGATCCAGGCCTACCAGAAGCGTTGCCCGTATGTGATCGACTACGTCATCGACCTGGCACGCCGCAGCCGCCATCGCCTGATGATCCGACTGGTAAAAGGCGCGTACTGGGACAGCGAGATCAAGCGCGCCCAGGTTGAAGGCCTGGAAGGCTACCCGGTGTACACCCGCAAGGTTTACACCGACGTTTCCTACATTGCCTGCGCACGCAAGCTGCTGTCGGTGCCGGAAGTCATCTACCCGCAGTTCGCCACGCACAACGCCCACACGCTGTCGGCCATCTACCATATCGCCGGTCAGAACTATTACCCCGGCCAGTACGAGTTCCAATGCCTGCACGGCATGGGCGAACCGCTGTACGAGCAGGTTGTAGGCAAAGTATCCGAAGGCAAGCTGAACCGTCCGTGCCGCGTGTACGCACCAGTCGGCACCCACGAAACATTGCTGGCTTACCTGGTACGTCGCCTGCTGGAAAACGGCGCGAACACCTCGTTCGTCAACCGTATCGCCGACCAGTCCATCTCGATTCAGGAGCTGGTGGCCGATCCAGTGGCCAGCATCGAGCAAATGGCTACGCTGGAAGGCGGCTTCGGCCTGCCGCACCCGCGCATCCCTTTGCCGCGTGACCTGTATGGCAGCGACCGCGCCAACTCGGCCGGTATCGACCTGGCCAACGAACATCGCCTGGCCTCCTTGTCCTGCGCCCTGCTGGCCACCGCTCACAACAACTGGAAAGCGGTGCCGATGCTCGGTTGCGCTTCCAGCAATGAAGCAGCGGCACCGGTACTGAACCCGTCCGACCTGCGTGATGTGGTCGGCCATGTGCAGGAAGCCACTGTCGAAGACGTCGACAACGCTATCCAGTGCGCCATCAACGCGGGTCCGATCTGGCAGGCCACCCCGCCCGCCGAACGCGCCGCGATCCTGGAACGCGCCGCCGACCTGATGGAAGGCGAGATCCAACCGCTGATGGGCCTGCTGGCTCGCGAAGCCGGCAAGACCTTCGCCAACGCCATCGCCGAAGTACGCGAGGCCGTGGACTTCCTGCGTTACTACGCCGTGCAGGCGCGCAACGATTTCACCAATGACGCCCACCGCCCACTGGGCCCGGTGGTGTGCATCAGCCCGTGGAACTTCCCGCTGGCGATTTTCAGCGGCCAAGTCGCCGCGGCCTTGGCCGCCGGTAACCCGGTACTGGCCAAGCCTGCCGAGCAAACGCCGCTGGTGGCCGCCCAAGCCGTGCGCATCCTGCTCGAAGCCGGTATTCCGGAAGGCGTGCTGCAATTGCTGCCGGGTCAGGGGGAGAGCGTGGGTGCGCGCCTGGTCGGTGATGATCGCGTCAAAGGCGTGATGTTCACTGGCTCCACTGAAGTGGCGCGCCTGCTGCAACGCAATGTCGCCGGTCGCCTGGATGCCCAGGGCCGTCCGATCCCGCTGATCGCCGAAACTGGCGGCCAGAACGCGATGATCGTCGACTCCTCGGCGCTGACCGAACAAGTGGTCATCGACGTGGTGTCTTCGGCCTTCGACAGCGCCGGCCAACGTTGCTCGGCCCTGCGCGTGCTGTGCCTGCAGGAAGATTCGGCAGACCGTGTGATCGAAATGCTCAAGGGCGCCATGGCGGAATGCCGCTTGGGTAACCCGGAACGTCTGTCCGTCGACATCGGCCCGGTGATCGACGCCGAAGCCAAGGCCGGCATCGAGAAACACATCCAGGCCATGCGCGACAAAGGTCGCAACGTTTACCAAGTGGCGATTGCCGACGGCGAAGAAATCAAGCGCGGCACCTTCGTGATGCCAACCCTGATCGAGCTGGAAAGCTTCGACGAGCTGCAACGCGAGATCTTCGGCCCGGTACTGCACGTGGTGCGTTACAAGCGCAAAGAGATCGACCAGCTCATCGGCCAGATCAACGCTTCCGGCTATGGCCTGACCCTGGGCGTGCACACGCGTATCGACGAGACCATCGCCAAGGTGATCGACAACGTCAATGCCGGTAACGTCTATGTGAACCGCAACATCGTTGGCGCTGTGGTCGGCGTGCAACCCTTCGGCGGCGAAGGCCTGTCGGGCACTGGCCCGAAAGCCGGCGGCCCACTGTACCTGTACCGCCTGCTGTCAATGCGTCCTACGGATGCCATCGAGCAATCCTTCGTACGTGGCGACGCATTGGCTGCACCGGACGTGCGCCTGCGCGACGCCATGAGCCAGCCGCTGACCGCCCTGAAAACCTGGGCCGACAGCAATAAGTTCAGCGAACTGAGTGCCTTGTGCAGCCAGTACGCCGCGCAATCGCAAAGCGGTATCACCCGCCAACTGGCCGGGCCGACCGGCGAGCGCAACAGCTACGCCATCCTGCCCCGCGAGCACGTACTGTGCCTGGCGGACGTGGAAGGCGATTTGTTGACTCAACTGGCGGCGGTATTGGCGGTGGGCGGTTCGGCGGTATGGCCGGAAACCGAGCTGACCAAGGCGTTGTTCTCACGCCTGCCTAAAGAAATTCAGGCGAAGATCAAGCGCGTGGCCGACTGGACCAAGGATGAAGTGGTGTTTGACGCGGTTCTGCATCACGGTGATTCCGACCAGCTGCGTGCGGTGTGCCAGCAAGTGGCCCAGCGTGGTGGCGCGATTGTTGGGGTGCATGGTTTGTCGCAAGGCGAAACGGCGATTGCGCTGGAGCGTTTGGTGATTGAGCGTGCGCTGAGTGTCAACACTGCTGCAGCGGGCGGTAACGCCAGTTTGATGACCATCGGCTAAACCCTTCCCCCTGTGGGAGCTGGCTTGCCTGCGATGCAAGCGACGCGGTGCTACTGACAGACCGCAGCGATGCCATCGCAGGCAAGCCAGCTCCCACATGGACTGTGCACGCCTTGCGCTGTTGTTTTGCCCCTCCATCACCCAGATCAATCTTGCTATCCAGCCTCCATTCGCGCACTTAGACTCAGGCCAATTCCTCCAAAGGTAAGCCGCCATGTCCGAGACGCTGCTCAGTTCCCGCAATCTGGCTTTCGAGCTGTACGAAGTCCTCGATGCCGAGGGCCTGACCCAGCGCGAGCGGTTTGCCGAGCACAACCGCGAAACCTTCGATGCGGCCATCAGTACCGCGCGCAACATCGCCGAAAAGTATTTCGCCCCTCACAACCGCAAGAACGACGAGAACGAACCGCGCTACGAGAACGGTGCAGCCATCCTGATTCCAGAAGTCAAACCGGCGGTGGATGCCTTCCTTGAGGCCGGGTTTCTCAACGCAGCCCGAAGCTTTGAAGCGGGCGGCATGCAACTGCCCACCCTGCTCTCTCAAGCGTGTTTTGCGCATTTCCAGTCAGCGAACGCGGCGTCCACTTCCTATCCGTTCCTGACCATGGGCGCCGCCAACCTGATCGAAAGCTTCGGCACCGACGATCAGAAACAACGCTTCCTGCAACCGATGATCGACGGCCGCTTCTTTGGCACCATGGCCCTGACCGAACCCCATGCGGGCTCGTCGCTGTCGGATATCCGTACGCGCGCAGAACCTGCGGCGGACGGCACTTACCGGCTCAAGGGCAACAAGATTTTCATCTCCGGTGGCGACCACCCGCTGTCGGAAAACATCGTGCACATGGTGCTGGCCAAGCTGCCGGATGCGCCCGCCGGGGTGAAGGGTATTTCGCTGTTTATCGTGCCCAAGTTCCTGGTCAACGACGATGGCAGCCTGGGCGAGCGCAACGACGTGCTGCTGGCGGGGCTGTTCCACAAGATGGGCTGGCGCGGCACTACATCCACCGCGCTCAACTTCGGCGATAACGGTAGTTGCGTCGGCTATCTGGTGGGTAAACCGCACCAGGGCCTGAGCTGCATGTTCCAGATGATGAACGAGGCACGCATCGGCGTCGGCATGGGTGCGGTGATGCTCGGATACGCCGGCTACCTCTACTCGCTGGAATACGCCCGCGAACGCCCACAAGGTCGCCTGCCCGACAGCAAAGACCCCACAACGGCGCCGGTCTCGATCATTCAGCACGCGGATATAAAGCGCATGCTGCTGACCCAAAAATCCTACGTGGAAGGCGCCTTCGACCTTGGCCTCTACGCTGCACGACTGTTCGACGACACCACCACCCTGGAAACCGAAGCCGAGCGCAAGCACGCCCACGAACTGCTGGACCTGCTCACGCCCATCGTCAAATCCTGGCCTTCGGAGTTCTGCCTCAAGGCCAACGAACTGGCAATCCAGATTCTCGGCGGCCATGGCTACACCCGCGAGTACCCGGTGGAACAGTACTACCGCGACAACCGCCTGAACCCGATCCACGAAGGCACCCACGGCATCCAGTCCCTGGATTTGCTGGGGCGCAAGCTCGCGCAGAACGGCGGCGCGGGGTTGAAGCAACTCATACGACTGATTGCCGAAACCGGTGCACGGGCGCAGGAATACCCAAGCCTGACCGCACTAAGGGAACCGCTGGAACAGTTGGTCAACCGCCTGCAAAGCGTCACCATCGGCCTGCTGACGGATCTCGCCCAAGGCAAGGTCAACAGCAGCCTGGCAAATTCGGCGCTGTACTTGAAGGTGTTCGGGCATACGGTGATTGGCTGGCGCTGGCTGGAGCAGGCGATTCGCGCCGAAGAAGGATTGGCCAGGGGCAATGCGGCGGATGTGGCCTTTTATAAAGGCAAGCTCCAGGCCGCCCGGTACTTCCTGACCTGGGAAGTACCGAGCTGCCATCATGAACTGGCAATTCTGGAGGCACGCGATGACACGTGCCTCGGCATGCAGGATGAGTGGTTCTAAGGCGTTCCGATCGCCTTGGCAATCACATCGACCGTGGCGCTGACTTGCTCTTGGTAACGGTCGAGTTCCTGCTGGTGAGCCTGCTGCATTTCGATCTGCTCGGCGCACAGGTTCAGCGCCGCCAGCACCAGTAATTTGTCACCGATCAGGGTCGGGTACTTTTTCTTGGTGGTGGCAAGGGACGCCTTGAGCAGGGTCACGGCGTGCATCAGGGTTTTGTCTTCCCCGGCCGGTGCCTTGATCGAGTAATCCTCTCCGAGAATCGAAACGACCTTTATCCCTTCACTCATGCGCTGACAGGCCCTGCGCTCACACGCTCAACCAGCGCCTGGATACGGGCGGCGGTAGCGCCGTGCTTTTCTTCCTGCTCCATCAGGTTCAGTTGCAGGCTGTCGTTCTCATCCTTGGCGCGGGCCAATTCCGCCTTGAGGGATTCGTTGGTGCCCAGCAGATCCTGATTTTGTTGTACCAAGTCGCTGACGAGTTGTTCCAATTGGCTGAGGGATGCTTCTAACATTTTGATTTCTCTGGCTTTTCAAAGGGCGGTGACGATAAAGAAAATTCACCTCGGATGCCAGGGTTATCCCTGGCGCGCAGCCCGATTTTTAAGGGCCGGGCCGCACTTTCGAGCCTTAGTGACTGCATTTACCCGATCTGGTTCCTGAATCGACCAAGCCCCTCGTCAGGTGCGACAAAAACGCACACGCCCCTTTAGACTTTAGTCGTACGACCGATAGAGAGGGACACACCGTCTCATGGCCGCACGGATCGCGCTCTCCCCCAGGATTCCCCCATGTCGCTTCGTAATATGAATATCGCTCCGAGGGCCTTCCTCGGCTTCGCGTTTATCGGCGCGTTGATGTTGTTTCTTGGCGTGTTCGCCCTGAACCAGATGAGCAAGATACGAGCCGCTACCGAAGACATCACCCTGGCCAGCGTGCCGAGCATTCGCGCCCTCGATGAGTTCACCCAACTGACGTTGCGCCTACGGGTGCTGTCGTACCGCTTGCTGACTAACCGTGAGCCGGAGGTTCAGCAAAAGACGCTGGAAGCCTTTGAAGTGCGTAATCAGCAGATTCGCACGGCCCAGGGCATCTACGAAAAACTGATCGAGAGCAGCGAAGAGCGTACGGCCTACGACGACTACGTGCGCTTGCTTGGCCAGTACCATCAGATTGAAGAACGCATGAAGAGCCTGTCGCGGGCCAATCAGGTGGAAGAGCTGCGCAGCCTGCTCAATAACGAATTGCTGAGCAACTCCGAACAGGTCAACGCCGTGCTCACGCGCCTGCTGGACATCAATAACAAGATGGCCCTGGCGACTAACAAGGAGGCGGAAGACCAATACACAATGGCCTTCAACATGGTGGTGAGCCTCTTGGTGATCGCCACGCTGCTGACCCTCCTGTTCGCCTGGCTGCTGACCCGCAGCATCACCCTGCCCATTTCCCAGGCACTGGAAGCGGCGGAAGAAGTGGCCGAAGGCAACCTGACTCGCCCGATCAAAGTCGACGGCAACGACGAAGCCGGGCGCCTGCTGGCCGCCATGGCCAAGATGCAGGACAAGCTGCGCGACACCCTGCAACGCATCGCCGGTTCCGCTACCCAGCTCGCGTCAGCTGCCGAAGAGCTGAACGCGGTCACCGACGAAAGCGCCCGTGGCCTGACCCAGCAAAACAACGAAATCGAACAAGCCGCCACTGCGGTCAATGAGATGACCAGCGCTGTCGAAGAAGTCGCACGCAATGCGGTGAGCACCTCCGAAGCTTCGCGCAACGCCACCACCTCCGCCGGTGATGGCCGTGACTTGGTGCAGGAAACCGTCAGCGCCATCGAACGCATGAGCGGCGACGTACAGGCAACCGCCACGCTGATCGGCGACCTGGCCAATGAGTCGCGCGATATCGGCAAGGTGCTCGACGTGATTCGCGGCCTGGCCGACCAGACCAACCTGCTGGCCCTTAACGCCGCGATTGAAGCGGCGCGCGCCGGTGAAGCCGGACGAGGCTTTGCGGTGGTTGCCGACGAAGTACGCGCACTCGCCCATCGTACCCAGCAGTCGACCAGCGAAATCGAGCGGATGATCGGAAGTATCCAGGCGGGTACAGAGCATGCGGTGGATTCGATGCGCAACAGCACCGAACGCGCTGAGTCGACGCTGAACATCGCCAAAGGCGCGGGGATGTCGCTGGATACCATCAATACCGCGATCATCGAGATCAACGAACGCAACCTGGTGATCGCCAGCGCGGCGGAAGAACAGGCGCAAGTGGCGCGTGAAGTGGACCGCAACCTGGTGAACATCCGCGACTTGTCGGTGCAATCAGCGACCGGCGCCAGCCAGACCAGTGCGGCGAGCAATGAGCTGTCACGGTTGGCGGTGGATTTGAATGGGATGGTGGGGCGGTTCCGTCTCTGAAATAAGATTCGCCTGACGACGCCTATCCCTGTGGGAGCTGGCCTGCCTGCGATAGCAATGTGTCAGCCAGCGCCTCTAGCGCCTGACACGCCGCCATCGCAAGCAAGCCAGCTCCCACATTTGGCTTTGCGAAAATCAGAAAAACCTTTTTGACAGCGCAGCAATTCAACAGGTTAGAATCGCTGGCACGCAGACTGCATGGTCAGTTTGCGCCCTGTCTTGTTTGCTCATGGAGTACTGCCTTTGAATGCGACGACCATCAACAGCCTGTTCTTGATCGGCGCGTTGCTGGTGAGTGCGAGCATTCTGGTGAGTTCTCTTTCGTCCCGCCTGGGTATTCCGATCCTGGTGATCATCCTGGCCGTGGGCATGGTCGCCGGCGTGGATGGCGGGGGCATCATCTTCGATAACTACCCGACCGCCTACCTGGTGGGCAACCTCGCCCTGGCCGTAATCCTGCTCGACGGCGGTTTGCGCACCCGGGTCGCGAGTTTCCGCGTGGCACTCTGGCCGGCCTTGTCGCTGGCCACGGTGGGGGTGTTGATTACCACCGGCCTCACCGGTATGGCTGCGGCCTGGCTGTTTGACCTCAATATCATCCAGGGCCTGTTGATTGGCGCCATCGTCGGTTCGACGGACGCCGCCGCGGTGTTTTCGCTGCTCGGCGGCAAGGGCCTGAACGAACGGGTGACCGCCAGCCTGGAAATTGAATCCGGCAGCAACGACCCGATGGCCGTGTTCCTCACGGTCACGTTGATCGACATGATTGCCAGTGGCCAGACCGGCCTGCACTGGAGCCTGCTCACTCACCTGCTCCGCGAGTTCGGCATCGGCGGTATCGTCGGCCTGGGCGGCGGCTGGCTGATGCTGCAGATGGTCAACCGCATCAACCTGGCCAACGGCCTGTACCCGATTTTGGTGATTGCCGGCGGCCTGTTCGTCTTCGCCCTGACCAACGCCCTGCACGGCAGCGGCTTCCTCGCCGTGTACCTGTGCGGCCTGGTGATCGGCAACCGCCCGGTGCGTAGCCGTCATGGCATTTTGCATATGCTCGACGGCATGGCGTGGCTGGCGCAGATCGGCATGTTCTTGGTGCTGGGCCTGTTGGTCACGCCCCATGATTTGCTGCCCATTGCCCTGCCGGCGTTGGGCCTGGCACTGTGGATGATCCTGTTTGCTCGGCCGCTGTCGGTGATGGTCGGCTTGCTGCCGTTCAAGGCGTTTCATGGCCGCGAAAAAGCCTTTATCGCCTGGGTCGGCCTGCGCGGCGCGGTCCCGATCATTCTGGCGGTGTTCCCGCTGATGGCCGGCCTGCCCCATGCACAGCTGTACTTCAACCTGGCGTTCTTTATCGTGCTGGTCTCGCTGCTGGTGCAGGGCACGAGCCTGCCGTGGGTGGCCAAGCTGCTCAAAGTCACCGTACCGCCGGACCCGGCGCCGATCTCCCGTGCGGCCCTGGAAGTGCATGTCACCAGCGAGTGGGAGCTGTTCGTCTACCGCCTGGGCGCAGAAAAATGGTGCATCGGCGCCGCCCTGCGTGAGCTGAAAATGCCCGAAGGTACGCGGATCGCGGCGTTGTTCCGTGGCCAGCAACTGCTCCATCCGTCGGGTAGTACGGTGCTGGAAGTTGGCGATCTGCTCTGCGTGATCGGCCACGAACACAACCTGCCGGCCCTGGGCAAGCTGTTCAGCCAGGCACCGCAACGCGGTTTGGATTTGCGCTTCTTCGGCGACTTCGTACTGGAAGGCGACGCCCAGCTGGGCGCGGTTTCCGCCCTGTACGGCTTGAAGCTGGAGGGCATTGACCCGGACATGCCGCTGAGCCGCTTCATCACCCAGAAAGTCGGCGGTGCGCCAGTCGTAGGCGACCAGGTGGAGTGGAACAACACCATCTGGACCGTCGCGGTCATGGACGGGAACAAGATCGGCAAAGTCGGCGTCAGATTCCCCGAAGGAAGTCGCCCGGGCCCCGGACTCTTCCTCTAAACTGCGGGGCGACAGTTCGCCCCCTTTTTTTTCATTTCGCTCGACCGGTCTCTATGCCAACTCTGCGCACATTTCTCGCCACTGCCCTGCTGGGCTTGACCCTCTGTGTCGGCACCGTCCACGCCGCCGACCCGCCCAGCGCCGACGCCATCCAGCAAACCCTGGACAAGCTGCCCGACCGCAAGCTGCCCGACGCTGACATGAAGGCATTGCAGACGATCCTGCAACAGACCCTGACGTACCTGGGCAACAAACAGGATTACGAGCAGCGCCTGGTCGACCTCAAACGCCAGTTGGAAGACGCGCCGCGACAGACCATCGACAACCAGCGCGAGCTGACCCGGCTCAAGGCCACCAAGATCATCCCGGTCGCCCAGCGCTACGCCACGTTGCCGGTGCCGCAGCTTGAGCAACTATTGGTGCAGCGCAGCACCCAGCAGGGCGACCTGCAGAAAGAACTGGCCGACGCCAACAGCCTGTCCATTGCCGCACAAACCCGCCCCGAGCGTGCCCAGACCGAAATCAGCAGCAGCCAGACGCGCATCCTGCAGATCAATTCGACCCTCAAGGCCGGCAAAGACAACGGTAAAACCCTCAGCGGCGACCAGCGCAACCAACTCAATGCCGAACTTGCCGCCCTGAACGCGCTGATCCCCTTACGCCGCCAGGAACTGGCAGGCAACAGCCAACTGCAAGACCTGGGCAACAGCCAGCACGACCTGATCCAGGAAAAAACCGCGCGTCTGGAGCAAGAAATCCAGGACCTGCAAACCCTGATCAACCAGAAGCGCCTGGCCCAATCCCAGCAGACCGTGACCCAACAGTCCATCGAAGCGCAAAAAGCTGGCGGAAGCAGCTTGCTGGCCACGGAAAGCGCGGCCAACCTTAAGCTGTCCGACTACCTGCTCAAAAGCACTGACCGCCTTAACGACCTGACCCAGAAAAACCTGCAAACCAAGCAGCAGTTGGACATGGTGACCCAGAGCGACTCTGCCCTGGACGAGCAGATCAACGTGCTCAAGGGCAGCCTGCTGCTGTCCAAGATCCTCTATAAACAAAAGCAGGCCTTGCCGCGCCTGACGGTAGACCGCGACCTGGCGGATGACATCGCCAACATTCGCCTGTACCAGTTTGAGGTCAACCAGCAGCGCGAGCTGATCAGCTCGCCCAGTGCCTATGTGGATAACTTGCTGGCCAACCAGGCGCCGGAGGATGTCACCCCGCAACTGCGCCGCACGTTGCTGGAACTGGCCATCACCCGCAGCGACCTGCTGGAGCGCCTGAGCCGAGAGCTGAGCTCGCTGCTGAATGAATCCATCACGTTGCAACTGAACCAGAAACAACTGCTCAGCACCGCCACCACCCTACGGGCGACGCTGGATGAGCAGATGTTCTGGATCCCGAGCAACAAGCCGCTCGACACCGAGTGGCTGGAAACCGTCCCGGCGCACTTGAGCAAGCAAGTCGCCACCCTGCCCTGGGCCTCCAGCGTCAGCGAACTGTATGACGGCCTGACCCAGCGCCCGTTGCTGTTCCTGCCGCTGCTGCTGGTGATCGGTGCCCTGCTGTGGCGACGTAAAGCCCTGTATCAGCGCCTGAGCAAGGTCCACCTGGATATCGGCCACTTCAAACGCGACAGCCAGTGGCACACGCCGCAGGCCATCCTGATCAACATCCTGCTGGCGATGCCGGTAGCACTGGGCCTGGCGCTGTGCGGCTATGCACTGCAAATCGACGCCCGTGGGCAGAACGCCAACCTCGGCGCTGCGTTGCTGCAAATCGCCCAGGCCTGGCTGGTGTTCTACACCGCTTATCGCATCCTGGCGCCGGGTGGCGTGGCGGAATTGCACTTCCGCTGGGAAAAACCCCAGGTCGAATTCCTGCAAGGCTGGATACGCAAGCTCGGGCTGGTGGTGCTGGCGCTGGTGGCCGTTGTGGCGATCGCCGAGCACCAGCCGGCGGCGCTGGCGGACGATGTGCTGGGCATTGGCGTGGTGCTCACGTGCTACGCGCTGATGGCCTGGTTGCTGGGTCGCCTGCTGCTCAACAGCCCAACCCATGAAAAAGCCTCACTGTTTCGCAAGGCGATCGGCCTGCTGTTTACCGCCCTGCCCGTCGCCCTGTTTATCGCCGTGTGCTTTGGCTATTACTACACCGCGCTCAAGCTCAGCGACCGCCTGATCAACACCCTGTACCTGCTGATGTTCTGGCTGGTGATCGAAGCCACCTTTGTACGCGGCCTGGGTGTTGCGGCACGGCGACTGGCCTATGCGCGGGCACTGGCTAAACGCCAGGCCGCCAAGGAAGCCGGTGATGGCGAAGCGGTGATCGAAGAGCCGACCCTGGACATCGAGCAGGTTAACGAGCAGTCGATGCGCCTGATCCGCCTGGCCTTGCTCGGCGGCTTCATCGCGGCGCTGTACTGGGTGTGGTCGGACCTGATCTCGGTATTTTCCTACCTGGACAACGTCACCCTGTACGAATACACCAGCGGCACCGGAGCGAATATCAGCATGGTGCCGATCAGCATCGGCGATTTCCTCGGCGCGTTGATCATCATCGGCATTACCTTCGCACTGGCGCGCAACCTGCCCGGTTTGCTCGAGGTGCTGGTGCTGTCCAAATTGGAGCTGGCCCAGGGCAGCGCCTACGCGACGACCACGCTGTTGTCGTATGTGATTGCCGGCATCGGTTTTGTCTCCACCCTCTCCACCCTCGGCGTGAGCTGGGACAAGTTGCAATGGCTGGTGGCGGCGCTGTCGGTGGGGTTGGGCTTTGGTATGCAGGAGATCTTCGCCAACTTTATCTCCGGCATCATGATCCTGTTCGAACGCCCGGTGCGCATCGGTGACACCATCACCATCGGCAACCTGTCGGGCACGGTGAGCAAGATCCGCATCCGCGCCACGACGATCACCGACTTTGACCGCAAGGACATCATTGTCCCGAACAAAACCTTCATTACCGGGCAACTGATCAACTGGTCGCTGACCGATACCATCACCCGGGTCACCCTGAAGCTGGGCGTGGACTACGGCTCCGATCTGGACCTGGTGAAGGAATTGTTGCTCAAGGCTGCCAGGGAAAACCCACGCGTGTTGAAGGAACCGGAACCGCTGGTGTACTTCCTCAACTTCGGCGAAAGCACCCTCGACCACGAGCTGCGCATGCACGTGCGCGACCTGGGCGACCGCAACCCCGTGCTGGATGAGGTCAACCGCTACATCAACCGTGAGTTCAAGAAGCAGCACATCAACATCTCGTTCCGGCAGATGGAGGTGTACCTCAAGAACATGCACGGCCAGGAGTACAAGCTGGTGCCGGTCGAAGACGAGCGCAAGACCATCGTCGGGCCGGCCCCTGAGCAGGACACCCCCGAGCCGCCAGCCGCCAAAGTCGAAGATGCGCCGGAGCCTCCGCCGAGCAAACTCGACTAACGCCGCTATCCCCAGCAGAATGCTCGGACATTCTGCTGGAGATGGCCGGTGAAAGCCCTCGACGAACTGACCTTCGACAACCGCTTCGCACGCCTGGGCGACGCGTTCTCAACCCACGTACTGCCCGAACCACTCGACGCACCGCGCCTGGTAGTGGCGAGTAACGCTGCCATGGCGTTGCTCGACCTCGACCCGGCCGTGGCCGAAACGCCGGTGTTTGCCGAGCTGTTTGGCGGGCACAAGCTGTGGGCCGAGGCAGAGCCGAGGGCGATGGTCTATTCCGGGCATCAGTTCGGCGGCTACACCCCGCAACTGGGCGATGGCCGTGGGCTGTTGCTGGGTGAGGTGTATAACGAGGCCAGCGAGCACTGGGACCTGCACCTCAAGGGCGCCGGTATGACGCCTTACTCGCGCATGGGCGATGGGCGCGCCGTGTTGCGCTCTTCGATCCGCGAGTTTTTAGCCTCCGAAGCGCTGCACGCGCTGGGTATCCCCAGCAGCCGCGCGCTGTGCGTGATCGGTTCCGACACCCCGGTGTGGCGTGAGAAGCAGGAACGAGGCGCGATGCTGCTGCGCATGGCGCCGAGCCATATCCGCTTCGGGCATTTCGAGTATTTCTATTACACCAAAAAGCCCGAACAGCAGGCACTTTTGGCTGAACACGTATTGAACCTGCATTACCCCGAGTGCCGCGAACAACCAGAGCCTTACTTGGCCATGTTCCGCGAAATCGTCGAGCGCAACGCCGAATTGATCGCCAAGTGGCAGGCGTATGGCTTCTGCCACGGCGTGATGAACACCGACAACATGTCGATCTTGGGCATCACCTTCGACTTCGGGCCGTTTTCGTTTCTGGATGACTTTGACGCGCACTTCATCTGCAACCACTCCGACCATGAAGGACGTTACTCCTTCAGCAACCAAGTGCCGATTGGGCAGTGGAACCTCAGTGCATTGGCACAGGCGTTGACGCCGTTTATCCGCGTCGATGCGTTGAAAGAAGCGCTGGGCTTGTACCTGCCGCTGTATCAGGCGAACTACCTGGATTTGATGCGCCGCCGTCTCGGGCTGACCACCGCCGAAGATGATGACCAGAAGCTGGTGGAGCGCTTGTTGCAACTGATGCAGAACAGTGGCGTTGACTACACGCTGTTCTTCCGCCGCCTGGGAGATGAGTCGGCGGCGCTGGCCGTGGCACGACTGCGCGACGACTTTGTCGACCTGGCCGGGTTTGATGCCTGGGCTGAGTTGTACAAGGCTCGTGTTGAACGGGACGGGGATTACAGCGAGGAACAGCGCCGTGAGCGGATGCACGCGGTGAACCCGCTGTACATCCTGCGCAACTACCTCGCGCAGAACGCCATCACCGCCGCCGAGTCAGGCGATTACAGCGAAGTCCGGCGGCTGCATGAGGTGCTGTCCAAGCCGTTCGAGGAGCAAGCGGGGATGGAGCAATACGCGCAGCGGCCGCCGGATTGGGGCAAACACCTGGAAATCAGCTGTTCCTCATAAGCACTGTAGTGAGCGGGCTTGTCCCGCGCTGGGTGGCGAAGCCGCCCCAATAGAGCCGCCACGGTGTTTCATGAAGATCGCGGTGCTTGGGTTTAGGGCTGCTTCGCAGCCCAGCGCGGGGCAAGCCCGCTCACTACAGGCCTGCGCTTACCTTGATAAACGTCAGCGCCGGCTCCAGATTGAACCCATTGGCCACACCCTAGGAGCCCCTGATGTCCGAATCGCTTGTAATCCCCTGCCCACATTGCAACGGCCTCAACCGCACCCCCGGCGAACGCCTGAGTGACGCGCCCAAATGCGGGCGTTGCAAGCAGCCGGTGTTGTTGAGCAAGCCTTTCGAGCTGAAGCAGGGCGACTATGCCAGCCAGATCAAGGGCGACCTGCCGTTACTGGTGGATGTGTGGGCCGACTGGTGCGGGCCGTGCAAGTCGTTCGCGCCGGTGTTTGAGCAGGCGGCTGGGCAGTTGGAGGGCAAGTGCCGGTTGGCCAAGCTCGACAGCGAGGCCAATCAGCAGTTGTCGGCGCAGTTGGGGATTCGTTCGATTCCCAGCCTGATTCTGTTCAAGAATGGCCGCGAAGTGGCGCGTCAGAGCGGGGCGTTTCCGTTGCCGCAGTTGATGAGTTGGTTGCGTAGCCAGGGGGTATAACCAAATCGTCAAAACATCACCGGCCAATGTGGGAGCGGGCTTGCTCGCGAAGGCGGTGTGTCAGTCGCTGCATTAGCTGACTGAACCACCGCCTTCGCGAGCAAGCCCGCTCCCACATTTGGATCGCGTTTTACCTTGAGGCCACGGGTGCTTCTCGGTCGATCATCTGGCCGACGAGCATTACGCCGAGTTCGCTCAATTGGTGGATGGCCAGGGCTACGTCACGGTGTTCGCCGCTGAGGTCGTTGGACAGGTTGAGTAATAGGGTGCGGACGGAGGAGAAGGTTTCGTAGCTGTTGAGGACGAGGGTTTCGGTGGGGAGGTTGGGGGTGACGGTGAATAACATGCTTTTCGTTCTCTGATAGGGCCACCACCTATTCGCTACTAAACGAGGGCGGCAGCTGTACGCAGGTTAGTAGACCGGGAACGAAAGCAAAAACCGGCGCACCCGAAGGTGCCCTGCGCACAGCCACCATCAGATAGGCGAGAAAACGCCATGCTTTAGGAGCAGTGCACATACTTTCGTCTGTTTGGGCTACTAAACCCGGCCACTGAGAATTCAGCGGCCCGAGAACCTTAGAGACGCCCATCCAGACGCACGAGCCGGGCGATTCTGGCTTACCTGTAGGCAACGTTACAAGGCACCCCCCCTATTGCCAGACCCTTCCTACAGCCTCTGTGGGACAAATCCAAATCCCCCTGCAGGAATGCAATGCAAATGTGGGAGCAACTGTCTTGATGGTTTTCATCAAGCCATTTTTTCCAGAGGCGGCAACGCTCCCACGGCTGTACTCCGTGTAACTGCTTTAG
>NZ_CVTP01000018.1:0-128165 GCF_900005865.1 Pseudomonas sp. 58 R 12
TAAAGCAGTTACACGGAGTACAGCCGTGGGAGCGTTGCCGCCTCTGGAAAAAATGGCTTGATGAAAACCATCAAGACAGTTGCTCCCACATTAAAATGGACATATCTGCGAGATGGCGCCAAATCCCAGGGTTTGTGGCAAACTTCGCCGTTATAAATGCCGGGATCGTCGTGAAGCGTCGCGACGCGATGGAATAAAGCGATGCCAGTTTGGTGTCCGCGGTGCGGAATCGGACTACTTACAGTTTGGTACGACGGTACCAATATCTTCTGCCTGACAGATTTAGAGGAACGACCGTGCATAACGTCGTCATCAGCGGCACTGGCCTGTACACCCCGGCCAACAGCATCTCCAACGAAGAGCTGGTGCAGTCTTTCAATGCTTACGTGCAACAGTTCAACAGCGCTAACGCCGCCGCCATCGAGCGCGGTGACGTGCAAGCCTTGACTGAATCCAGCGCAGCCTTCATCGAAAAAGCCTCGGGCATCAAGAGCCGCTTCGTGATGGACAAAGACGGCATCCTCGACCCGCAGCGCATGGCCCCGCGCCTGCCTGAGCGCAGCAACGACGAGTGGTCGGTGCTCTGCCAGATGGCCATCGGTGCTGCCGAACAAGCCCTGCAACGCGCCGGCAAGACCGCCGCTGACATCGACGGTGTCATAGTCGCCTGTTCGAACCTGCAGCGCGCCTACCCGGCCATCGCCATTGAGGTCCAGGAAGCCCTGGGCATCGAGGGTTTTGGTTTTGACATGAACGTGGCGTGTTCCTCGGCCACCTTCGGCATCCAGAACGCCGCCAACAGCATCCAGCTGGGCCAGGCGCGGGCGATCCTGATGGTCAACCCGGAAGTCTGCACCGGCCACCTGAACTTCCGCGACCGTGACAGCCACTTCATCTTTGGTGACGCGGCCACGGCTGTGATCCTCGAGCGCGCCGACCTGGCCACCTCCGAGCATCAGTTTGACGTGGTGAGCACCAAGCTGCTGACCAAGTTCTCCAATAACATCCGCAACAACTTCGGCTTTCTCAACCGCGCCGCGGAAGAGGGCGTCGGCGCGCCTGACAAGCTGTTCGTGCAGGAAGGCCGCAAGGTTTTCCGCGATGTCTGCCCGATGGTGGCCGAGCTGATCGGCGTGCACCTGGCGGAAAACCAGCTGAACGTGGCCGATGTGAAGCGCTTTTGGCTGCATCAGGCCAACTTGAGCATGAACCACCTGATCGTGAAGAAACTGCTCGGCCGCGAAGCCACGGTGGAAGAAGCGCCGGTGATCCTCGACACCTACGCCAATACCAGTTCGGCAGGTTCGGTGATTGCGTTTCACACCTATCAAGATGATTTGCCCAAGGGTTCCGTGGCCGTGCTCAGTTCGTTTGGCGCGGGCTATTCGATTGGCAGCGTGATCCTGCGTAAACGCTGATCTACCGGTCGATCACGGTCAACTGTGGGAGGCTGGCTTGCCTGCGATACAGACACCTTGGTGTATCAGTTACACCGCAGTGATGCCATCGCAGGCAAGCCAGCTCCTACAGGGGATCGGATTTCGACAGTGAAATCGAGGTTAATCAATGGCAGCAGCGGACGACGCGCACCTGCTTGAACGTCTGCTCAAGGGTGAGCAACGGGCCTATAAGGAGTTGGTCGCCACCTATCAGAGCGCCATGCGTGCAGTGGCCTATGCCATCGTCGGCCAGCGCCACGCCGACGAAATCGTGCAGGATGCCTGGCTGTCTGTGGTACGCAACCTGGGCAAATTCGAAGGGCGTTCCAGCCTCAAGACCTGGCTGCTGACTATCACCGCCAACGCGGCCAAGGGGCGCTACAAGCAGAATCGTCGCGAAGTATTGCTCGATGATCTGCCTTCACCCCACGGCACCATTGGTGATGACCGTTTCGCCCCGGACGATGGCCACTGGGCCGTCGCCCCCTACGCCTGGCACCAGGACACTCCGGAAGCCTTGCTGACCGAGGATGAACTGCGTGAATGCCTGGAACACACATTGCTGAGCCTGTCTGAGCTGCAAAGCAGCGTGCTGGTGCTGCGTGAACGCCAGGGCCTGGAGCTGGAAGAGATTTGTAATCTCCTGACGCTGTCGCTCTCCAATGTCCGTGTGCTGTTGCACCGAGCGCGGCTTAAAGTCTTCGCCACGGTGGAGCATTTTGAGGAGACGGGCGAATGCTGACCTGTAAAGAACAAGTGGCACGTTCCAGTGACTATCTCGATGGGCAATTGACCTTTCGCGAACGTCTGCTGGTGCGTCATCACTTGATGTTCTGCCCGAACTGCCGACGGTTTATCCGCCAGATGCGCCTGATGCAGGCAACGCTGAAGATAATGCCGGATGAGCCGGTTGAAGGCGTGGATGCCTTGGCGCAGCGGCTGGCTGCCGAGCGGCTCAAGGATCACAAAGGCGGGGAATAAGCAGGCTCGCGCGGTTGGATCGAACGGATGATGGGGATCGATCCAACCGCGCAAGACTGTTAAAGAAGCAGCTTCAAGCGGTTGGCTTGAAGCTGCAAGTGACATGCTCTTCCTTGAAGCGTGTAGCGTGAAACTCACCGCTGTCCGTCTTAGAACTTGGCTTCTGCGTCCAACTGAAGGGTGTTGGCGTTGGCATCGCGGTAGCCTGCGGCGCTGGCGTAGTCCGCTTTGGTCAGGAAGTAAGTGGCGCCGACAGCGAAGTTCTTGTCGATGTCGTAGCCGACTTTGAACTTGTGACCGCGTGCACCGGTGAAACCGCCGGCGAAGTCCGAGTCGGTGAGGGCGCCGACCACTGCGTAGCGTTGTACGTCGCGGTAGTTGTAGTCCAGGTTGAAGCCGAACACTTTGGACTTGGCACCGAGCAACCAGGCAGTGTCCTGGTCTTTATCTGTGGCTTTGGTGTTTTGCACGTACTGGCCATAGAACGACAACGGTACAGCCAGGCCGCCGATATCGATCTGGCTGAAGCCTTCATACAAGCGGTACTCGCTGGCATTACCGGCTGTGGTGTTGGCGACCGTCTCGGCTGGGGTCAGGCAAGCGGTGGAGCCAGCGGTCGGGCAGCGGCTGTCTTCATCGTTCTGGAACGCATAAACACTGCCGCCCAGCGTCAGTTTCAGGTTGTCGGTCAGGGTGAAGCGCGAACCCAACTGGCCGGCGGTCATGCGCAGGTCATTGCGAAATTGCACGCCGTCGCCGTTGACGTTGTCCTTGAGGTTGTAGTTACCCAGGCTGCCGAACAGTTCGGCGCTGCTGCCCAGTGGGTATTTGTAAGTCAGGGCCAGGCCTTCCGGGTTGATATCGCTATCCCAGATCACATCACCCATGCTGACCCACGGCTGCAGCATTTTGCCGCCGATCACGTGCAGGTTCTTGATCTGGTCCGGGTGGTAGTCGATGTAGCCGAGGTCCAGCCAGATCGACTTCTTGTTGAAGTAGCCGTCCAGGTCCTGGTTGGTGGAACGCGCGTCATCACTGCTACCCGTGGCGATACGGATGCCGGTGTCGACCTGCGAGTTGATCTCGGTGTAGGCGCCCAGACGAGCACGGATGCGCTCACGGTCCTTGTCCTTGCCGCCGTTGTTCGGGGTGCCGTCGATCTTGATGGTTTCGTGGCGGAAGCGCACGTCACCCTTGAGCTGGGTCTTGGCAGCCCAGGCCAGCTTCTGGTCGAAACTGCTCAGCTCATTGGTTTTCTTCGCGGTGGCGGCGATCTGTTCGTTGGTCTCTTGTTGAGCTTGCCGTGCGATCTGCTGTTCTTTCTGGTCTTTGGCCAATTCGCTTTGCAGTTCAGTGTACTGCGCCGCGGTGATCTGACCGTTGGCCTTGAGCATGTCGAGCAATTTAGCGTCGACTGCAGCGCTGGCCGGAACGCTCAGGGCCAGTAACAGGCCGCCGCACAGGGCCGCCGCAGTTTTAGTGGAAGCAAGACGCATATCAATCTCCGAAAGTGAGGAGGGATGGCAAACCATCCAGGACACAACCGACCGATGACGGACGGAAAAATAACCACCTGCTAGAACCAGGGGCTCTAAAAACAGGCGTCAGTATCACGATCGTTTATGACGGCGCAGTGGCTAAGTGATGTCATCTAGATGACAAATTATTTAGGATCGGAACTATTGGTTTAGAGCCTTGTCACGCGATTCGGGGGTGTGCTGGGACCGGCGATAAGCGATACTCGCGAGGCTTTCACGCCCCGATCAGTGAGGATGCACATGCCGTTGCAACGCCTGGACAGCCTGTCCGAAATCGCCCCGCAGGTTTGGGATGCACTGGTGCCGGACGCCCAGCCTTTCGTGCGGCATGCCTTCCTGAGTGCCCTGGAAGACAGCGCCAGCCTGGGTCCGCAATCCGGCTGGCAGCCGGAGCATTTGCTGCATTGGGACGGTGATCGGCTGGTGGCAGCGTTACCCAGTTATCGCAAGTGGCATTCCTATGGCGAGTACGTGTTCGACCATGGCTGGGCGGATGCCTGTGAGCGGGCCGGCATCGATTACTATCCCAAGTTGCTGACGGCTGTGCCGTTCAGCCCGGTGAGCGGGCCACGCCTGTTGGCGGCGAATGCCGAGGCGGGTTTTGAGTTGCTGAAAAGCCTGCCGGGTTACCTCGAAATCGAGGGACTCTCCAGTGCCCACATCAACTTCACTGACGCGCTGGCCGATGCTGCACTGGCGCAACAGCCGGGTTGGTTGCAGCGCCTGGGTTGTCAGTTTCACTGGCAGAACCGTGGCTACCGCGACTTCCAGGATTTCCTTGATGCCTTGAGCTCGCGCAAGCGCAAACAGATGCGCAAGGAACGTGAGCAAGTGGCGGGGCAGGGCATCGAGTTCGAATGGCTGCAAGGGCATGAACTGAGCGAAGCACAGTGGGATTTTGTCTACGCCTGCTACGCCAACACCTACGCGGTCCGCCGCCAAGCCCCTTACCTGACCCGCGTTTTTTTCAGCCTGCTGGCCGAGCGCATGCCCGAAGCGATTCGGGTAGTCCTGGCCAAACAAGGTACCCGCCCGGTCGCCATGGCCTTCAGTCTGATCGGTGGTGACAGCTTCTACGGCCGCTACTGGGGCTGTCTGGCGGAATTCGACCGCCTGCACTTCGAAACCTGCTTCTACCAGGGAATGGACTACGCCATCGCCCACGGCCTGCAACGCTTTGATGCGGGAGCCCAGGGCGAGCACAAGTTGATTCGCGGGTTTGAGCCGGTGATTACACGCTCGTGGCATTACCTGCGTCATCCCGGATTGAAAAACGCCGTGGAGGATTTCCTCGAGCGCGAGCGGGTGGGGATCGTGGCGTATGCCGAAGAGGCGAAGACGGCGCTGCCGTATCGGCAGGTCTAAGGTGAGTGCTACTGGATGAATACGTGTTCCGATATGAATAAGTATTTGTAGTGAGCGGGCTTGTCCCGCGCTGGGCGGCGAAGCTGCCCCAAAACCCGGCGCTGCGATTTGCCTGAAAAAATGCAGCGTCTTGGTTAGGGCAGCTACGCCGCCCAGCGCGGGACAAGCCCGCTCACTACAAAGGATAGCGCTCTGCCTCAGCCTGGCTCCTCCTTGCCCAGCCATCGATAGGTAAAGCCGCCGATCACCGCGCCAAGGATCGGCGCGAGCCAGAACATCCACAATTGCTGGATCGCCCACCCGCCGACGATCAATGCCGGGCCGGTACTGCGGGCCGGGTTGACTGAGGTGTTGGTTACGGGAATGGAGATCAGGTGGATCAGGGTCAGCGCCAGACCGATGGCAATGGGCGCAAGGCCCGGTGGGGCGCGGCGGTCGGTGGCGCCGAGGATAATCAGCACGAACATCGCCGTCATCACCAGCTCTGTGACAAACCCCGCCGCCAGCGAATAACCACCGGGTGAATGCTCACCATAGCCGTTGGACGCCAGCCCCGACGCCAGTTCAAGCCCCGGTTTACCACTGGCAATGAAGTACAACAGCGCCGCGGCGACCGTGCCGCCGACAACCTGCGCCACGATGTACGCCGGTAATTCCCTGGCCGGAAACCTTCCGCCCACGACCAGCCCCACGGATACCGCCGGGTTGAGGTGACAACCACTGATATGCCCGATGGCGAACGCCATGGTCAGCACCGTGAGCCCGAATACCAGGGCATGAAAACGCGCCAGGGTCCGATGGCTTCGGTTGCCTGGCGCTGATCAAGTGTGGGAGCTGGCTTGCCTGCGATAGCGGTGCGTCATTACTGGGAGGCTGGCTGACAGACCGCCATCGCAGGCAAGCCAGCTCCCACAGGGGATCGCGGTGTTGTTTCAGTCGATACCGACGAAGCCTCCTGTCTGGTGCTGCCACAACCGCGCATACAACCCACCATGCGCCAGCAACTCGGCATGGCTGCCACTCTCGGCGATCAGGCCTTTCTCCAACACCACCAGGCGGTCCATCCGCGCAATGGTCGACAAGCGGTGCGCAATCGCAATCACCGTCTTGCCTTTCATCAAGGTCTCCAGGCTTTCCTGGATCGCCGCTTCCACTTCCGAGTCCAGGGCTGACGTGGCTTCGTCCATGATCAGAATCGGCGCGTCCTTGAGCAGCACGCGGGCGATGGCGATACGTTGGCGCTGCCCGCCGGAGAGTTTCACGCCGCGCTCACCCACGTGAGCATCCAGCCCGGTACGGCCTTCAGCGTCCGACAGCAGCGGGATGAACTCATCGGCGCGGGCCTTGTGCACGGCGGCCCAGAGTTCTTCGTCGGTGGCGTCGGGCTTGCCGTACAGCAGGTTGTCGCGGATCGAGCGGTGCAGCAACGAGGTGTCCTGGGTGATCATGCCGATCTGTGCGCGCAGGCTTTCCTGGGCGACCTCGGCGATGTTCTGGCCGTCGATCAGGATGCGTCCGCCTTGCAGGTCGTAGAGTCGCAGCAACAGGTTGACCAGCGTCGACTTGCCCGCACCGGACGGGCCGATCAGGCCGATCTTTTCACCGGCCTTGATCTCAAGGTTAAGGCCGCCAATGATCCCGCTCTTCTTGCCGTAGTGGAAATCTACTTGCTCGAAGCGCACTTCGCCCCGGGGCACGCTGAGGCGCGGGGCGTTGTCGCGGTCGATCACGGCCAGTGGCTGTGCGATGGTTTTCAGGCCGTCCTGCACCATGCCGATGTTTTCGAAAATGCCGTTGACCACCCACATGATCCAGCCGGACATGTTGACGATGCGAATGACCAAGCCGGTGGCCAGCGCGATGGCGCCCACGGAAATCAGCGACTGCGTCCACAGCCACAGCGCCAGGCCGGTGGTGGTGACAATCAGCAGGCCGTTCATGGTGGTGATCACCACGTCCATGCTGGTCACCACCCGGCTGGCCAGCTGGGTTTTTTCAGTCTGCTCGATGATCGCTTCCTTGGCGTATTCCTGCTCGGATTGAGTATGGGCAAACAGCTTCAAGGTGGTGATGTTGGTGTAGCCATCGACGATGCGGCCCATCAGTTTGGAGCGCGCCTCGGACGAAATCACCGAGCGCTCCTTTACCCGGGGCACGAAATAGCGTAACGCCAGGCTGTAGCAGATGATCCAGCTCACCAGCGGGATCATCAGGCGCCAGTCGGCCTCGGCAAACAGCACCAGGGAACTGATGGCGTAGATCGCCACGTGCCAGATCGCGTCCACCGCAGCCACGGCAGAGTCACGCAGCGAGTTGCCGGTTTGCATGATGCGCTGGGCGATACGCCCGGCGAAGTCGTTCTGGAAGAAATTCAGGCTCTGCTTGAGTACGTAGCTATGGTTCTGCCAGCGGATCAGGCTGGTCATGCCGGGGCTGATGGTCTGGTGCACCAGCAGGTCATGCAGGGCGCCGAAGATCGGACGCAGCAACAGGGCAACTGCGGCCATCCAGATCAGCTCGGTGCTGTGGACCTGGAAGAAGTTGGCGGGCGGCGTGCCCTGGGCCAGGTCGATGATACGGCTCAGGTAGCTGAACAGCGCGACTTCGATCAATGCGCCGATCAAGCCCACCACCAACAGCGCGGCAAAACATGGCCACACCTGGCGCAGGTAGTAGAGGTAGAACGGCAGGACTTTATCGGGCGGGGCGGCGCTTGGCGCGTCGCGGAAAATATCGATCAGTTGTTCAAAACGACGATAGAGCATTAGGGTTGACGCCCGCCTGGCGGGCTCTCCTGTTCAAATGCGCGCGCAGCCTTGTGGGCTGCGCACGGAGCTTCCTGCAGATCTCAGTCGATGCGCTTGGCCGACTTGATGTAGACAGGATCGATAGGCACGTTCTGCATGCCTTGCTTGGTGGTGGTCTGCGAATTGACGATCACGTCGACCACGTCCATGCCCTTGACCACTTTGGCGAATACGGCATAACCGCGATCACGGCCTGGGTCGAGGAAAGCGTTGTCGGCCACATTGATGAAGAACTGGCTGGTGGCCGAATCCGGATCACTGGTGCGCGCCATGGACAAGGTGCCACGTACGTTATGCAGACCATTACTGGCTTCGTTCTTGATCGGCGCTTCGGTTGGCTTTTGCGACATCGACTGGGTGAACCCACCGCCCTGGACCATGAAGCCCGGGATCACACGGTGGAAAATCGTGTTGTTGTAGAAGCCCTTGTCGACATAGGCCAGGAAATTCTTGGTGCTGATCGGGGCCTTGACCGGGTCCAGTTCGATTTCAATGTCGCCGTTGGTGGTGGTGATCAGTACGTGAGGCGCCTTGGCGGGTTCGGCCGCCATCAGGTTGGCAGCGAACAAAACAGAACCGGCAAGAAAGGCGATTTTTTTCAGCATGGGTCAATGATCCTGGGTAGTGGTTTCGACTGTCGTTAGAAAATCGAGCAGCGTGGCGTTAAAGACTTCGGGTTGATCCAATGGCGTGGCGTGGCGGGAATCTCTGATCACCACCAGTCGCGCATCGGGCAGCAGTTTTACATAGTTTTCTTTCTGCGCCACGGGGGTGTAGTCGTGGTCGGCGCTGATGACAAGGGTTGGACAGGTAATCCTCGAAAGGCGTTCCTGCACACCCCAGCCTACAATCGCATCGAAGCTGGCGAGATAAGCACGTTTGTCGTTTTTTGCCCAGCGTTCGGCCATCTTGCGGCGCAGGTCGGCCTGATGCGGTTTGGGGAATAGGCGGTCGCCCAGCGCCTTGCCGATAGTGGCCAGGCTGAGCACACGCGCCAGGCTCCAGCGCTTGGCCCACTGCCAGTAATCATCGGCGCTGCGTACCTTCACCTCCGGCGCGCTGTTGACGATGCACAGGCTCTTGACCCGTGCAGGTTCATCCACCGCCAGTTGGAAGGCAATCATGCCGCCCATGGATAAGCCCACCACATGGGCGGGCGGCAGGGCCAGGTGTTCGATCAGCGCGAGCAGATCAAAGGTGAAGCCCTGGATGCTGTAGCGTTCGCGCGGTTTGTCCGAGCGCCCATGACCGCGCACATCCACCAGGACCAGGCGGTAATGTTTGGCCAGCACGGGAATCTGCAGCTCCCAATCCTGGCTGCTGGAGCCCAGGCCGTGGATCAGGATCAGCGGGGTGCCGTGGCCGTATTCCTCGTAGTGCAGGCTGCATCCTTCGTGGTCGAACCAGGCCATGCTTGAACTCCGTTTCAGGCTTGCCAGGGGGCAGCGAAGGGCGCGTCCAGGGGGGCGGTGTCAAAGGTGCGCAGCAGTTCCACGAGGATCTGCGTCGCCGGCCCCAAGGGTTTGTCTTTGTTTGAATACAGATAGAACGTGGGGTGGCGGCTGCCGCCCTGTTCCAAGGGTAGCTGCTTGAGCACGCCTTCGCTGAGTTCACGTTCGATCATGTGCCGAGGCAACCAGGCAAAGCCCAGGCCGCTGCCCACAAAGGCGGCGGCGGTGGCCAGGCTGCCGACGGTCCAGCGCTGTTCGGCGCCAAGCCAGCCCACATCCCGTGGTTGCTGGCGACCGGAGTCGCGGATCACCACCTGCATCTGGCTTTCCAGGTCCTGGAAACTCAGCTCGCGATTCATGCGGTGCAGGGTGTGCTCGGGGTGGGCCACGGCGACAAATTCCACATCGCTCATTTCCGTGCCCAGGTAGCCCGGGATGCTGAAACCGCAAATCGCCAGGTCGGCCACGCCTTCAATCAGCAGCTCTTCAACGCCCGACAGCACCTCCTCACGCAGGCGCACGCGGCAACCACGGCTCTGCGGCATGAAGGCGGAGAGCGCGCGCACAAGGCGTGCGTTCGGATAGGCCGCGTCCACCACCAGGCGGACCTCGGCTTCCCAGCCCTGCTCCATATGGTGCGCGAGGTCTTCCAGCTGGCTGGCGTTTTTCACCAGTTGCCGGGAGCGGCGCAACAGCACTTCACCGGCGTCGGTGAGCACCGCCTTGCGCCCATCAATGCGCAGCAGCGGCACACCGAGCTGGTCTTGCATGCGGGCCACGGTGTAGCTCACCGAAGACTGCGAACGGTGCAGCGCTTCGGCCGCCTGGGCGAAGCCGCCATGGTCGACCACGGCTTGCAACGTACGCCATTGATCGAGGGTAACGCGGGGCGCTTTCAAGATGGGTTCCTCTTGTCCTAAGCTGACAGTCCTTATTGGAGACTGCCGAATGAGAAAATTCTGTTGTGTGTTGCTGGCGCTGCTGCCGATGAGCGCATTTGCCTACCCCATCGACGTCACAAAAAAGATCGACGGCGTCAGCATCGATTACACCGCCTCCGATGTGGACGGCGATATCAGTTCGATCCAGCTCAATAACTACGGCACGAATGACGCCGTATGCTCGGTAACCTTCACCAACGGGCCGGAATCACCGCGTCGCCGCACGGTCACGGTGCCGGCGGGAAAAAGCACGAACACCACGGCCAAGTTCAACCGCGCCATTATCAAGATGCGTATCGCCCTGGCTTGCGGGCCGAAGTAACCCGACAGCGGAGCATGCTGACAGCAATACTCCGCTTATGAACAAATTTATAGATGGGTTATAGCAGTTTTTTACGCTTTTTAATCGAATTGGCTCTGTTTAATCTTCACTCCATCGACTTACAGCAATTACAGATGGAGCCTACAAAGCCATGTCCAATGTTCTGATCATCGAAAGCAGCGCCCGCCAGCAGGATTCGATTTCCCGCCAACTCACCCGGCAGTTCATCAGCCAATGGCAGGCCGCCCATCCGGCGGATCAGATCACTGTGCGTGACGTGGCCCTCAACCCGGTCCCGCACCTGGACGCCAACTTGCTTGGCGGCTGGATGAAGCCCGCGGATCAGCGCAACGGCAACGAGCAGGCGTCCCTGGATCGCTCCGACGAATTGACCAACGAACTGCTGGCGGCCGACGTACTGGTGATGGCCGCACCGATGTACAACTTTGCCATCCCCAGCACCCTCAAGGCCTGGCTGGACCACGTGTTGCGTGCGGGTGTGACCTTCAAATACACCGCCACCGGCCCTCAGGGTTTGCTGACCGGCAAGCGCGCCATCGTGCTCACCGCGCGCGGCGGCATCCACACGGGGGCCACTTCCGATCACCAGGAACCCTACCTGCGTCAGGTCATGGCATTCATCGGGATTCACGACGTCACCTTCATTCACGCCGAAGGGGTGAACCTGAGTGGGGACTTCCAGGAAAAAGGCATTAACCACGCCAAGGCGCTGCTGGCACAGGTCGCCTGATCTTTTAATCGCCAGATAATCCCTCGGTGTTTATCTAGCGCCACGCAACCCTTCAAGTACGCGTATCGAACCTCCCTTTGCACTTTTTGCTCCTGAGTGCTCCTGCCCGACTGACGCATTAGCGAGGTCGGGTTTTTTTTGCGCCGAGTTTCTTCAATCGTCGAAAACCTTTAATGTCCCGCCCATTCGAAATGAGGCGCGCATGGGCTATTTACTGGTTGTCACTCTGATTCAGGCATTTTCCTTCAGCTTGATCGGCGAATACCTCGCCGGTCACGTCGACAGCTACTTTGCAGTGCTGGTGCGCGTGTTGCTGGCCGGGCTGATATTTATCCCGCTGACGCGCTGGCGTTCGGTGGAGCCAGCCTTCATGCGCGGCATGCTAGTGATTGGCGCGCTGCAGTTTGGCGTGACCTACGTGTGCCTGTACCTGAGCTTTCGCGTGCTCACGGTGCCGGAGGTGCTGCTGTTCACTATCCTCACGCCGCTGCACGTGACCCTGATCGAAGATGCCCTCAACCGCCGTTTCAACCCGTGGGCGTTGATCGCCGCGTTGGTGGCAGTGGCCGGCGCGGCGGTGATCCGCTTCGACCAGATCACCCCGCACTTCCTTGGGGGCTTCCTGCTGCTGCAACTGGCCAACTTCACCTACGCCGCCGGGCAGGTGATGTACAAGCATTTGGTCGCGCGTTATCCCAGTGATTTGCCGCACTACCGACGCTTTGGTTACTTCTACGTGGGCGCGTTGCTGGTGGTGTTGCCGGCGTTCCTGCTGTTCGGCAAGTCGAACTTTCTGCCGGAAGCACCGCTGCAATGGGGCGTGCTGGTATTTCTTGGACTGGTCAGCACCGCCCTGGGGATGTATTGGTGGAACAAAGGCGCCTGCCTGGTCCATGGCGGCACCCTGGCGGTGATGAACAATCTGCATGTGCCGGTGGGGCTGCTGCTGAACCTGCTGATCTGGAACCAGCACGAACCGCTGGGCCGCTTGGCCTTGGGTGGGTTGGTGATTCTGGGGGCGGTGTGGATCAGTCGGTTGGGTGTGCGAAAGGCGCCATTGTTACGCTGAACCCCTTGTGGGAGCGGGCTGGCTCGCTCCCACAATAGGCCGCGTCGTTAAATCGATATTTTTTCCGGGGCCGGCAAATGACTGGCCCCGAGCACCGCCGGCAACATCCCAGCGCGCAGATCATTGCCACTCGGCTGCTGATACAAGCTCAAGCCAAACTCCGGCAATACCGCCAGCAGGTAATCAAAGATATCCCCCTGGATCCGCTCGTAATCCGCCCACGCTGTGGTGCGGGTAAAGCAGTAGATCTCCAGCGGTACGCCCTGGGCGGTGGTTTGCATCTGGCGCACCATGCAGGTCATGTTCGGCTGGATGTCCGGGTGGCTTTTCAGGTACGCCAGGGCATAAGCGCGGAAGGTGCCGAGGTTGGTCATGCGGCGGCGGTTTGCCGACAATTGCGCGCTGTTCCCCTGAGCTTCATTCCAGGCCTTGAGTTCAGCCTGCTTGCGCCCGATGTAGTCGGTGAGCAGGTGCACCTGGGTCATGCGCAGTTCTTCATCGTCACGCAGGAAACGCACGCCACTGGCGTCGATATACAGGCAGCGCTTGATGCGGCGCCCGCCGGAGGCCTGCATGCCGCGCCAGTTCTTGAACGACTCGGACATCAGGCGCCAAGTGGGGATGGAGACGATGGTCTTGTCGAAGTTCTGCACCTTGACTGTGTGCAAGGTGATGTCCACCACATCGCCGTCGGCGCCGACCTGGGGCATTTCGATCCAGTCACCGACCCGCAACATGTCGTTGCTGGTCAGTTGTACGCTGGCGACGAACGACAGCAAGGTGTCCTTGTACACCAACAGGATCACCGCCGACATCGCACCCAGGCCTGAGAGCAGCAACAGCGGCGAACGGTCGATCAGGGTGGCGACAATAATGATCGCGCCAAACACGAACAACACCATCTTCGCTAACTGCACATAGCCCTTGATCGAGCGGGTGCGTGCGTGTTCGGTACGGGCGTAGATGTCCAGCAAGGCGCTGAGCAGTGCGCTCATGGCCAGTACCAGGAACAGAATGGTGAGCGACAGGGCCACGTTACCGATAAACAGAATGGCGGTCTTGCTCAGGTCCGGCACCAGGTACAGGCCGAACTGGATCACCAGCGACGGCGTCATCTGGGCCAGGCGATGAAAGACTTTGTTATGCCGCAGATCGTTGACCCAGTGCAGGGCCGGCTGCCGGCCGAGCAATTTGACGGCGTGGAGAATGAGATAACGCGCTACACGTCCAAGCAGCAGCGCCACGACCAGCAACACCAGCAGACCGAGGCTGGCATGGAGCAACGGGTGTTGATCGAGGGTGCCCCAAAGGTCTTGGACGTTAAGCCAGAGCTGTTTGATATCCATGGATGAGACCGATTCTTCTGTAAGACAAGACGGGGCGATTAGAGCATTTAAGTGCGACAAAGTTGACGTCATGGACAAATGCCCTGACAAAAAAGCAGCTGATTAGTACCGTTCGCGTAAAGAAACTCGGTTTGGACGCCCGAAACCGGTAACCTATGCAGCTGTTTTTTTGTATTTCTTCGAGGTAGCACCCGTGTTTTCCCAATTCGCCCTGCACGAACGCCTGCTCAAAGCCGTGGCCGAGCTTAAATTTGTCGAGCCTACGCCGGTGCAAGCAGCGGCCATCCCGCTCGCGCTCGAAGGGCGTGACCTGCGGGTGACTGCTCAAACCGGGAGTGGCAAGACTGCCGCTTTCGTCCTGCCGATTCTGCATCGTTTGATTGGCCCGGCCAAAGTCCGCGTCAGCATCAAGACCCTGATCCTGCTGCCGACCCGCGAGCTTGCCCAGCAGACCTTGAAGGAAGTGGAGCGCTTCTCGCAGTTCACGTTTATCAAGTCCGGCCTGATCACCGGCGGCGAAGACTTCAAGGTCCAGGCCGCCATGCTGCGCAAGGTGCCGGATATCCTGATCGGCACCCCTGGCCGCATGATCGAGCAACTCAACGCCGGCAACCTTGACCTCAAGGAAGTCGAAGTGCTGGTATTGGACGAAGCCGACCGCATGCTCGACATGGGCTTTGCCGACGACGTGCAGCGCCTGGTAGCCGAGTGCGTCAACCGCCAGCAGACCATGCTGTTCTCCGCCACCACCGGCGGTTCGACCCTGCGTGAAATGGTCGCCAAGATCCTCAACAACCCTGAGCACCTGCAGGTCAACAACGTCAGCGACCTGAACGCGACCACGCGTCAGCAGATCGTCACCGCCGACCACAATGTGCACAAAGAGCAGATTCTCAACTGGCTGCTGGCCAACGAGACTTATCAGAAAGCCATCGTGTTCACCAACACCCGCGCTGCGGCCGACCGCATCTACGGTCGCCTGGTGGCCCAGGAATACAAAGCGTTCGTGCTGCACGGTGACAAAGACCAGAAGGACCGCAAACTGGCCATCGACCGCCTCAAGGCTGGCGGCGTGAAGATTCTGGTTGCCACCGACGTTGCCGCGCGCGGCCTGGACGTGGACGGCCTGGACTTGGTGATCAACTTCGACATGCCGCGCAGCGGCGACGAATACGTGCACCGTATCGGGCGTACCGGGCGTGCCGGCAACGACGGCTTGGCCATTTCGCTGATCTGCCACGGCGACTGGAACCTGATGTCGAGCATCGAGCGCTACCTCAAGCAGTCGTTCGAGCGTCGCACCATCAAGGAAGTCAAAGGCACGTACACCGGACCGAAGAAGGTCAAGGCGTCGGGCAAGGCGGTTGGCGTAAAGAAGAAAAAGACCGACGCCAAGGGCGACAAGAAGAAAACCGGCGCCAAGTCGCCGACCAAGCGCAAGATCGCCAACCGGCCGAAGACCGACAACCTGTCGCTCGTCAGCAAAGATGGCATGGCGCCACTTAAGCGCCGCAAGCCTGAAGCACCGGCTGCTGAGTAAGGCTTGAGTGATGAAAAAAACCGGACATTTGTCCGGTTTTTTATGCCTTCAGCTTTTGGCTTTGGCGGCTGCTTCCTTGAGTTCCTTGAGTCGGGCATCGATCAACTGGCACTTGTCAGGAAACTCGGCACTTTCGGTATCCAGATCCATCTTCTGCAGCTCGTCGTTCATCTCCTTGGCCTTGGTCGGGTTCTGTTCGGTCAGTTTGGCCACTTCCTGGGCCAGTTGTTCGCGCTTGGCCGTGGCCTCGTCTGGTGTGCAGGCCCAGGTTGGCAGAGCAGTCAGCAGCGTGGCGGCGATCGCCAGGTTTTTCAGGGTTTTCATGGAGAGACCTCCTTGGCGGTTATGTGCTGTTGAGGGCGCGAACGTCTGGAAAGTTCAGAGAAATGACACGCCGTCTATTCGGCTGAACGGCGGCTGACGTGACGGGTCACACCTCAAGACGGGCTAATTTTCCTTAAGCCTGCAGGAGGAATCAGGATGACGACTTACAACTGGGATCTGATCGAACGGCTGTTGCATGAAGTGCAGAACGGCGAGGGCAGCTTCGCGCCGCGCAAGTATGCCGAGCAGGAAGCAGCCGAGAAGGCGACGGCGGGCGAATCGACCGGCAACCTGGATGCGCTGAAAAAGACCGCTGCGGATTATGAGGCGCTGCTGTTCAAGCGTGGCTTTATTGAATCGCGCCCTGAGGAAGAGGGCGGTAATGGCGAGAACTTCATCCTGACTGCACTCGGCGCGCAGTTGCTGGCGCTGATCGACAGTTCGATCCCGGGCAACGATCATCCGCGTCAGGTGTTGGATGAGCAGGCGGATGCACTGGATCCGGCGACCTTTGCTGAAGTGGCGTCAAAAGCTCAGATTGCCTGAGTGCTTCTGTGGGAGCGGGCTTGCCCGCGATGACGGCGTGTCAGTCGATATAGTCGTTACTGACCGATCGCTATCGCGGGCAAGCCCGCTCCCACATTTTTAGATCGTGGCAGCCTTCAGGCATTTCAGCGCTTTGAAGTCGCTGCGCACGCCGTCAATTTTCTGCGTCAGCTTCAAGCGTTGTTGCGCGCTACTGTCTGCCATCAGGTCGACCAACAGACTGCGCGCTGCAGCCTCTGTCTGGGCATAAGCAGCGCGATACTCCGGGGTCCACAAGCTCTCCCGATCCACCAGCAACTGCTGCATTTTCTGCGGGAAGTCGGCGCTTGCACGGTGTTGCACGGCGTCGATGAATTGAGCCTGCCACTGCGCACGGTTGCCGATCCATTCCGTGTTCTGGTCTCCCAATGCGAGCGACCACGCCGTCACGCGATTCTGCTGACTGGCGCTGAGCGGGCCCATCCACGTATCCAGGCGCTTGCTCATGCGCTCGGCACGTTCTTGGATCTGCTTGGCCAATGGCGGCTTCAGGTATTCATCCTGGCGCTTGCGCAGATCCTTGGCCAGCGCCTCGTTCATTTCCTTGACCTGCTGATCGTCCAGGCCCTTGAGCAGTTCGATGGCCGATGGCGTGATCTCACGGGCGACCTCGTCAATAGCCTGCTTGGCTTCGGCGGTACGGGTCTGCAAGGCGGCGTCTGTGACCTGGTTGTTGTCGACCATCTGTTGCAGGCGATCCAGCCAATCCAGATAACCCGGCAGCTGTGTGGTGCAGTGCCAGGCCAGGTGTTCCTTGAGTTTGTCGTTGAACCAGCTCTTTTGCCCGGCGTTCATGTCCAGGTAATCGTTGAGGGTCCAGGGGATGATCACGTCCAGGTTGCGGTAGGCCAGGCCCACGCGATTGCAGCCGGCGAGCATCAGGCTCACGGTCAGCAATACCACCAGTAATTTGAGCCGACGCAGCATGGGCGGGTCCTTCGCGGAATGGGGTGTCACATGTGAACCCGCGCTGGGCGCGACAGTTCAGCCCATTAATAAAACGTCCGCGCGGCCTTCAACGTCAACAGACCATCGCATTGCGAATTATGTCCGGAATACGCCGAGCAATCCCCGCCGCTCAGGCTGGAGTCGCTGTAGATCAGGTTCAGGTCAACGCCCATCCATTCCCGCGAGAATTGCACCGACCAGTCACTGAAGGCGCGGATGGAGCCGCCGTCCACCGAGACTGGAGCGCCCAACTGATGAGTGGTGTATTTCATGCTGACCCCAATGCCGAAAGGTTGGGTGCCGCCGAGGTCGGCAAACAGGGTGCTGTCCTGGCGGTCCGGATCGTTGCTGAAGGAGGCGCCAAAGCGATTGCCCAGCAGGTTCAGGCCGCCGTAGAACTCCTGGCTGTCGAGGGGGCTGAGCTTGGGGTAGCTGTAATGGATCAAGCCCACTTCGTAGCCCAGGGTCTGATCGAAGGGGTGTTTGAAACCCATGTAGGAATCGACTTCGAGGGTGCTGGCCGAGCACAAGCCCATATTCGGGGAAAACTGGCCGAAGTACAGGCCGCTGTCGTGGCTCAGGTCCAACCCGCCATGGAACGAGTCGCTGCCAGGCGACGTCGGCTTGACCAAGCCCTGCGCCATGCTGCGGCTGGGAGTGGTGCCCAATTTCAAATCGAAATCACCCAATTCGCGCTGAAAGATTTGCGCTTCGGCGAGGGGGCAGGTCACCAGGGCACCGACCAGGAAAATACAGGATTTGAGCATGCTTCACTCCATGAAAAGCGAGGAGCAGTGACGAAGGAAATCGGGCAGATGCCCGTGCTAGACGCGTGCAAGCATACCGGCGAATGCCTGTAGGTGAGGCCCGTTCGTCGATTCATGCAAAAATGTGGATGATTGGAGAGGGTATTTCGAGCTCTAGTCCTAGCGCCTTGAGGGCAAGACGCTTAGGGACCAGGTGTGTTGCGCGGTATTACTTTTTACCCAAGCTGATCTGCTTGGATGGGCCGAAAGTCTGGCCGCTCACGCCTTTGGCAATTTGCTGGATTTCGCCGCCGGACTTAAGGAACGCAGCGATCTGGCTGTTGATCGATTCGCTGGTTTCAACGGCTGGAGCTGGCTTTGCTTTGCTGTTGGATGCTTTTACACGCATGGCGGCCACTAACCTGTAGAAAATTAACTTGGCCAGGCATCGTACAGGAAATACTTGACAATTGCTTGGTAAATATCCCCCAGGAATAAGTGCTGCGCACGGAAATAGTAAAGTTTCATTTTTTGAAATAAGCCCCTAACTTACTGTTTTAATTCGAAACCATGGGGCGGTCGAGGGTTGGCGGCTTGAAAAAACTGGCCGATTGATCGGACGAGCGGGGCTGTGCGTTGGGCGATGCTATTGCAAGGCCACCTCAGCCCGCGTTTTTTCAGGCGCCCGCGCGTGGCGGGTCCAACTCGGGTAGAATGCCGCTCACGCAATGAGGGTATTTGGACATGGCTTTAGTCGGGCGCTACAACAGCTTGCAAGTGGTAAAACACACTAACTTCGGTTTGTACCTGGATGGTGCGCAAGACGGTGAAATCCTCTTGCCTAATCGGTATATCCCTAAAGATATTCCCAGCGAAGATGAAGACTGGCTTAACGTTTTCATCTATCTGGACAGCGATGACAAACTCATCGCCACCACTGAAAAACCGAAAGTTCAAGTGGGTGAATTCGCCAGTTTGAAAGTGGTGGAAGTCAACAGTATTGGCGTGTTCCTTGACTGGGGTTTGCCCAAGGATCTGTTGCTGCCTTACTCGGAAGAAAAACGCCAGATGACCGCAGGTGAATACTGCGTGGTGCACGTTTATCTCGACAAACACACCAAGCGCATCACCGCCACTGCGCGCCTGGATCGTTACCTGGACAAAACGCCTGCTAACTACCAGGTGGGCCAGGAAGTCGACCTGCTGGTGGCCGAAGCCACTGATATGGGCTTCAAGGCGATCATCAACAACAAGCATTGGGGCCTGATCCACAAGAACGAAGTGTTCAAGTTCCTGCGCCCGGGCAAGGAAGAAAAAGGCTTTATCAAAGAAATCCGCGCTGACGGCAATATCAGCCTGAGCCTGCAACCGGTCGGACAGGAAGCGGCCTCCAGCCTGAACTCGAAGATCCTCGCCAAGTTGCGTGAAAACAACGGCATCTTGCCGGTCAGCGACAAAAGCGACCCGACGGTGATCAGTAACTTGTTCGGCGTGAGCAAGGGCAACTTCAAGAAAGCCATTGGTGCGCTGTATAAGCAGGGCCAGATCGTGATTCACGCGGATCGCATTGAACTAAGCTGATCGCGCTTTGCTCTTCTGTAGGCGCCGTCCGGTGCCTACAGAGGTTGCATCAATGACCAAGAAAATGCTCTTCGCCTACCTCGGCACTCTGCTCGCGTTCCTGATCCTGGACGGCCTCTGGCTTGGCGTCCTCATGGGACCCACCTACAAATCCCTGCTGGGTCCCCTGATGCTGGATCAGCCCCGCCTGTTGCCTGCGACACTCTTCTATCTCCTTTATGTACTGGGTTGCGTAGTGTTCGTGGTCTTGCCCAGCGCAAGCTGGCAACGCGCCGCACGCCTTGGCGCCTTGCTTGGTCTGGTTGCCTACGGCACCTATGACCTGAGCAACTGGGCCACGCTGCAAGGTTGGTCCGCGCAATTGGCGATCATGGACATGGCCTGGGGCACCTTTCTGACGGCGGCGTGCTGTACGGTGGGCTACTTGTGTGCACATCGAGTGCACCGTTGATTGTGTACAGGATTGATGTGCACCGTAGCTGAGCGCGGTCCCCGCTTATAGACCTGTATCAATCTCTTTGGAACGCCGTATCAAAGGGATTGCGCTCAATTGGCACGCATTCTGCTGACTGTCTCGTATACAAACCATGCCGCCTCCCGTATGCACCCAGTGACGGAAGCGCAGGCCGGTATTTCGAGGAGCCCAGCGATGACCGAACAATTGCCCAAAGGCTACAGCCCGCGCCTGTACAACAAGGACTTGGGCCCACTGCCGCAAAAGTGGACTTGGTACAACATCTTCGCCTTCTGGATGAGCGACGTGCACAGCGTTGGCGGTTATGTGTTCGCCGCCAGCCTGTTCGCCCTGGGGCTGGCCAGTTGGCAGGTGTTGATCGCCTTGCTCGCCGGTATTTGCATTGTTCAGTTGATCGCTAACTTGGTGGCCAGGCCGAGCCAGCAGGCCGCTGTGCCGTATCCCGTGATTTGTCGGCTGGCGTTTGGCGTGTTTGGCGCGAATATCCCCGCAGTGATTCGTGGCTTGATCGCCGTGGCCTGGTATGGGATTCAGACGTATTTGGCATCAAGTGCGTTGATCATCGTGGTACTGCGCTTCTTCCCGCAGATGGCAGTGTACGCCGAACCGCACTTTGCAGGCCTGTCGTACCTCGGCTGGTTTGGATTCCTGAGCCTGTGGTCGCTCCAGGCGGCCGTGTTCTGGGCTGGTATGGAGTCTATCCGCCGCTTTATCGATTGGGCGGGGCCGGTGGTGTATGCGGTGATGTTTGCCCTGGCCGGCTGGATCGTGTGGAAGGCGGGCTGGTCGAATATCAGCTTCACCCTGTCAGAGAAATCCCTATCGGGTTGGCAGGCGTTTGGCCAGGTGATCGTGGCCACCGCGCTGGTGGTGTCGTACTTCTCCGGGCCCACCCTGAATTTCGGTGACTTCAGCCGCTACTGTCGCAGCATGCAGGACGTACGACGCGGCAACTTCTGGGGGGCTGCCGGTGAATTTCCTGGCGTTTTCCCTGGTCACCGTAGTCATCGTCTCGGGCACCTTGCCGGTGTTCGGCGAAATGCTGCATGACCCGATTGCCACGGTTTCGCGCATCGATAACAGCATGGCGGTGTTGCTCGGTGCCTTCGCCTTTGTCACCGCGACCATTGGTATCAATATCGTCGCCAACTTCGTTTCCCCGGCGTTTGACTTCGCCAACGTCGCGCCGAGCAAAATCAGTTGGCGTGCCGGCGGGATGATCGCCGCCGTGGCGTCGATCTTTATCACGCCGTGGAACCTGTTCAATAACCCGCTGATGATCCACTACACCCTGGATATCCTCGCCGCGTTTATCGGGCCACTGTTCGGGATTCTGTTGGTGGATTTCTACCTGATCAAAAAACAAAAGATCGACGTGGATGCACTGTTTGATGACAGCCCCAGCGGGCGCTACTACTTCGACGGTGGCGTGAACTGGACGGCGGTCAAAGCGCTGGTGCCCGCGACGCTGGTGGGTGTCGCGATCACCTTTACCCCGGCGTTGCAGTTTATGGCCAACTTCGCCTGGTTTACCGGCTGCTTCCTGGGTGGGCTGTTTTTCCTGGTGCTGGCTCGGCGTGAGCAGATTCGTGTGCCTGCGCCGCTGGTTGTCGGCTGAGCAGCACCGAGCCCGCTATTAAAAGGCCCGCGCCGGCAATCACCAGCGCGGGTTGCAACCCGGCGCTGAGGTGGCTGCTGACCGACGCCAGCAACGGGCCGCTCAGTTGGCCGATGGCAAAGCTGGCGGTCAGCAGCCCGGTACTGCGCTGGTAGCCGTGGGGCGCGACGTCCCGCAGGCGGGCCATTACCAACTGCATGCAGGCCAGGAACGGCCCGCCACACAGCAGCACGCCCAGCGCTAAACCCCAGCCATTGCCGAACAAACAGGCGAATACGCCGGCCGCTTGCAGCCACAGCGTGGTCATCAGCCAACGGCGCGTGGTGTGCGGGTCCTTGCGGCGCAGACTCGCCACTCCCACGCCAATCGTTGCGGCCAGGCCAAAGCACGGCCAGAACAGATCGGCCTGCCAGGCGCCCTTGAACTGCGCGCTGGCCATCTGCGACAGGAAGGTTGCCGGAATGATGTAGCCAAGGCCGAACAGCACGTAGATCCAGCACAAATGCGCGATGCTGCCGTTGCTGCCTCCCTCGGTGTGGCTGGCAACCGCTGCGCCATCGGCATAAGGCCTTGGCAGGAAAGGCAGGATTGCCAACAACATCACCAACGCCACCACGCCATACACCAGCCATAACGTCGCCGAGTTTTGCCCCTGCAGGTTGGAGCCCAGCGCCAATAACCCGGTCAACAGAATCCCCAACCCTGGCCCGGCGAATACCAAGGCGCCCAGGCGCGGACGCCCGGCCGCAATCGCCAATGGTTGGCTGAGGCTGGTGATCATCACCAGGGCCCAGGCACTCGCGACACCGGTACCAAAGCGCAGTAATAGGTGCGGCCAGAACCCATGAGCCCAATACGACGCCAGCGTCAGCAACACACACAGCCATAAGCCGCCATACAAGCGCCCGCGCACGTGGTGGTGGCTGCGCGCAAAGATCGAATTCACCGCGCCGACGAAGTAGCCCAGGTAGTTGGCGGCAGCGATCAGGCCGGCGCCGGTCAGGTCGATCTGCCCTTCACTGAGCAGGTGCGGCATTTGTGGGGTGAGGGCGAAGCGGCCAATGCCCATCGCCATCATCAGGGCGACGAAGCTGGCAAGTAAGCGTATCAAGGGAGACATGGTCAAGTTTCCTGCGGGTAAGCGAATACCCTCAGGCTAAAGCTGATTGACTTTCTGTAAAATTGAATAATAGTGAGCAACTTGTTCAGTTTTGGAGAAAGTTATGGAGTTCAGTCAATTGCGCATTTTCCAGGCCGTGGCCGAAGAGGGCTCCATCACCCGCGCCGCCGAGCGTCTGCATCGGGTGCCGTCGAATCTGTCGACCCGGCTCAAGCAGATGGAGGAACAGCTCGGCGTCGAGCTGTTCGTACGTGAACGCCAACGCTTGCAGCTTTCTCCTGCAGGCAAGGTGTTGCTGGACTACAGCACCCGCCTGCTGGCGCTGCACGACGAAGCCCATGGCGCCGTGCAAGGCGGGCAACCGGCTGGGGATTTTGTGTTGGGCAGCATGTACAGCACGGCAGCGGTTCACTTGCCCAAGCTGCTGGCGCGCTATCACAAGGCTTATCCGATGGTGAACCTGCAAGTGCAATCGGCGCCCAGCGGTGAGTTGCTCGAAGGCTTGATCACCGGTCGTCTGGATGCTGCATTCGTGGACGGCCCCATCACCATCGCGTCCCTGGACGGAGTCGCCCTGTGCGAGGAACGATTGGTACTGATATGCGAGGCCGATCACCCGTCGGTGCGCGGGCCGCAGGATGTGGCCGGGCGTTCAGTGTTCACCTTCCGCCGCAGTTGCGCTTATCGCACTCGTCTGGAAACCTGGTTTTCCCACGAGCGTGTGGCCATGGGGCGGGCAATCGAGATTGAATCCTATCAAGGCATGCTCGCCTGCGTGATTGCTGGCTCCGGGGTGGCGTTGATGTCCGAGTCCATGCTCGACAGCCTGCCAGGCAAGGAAAATGTGTCCGTTCATCCGCTGACGGGGCCTTTTGCCACTGCGACCACCTGGCTGATGTGGCGAAAGGGTATGCTCGGCGCTAACCTCAATGCATGGATCGACCTTCAGCAAGAGGGCAAGGCAGAGGTCCTGCGAGACGCACGCGCAATTGCTTGAACGATCCGTCAGGATTTGAATCAATTCAGTAATAGTTCGTTGTGGTTTCGTTCATGCATTACGTAGGACTTAGGGCTACTATCAGTGTAGGAAAAGGCGACAGAACTTGCGCCTACCAGCATTACCCTCAAGGGGGGCAACCATGAAAGAGAAAATTCAAAACTGGCTCCATGATCTGGGTGTTGCACTGGGCTTGATCGAGCCTCCGCTACAACCGGTGCCTATCCGCACAGATGATGAGCAGCGCCGCCCACGCCGCCGGTAAGTCCTGAAGCGCTCATGCGATCGACTCGTTGATCGTGCGGGCGCTTTGCAATGGGTTGTTATTCAGGGCGTGCTCGGTTCCCTGTCATTCGGGCGCAGCCGCAGTTTGTTCCCCGCCGCTTTACTGGATTATCTGACGAGGCCAGCGTTGTCGTCGGACCCTTCTTTTTATCCTGTCATCCGTACCTTTTTCCGGTTCGTCCTTCTATATTTTTGTCTTCACAAGGACGGAAGGGTAGTGGAATGTCGAGCATTGATGGCGAAGGTATGGTGATTTCCGACAGGGTTGAGCGTCGTCGGTTTCCATCGATTGAGCAGGGAGATATGCGTAGCGTTCGTGCCTTGGTGATTCACCAGACGGATGCCCCAACGGCACAGCACACCTTTAACGGTTATCTGTCCAAAGGCAACGGTGCGCACTTTCTGATTGAAAAAGATGGCCTCATCTACCAGACGGCCAGCCTGAAAAAACGCTGTTATCACGTTGGGCGCTACCTGCGCTCCAAGTGCCTGGCAGTTGATAAAACGACCTGTGATACCGCTCAAATCCAGTCGATTCAAGCGCTCACCTGGACGTTACAGATTCGCGCGCTGGACCGGCACGAACGCACCAAGGGCTATCCTGAACGATACCCGATGAATGCGGACTCCCTGGGTATCGAATTGGTCGGCAAACACCTGGATGCCACGCGTTATGAGCGGGTTACCGCACTGCAGAATCAGTCTCTGCAGTGGTTGGTGTCTGAATTGCGTGGTCATTTCCGTCTGACACCGGAAGACATCTACACGCACCCGCAAATCTCATACAAACATCCAGGTGAAGCCAGCAGTGCGGTGTGGCAATGACTTCAGCGCGATGGGCACTGGGCGTGTGGATGTTACTCGCCGGATGCGCGTCCACCCCGCGTGATGTTGAGGCTATCTCCATCGCGGGCTTCCATTCCGAAGAACCTGAGCGTTGCCGTCCCAGTGACGTTGCGCTGGATGAGCGGCAGGTAGCGGCCTTTTTCAAGCAGGCTGAACTTATTGATGGTCGTACGCTGCACGATGAGTATGACTGGGCGCCTTGTTACCTGGAGGGCACGCTGAAATATCAAGGCAAGGCATGCATTTGGCGGGTGAGGGCAGGCGCTACGGGGGAGATTGAGTGCCCGGCAACTGCGCAGTACTTTGGCTGCAAGGACTGCGGTGATGTGTTTGAAGGCGCCAAAAAATAGCGACGGGTTGAAAAGATAGAAGTGATATCTGAAGTCGTATCCGCTCTTGTTCACGGGATTTCGGGTGACTAGCCCGATTTCACGCATGTCAATCAGGTTTTGGCACTCATTTGTCGGAATTGGACTGCATGATTGTCAGAATCGGCTGGCTTATTTAATTATAAAGACACGCGTAGGTTGGGTTCCATTAGGGACCAAGGCAACTAGTCTCGGATAAAAACTAAGCGCATTTTCATCGCGCCCTAACTTTATTGAGTGCCTCGCTCTGAGGTACCAGTAAGTCAGAATTGGTTGGAGACAAAGCTATGTTGCTCTCTTCGGTTCCGCCCGTCGCTGCGTCACTCATTGCCATAACTGAAAACATTTTACATATCGCGCCTGTGTCGAGAGCCTGGAAGGCTGAGGCCCCCAGCAACGTAGTTTTTCTTCCCCCAACGTTAACTAAGCAAGCTCTGCTCATACAGATTGGGCTCCTGCGCCCATCAACGATAATTGTCGGCGACCAATCTATCGATGCAGACGTCATTGACCAATGGCGTATATCTCATCCTTTTGAAGACCTCTATCTGATCCGAAGAGGTACGAGTTTGGATAAAGTGCGGCTGGACCTGTGTAAATCTAACAGTATTCGGGTGATCAATACGCCTGGGGTCAATGCGCCGCATGTGGCTGCCTATATCACGCATTGGTTGAAACTGGCCGACGGCTCCTTACCCCATGATGTCCGTATATTGGGATACGGCAATGTAGGCAAAGAGCTGGTCAAGTTGTTGCTTGATCGAGATCCGGATGTTCGGATAAAGGTGTTGGTTCGACACTGTCGAGCGCCAGATAATAATGGGACAGCCTTTTCCGATAACCGGGTGACTTTTGTCGCAGACTGGTTCGAGGCGTTAGAGGGTGCCTCTGCTGTTGCCATATGTTTATCACTGAATGATGAGTCTACGTATCGCATTGATCAGGCCCTCATTGAATGTATGCACAAACAAGCTCGCCTGGTCTGTGTCGCCAAACCGGATGTCTTTAGCGATGATGCATTGCGAATGTTGGCGGCGGCTGGAGGCATCCAGCTTGTCGTCGATTACGGACCTACGACATTGGATGTGTTTCGGATGCGTACCCAAATGCTCGGCTGTAGTGTCTCCACGTGGCGTAAACCGGCGACGCTCACTGCACGGGCGGCAACCACCGAAGCCTGCCATTGCGACCTTGACTATGCGGTCGCAGTCCAACTGAGCTTAATGGCGTTGCGGGGTGTTGTCAGGCGCAAGCTTGCACAATCGTTAATGATCCCCTCTCAACACACACATGTCGGTGCGCCGCGCGTGTCGATCATCGGTAGAGGAATCAACGGTCTGCTCCAAGCCATGATGTTACGCCTGGCGAATTATCAGGTCGTCGTATACTGAGGAAATCGCGAGAGCAATGGAGCCAGTCATAAGCAGGTGAACATGCGCCATCTTTCCGCAACGGAGACAACTGCAAAGCCGCTGCATAATGACCATCTGACTCCCGGGAATCAGTGCTTTGCTGTTGCGTGCAACCGCGCAGGCATTGAGCTCTTTGAAAAGCTTCTGGCCGACAACCCATCGCTTGCACAATTCGCACAGGCGGGGATTGTACGAGCCTATAGGGTGGGTGCGAGTGGTGTAGAGGCCGCGATTCTTGAGCAGCGTGATATTGAAAGCAGGCGTTGGCCAAGTGGGAAGCCGGGATATGAACTCGCAGAGATCAGTCAACTGCAATTCCAGGCAAACTATGCAATCCTAGGGATTGGTCGGGCTATTGAGGTATCGGGCTACGATGTTGAGTTCATCCATTTAAAGAATGAGCTAGAGGCGCTTCTGCAGTGCTCTGGCGTTCAGTTTCAGCCCCAGCATCTGAGTCCGGCCCAAATTACTGAGCTGAGCAGAGAGCACTTCGTCATCACAGCCATGGGGGTGGAGGAGTCAGAGGTAATCGCGATCATTGGCTGGTTTTTCAAACTGCGTGCTGTCGGTGATGAAGGCGTCGAAGTGCGCGGACTCAAGCTGCAGTACGATCTGCCCGTCGGCGTCATGAATTGCCGGTTGGATGGGGATTGCATACTTGTCTCCGGCGGGCAGGTTCCGCCTGATTCGACGTCGGAATGCAAGGAGCAGATATTGGCGGCGTGCCTGGCCGCTGTTTCTCGGCACTTTCCGATGTCCTACCGCAGGGCGATCGAAAGTGGCGACTTGCATATTATCGAATGTGCCAGGCCTTGCACCGCAGATGGACTGTCGATCGTTTATTGGTCGGCCTATCATCGAATCGCGGCTGGGGGAACTTACGCGGCGGGCACAACGCAGGGATTGGTATGGGCTTCTTTAGTTCAGGAAATCATCCAGCAAACTAACACTTGAGCGTTGAGTGATAAAAAAACGGGTGCGACATCCGACGTCGCACCCGCTGAAGAAACCGCTTTAAAGCTCGTTCTGCATCAAACCGCCGTTGCCACCGCCTCCGGCTTACGCGACAACAAACTCACCACGACAAAACTCACCAGCCCAACCGCCAGGCTGTAGTAAATCGGCGTGTTCGCATCCAGCCCATCCTTGAACATAAACACCAGTGCCGTCACAAAACCCAAGGTCATGGAGGTAATCGCCCCCGACGTGGTCGCGCGTTTCCAGAAGATCGCGCCAATCAGCGGAACCAGCATACCGCCCACCAGCAGGTTGTAAGCCAGGGTCAGTGCGCTGATCACGTCGTTCACCACCAGTGCGATCCCCAGCACGGCAATACCGGTCAGCATCGTGAACAAACGGTTGATCGCCAGGCTCGACTGTTTACCACCACGCAGGCGCGGCAGCAGGTCTTCGGTCAGGACGGTGGAGGCGGCCAACAAACCGGCGCTGGCCGTTGACATCATCGCCGCGAGAGCCGCGGCAATCACCAGGCCGCGAATCCCGTCGGGCAGCGATGCTTTCACGATCGCCGCGAAGGCGTTGTTGACGTTATCCAGGTCCGGAATCAGCACATGCGCCGCCATGCCGATCAGTGCACAGGCCAGGCCGTAGAGGATGCAGTAGAAACCGGCGAAAGTGCCTGCGTACTTGGCGACTTTTTCGTCACGGGCGGTGAATACCCGTTGCCAAATGTCTTGGCCGATCAGGATGCCGAAGAAGTAGATCATGAAGTAGGTGATGATCGTGTCCCAGCCGATGGCGATAAAGCTGAAGCTCGACGCCGGCAGCTTGGCCACCAGCTCGTCCCAGCCGCCCACGCGGTACAGGCAGATCGGCAGCAGGATAAACATCAGGCCAACGGTCTTGATCACGAATTGCACGATATCGGTCAGCGTCAGCGACCACATGCCACCGATGGTCGAATACACCACCACCACGCCACCGCCGAGCAGCACCGAGATCCAGAACGGCAGGCCGAACAGCACTTGCAACACCGTGCCGATGGCCAGGATCGAGGTCACGCCGATCATCAGCGCATACGCCAGCATGATCACCGCACTGGCCTGGCGGGCCATGGGGTTGTAGCGCTTTTCCAAGACCTGGGTGACGGTGAAGATCTTCAGCTTGAGCAGCGGCTTGGCGAGGAACAGGTTCAGCGCGATGATGCCCATGCCCAGCGCGGCACACAGCCAGAAGCCGGAGATGCCATGCACATAACCCAGGCGCACGGTGCCGACGGTCGATGCGCCGCCCAGTACTGTGGCCGCCATGGTGCCCATGTACAGCGACGGGCCCAGGTTGCGCCCGGCCACCAGGTAGTCTTCATGGGTCTTGGCGCGACGCATGCCGTAATAGCCGAGCACGAGCATGCCGGCGGCGTAGATGAGTACGACGAATAAATCCAAAGCCATGACGGCGAGTCTCCAATTATCTTTTTATTGTGGTGAAGGTGCTTGCTGTGGCGAGGGAGCTTGTTGTGGCGAGGGAGCTTGCTCCCGCTGGGCTGCGAAGCGGCCCCACCTTCGCTGTCGAACGGGAGCAAGCTCTCTCGCCACAACGGTCGGGCCGTAGACAGCCGTCGGTTCCGGAAACGCACGCAGCAAGGTCAGGTACACCACCGACGCCAACCCCAGCGTGACCGGCAGGCTGATATCAATGCCATCGGCCAGGTTGCCCAGCGGACCGACAAACTGCCCCGGCAGGTTGACAAAGCACAGGCCCACCAGCGCACTCGGAATCCACGCCCCCAGCCCGCGCCAGTTCCACCCATGGCTGAACCAGTAGCGGCCGCCGGTTTCGCCGCGCGTAAATACCTGCAGGTCATCCGGGCAGTAGAAGCCGCGACGCACAATCAGCCCGATGATCATCATCACCATCCATGGGGTGGTGCAGGTGATGATCAGCACGGCGAAGGTCGACACGCTCTGCACCAGGTTGGCGGCGAAACGTCCGATAAAGATGAAGGCAATCGACATCACCCCGATCAGCAGCGTGGCCTTGACCCGCGACAACAAGCGCGGAAACACGCTGGACATGTCCAGCCCGGTGCCATACAGCGAGGTGGTGCCGGTGGACATGCCGCCGATCACCGCGATCAAACACACCGGTAGGAAGAACCAGGTGGGCGCCACCGCCAGCAAACCGCCGACATAGTTATTCGCCGCGATGTAGTCCGGCGCCTTGATCGCCACGATGGTCGCGGTGGCCAGGCCGAACAGGAACGGGATCAAGGTGGCAATCTGCGCGAGGACCACCGCCAGCATGATGCGCATTTTCGACGTCTCACGCGGGATGTAGCGGGACCAGTCACCGAGGAACGCGCCGAAGGAAATCGGGTTGCTCATGGCTACCAGCGCGGCGCCGATAAAGGCCGCCCAGAAACCGGTCTGTCCCATCGCTACGGTGCCTGCAAAATGGCGGTCGAAAGCCGGGGCAAAGGCGAAGATCCCCAGCAGGAACAGCAGGCTCGCCGCCCACACCGCAATGCGGTTGACCCACAACATGAAACGAAAGCCGTAAATGCACACCGTCAGGACGAGAATGGCGAACACGCCGTAGGCCAGGCCCAGGCTCAGGTCGGTTTCCGGCAGGCCGATCAGACGTTTCGCACCCCCCACCAGCGCATCGCCCGAACTCCACACCGACAGTGAGAAGAAGGCAATCGCGGTAAGGAGCGAGAGAAACGAGCCGACAATCCGCCCGTGCACGCCGAAGTGCGCACCGGAAGACACCGCATTGTTGGTGCCATTGATCGGCCCGAACAGGCCCATGGGCGCCAGGATCAGCGCACCCACCAGCACGCCCAGCACAATCGCCCAGACGCCGGCCTGGAATGACAAACCGAACAGCACGGGGAAAGAGCCCAGCACAGCGGTGGCAAAGGTATTGGCTCCGCCGAAGATCAGCCGGAACAGATCCTTGGGTGTGGCGGTGCGTTCGTGGTCCGGGATCTGCTCGACCCCGTTGGTTTCTATCTTGCGAATACTTTTATCGTTGTTTTTATTATTCATGATCAGCTCCGATCACATTGGCTAAGGGGGCGGCAGCCCTTCCGGCATAGCGGACAAATGTTCGTGACAGGCCAGCCACAGGCCTTGTTTTTGTTGTGTGCCAGACCCTTGCCGTTTAAAGACAATGGTCTCGCGCTCCTGGCTAAAGAATTGCTCCCCTTGCATGCGCAGCTCGGTGGCCACGTCATGCATGAATATCGCCACGTCGCCTTGCAGGCTGACAAAGGCATTGCTCGAGGTGCACGACAGCACCTCGAAGCCCTCGTCCCGGCGCCAGCTGTCCCACAACACCTGATAGGCATCGCGACTGAGCAGCGGCTGGGGGAGGGTGTAGAACACAAAGCTGGCATCGGCCGTGAATGCCCCGAAGTAGGCGTCGCGGTCGTTGCGCGCGAACGCCGCCACCAGCTCGGCGGCGGCTTGCAGCACGTCGTGCGTGCTCATCAGCGGTGCGCCACGCCTGGCAGTACGCAGAGCATTTCGTACAACAGGTTGGCGCCCAGCAGTGAGGTGTTACCGGTGGTGTCGTAGGGCGGCGAAACTTCTACCAGGTCGCAACCAATCAGGTCGAGGCCCTGGCAGCCACGGATGATCTCGATGGCCTGGATGGTGGTCAGCCCGCCGATTTCCGGGGTGCCAGTGCCTGGCGCCCAGGCCGGGTCGATGCCGTCGATATCGAAGCTCAGGTACACCGGGCCACCGCCGACTTTTTCACGCACTTCGGCCATCAACGGCGCGAGGGAGTGGTGCCAGCATTCTTCGGCCTGGACCACGCGGAAACCTTGCTTGCGGCTCCAGTTGAAATCTTCGGCGGTGTAGCCCTGCGCACGCAGGCCGATCTGTACCACACGGTCGCAATCGAGCAGGCCTTCTTCCACGGCGCGGCGGAAGGTGGTGCCGTGGGCGATTTTCTCGCCGAACATATGGTCGTTGACGTCGGCGTGGGCATCGATGTGCACCAGCCCGACCTTGCCGTGTTTTTTATGGATCGCCCGCAGGATCGGCAGGGTGATGGTGTGGTCGCCACCCAGCGTCATCGGGATCACGCCGTGCTCGAGGATCTCGTCATAGGCTTCTTCGATGATGCGCACGGCGTCGAGCAGGTTGAAGGTGTTGATCGCCACGTCGCCGATGTCGGCAACCGACAGCGAATCAAACGGGGCGGCGCCGGTGGCCATGTTGTACGGGCGGATCATCACCGATTCGGCGCGGATTTCACGCGGCCCGAAACGGGTGCCGGCACGCAGCGAGGTGCCGATGTCCAGCGGCACGCCGACAAAAGCGGCGTCCAGGCCCTTGGCCGATTGCAGGTGGGGAAGACGCATCATGGTGGCGATGCCGGCAAAGCGCGGCATTTCGTTGCCGCCCAGTGGTTGGTGAAAAATCTTGTCCACGGGAGTGCCTCATCGTTGTTTTGTTTATTAGGGGCCGATTCTGCGAAATCCCTGGAAACGAAAGAATCGCCAGGGGCAAATACTTAGTTCAGATTTTTCTAAACTAATGGCTGAGGTAGACTCGGTTCAAATGTAGGATTTTGTGTGTGCCTTCGGAGACCCCATGGCCAATGCTCTGCCCGACCTGAAACTCTTGCGCATCTTCGTCAGCGTCGTGCGGCACCAGGGGTTCGCCAATGCCCAGCACGAACTCAACCTGTCGACGTCGGCCATCAGCACCTACATGAGCCAGTTGGAATCGGCGCTGGGGCTGGTGTTGTGCCATCGCGGCCGGGGCGGCTTCAGCCTGACCAGCAAGGGCGAGTTGTTTCATCAGGAAACCCTGCGCCTGCTCGGTGAGTTGGAAGGGTTCGAACAATACGCGGCGGCGTTGAAGGGCGAACTGCGCGGTACCCTCAAGCTCGGCGTGCTCGACTCCACCGTCAGCGACAAAGCCCTGCCGTTCGCCGAAGTCATCGGCGCCTACAGCCAGGAACACCCGGCGGTGCACCTGCATTTGTCGGTGATGAGCCCTTACGAATTGCAATTGGGCGTGCAGGACAATCGCCTGGACCTGGCCATCGGTGCTTTCTCCAACCGCATGAGCGGGCTGATCTACATGCCGCTGTATCGCGAGCAGCATTGGTTGTATTGCAGCACCCGGCATCCTTTATTCAATGAACGGCGTATCCCCGAGCAAGTCATCACCCAACAACGCATGGTCGGTCGTGGCTATTGGAGCCAGGCCGAACTGGCGCGCCACGGTTTCAAGCACAGCGCCGCGACCGTGGAAAGTATGGAAGCGCAGTTGATCCTGGTGCTGTCCGGTGCCTATATCGGCTATTTGCCCGAGCACTACGCCCAGGCCTGGGCCGACAAGGGCGACCTGCGCGTGCTGCTGCCGGCGACCTTCGGCTACCAGGCGCCGTTCTCGATGATCATGCGCCGCGGCCGCAGCCGTGAACCACTGATCCAGACCTTCCGCGACTTGCTCAAAGCCCAGCTCAACCAGGCCTGAAACCCATATGTCCAGACCCCAATGCTCCCGCTGCTTGCGGCCTACCCCCCACTGCCTGTGCGCGCTGATCCCCAGCCTCGACAGCCGCACCCGCGTATTGCTATTGCAGCACCCGAGTGAGGTCAACCATGCGCTGAATACTGCGCGTTTAGCGGCGTTGGGGTTGAACAATGCGCAATTGGTGGTGGGGGAGGTGTTTGATGACTTGCCTACCTTGCTGAATCCGCCCGGCTACCAAGCGCGACTATTGTTTCCTGCTGACGATGCTCAGTTGCTGCAAGGCTATGCACCCAGCGATCAACCGCTGTTGCTAGTGGTCCCCGACGGCACCTGGCGCAAGGCGCGCAAACTGCTGCACCTCAATCCATTGTTGGCGGCGTTGCCCCGGGTAACGTTGGCCGAGGGTGCCGTTTCCCGCTATCGGCTGCGCAAGGCGCCAGGGCCGGGTGCCTTGTCCACCGTGGAAGCCATCGTGCAGGCATTGCAAGTGCTGGAGGCACCCACCTCATTCGAGCCGTTGCTCAAGCCCTTCGACGCCTTGATCGAAGGCCAGATTGCGGCGATGGGGGACGCGGTTTTTCAGCGAAACCATGGCGACGGTCGGCATGGCTAGCAGGCTGACCGATGCGCGGCCATCGCAGCCAAGCGAGCTCCCACAGAAGCGCGCATTTCAAGTGTGGGAGCGGGCATGCCCGCGATAGCATCCTCCCAGGCAACACATTCTGTGCTTATGCCTTTAAGCCATAAGCACCGCACTTTGCGTGATATGGCCCGCCGGCCTTTCCCGGTATGATGTCCGCCCCCGCAGTCTGGATTGCGAATACGCCATGACCTTGCAGTACCCTACAATCGCCGATTGCGTCGGCAACACGCCCCTGGTCCGCTTGCAACGCATGGCGGGCGAAACCAGCAATACCTTGTTGCTCAAGCTCGAAGGCAACAACCCGGCCGGCTCCGTCAAGGACCGTCCGGCGTTGTCGATGATCACCCGCGCCGAGTTGCGCGGGCAGATCAAGCCGGGCGACACCCTGATCGAAGCCACCTCGGGTAACACCGGGATCGCCCTGGCCATGGCCGCCGCGATCAAGGGTTACAAGATGGTGCTGATCATGCCCGACAACGGCAGCGCCGAGCGCAAGGCGGCGATGACCGCCTATGGCGCCGAGCTGGTGCTGGTGACCCAGGAAGAAGGCATGGAAGGCGCGCGCGATCTCGCTGAACGCATGGCCGCCGAAGGCCGTGGCCAGGTGCTGGACCAGTTCGCCAACGGCGACAACCCCGAGGCGCACTACACCACAACCGGCCCGGAAATCTGGCGCCAGACCGGGGGCACCATCACCCATTTCGTCAGTTCGATGGGGACCACCGGCACCATCATGGGCAATTCGCGCTACCTCAAGGAGCAGAACCCCGAGATCCAGATTATCGGCCTGCAACCGATGGAAGGCTCTGCTATCCCGGGCATCCGCCGTTGGCCCGAAGAGTATCTGCCGAAGATCTACAACGCGACCCGCGTGGACCGCATCATCGACATGGCCCAGCGTGAAGCCGAAGACACCACCCGCCGCCTGGCCCGTGAAGAAGGCATCTTCTGCGGTGTGTCCTCCGGTGGCGCTGTGGCCGGTATGTTGCGCTTGTCCAAAGAAGTGGAAAACGCGGTGATCGTCGCGATCATCTGTGACCGAGGCGACCGTTACCTGTCGACCGGCATCTTCGACGAACCCAACTGATGGCCAAGCACGAGAGGGGGCTGCGCTTCCAACCGACGGGCGGCAGCCGAGCCCCGCAGATCCCCGTGGGCAAGAAACAACGCCTGACCATCGAGCGCCTGGCCAATGACGGGCGCGGCATCGTGTTCTTTGAGGGCCGCACCTGGTTTGTGAATGGTGCGCTGGCCGGCGAAGAAGTCGAAGCACGGGTACTGGGCGCCCACGGCAAGATCGTCGAAGCGCGCACCGAACGTGTGTTCACCGCCAGCGAACTGCGTCGCCCAGCACCGTGCGCGCACGTTGGCCGCTGCGGCGGTTGCAGCGTGCAGCACTTGCCCCATGCCGAACAACTTGCCCTGAAACAGCGCATGCTCGCCGAGCAACTGTCCCGTGTGGCGGGTGTCGAACCGCAAGAGTGGGCTGCACCTTTGAGTGGCCCGGAATTCGGCTACCGGCGCCGCGCCCGCGTGGCCGTGCGTTGGGATGCCAAGGCGAAGCGTCTAGAAGTCGGTTTCCGCGCCGTGGCCAGTCAAGAAATCGTCGCCATCGATGATTGCCCGGTGCTGGTACAGGCCTTGCAGCCGATCATGCAGCGCTTGCCGAACATGTTGCGCCGGCTGAGCAAACCTCAGGCCCTGGGGCATGTGGAGTTGTTCAGCGGTACGTCCATCGCGGTATTGCTGCGGCACATGGCGCCGTTGTCGGACGCGGACCTGCTGATCCTCAAAGAATTCTGCAGTTTCCATGAAGCCCAATTGTGGCTGCATGGCGAGGGCCAGCCGGAACCGGTCGAAGCTGATTCGGTGTTGGGGTTTCGATTGGAACAATGGGACCTGGAGTTGGCCTACCGGCCAGGTGACTTCGTGCAGGTCAACGCCGGGGTCAACGCGGCGATGGTCGCCCAGGCCCTGGAATGGCTGGCGCCACACCCCGACGAGCGGGTGCTGGATCTGTTTTGTGGCCTGGGCAACTTTGCCCTGCCACTGGCGCGCCAGGTGCGTGAAGTGGTGGCGGTGGAAGGTGTGCAGGCCATGGTAGAGCGGGCTGCCGCCAATGCCGTCAGCAACGATTTGCATAATGCGCAGTTTTTTCAGGCCGATTTGTCCCAGCCTTTGACTGACGCGGAATGGGCCAAACAGGGCTTTTCTGCGGTACTCTTGGACCCACCGCGCGATGGTGCCCTGGAGGTTGTGCGCAAGCTTGCGACCCTCAAGGCCAAGCGTCTGGTGTATGTGTCCTGCAACCCAGCCACGCTGGCGCGGGACACGGTTGAGTTGGTCAAGCAAGGCTACCGGCTAAAACGTGCCGGGATCCTCGATATGTTTCCGCAAACCGCGCATGTCGAGGCCATGGCGTTATTTGAAGCGGGCTAGGATGCCCGTTTAATCCGACTGGCCTGCATTCTTCAGGGCCGTGAACTGCCAGGGAGCTTGCAGCAAAGGTCGGGATGATTTTTGGCGCACCCAAGGTGCGTCGTAGGGAAGGTAAGCAAGATGGTACAGGTGAGAGCACACCAGCCGATCAACACCGACGGCAGTATCAATCTCGAGGCATGGCTGGATCATGCCATCAGTGTCGACCCGGCACTGGACCGTGAAGCCTTGAAAGCAGCCTGCGAGTTCGCTCGTGAGTCTGAGCAGCAAGACAATGCGGCCAAGAACCTGTGGGCCGAAGGCACGTCAAGCTTTCGCACCGGGTTGGAAATCGCCGAGATCCTCGCCGATCTCAAGCTGGACCAGGATTCGCTGATCGCCGCCGTGCTGTATCGCGGCGTGCGGGAAGGGCACATTCAGTTGGCGACCGTTGGCCAGCGTTTCGGCTCGGTAGTGGCCAAGCTGATCGACGGCGTGCTGCGCATGGCCGCGATCAGCGCCAGCCTCAGCCCGCGTCAGTCCCTGGTGCTGGGCACTCAGGGCCAGGTCGAAAACCTGCGCAAGATGTTGGTGGCAATGGTCGACGACGTACGCGTCGCGCTGATCAAGCTGGCCGAGCGTACCTGCGCGATCCGTGCGGTAAAAACCGCCGACGACGAGAAGCGTAACCGCGTCGCCCGCGAAGTCTTCGATATCTACGCGCCGTTGGCGCACCGCCTGGGTATCGGCCATATCAAGTGGGAGCTGGAGGACTTGTCCTTCCGCTACCTCGAACCCGATCAATACAAACAGATTGCCACGTTGCTGCACGAGCGGCGGCTCGACCGTGAGCGTTTTATCGCCGACGTGATGAACCAGTTGCGCTCCGAGTTGCAGGCCACCGGTGTCGAAGCCGACATCAGCGGCCGCGCCAAACACATCTATTCCATCTGGCGCAAAATGCAGCGCAAAGGCCTGGCTTTCAGCCAGATCTACGATGTGCGAGCCGTGCGTGTGCTGGTGCCGGAAATGCGCGACTGCTACACCGCGCTGGGTATCGTCCACACGCTGTGGCGGCACATCCCCAAGGAGTTTGACGACTACATCGCCAACCCCAAGGAAAACGGCTACCGCTCGCTGCACACCGCCGTGATAGGCCCCGAGGGCAAGGTACTGGAAGTGCAGATCCGCACCCATGCCATGCACGAAGAGGCCGAGCTGGGGGTTTGTGCGCACTGGCGCTACAAGGGCACGGACGTCAAGGCCGGGTCCAACCAGTACGAAGAGAAAATCTCCTGGCTGCGCCAAGTGCTGGAATGGCACGAAGAACTCGGTGACATCGGCGGCCTGGCCGAGCAGTTGCGGGTGGATATCGAACCGGACCGGGTCTATATCTTTACCCCCGACGGCCACGCCATCGATTTGCCGAAGGGCGCCACGCCGCTGGATTTCGCCTACCGCGTACACACTGAGATCGGCCACAACTGCCGGGGCGCGAAGATCAACGGGCGCATCGTGCCGCTCAACTACAGCCTGCAGACCGGTGAGCAGGTCGAGATCATCACCAGCAAGCACGGTACGCCGAGCCGCGACTGGCTGAACCCGAACCTGGGCTACATCACCACGTCGCGGGCGCGGGCGAAGATCGTCCATTGGTTCAAGTTGCAGGCGCGTGACCAGAACGTCGCCGCCGGTAAAACCTTGCTTGAACGCGAACTGGCACGCCTGGGCCTGCCGCAGGTGGACTTCGACAAGCTGGCCGAAAAAGCCAACATGAAGATTGCCGAAGACATGTTCGCCGCCCTCGGTGCTGGCGATTTGCGCCTGGCGCAACTCGTCAACCTGGCGCAGCAACTGGTCGAACCGGAACGCGGCAGCGAACAGCTGGAGCTGATCCCACGCAAAGCCACCGGCTACAAGCCTGGCAAGCGTGGCGATATCCAGATCCAGGGCGTGGGCAACCTGATGACGCAAATCGCCGGTTGCTGCCAGCCATTGCCGGGGGATGCCATTGTCGGCTATATCACCCAGGGCCGTGGCGTTAGCATTCACCGTCAGGATTGCGCCTCGGTGCTGCAATTGGGCGGGCGTGAGCCGGAGCGGATCATCCAGGTCAGTTGGGGCCCGGTGCCGGTGCTGACCTACCCGGTGGATATCATCATTCGCGCCTACGACCGTTCCGGTTTGCTGCGTGACGTGTCGCAAGTGCTGCTCAATGAGCGGATCAACGTGCTGGCGGTCAACACCCGCTCGAACAAAGAGGACAACACCGCGTTGATGTCCCTGACCATCGAGATTCCGGGGTTGGACGCACTGGGGCGGTTGCTGGGGCGGATTTCCCAGTTGCCGAATATCATCGAGACGCGGCGTAATCGCACGCCATGAACATCTGGATGAACGCGGTCTGAAAATGTGGGAGCGGGCTTGCTCGCGAATGCGGTGGATCAGCCAATGCATCTGGAACTGACACACCGTATTCGCGAGCAAGCCCGCTCCCACATTTGAGCGGCGGCGTTCCAACTTGATCAGGCACAAATTGATGTATTCACTCGAAGACCTGCTGCACCTGATGAACCGTCTGCGCGACCCGCAATACGGCTGCCCGTGGGACATCAAGCAAACCTACGCGACCATCGTCCCGCACACCTTGGAAGAAGCCTACGAAGTCGCCGACGCCATCGAGCGCGGCGATTTTGATCACCTGCAAGGCGAGTTGGGCGACCTGTTATTCCAGGTGGTGTATTACAGCCAGTTGGCGCGGGAGGAAGGGCGCTTCGAATTTGCCGGGGTGATCGACAGCATCACGCGCAAGCTGATCCGTCGCCATCCCCACGTATTCCCCACCGGCGATCTGTATGCACCGCTGGATATCCCGCAGCTGAGCGAAGAGCAGGTCAAGCAACGCTGGGAGCAGATCAAGGCCGAGGAGCGCGCGGAAAAATCCGACGCACCAGAGCAACTCTCCCTGCTGGACGATGTACCCACCGCCTTGCCATCCCTGTCCCGTGCCGCCAAGTTGCAAAAGCGCGCCAGCCAGGTTGGCTTCGATTGGCCATCGGCCTTGCCGGTGGTGGATAACGTGCGCGAAGAGCTCGATGAAGTGCTCGAAGCCATGGCCGATAACGACTCGGCGGCCATTGCTGACGAGGTCGGCGACCTGCTGTTTGCGGCGGTCAACCTGGCCCGCCACCTCAAGGTCGACCCGGAAACCGCACTGCGTGGCGCCAATGCCAAGTTCGAACGACGTTTCCGATTTATCGAACAGGCATTGCGCGATACCCATCGTCCCATAGAAGATTGCACCCTCGAAGAATTGGACGCCCTGTGGGGCGAAGCCAAACGTCAGGAAAAGAACATGTCCAGCTGCGGTTGAGCGGCTGCCTAAGTGAGTAAGCACCATGAGCATTTCCCTTCGCGATCAGTTACTCAAAGCAGGTCTGGTCAACCAAAAGCAGGCCAAGCAGGTCGGCAAAGACAAACAGAAGCAGCAGCGCCTGGTCCACAAAGGCCAGATCGAGGCTGACGACACCCAGGCCCGCCTGGCAGCCGAGGCAAAGGCTGAGAAGATCAAGCGCGACCAGGAGCTGAACCGCCAGCAGCAGGAAAAAGCCGAGGCCAAGGCCCGCACGGCCCAGGTCAAGCAACTGATCGAGACCTCGCGCCTGCCCAAGCTGACCACCGAGGACTACTACAACTTCGTGGATGACAAGAAGGTCAAGCGCCTGTCGGTCAACACCTTGATGCGCAACAAGCTGAGCAACGGATCCCTGGCGATCGTGCATCACGGCGGCAGCTATGAGGTGATCCCGCGCGAAGCAGCGCTGAAGATCCAGGAGCGCGCACCGGAGCGTATCGTGCAGCTCAACATCCTGACGGAGAGCCAGGTGCCGGATGAGGATGATCCGTACGCCGCCTACCAGATCCCGGATGACCTGATGTGGTAAGGCTTTAAAAATGACAAACCCCGCTCAAAAGGCGGGGTTTGTCGTTTGTAGTGAGCGGGCTTGTCGAATCGTCGCACCGCCCGCGCTGGGTGGCGAAGCCGCCCCAAACCAGGCGACGTGACTCTACCTGGAAATGCACGGTGTCTTTATTAGGGCGGCTTCGCCACCCAGCGCGGGGCAAGCCCGCTCACTACAGATATGTCTTCAGGAATCTTGCGCCTGGCGTCTCATCTCAAGGGTTTCCAGCTCGTTCTTATAATTATGAGCGTCGCTCTCGTTGTGAAACATGCCGACCAGCAGGTCTTGTTGGTGTACGTCCCAGATGTGAATCCCATGGCCCAAGGCTTCGTGGGACATATGTTCGTCGTCGCGTTCAGTTACTTTTACAGTCATCTGCTTGCTCCAATCTCTGGTGGGTCTGCGGCAAGTCGTCGCAGGCCTTTGTTATATGTTTTGTTAGCTTGCTAAGTAAACTGACTTTTCGCGCAATAATTCATTGCGGTAAATGCAACAGTGCTGCAGGCCGCGTAAATCAAGGCATTGCGTCGCAGGGTGCTGAGTTTTATGACAAAAGTTTCATGTTGGCGTAAGGCTTCAACACAAAACCTCCAGACGAAAAAAAGCCCCGCATTCGCGAGGCTCTTTGTTCCATCTACCGATCAGCTACCTTTGACAGCCTTACCGTCAACGGTGCCGTCCAGCAGCATGATGTTGTATTCCTTGCCGTCGGTCTCAACCTGGCGCAGGGCAACCAGGATGCCGCCCTGGTCCTTGGCAAACCACATCTGGGTGATGCGCTTGCTCTGCGACGGGTCGCGCACACGCTCGACCTTGATCGCGTCGATGGAGCCTACCTTGGTCTGGACCTTTTCAGGGCCGATGACGCGGAAGTCATAGGTATCGACGTCCGTGCCTTCGACCACACGGTAGCTCATGCTTTTCTTGCCGGCAGCCACGTCACGCTGGAGGGCGAGTTGGTAAGTCGACTTGTCGAGCATGCCACTTTCAAGGGTGACGTTGACCGGGTCTTTGTTTTCAAAACCGGTAACTTTCTTGGCGGATTGGTCGAAATCCAGATTGATCTTCTTCGCCTTCCCCAAGCCGCCGCGTTCGAAGGTGTAGCTCTTCGGTTGCAGTGTGTCCTTGTCGAACACGATCGCACTGGTTTCGGTCAGGCTGGCGATCATCATGGACGCCTTGAAGTTCAACGTCCAAGTGCCGTCGCTGTTCTTGGTCAGGCTGCGTTCTGCCGAACCACTCATGGGCAACTGTTTCCAGTCAGCGGTGTAGCTGGCGGAGAAGGGGTGAAGGTCTGCTGCTTGCACGGCAGGCAAGGCGAACAGCGCAAAAGCGAAGAGCAAGGCGCGACGCATAAAATCTCCTAGGTTCGAATCAAGTGGCCGCTGGCCGCGAGTAACTGACCGTCCAATAATGCACCCTGGTCGCCAAGAATCAACCGACCTTCGGCAAACCAGCGAACGGCCAGCGGGTAAATCCTGTGTTCCTGGGTGTGAACCCGTTGCGCAAGGCTCTGCGCCGAGTCGTCAGACTCTACCGGAACCACTGCCTGTACGACCAGAGGCCCGCCATCGAGTTCCTCGGTGACGAAGTGCACGCTGCAGCCATGCTCGCTGTCGCCGGCGTCTAGCGCACGCTGGTGCGTGTGCATGCCTTTGTACTTGGGCAGCAGGGAAGGGTGGATATTCAGCAGCCGCCCTTCGTAATGCCGTACGAAATCAGCGCTGAGGATGCGCATGAAGCCGGCCAGTACCACGAGTTTGGGGTTGAAGGCGTCAATCAGTTCGATCAAGGCGTTATCAAAGGCCTCGCGACCTTCAAAAGCCTTGTGATCCAAGGAGCGGGTGTCGATACCCGCGTCCCTGGCGCGTTGCAGGCCGTAGGCGTCGCTGCGGTTGGAGATCACCGCAGCGATGCGCACCGGGCTGTCGCCGGTGCGCGTGCTGTCGATCAGGGCCTGCAAGTTACTGCCGGTGCCGGAAAGCAGCACCACGACATCACAGGTCTGAGGCATCAGTGAGCCTTGAGGTTCTTCAGTTCAACCTGTGCCGCGCCTTCTGGGGCGGTGGCGATCTGGCCGATGACCCAAGGCTGCTCGCCGGCTTCACGCAGCACGTTCAGCGCGGTTTCAACGTGCTCTTGGGCCACGCAGATGACCATGCCCACGCCGCAGTTCAGCACGCGGTGCATTTCGGTTTCATCGACGTTGCCTTTCTCTTGCAGCCAGTCGAAGACCGCAGGACGCTGCCAGCTGGCCACGTCGACGATCGCCTGGGCGCCTTTTGGCAGGACGCGCGGGATGTTATCCAGCAAACCGCCGCCAGTGATGTGGGCCATGGCTTTGACTGCGCCAGTGTCCTTGATCAGCTTGAGCAGAGGCTTGACGTAGATGCGCGTCGGGGCCATCAGCAGGTCGGTCAGCGGCTTGCCGTCGAGCTGGATGTTCTCGATGTCGGCGCCGGACACTTCGATGATCTTGCGGATCAGCGAGTAGCCGTTGGAGTGCGGGCCGGAGGATGGCAGGGCCAGCAGGGCATCACCGGCAGCCACTTTGGAGCCGTCGATGATTTCGGCTTTTTCTACAACGCCGACGCAGAAGCCGGCCAGGTCGTAGTCTTCGCCTTCGTACATGCCTGGCATTTCAGCGGTTTCGCCGCCAACCAGGGAGCAACCCGACAGTTCGCAGCCAGCGCCGATGCCGGTCACCACCTGGGTCGCGGTTTCGACATTGAGCTTGCCGGTCGCGTAGTAGTCCAGGAAGAACAACGGCTCAGCGCCGCACACCACCAGGTCGTTGACGCACATGGCAACCAGGTCGATGCCGATGCTGTCGTGCTTGTTCAGGTTCAGCGCCAGGCGCAGCTTGGTGCCCACGCCGTCGGTGCCGGAAACCAGTACAGGCTGCTTGTAGCCGGCCGGGATTTCGCAGAGGGCGCCAAAACCGCCCAGGCCGCCCATGACTTCGGGGCGCGCAGTGCGCTTGGCGACGCTCTTGATGCGTTCGACCAATGCTTCACCGGCGTCGATGTCTACACCGGCGTCCTTGTAGCTCAGGGAGGGTTGCTTGCTCATGATCCAGGCCTTTAGGGGGGATTCAGGGGTAACGACCGAGCGGGCAGGCGCTTTTGGTAAAAGGCCCAGCCGTTGACGGTCTGCGAAGGCGCGCGATTTTATCAGGCTTGAGGGGCAGCGGCCATCCTCGGGCCGACGGGCAGGGCCATATAGGTCAAAAAAGCGGGTTAAAAAAATGCTAATCGACTCTGCTTTGGCACGTATTAAGGTATAGCCTTTAACCCGCTATCGTTATGACAGTACAAAAACTGCCATGACCCTGTGAATGTTTTACCGGTGGCTGTGGTCACAGCCTTGCCAAACCGAGTTCACGCGGTCTGTTGCAGCCGCTAAATTTGTCGTTCGGGAATCTTCCATGCGTCTGTGTAACTTCTTCTTTGTAGGCTGCTTGTCGTTGGTCAGCCTGGCGAGTCATGCCGAAACACTCAATGGCCTTTATCAAGTACTTGAGCCTGTCAGCAGCCAGTCCCCGCAAGAGCGCGACCAGGCTACCCAGCGTGCCGTGCAAACCCTGGTGATCCGCCTGACCGGTGATGCCAAGGCCGCCGAAGGCCCGGGCCTGGCGGCGATTCGCAAGGATCCGCAACAAATCATCACGCAATATGGGTACGACGCTGGTCCGCCGGAAAGCCTGCAAGTGGATTTTGATCCGGTCAGTACTGACCGCGCCTTGCGCGATGCGGGCCTGTCGATCTGGGGCAGCAATCGCCCCTCGATCCTCGGTTGGTGGTTGAACGACTCTACTGAAGGCAGCAGCCTGGTAGGCGACGGCCAAACCGTCGCCCAGGCGCTGCGCCGCGCTGCGCAACACCGTGGCCTGCCGTTGCGTCTGCCGCTGGGGGACCTGGATGAGCAGGTGGTCGCCACCGCGCCGAACTTGGAAAGTGCCGATGCCACACCGTTGCGCGCCGCCTCCGAGCGTTACGGCGCCGACGCCCTGCTGGCCGTGCATGCGCGCCAGGAAGGCAGCCAATGGCAGGCCAAATGGCGCCTGTGGCTGGGCGACAAGAACGAGCAGGGCACTGCGCAAGGCGCCGACACTGCTGCCGTGGCCGATGCGGTGATGCTGGCGGTCAGCCAGAAATTGGCGCCGCGTTTTGCGGTTAAGCCTGGCGTGAGCACCGAGCAATTGCTGGAAGTGCAAGGCATGACCCTTGAGCGCTACGCCGCGCTGGGTCATCTGCTTGAGCCCTTTGGTGGCCAGCCCCAACGGGTGGATGGCAATCGCATCGTGTACCGCGTCAACGGCAGTGCCGATCAGTTACGTACCCAGCTAAGCCTGGCCAAGTTGCAGGAGATTCCTGCCGGTGAAGCACCGGTCCAGCAGCCTGTAACAGATGGCGCTCAGCCTGCAATCGCACCTGAACCTCAAGCACAGCTGCGTTTTCGTTGGTAGCAGTTTTCTTCTTTATATAGATGGAGTGGTTTATGGCGGATACGCGTCGTTGGGTGTGGCTTGGCGGGATTGTCCTGCTGTGCGTCTTTGTGTTCCTGCTGCATTCGATCCTGACGCCGTTCCTGGTTGCGTTGCTGCTGGCGTATCTGTTCGATCCCGTCGTGGATCGCCTGGAAAAGGCTGGCTTGTCGCGTACCCTGGGGGTAGTGGCAGTGTTTGCGCTGTTTACCTTGATCATCACGGCATTGGTATTGGTGCTGGTACCCATGCTGGCCAAGCAGCTGTATCGCTTGTATGAACTGGCGCCGCAGATGCTCGATTGGCTGCAACACACGGCAATGCCGTGGGCCCAGGCCAAGCTCGGGCTGTCGGACGGCTTCTGGAAGTTCGACAAGGTCAAGGCGGCGATCAGCGAGCACATGGGCCAGACCACCGATATCGTCGGTGTCATCCTCAGCCAGGCAACTGCGTCCAGCCTGGCGCTGATCGGTTGGTTGACCAACCTGGTGCTGATCCCGGTCGTGGCGTTCTACCTGCTGCGCGACTGGGACATCATGATGGCCAAGATCCGCAGCCTGCTACCGCGCGATCGTGAGGAGCGCATTGTTTCCTTGGCAGGCGAGTGTCATGAGGTGTTGGGCGCGTTTGTGCGTGGCCAACTGCTGGTGATGCTGGCGCTGGGCATCATCTATGCTGGCGGCTTGATGGCGATCGGTCTGGAGCTGGGCTTGTTGATCGGCCTGATCGCCGGCCTGGCCGCTATCGTGCCGTACATGGGCTTTGTGATCGGTATCGGCGCGGCGCTGGTGGCCGGGCTGTTCCAGTTTGGCGGCGACCTGTACCCGATGCTGGGGATTGTCGCGGTGTTCATGGTCGGCCAGGCGCTGGAAGGCATGGTGCTCACGCCCTTGCTGGTGGGCGACCGGATTGGCCTGCACCCGGTGGCGGTGATCTTTGCAATCCTGGCGGGCGGTGAGCTGTTCGGGTTTACCGGCATCCTGCTGGCTCTGCCGGTGGCGGCGGTGATCATGGTGCTGGTGCGCCATATGCACGATCTGTACAAGGATTCGGATGTGTATACCGGCGTTGAAGACCCCGAGCTGTAACCGCTTCGTAACAAACCCGGCCAAGGCCGGGTTTGTTGTTTCTGGAGCAGCGGCGCCAAACAATCTGCACAAATCCAACAAGTTAACGCAAACCTTTGATTTTGCTTGCGGTCTGCTGCATTGTGCGCCCGGCGTCACGGGTATAAACTTTGCAAACTTTACACAGAGGCCACTAACGGTTCGTTTGGAGCCGTTCAGTCAGCATGAAACCGATTCAGCTGCCCTTGGGTGTGCGTCTGCGTGATGACGCCACCTTTATCAACTACTACCCAGGCGCCAATGCCGCTGCACTCGGCTATGTCGAGCGGCTCTGCGAAGCCGACGCCGGGTGGACCGAAAGCCTGATCTATCTGTGGGGCAAGCACGGCGTAGGGCGTACTCACCTGTTGCAGGCCGCGTGCCTGCGTTTCGAGCAGATGGGCGAGCCAGCGGTTTACCTGCCCCTGGCTGAGTTGATGGACCGTGGCATCGGCATCTTCGACCACCTCGAGCAATACGAGCTGGTGTGCCTGGACGATCTGCAAGCGATCGCCGGCAAGGCAGACTGGGAAGAGGCGCTGTTTCACCTGTTCAACCGCCTGCGTGACAGCGGTCGGCGTTTATTGATTGCCGCCTCGACTTCCCCACGTGAACTTCCGATCAAGCTGGCTGACCTCAAGTCGCGTCTGACCCTGGCGCTGATCTTCCAGATGCGCCCGCTGTCCGACGAGGACAAACTGCGCGCCTTGCAATTGCGCGCGTCGCGTCGCGGCCTGCATCTCACCGACGAGGTGGGGCATTTCATCCTTACCCGTGGCACACGCAGCATGAGCGCCTTATTCGATTTGCTCGAGCAACTCGATCAGGCTTCCTTGCAGGCTCAACGAAAATTGACGATCCCTTTCCTGAAAGAAACGTTGGGCTGGTAACCCATTGAATTGACGGGGTTCGGCAATTTTCAGGCGCCAGAAAACCTGCGTTTGAACCGTATTGGTCACGCATTTCAATCGATAAATGGAATTACGGCTTAGATGGCATAGTCCAAGCGGGAAGTCACATAGACCACGATTGAATTTGCAAATCGATGTGATAGAAGGCATAGTCTCGGCTTCTTTACATACCAGCCACGGTCGTGCCCATGCTAAATCGCTTCGCACCCCTCGTGCCTCTCGCACTCGTTACCCTGTTGTTTGGTTGCGCCTCCCACCCTCAACAGGTGGCAGAACAGCAAAAACCACAGGTTCAAAACCAGGCCAAATTTGTTGCTGCACAGTCTGCTTCTGTTTACGAAGAAGAGCTGGCAACTGAAAAAGAATTGGCCAATTTCTCCGGCAGCAAGCCTTACCAGCTTCCAGTTCTCGCCGACAGCATCCTCGAACGCGGCATGTCCCTGATCGGTACCCGTTACCGTTTCGGCGGTACTTCCGAAGCCGGTTTCGATTGCAGCGGTTTCATCGGCTACCTGTTTCGTGAAGAGGCGGGCATGAACCTGCCACGCTCCACTCGCGAAATGATCAACGTGAATGCACCGTTGGTCGCGCGCAACAACCTCAAGCCCGGTGATCTGCTTTTCTTTAGTACGGCTGGTCGTGGTCGCGTCAGCCATGCCGGTATCTACTTGGGCGATAACCAGTTTATCCACTCCAGCAGCCGTCGCAGTGGCGGTGTTCGAGTCGACAACCTGGGTGATAGCTACTGGAGCAAAACCTTCATCGAAGCCAAGCGCGCACTCGCCATGGCCCCGACGACGGTTACCGCTAGCAAGTAAACTTAAAGTGATACTTGAAGTTTGACGTGTAAGCGCTAGAATCCCTGGACATTGTTGTAATCCGTTCGCGCGAGCTTTGCTTGCGCGTTCTGGTTTTCAGCGTTCGGCAGCGAAAAGCCGCATCCAGACCAGGATTGTTCTGCACATGTCGACCTCGGCCCGCCTGATTCTTATTGTTTGCGCCGCGCTGCTCAGCGCCTGTGCAAGCCGCCCACCGCCGCCCGCGCCTGTCGCGGTGAAGCCTAAGCCGGTGTTCAACTATTCCACCCAGAATTTCTCGCCTGCGGCTGAAGATGTGCTCTTCCGCGCGCTGGGCCTGGTCGGCACGCCTTATCGTTGGGGCGGCAACACGCCGGACTCCGGGTTTGATTGCAGCGGTTTGATTGGTTTTGTGTTTCGCGACGCTGCCGGCATCTCATTGCCGCGTACTACGCGTGAACTGATCGTAATGCGCGCCCAGGACGTCAGCGAGCAGAACCTGCAGACCGGCGACCTGCTGTTCTTCGCCACCGGTGGTGGTTCACAGGTCAGCCACGCCGGGATCTACGTGGGGGAAGGGCGCTTTGTGCACGCGCCGCAAACGGGCGGTACGGTGAAGCTGGATACCTTGTCCAAGGCGTACTGGCAGAATGCGTACCTGAGTGCCAAGCGTGTGTTGCCGGCGAATCTGGCACGTAATCCCTAGCGGCAGCTACGAGCTGTCAGCTGCAAGAAGGCGCAATGCCTGCTTGCAGCTTCAAGCGTGAGGCTTGCTGCTCCGCTATCTAGCGGCCGACACCCGCCATACCTTATTCCCCACATCATCGGCCACCAGCAAATCCCCCTGCTGATCAATCACCACGCCCACCGGGCGGCCCATGGCTTTCTCGTCCTTATCGAGGAACCCCGTCAGCACGTCCACCGGCGGCCCTTTAGGCTGCCCACCCTCGAACGGCACGAAGATCACCTTGTAGCCACTGTGCGGCTTGCGATTCCACGAACCATGCTGGCCGATAAACGCGCCGTTACTGAACTGCGCAGGGAGTTTGCTGCCCTCGGCAAACGTCAGCCCCAGGGATGCGGTGTGCGGGCCTACCGCGTAATCCGGCGCGATCGCCTTGGCCACCAAGTCCAAATTCTGCGGATTGACCCGCACATCCACATGCTGCCCGTAGTAGCTGAACGGCCAGCCATAGAAGCCGCCATCCTTGACCGAGGTGATGTAGTCCGGCACCAGGTCGCTGCCGATTTCGTCACGCTCGTTGACTGCCGTCCACAACTTACCGCTCTGCGGCTCCCACGCCATACCGTTCGGGTTGCGCAGGCCGGAGGCGAAGATGCGGTGCTCGCCGCTGGCGCGATCGACTTCCCAGATCGCCGCCCGGCCTTCTTCCGCTTGCAGGCCGTTTTCACCGACGTTGCTATTGGAACCCACGCTCACGTACAGCTTGGTGCCGTCCTTGCTGGCCACCACGTTTTTCGTCCAGTGGTGGTTCAGAGGCCCGCCCGGCAGGTCGACGACGTTGGTGCCGGCTTGCTTGATCGCAGTGTCACCCGGTTGATAGGGGAAACGCAGCAGCTTGTCCGAGTCAGCGACGTACAGGTCGTTGCCGACCAGTGTCATGCCAAACGGCGAATTGAGATTCTCCAGGAATACCGTGCGCGTCTCCGCGACGCCGTCGTGGTCGGCGTCACGCAGTAGCGTGATGCGATTCGGGCTCGGCACCCCGGCGCCAGCGCGGCCCATGACTTTCTCCATGACCCAGCCACGAACGCCCTTGGAGTCATCCGGCTTGGGCGGCGCGTTGGTTTCCGCTACCAGCACATCGCCATTTGGTAGCACATACAGCCAGCGCGGATGGTCCAGGCCTTCGGCAAACGCCGCAACCTGGGTGCCGGCGGCGGCCGTTGGCTTCACGCCCTCGGGCCAACCGATGGCGGGGGCGATATTGACGGTGGGGATCAGGGTTTTGTTCGGTTCCGGCAACTTGGGCGAAGGCCCGGTACCGTCGGAGACCTGGAGGGTGGAGCTTTCACCGCAGGCGGCGAGGGTGCCGGCGACCAGGATGAGTAGGGCAAGTCTTGTTTTATGCATGGTGTTCTCCTTAATACCTGTAAGGGTAGAGGAGGTCGGCGGTGCGATGGTTCAAGTGCAAGGTCAGCTTTCATTGACGCTCCACCCCCAACCCACTAACCTTCGCGGCTTGTTCCAGGTGCTCTGTGACCAATGGGTCGACCGAGTGAAACAGGGAAGCCGGTGAGTGAGCGCACTTGTACACAGTGCTGCCGCGATTCCGGCGCTGCCCCCGCAACGGTAAATGAGTCAAGACGCTGCCTTTTGCCACTGTATCGCCAGCGATATGGGAAGGCGTAGCGTTGGCCTGCGCGCTCTCTATACGAGGGCAACGGCGCCACTCATGAGCCCGGAGACCGGCCTGTTACATCCAACAGCATCACGGTGGGCGATGCTTGGCTGTCTGTTTTTCTTTTTTCCTGCCCGCCGTTTTTGTCCAGCCCCAACGGAGAGCTGTCATGACCGATTCCCCCGACCGCGACGAACGCCACCTGGCGCGCATGCTGCGCAAAAAAGCCGTGATCGACGAACGCATTGCCAATTCCCCCAACGAGTGCGGCTTGCTGCTGGTGCTCACCGGCAACGGCAAAGGCAAGAGCAGCTCCGCGTTCGGCATGCTGGCCCGGGCCATGGGCCACGGCATGCAGTGCGGCGTGGTGCAGTTCATCAAGGGGCGTCACAGCACCGGTGAAGAGTTGTTCTTCCGCCGATTCCCCGAGCAAGTACGTTTCCACGTCATGGGCGAAGGCTTCACCTGGGAAACCCAGGATCGCCAACGTGACATCGCCGCGGCCGAAGCCGCCTGGGCTGTGTCCTGCGAACTGCTGCAAGACCCGAGCATCGGCATGGTCGTGCTGGATGAGCTGAACATCGCCCTCAAGCACGGCTACCTCGAACTGGACCAGGTGCTCAGTGACTTGCAGGCCCGCCCGCCGATGCAGCACGTGGTGGTCACCGGCCGTGGCGCCAAGCCTGAGTTGATCGAAATGGGTGACACCGTCACCGAAATGGGCATGCTCAAGCACGCGTTCCAGGCCGGTATCAAGGCACAGAAGGGCGTCGAACTTTGAATCAGCCCCGTCATTGCCCGGCCGTATTGATCGCCGCACCGGCGTCCGGCCAGGGCAAAACCACCGTCACCGCGGCGCTGGCCCGATTGCACCGCAACCTGGGTCGCAAGGTGCGCGTGTTCAAATGCGGCCCGGATTTCCTCGACCCGATGATCCACGAGCGCGCCAGCGGTGCGCCGGTGTATCAATTGGACATGTGGATGGTGGGCGAGCAGGAAAGTCGCCGCCTGCTGTGGGAAGCGGCGGGCGAGGCCGACTTGATCCTGATCGAAGGCGTGATGGGTTTGTTTGACGGCACCCCTTCCAGCGCCGACCTGGCGCGACACTTCGGCGTGCCGGTACTGGGCGTTATTGACGGCACGGCCATGGCCCAGACCTTTGGCGCCTTGGCCCTGGGCCTGGCGCGTTATCAGCCGGACTTGCCGTTCGCCGGGGTGCTGGCCAACCGCGTTGGCACGCTGCGTCATGCGCAATTGCTGGAAGGCAGCCTCACCGAAGGCCTGCGCTGGTACGGCGCGTTGTCCCGCGAGACCGGTATAGAGCTGCCTAGCCGTCACCTGGGCCTGGTGCAAGCCAGCGAACTGAATGACCTTGATGTGCGCCTTGACGCCGCCGCCCAAGCCTTGGGCAGCAGTTGCGAAGTGGCCTTGCCGCCGCCGGTGACCTTTGCTGCACCGGAAGTGATCGAGGCCGAGCCACTGCTCAAGGGCGTGTGTATTGCCGTGGCCCGCGACGAAGCCTTCGCTTTTACCTACGGCGCCAGTCTTGATCTGCTGCGGGCCATGGGCGCCGAGCTGAAGTTTTTCTCGCCCATTCACGATCGCGCATTGCCTGATGCCGACAGCCTCTACCTGCCCGGCGGTTACCCGGAACTGCACCACCAGGCGCTGTCGGAAAACACCCCAATGCTCGACGCGATCCGCGCTCACCATGCGGCCGGCAAACCCTTGCTCGCCGAATGCGGCGGCATGCTCTACCTGCTGGACTCGCTCACCGATGTCGACGGCACCCGCGCCGAACTGGTGGGCCTGTTGCAGGGCGATGCGGTGATGCAAAAGAAACTGGCGGCCCTGGCGCTGCAAAGCGTCGAGTTGCCGGAAGGCACACTGCGTGGTCACACCTATCACCATTCGCTGACCAGCACCGACTGGCAGCCGATTGCCAGGGGGGTGAGCCCCAATGGTGGGCGCGGGGCTGAGGCGGTTTACCGTCAGGGGCGGATGACGGCTTCTTACGTGCATTTTTATTTCCCGTCGAATCCAGCCGCTGTAGCCGCACTGTTTGCGCCAGACCGTGATGTCGCTATCGCAGGCAAGCCAGCTCCCACATCGACAGTGTTCACAGATCAAAATGTGGGAGGGGCGGTGCGACGATTCGACTTGCCCGCGAAGAGGCCATGACGGACAACGCCTTCCCCCAGGCCGACCGCGACGCCGTCTACCGCGCCATCGCCGAACGCCGTGACATGCGCCACTTCAGCGGCGGCGCTGTCGCCCCCGAATTGCTGCACCGTCTGCTCCAGGCCGCGCACCAGGCCCCCAGCGTCGGCCTGATGCAGCCCTGGCGCTTCATCCGCATCAGCGATCGCCAACTGCGTGGGCAGATTCAGCAGTTAGTAGAAGAGGAGCGCGTACGCACCGCCGAAGCCCTGGGCGAGCGCTCCGACGCGTTCATGAAGCTCAAGGTCGAAGGCATCCACGACTGCGCCGAAGTGCTGGTGGCGGCGCTGATGGATGACCGTGAGCGGCACATCTTCGGCCGTCGTACCTTGCCGGAAATGGACATGGCCTCGCTGGCCTGTGCCATCCAGAATCTGTGGCTGGCCGCGCGTGTCGAGGGTCTGGGCATGGGCTGGGTTTCGTTGTTCGAACCCCAGGCCCTGGCCGATCTGCTCGGTTTGCCGCCCGGCGCGAAACCCCTGGCCGTGTTGTGCCTGGGGCCGGTAACCGAGTTCTACCCGGCACCGATGTTGCAACTCGAAGGCTGGACCGAGCCTCGGCCGCTGAGTGACATGTTGTATGAGAATGTGTGGGGAGTGAGTCAATGAGTGTGGCCTTGCTGTGCGTCGCTGCAGTGGCGCTGGATGCGCTGCTGGGCGAATCCAGGCGCTGGCATCCGCTGGTGGCATTCGGCAATTTCGCCGGGCGCATCGAGCAACGTTTTAACTCCGGTGGCCGTGGCTGGCGCAGCCATGGCGTGACCGCTTGGTTTATCGCCGTAGTGCCGCTGACCCTGCTGGCCACGGCGTTGTCGTGGGCGCCGTATATCGGCTGGGTAGTAGAGATTCTGGCGCTGTATTGCGCCCTCGGCATGCGTAGCCTTGGCGAGCATGTGATCCCGGTGGCCCAGGCCCTGCGCAGCGATGACCTGGAGGCAGCCCGCAAGCGCGTCAGCTACTTGGTCAGCCGCCAGACCAGCGAACTGGACCGCACCGAAGTCGCCCGCGCCGCGACCGAATCGGTGCTGGAAAACGGCAGCGACGCAGTCTTCGCCGCGTTGTTCTGGTTTGTGGTGGCGGGCGTGCCGGGCGTGGTGCTTTATCGCCTGAGCAATACCCTCGACGCCATGTGGGGTTATCGCAACGAACGTTTTGAGCGCTTTGGTTGGGCCGCGGCAAAAATCGACGATGTGCTGAACTACATTCCGGCACGCTTGGTCGCCTTGACCTATGCCGTGCTCGGCAAGACCCGTCTGGCGCTCAAATGCTGGCGCACCCAAGGCCCGACCTGGGACAGCCCCAACGCCGGCCCGGTGATGGCTGCCGGTGCAGGCGCGCTGGGCGTTGAACTGGGCGGCGCGGCGATCTATCACGGTGAAGTGCACCAGCGCCCGCCGCTGGGCGAGGGCCCGGCGGCGGATGCGGACGCCATCGACCGGGGCTGGCAACTGGTGCAGCGCGGCGTATGGTTGTGGCTGCTGATCTTATGCGTCGGGGGGCAATTTTATGCTTGAGCACGGTGGCCGGCTGCGCAAGGCAGCGATTCAGTACGGAATTGCCGAAGCTGACTGGCTCGACCTGTCCAGCGGCCTGGCGCCCTGGCCCTGGGCGATCCCCGAGATCCCGCTGCGCGCCTGGGCGCGTCTGCCGGAAACCGATGACGGCCTGGAGCAGGCCGCCAGCGAGTATTACGGCGCAGCGCATCTGTTGCCAGTAGCTGGCTCCCAGGCGGCGATTCAGTTGCTGCCACGTCTGCGTCGCGCCGGCAAGGTCGGGGTATTGTCGCCGTGCTATGCCGAACACGCCGAAGCCTGGCGCCGTGCCGGTTACGTGGTGCGCGAAGTGCTGGAGCAGGAAGTCGACTTCTTTCTTGATGGCCTTGACGTGCTGGTGGTGGTCAACCCCAACAATCCCACCGGCCTGAGCCTGAACCCGCAACGCTTGTTGGACTGGCACTCGCGGCTGGCCCAGCGCGGCGGCTGGCTGGTGGTGGACGAAGCGTTCATGGACGTGACTCCGGAATTGAGCCTGGCGGGCCAGGCGCATCAGGTCGGCCTGATTGTGCTGCGCTCGTTCGGTAAATTCTTCGGCCTGGCCGGTGTGCGACTGGGCTTCGTACTGGCCGAACGCAAGCTGCTCAAGTTGCTGGCCGAGCAGGTTGGCCCTTGGGCGGTCAGCGGGCCGACGCGGGTACTGGGCCGAGTCTGCCTACGCGACACTGCCGGGCAGGCGCGGCAACGCGCGCGCTGCATCGAGGCGAGCCAGCGCTTGTTTACCGCGCTCGAGCGCCACGGCTTTCAACCTCAGGGCGGCTGCGCCTTGTTCCAGTGGCTGATCACGCCGCACGCCGAACGCATGCATGAATTCATGGCCCAGCGCGGCATCCTGCTGCGCCTGTTTGTCCATAACAGCAGCCTGCGTTTTGGCCTGCCGGATACCGACGCCGACTGGCAACGCCTGGACGAAGCCCTGGCCGCTTATAAGGACGCGACATGAGTACGTTGATGGTGCAAGGCACGACGTCCGACGCCGGCAAAAGCACCTTGGTGACGGCGCTGTGTCGCTGGTTGGTGCGCCAGGGCGTGCCAGTGGTGCCGTTCAAGCCACAGAACATGGCGCTCAACAGCGCCGTGACGGCCGAGGGCGGCGAGATCGGTCGTGCGCAAGCGGTGCAGGCCCAGGCGGCCAACCTGGCGCCGCACACCGATATGAACCCGGTGCTGCTCAAGCCCAACAGCGACACCGGTTCCCAAGTGATCATCCACGGCCGCGCTGTTACCAGCATGAACGCGGTGGCCTATCACGACTACAAAGCCATCGCGATGCAGGCGGTGCTGGCCTCCCACGCACGGTTGAGCCAAGCCTACCCCGTCGTGATGGTGGAAGGCGCTGGCTCCCCGGCGGAGATCAACCTGCGTGCCAATGACATCGCCAACATGGGCTTCGCCGAAGCAGTGGATTGCCCGGTGCTGCTGATCGCCGATATCAATCGCGGCGGGGTGTTTGCCCATCTGGTCGGAACCCTGGAACTGCTTTCGCCCAGCGAGCAGGCACGGGTCAAAGGCTTCATCATCAACCGATTTCGCGGCGACATTTCGCTGTTGCAACCGGGCCTGGACTGGCTGGAAGCGCGCACCGGCAAACCGGTGGTGGGCGTATTGCCTTACGTGATGGACCTGCATCTGGAAGCTGAGGACGGCATCGATCAGCGCCAAATCGATAAGGCTGCGCAGGTACTCAAGGTGGTGGTGCCGGTGTTGCCGCGCATCAGCAACCATACGGATTTCGACCCGTTGCGTTTGCATCCCCAGGTGGACTTGCAATTCATCGGGCCAGGCCAGCCGATCCCTGCTGCCGACCTGATTATCCTTCCAGGCTCGAAAAGCGTGCGCAGCGACCTGGCTTATCTGCGTGCCAACGGTTGGGACGCCGCCGTGGCGCGGCACTTGCGCTACGGCGGCAAGGTGCTCGGCATTTGCGGCGGCTTGCAGATGCTCGGCGAGCAGGTGCATGACCCGTTGGGCCTGGAAGGGCTTGCGGGCTCCAGCGATGGCCTTGGGTTATTGGCGTTCAGCACCACCTTGGAAGAAGAGAAACAGCTGCGCAACGTACGCGGTCGCCTGTTACTGGAAGATGCCGACGTCAGCGGTTATGAGATCCATGCGGGCGTGACGTCTGGCGATGCCTTGTCGAACGCCGCTGTGCGCCTCGATGACGGCCGCAGTGATGGCGCGCAAAGTGCAGACGGGCAGGTCCTCGGCACTTACCTGCATGGCTTGTTCGAAACCCCGGCCGCGTGCAGTGCGCTGCTGCGTTGGGCGGGGTTGCAGGATGTGCAGGAGGTCGACTACCACGCCTTGCGCGAGCGCGATATCGAGCGCCTGGCCGACTTGGTGGAAAACCACCTGGACACCGAGCTGTTACGCAAACTGTGCGGGATTTGATGGTGTGCACACGATCCCCCTGTGGGAGCTGGCTTGCCTGCGATGGCATCAACCGGGTCTCCCTGCTACACCGAGGTGACTGCATCGCAGGCAAGCCAGCTCCCACATTTGACCGCGTTGTAAAAAAAGGTGTGACGCTATGCTCCAACTGATCCTCGGCGGCGCCCGCTCCGGCAAAAGCCGTCTTGCCGAAAAGCTCGCCAGCGACAGCGCTTTGCCGGTCACTTACATCGCCACCAGCCAACCTTTGGATGGCGAGATGAATGAGCGTGTCGCCTTGCATCGTCAACGTCGCCCCGACCATTGGGGCTTGGTCGAAGAGCCTATCGAACTGGCGCGGGTGCTGCGCGAAAACGCGGCTGCCGAGCGCTGCCTGCTGGTGGATTGCCTGACCCTGTGGCTGACCAATCTGCTGATGCTGGAAGACCCGGAGCGCTTGGCTTTGGAGCGCGATCAACTGCTGCAAACCCTGGCCTCGCTGCCGGGTGAACTCATTTTTGTCAGCAACGAGACCGGTCTGGGTGTCGTGCCGCTGGGCGAATTGACTCGCCGCTATGTGGATGAAGCCGGTTGGCTGCATCAAGCCTTGGCCGAGCAATGTCAGCGTGTGGTCCTGACCGTTGCCGGCCTGCCCCTGACTTTGAAAGGTACTGCGTTATGACTGACACCTGGTGGCTCAACCCGTGTAAGGCGAGCGACGCTCAAGCGTATGAACACGCCCTGGCGCGCCAGCAGCAATTGACCAAGCCGGCCGGTTCCCTCGGCCAGTTGGAAGCGCTCGCGGTGCAATTGGCCGGCTTGCAGGGCCAAGTCAAACCGTCGGTGGATCAGCTATGGATCGCCATCTTCGCCGGTGACCATGGCGTGGTCGCGGAAGGCGTGTCGGCGTTCCCACAGGAAGTCACCGGGCAGATGCTGCATAACTTTGTCACGGGTGGCGCGGCCATCAGCGTGTTGGCGCGGCAGCTGGGGGCGCAGTTGGAAGTGGTCGACCTTGGCACGGTGAATCCGTCCCTGGACCTGCCCGGTGTACGCCACCTGAATATTGGCGCGGGCACCGCAAACTTTGTCAACGGCCCTGCGATGACCGAGGTCCAGGGGCAATTGGCCCTGCAAGCCGGCCGCGACAGCGTGCATCGTGCATCGGTAAACGGTGCGCAGTTGTTTATCGGCGGCGAGATGGGCATCGGCAACACCACCGCTGCCAGTGCGCTGGCGTGTGCCTTGCTCGACTGCCAGGTCAGTGATCTCACGGGGCCGGGCACCGGATTGAATGCCCAGGGCGTCAGCCACAAGGTGGCCGTGATCGAACGTGCACTGGCGTTACACGCCGGACAGCGCGGTGATGCATTGCACACCCTGTTCAATCTCGGCGGCTTTGAGATTGCAGCCCTGGTGGGCGCGTATCTGGCGTGTGCTCAAGAGGGCATCGTGGTGCTGGTGGATGGGTTTATCTGCACTGTCGCCGCACTGGTCGCGACGCGCTTGAACCCAACTTGCCGGGAGTGGCTGATGTTCGGCCATCGTGGTGCCGAGCCAGGTCATCGTCATGTGCTGCAAAGCCTCGACGCGCAACCGCTGCTGGACCTGGGCCTGCGCCTGGGCGAAGGCAGTGGCGCAGCGCTGGCCGTGCCGTTGTTGCGCCTGGCCTGTGCGTTGCACGGGCAGATGGCGACCTTCGCCGAAGCCGCCGTGGCAGACCGCCCGGCATGACCTTGCGCCTGGACCTGCTGCGACACGGCGAAACCGAGCTAGGCGGCGGCTTGCGTGGCAGCCTGGACGACGCACTCACCGTCAAGGGCTGGGCGCAGATGCGCGCGGCGATAGTGGAGCAGGGGCCGTGGGACCGCGTGGTCAGTTCGCCGCTGCAACGGTGCGCGCGGTTTGCCGATGAATTGGGGGCTCAGCTCAATTTGCCGGTAACGCTGGAAAAGGCGTTGCAAGAGCTGCACTTTGGCGCCTGGGAAGGGCAGAGTGCGGCAGCCTTGATGGAGACCGACGCCGAAGGGCTGGGCCTGTTCTGGGCCGATCCCTACAGTTTCACGCCGCCGGAAGGGGAGCCTGTCAGTGACTTTTCCGAGCGCGTTTTGGGTGCTGTCGCACGCCTGCACCAGGCTTATGCGGGTGAGCGCGTGCTGTTGATCAGTCATGGCGGCGTGATGCGTCTGTTATTGGCACAGGCACGCGGTTTGCCCCGGGAGCAACTCTTGAATGTCGAAGTCGGCCACGGTGGGTTATTCAGCCTGCAAGTTTGCGCTGACGGCGTGCTGAAGGCGCTGGAGTGATCATGCTGCCATTCTGGATCGCCCTGCAATTTCTCAGCAGCCTGCCGATTCGTCTGCCGGGCATGCCGCAGCCTCAGGAGCTGGGACGTTCACTGCTGTTTTATCCGGTGGTGGGGCTTTTGTTCGGCGTGCTGTTGTGGGCCTTGAACACGGTATTGATGGGCGCGCCGCTGTTGCTGCATGCCGCGCTGTTGCTGACGGCCTGGGTGTTGCTCAGCGGCGGCCTGCACCTGGACGGTCTTGCGGACAGCGCCGATGCCTGGTTGGGCGGTTTCGGCGACCGCGAGCGTACGCTCACGATCATGAAGGACCCGCGCAGCGGGCCGATTGCCGTGGTCACCCTGGGGTTGGTGCTGCTGCTCAAGTTCACCGCCTTGGTGGCGTTGATCGAGCAACATGACGGTGCAGCGCTGATCCTGGCGCCGCTGATCGGACGCGCATCGATGCTGGCGCTGTTTCTGACCACACGCTATGTGCGTGCCGGAGGATTGGGCCAGGCGTTGTCGGATCATTTACCGAGGATCGTCGGCCAACAGGTACTGATCCTCAGCGGCCTGGCCTGCATCCTGATCGGCGGCTTCAGGGGTGGGCTTGCGGTATTGCTCGCTGCACTCTGCTTCATGGGCCTGCGCCAACTGATGGTCAATCGCCTGGGCGGCACCACGGGTGACACCGCTGGCGCCTTGCTGGAGCTGCTGGAAGTCGCGGTTCTGGTGGCTCTGGCGCTGTAACACTTTCTTGCATTTCCTTAATCGCGGGTATATACACGTTCCATGCTTGCCTCCCAGTGTTTATGTACCAACCTGCGACGTGCCGCCCGTGGCGTCAGCAGGCATTACGACGGCGCCCTTGATGGCTTCGGGATCAACGTCGCCCAGTATTCGTTGCTGTGCAACTTGCAGCGGCTCGATCAACCGAGCATCTCCAGCCTGGCGGAAGCCATGGGACTTGACCGCAGCACCTTGGGGCGCAACCTTCGGGTGTTGGAAGGCGAAGGCCTGGTGCAACTGGTGGAAGGCGATGACCTGCGCAATCGCCTGGTGATGCTGACGGCGGACGGTGAAGCACGACTCGCTGCAGCTTTACCCGCCTGGGAGGCGGCGCAGCAAAAATTGATCGATCAACTCGGCGCGGAAAAACGCGAAACCTTGTTGGCCTTGCTGGACGAACTCGCCTGAACGCGGGTTTGTTCGACTATAAGCGGGTATATACCCGCGAGCGGAGAATAAGAAATGACTTCCATGTGGCGCACCAGTGGCTGGATTCTTGTGGGGAGTGCGCTGATCCTGGCACTGTCGTTGGGTGTGCGGCACGGTTTCGGCCTGTTCCTGGCGCCGATGAGCAGCGAGTTCGGCTGGGGCCGTGAGACCTTCGCCTTCGCGATCGCTTTGCAGAACCTGATCTGGGGTTTGGCGCAGCCGTTTACCGGCGCCCTTGCCGATCGGTTTGGCGCCACTAAAGCGGTGTTTGTAGGCGGTATCCTGTACGCCGTGGGCCTGGTGTTGATGGGCATGTCTGATTCGGCATGGTCGTTGTCGCTCAGCGCTGGCTTGTTGATTGGTATCGGGCTGTCCGGCACCTCGTTCTCGGTGATTCTCGGCGTGGTCGGCCGCGCCGTGGCCCCGGAAAAACGCAGCATGGCGATGGGAATCGCGAGTGCTGCCGGTTCGTTCGGTCAGTTCGCCATGGTGCCGGGCACACTGGGTTTGATCAGCTGGTTGGGCTGGTCCGCCGCATTGCTTGCGCTGGGCTTGATGGTGGCACTGATTCTGCCACTGGTCGCCATGCTCAAGGACCGGCCACTGCCGGTGATGACCGGTCAGCAAACCTTGCGCGAAGCCTTGAAGGAAGCGTGCTCTCACTCCGGGTTCTGGCTGTTGGCCTTTGGCTTTTTTGTTTGCGGTTTCCAGGTGGTGTTTATCGGCGTGCACCTGCCGGCGTATCTGGTGGATCAGCACTTGCCAGCCACCACAGGCACCACGGTGCTGGCACTGATCGGGCTGTTCAATATCTTCGGTACCTACACTGCTGGCTGGCTCGGCGGGCGCATGTCCAAGCCGCGTTTGTTGACAGGGTTGTACCTGCTGCGTGCGGTGGTGATCGTGGTGTTTCTTTGGGCGCCGGTTACCGAAGTTACGGCCTACGTGTTCGGCATGGCCATGGGCTTCTTGTGGCTGTCCACTGTGCCGCTGACCAACGGCACAGTCGCGACGCTGTTTGGTGTGCGAAACCTCTCCATGCTTGGTGGGATAGTGTTCCTGTTCCACCAACTCGGTTCGTTCCTGGGGGGCTGGTTGGGTGGGGTGGTCTATGATCGAACCGGTAGCTACGATTTGATCTGGCAGGTGGCAATTCTGTTGAGCCTGCTCGCCGCGGCCTTGAATTGGCCGGTGCGTGAGCGGCCAGTGGCGCGATTGCAGGCGCAGATGGAGGCGGCATGAGCATAGCGATACGTGGTTTAGTCGTTATCGCGGGGTTGATCATGGTGCTGCTGGCCTGGTGGGGCTGGCAGAACGGCGGTCTCGCGTTGATGCAGTTGGGTATGTCGATCTGTTAACTTCATGGTCTGATTATTTTCAAGGACACACGACATGCAGATGCGTTGGCTCGCTGTACCCGTCTTGATGGCTGTCGGCAGTGCCGCCCTGGCTGCCAGTTGCCCGCCGCTGCTGGAAGGCCAGTTGCCCAAGCTGCGCGCCAAGGAATCCATCGACCTGTGCGAGCGGTTTGCCGGCAAACCCTTGGTCATCGTCAACACGGCGAGCTTCTGTGGGTTCGCCCCACAGTTCAAAGGTCTCGAAGCCTTGTACCAACGCTACAAGGGCGAAGGGCTGGAAGTGATCGGCGTGCCCTCCGATGACTTCAAGCAGGAAGCCAAGACCGGCGAAGAGACGGCTAAGGTGTGTTACGTCAACTATGGCGTTACCTTCACCATGACCGAACCACAGAAGGTCAAGGGCCCGGATGCGGTACACCTTTTCAAGGTGTTAGCGCAGCAGACCGACGCGCCGCCGAAATGGAATTTCTACAAGTACGTGGTGGATCGACAAGGCAAGGTGATTGCCAATTTCTCCAGCCTGACCAAGCCGGACAACCCGGACCTGATCAAGGCGGTGGAAGAGGCGATTGCTTCCAAGCCTTGATTGTCAGCCGTTAAAAAGCCCCGCCTCCTTTGCAGGAGAGCGGGGCTTTTTTACACCTGTCTGGATCAGAAGGTGTAGGTCATGCCCAGGCCGAAACCATTGGCACTGTTTTCGTACTTGGCGCGGTAGCTCGCCGTCGACGGTGCATCAGCGGTCTGGTTGACCTTGATGTCTTCTTCTTTCAGGTAGGAGTAAGCCAGGTCGACGGTCATGTTATCCATGACTTTGTAGCCCAGGCCAACGCTGAAAATCGTACGGTCGCCAGTCGGGATGCGCGGCGAGCGGTCAGTATTGTTGGTGGGCGACTGGTCGAACGTCAGGCCGGTACGCAGCACCACTTGCTTGGTCAACTGGTAGGAGGTACCCACCGCGTAGGCCCAAGTGTCGTGCCAGTTTTGTTCTTCGGTGATGGAAGTGAGTTGGCTTGTTGCCAAAGCGCCGCCAGCGGCTGTAACGCCTTCGTTGTTGACGGTGATTTCCTTCAGGCGGCTCCAGCGCGTCCAGGTAGCACCGCCATACAATTTCCAGGCATCGGTCAGGTCTTGAGTGACCGACAGGTCGTAGGACTCAGGCGTGTCGATTTTCAGCGAAGCATCGTAACGGTTGTTTCGCAAAAACGGTTGAGTCGCCGTAGGGCCGCTGACGGTGGTGTGGCCTTCAAGCTTGTACTTGACCTTCGAGTGGTAGGTCAGGCCGACACGGGTGGTATCGGTGGCCTGGACCAGTACGCCGACGTTGAAGCCCAGCGCGGTGTCGTCACCCTTGATCTTGACGTTGGTATCGCTGACGGCAGGGTTCAGCGTCCTGTCCGATTCCAGTACACCGGAAATCCGGTTGATGGTCGGGCCAAAGCCGATGGATACGCGGTCGTTGAAGGCATAGCTGACAGTTGGCTGGAAGGTCATGACCTTCACTTCGCTCTTGCTGCCGAAGCCACGGCCCTGGAAGCCGTTTTCATAGTCGGTCACCAGGCCAAACGGTGCATATACACCGAAGCCGATGGCCCACTGATCATTGAGTTTGTTGGTGTAGAAACCGAATGGCACCGCGGTGAACGGGACCATGTCGCCTTTATTCGAGCCGCGCGAGTTGCCGCCGGTGTCGCTGATGTCAGTCGAGGCATCAATTGCTGCAACGCCACCCGTGATTTGCTGGCCATTCAGGCGAGCCATACCGGCAGGGTTACCGTAAACAGTGCTTGCATCATCGGCAGAAGAAGAGCGACCCGCGAAACCGGTACCCATCCCGCTCACGCTTTGTTCGTTCAGCGCGAAACCGCTTGCAAACAGTTGGGAGGAGGCCATGGCAACGGCGAGGCTAAGTGTGGTCTTGAGCATTACTTTTTTCATTATTAGAACTCCGAGTGATCACCGCTGCGGAAAGTATCAATAAATTTAACATCGCGCTATAGGCTGAAACGTAGGAGATAGAGCGGTTTTGTAGGACAATCCGACCAGAATTCGGGTTTTTTGACGAATCTTGCAAATTGCCCGGTCAGCAAACCGCGTGATTCATGGGTGAAACACAGGTTTGCCAGGCTTGAGTGAAATCACGCAGGCGTCCTTGAGGGTGAAAAATTTCTTTCCAGATACGCGCCATACCCAGCACATCACCCGGCGGGGGCAGTGCGAGAGTGTGTTGTTCGACTAAAAGCCAGGCAATGGCCGTGGCATAGCGCAGGTTAACCGTCAGTTCGAGTTGCGGCGCGCTGAGGAACGCATGCTGGCTGGCCAGGCCGCGCACCAGGCTCGCGCGATCGGGGTCCAGCGCGAGGTAATCGTCCCACAAGGCGCGATGGCGAGGTTCGGTGATGCTGTACAGGCCGTGTCCACGCCGGTCATGCAAGGCGGAACCCAATTCCGATTGGCTGGCGGCAATGCCCAGCAGCAAGGACTCAGCCGTTTGGTTATGGCGGCCGAGGTAAAGCAAGGTCGGCCGGATCACATAACGACACAATTCGCTGGCAGCGATACCCATACACGCCTCAATCCGTGAAAGTGGTCGACGAGTCCTGAGAAGGGGGGGGCTTGGCAGCGGTGGATCGGATCTCAGGCTCGCCGGAAGCGGATCAAGCCGCTTGAGTTGAAGTGTAGTGTCATATTTACGATGTAAAGGACTGTTTTTAAAACATCTTCTGCATCCAGTTATAACGGTTATATCTATTTGAACTTAGGGCAAAAGGTTGATACTCAAATCGCAGGCAATAAAAAACCCTGCTTTTTGAGCAGGGTCTTTTGTGTTTCAGCGACTCGGGTCGATCAGGCAACCAGTGCCTGACGGGTACGCTCGATCACGGCCTGCAGCGGTTCTGCGCTGGAGTATTGATCGGGGTACAGGCGTTCGCTGTGACGTGCGATGCCGTGTTCGTTAACCAGGGTGAAGCTGAAGCAGCCTTTGCGAGCGGCCATGATCAGGCAGTTCATTGGGGCAAAAGCGTTGGTGAGGGTGCGAATGGCATCCTGAGTATGGATTTGAGCGTTCATGTTATGGGTGTTCCTACAAATGACACGGATAAGAACCGTGCCGTATTAAAACGTTCCAGTGACGTTGATCACTATTGATCAAACGAAGAACCCGACTGGAACAAAGCAGCCAGTTTGAAGCGCTAATAATTTAGGCGCGCTTGGGCTGGCAGGTAGGTACTTAGGAGGGCAGGCAACACAACAGGGGCAAAGGTTCTGGGCCCGGGGTGAAGATCCTGATCAATTTGCAGGTTGGTTCGGTCAGAGTATTGAAACTTCGCGACACCCTTTGCTTGTTCAAAGGCCGTGTCGTCGCAAGTGATACCTGGAAACCATCGAGGTGGTCGATCCCGTGTTGTTCAGGGGACTTGTTCGACCAGAATTGACTTTCAGCTTGGTACTAACGCCGCGGATAGTAACGGATTGAATCAGGTTAGGGAAGTATGCAAGTCAAAAAACTTCAATCAGCCGCCCAGCAGGCCTCGATAGACCAGCACAGTGATCGCCGCTGCCAGCGAGCAGCCCAGTCCGTAGGCGGCGAGGGTCAAGCGCAGTGACTGGCCGGTCTCGACCACCTTCATCACATCGGCCATGTCATTGATGCGGCCTTCGCCCAATTCAATGCACAGGCTCACGGCAGTGAAAGCCGCCGACAGCAGGATAGCGATGGCAAACAGCGCGCCATCCGGGGAGGGCAGTGCCGCATTGATTCCCAGGGAAGCGGAGCAGATGGCCAGTAGCAACACGGCGAACAACAGCATTCCTTTCATCGACTCACCCACCGTTGCGTTTTAGGGCGGGGAGTGTGGCGAGCCAGCAAAGATTTGAAAAGTCCCTGTTTTGCCCTGGCGGTAACATTATTGCGGCGAATTGCTTCAAGAAAAGCCGGCGATATAACCAGCGGATGGGTACTTGTGCACATTAGTTGCGGGGTGTGTAACCGCGCTGTCAACTGCACTGCAGAGCCACCAGTTGCCTGCAATGGAAATTTAAGTCAATGAAAAATCTGGCTTTTTTTTATTGGTGAAAAAATCGTCAGTTTGACTGCGACCCCCATGCCATGGGGCTTTGCGCGAGTTAAAGCAGGGTTGTCCACTGAGTTATCCACAGCTTCTGTGGATTGTCCCGAGCGCTTGCTCTAGAACGGGCGTACAGAGTTTTTTCAGCTTTACCTGTACGAAAAAAAGAGTAGAGTGGCGCGCCTTCCGTTCTGTCCCACAGTGCTTTATGAAGTTTCGCTCAGTATCACCTTCTGTTACCGACACTCCTCAAACTGTTACCGCTCCCAAACGCTTCTCCTTGAAAGTTGCCTTGTGGTTGCTCGACAGCCCCCGCCTGGGTCACAACACCAACGTCAAACACTTCGCCGGGCGTTTGCTCAAGCAGCCGGCCCGTGAAGGCGTGGTTGCCGCCCAAAGCCGCCTGGGCCAACTGATGTGCCGTGAGTGCGGAAATGCCCGCGACCGCCGCATCGGCCACGACCTGCTGCGCCTGGCGGCCCGCGCCGGTGACCGCCGCGCCCAGCGTGAACTGGGCCAGGTCGAAGACTGAGCTGTCCTCAGGCCCTGTGCTCCGCTAACCTTGCTTTTTTTCGGTGATGGCAGACATGTCTATGGTTTTTGACTGGACCAGTATTGCCCTGGGCCTTGCTGGCGCAGCTGTGCCTTTATTGGCCGTGTGCTGGCAGCTTCAGCGCCGGCTGACCGCGCGCATGACCGGCTGGGAACTGCTCGAAGAGCGCCTGGCGACCGCGCAACTGGCCCAGGAAGGCTTCGCCGCACAGTTGGATGCCAGCCGCGATGAGATCAGCGATCTGAGCCAGGCCAACGCGGCCAAGCAGGCTGACTTGGCCGCTGTGCGCCGCGAAGTCGAACTGCTGCAGATCGACCGCGACAACGCGCGCGACGCCGCCCACGCCTGGAACCTCGACCGCAGCGCCAGGGAGACCGAGCTCCGCCGCCTCGATGCGTTGTCGGCCGCTTTGCGCGCAGAACTGCGTGAACAGCAGGATAGCCATCAACAACGCCTAGCCGACCTGCAAGGCTCGCGGGATGAACTGCGTGCACAGTTCGCCGAACTGGCCGGCAAGATCTTCGACGAGCGTGAACAGCGCTTCGCCGAAACCAGCCAGGAGCGCCTGGGCCAACTGCTCGACCCATTGAAAGAGCGCATCCAGTCCTTCGAAAAACGCGTGGAAGAGAGCTATCAGAGCGAGGCGCGCGAGCGTTTTTCCCTGGCCAAGGAGCTTGAGCGCCTACAGCAACTGAACCTGCGCCTGTCAGACGAGGCCACCAACCTGACCCGCGCGCTCAAGGGCCAGAAAACCCAAGGCAACTGGGGTGAACTGATCCTTGAGCGGGTGCTGGAGCATGCGGGCCTGGAGAAAGGCCGCGAGTACCAGACCCAGGTCAGCCTGAAGGGCCCGGACGGCGAGCGTTTCCAGCCCGACGTGCTGATCATGTTGCCCGGCGACAAGCAGGTGGTGGTGGATTCCAAGGTCAGCCTCACCGCGTATCAACAGTACGTGGCCGCGGATGATGATGTGATCGGCCAAGCAGCGTTGAAGCAGCACGTGCTGTCGTTGCGCAACCACGTCAAAGGATTGGCCGGTAAGGATTACAAACGCCTGGAAGGCTTGCATAGCCTGGATTTCGTGTTGCTGTTCGTGCCGATCGAAGCAGCGTTTTCCGCTGCGTTGCAGGCCGAACCGAATCTGTTCCAGGAAGCGTTCGACCGCCATATCGTGATCGTCAGCCCGACCACGTTGCTCGCTACCCTGCGCGTGATCGACAGCCTGTGGAAGCAGGAGCGCCAGAGCCAGAACGCGCGAGAAATCGCCGAGCGTGCGGGGTGGCTGTATGACAAGTTCGTGCTGTTTATCCAAGACCTGGATGAAGTAGGTAACCGCTTACAACAGCTGGATAAGGCTTACAGCTCGGCGCGAAACAAGCTGACAGATGGACGCGGAAATCTGGTCAGCCGGACCGAGCAATTGCGGTTGCTTGGTGCTCGGGCCAGCAAGAGCTTGCCGGCGGATTTGTTGGAGCGGGCGATGACCGATTCAGACGGTGTTGCCCATCTACCTGAATAAGATGCGGTGGGTGTGGGAGCTGGCTTGCCTGCGATAGCGGTCGTGAAAGATCCACCGTTATCGCAGGCAAGCGAGCTCCCACATTTGACCCAGTCGGACCGGCCTACAGCGGCAAATGCCGACTCAGCAAAGCCCGCAACGCCGCCGGCTTGACCGGTTTAGCCAAATAATCCAGCCCCGCCGCATGCACCTCGGCCATCATCTCCGGGCGGCCGTCGGCACTGATCACCACGCCGGGAATCGGCTCCGCCAATTGCGCGCGCAGCCATCCCATCAACTCAGTACCGGTTTCGCCATGGTCCAGGTGGTAGTCCACCAGGGCCAGTTGCGGGCGCACGCCATCCGCCAGCAACGCCGCGCATTGCGCCTGGTCCGTCGCGGTCCACACTTCACACCCCCACCGCGTCAACAGGCTGCGCATGCCGATCAGAATGCTCTCTTCGTTATCCACGCACAGCACCTGAGCACCGCTCAGCGGCAGGCCGGTTTCCTGTGGTGTCTTGACCTGCGGGCTGGCCTGGTTGCGCGCCAGTGGCACGCGCACACTGAATACGCTGCCTTTGCCAGGCCATGAGCGCACGCTCAGGCGATGGCCCAGCACACGGCACAGGCCGTCTGCGATGGCCAGGCCAAGCCCCAGGCCTTTCTCCGCGCGGGTCTGGTGGCTGTCCAAACGCTTGAATTCTTCAAAGATCACTTGCTGTTTATCCAACGGTATCCCGGGGCCACGGTCCCACACTTCCAGGCACAGTTCGCCCTTGCGTCGACGTACGCCCAGCAGCACCGGGCCGTCGGCATAACGGAAGGCGTTGGTGAGAAAATTCTGCAGGATTCGCCGCAGTAACTTGATGTCGCTGTCGACACGCACTCGACTGCCGCGCAGGCGGAAGCGCAGACCCTGCTCCTGGGCCAGCGCCTTGAACTCTGCCCCCAAAGTGTCGAACAGCTCGTTGAGTACAAAAGGCTGGCGCTGCGGATTGATCTTGCCGTTTTCCAGGCGTGAGATATCCAGCAGGTCGCTGATCAGGTCTTCGGCGGAGCGCAGCGAGCTGTCCAGGTGCTGCACCAATTGCCGGGCTTCGCCGGACAGGCCTTCGTTCTGGTGCGAGAGGGCGGCGGAGAACAGGCGTGCAGCGTTCAAGGGCTGCATCAGGTCATGGCTGACCGCCGCCAGGAAGCGCGTCTTCGACTGGCTGGCGGACTCGGCCACGCCCTTGGCGTCGGTGAGCGCTACGTTGAGCTGCGACAGCTCATGGGTGCGCTCGGTCACCCGTCGTTCCAGGCCTTCGTTGGCCTCCGTGAGTGCCTGCTCGGCTTCGCGGAAGGCGGTAATGTCAGTGAAACTCATTACGAAACCGCCGCCGGGCATCGGGTTGCCGATCAGCTCGATCACCCGCCCATTGGGGAATAAACGTTCAGAGGTGTGCGCACGGCCCTGGCGCATCCAGTGCAGGCGGCGCGCCACGTGAACCTCGGCTTCGCCCGGCCCGCACAGGCCGCGTTCGGCGTTGTAGCGGATGATGTCGGCAATCGGCCGACCGACGCTGATCAGCCCGTCCGGGTAGTTGAACAACTCCAGGTAACGCCGGTTCCAGGCCACCAATTTGAGGGACTGATCGACCACGCTGATGCCCTGGGTGATGTTCTCAATAGCACCTTGCAGCAATGCGCGGTTGAACTGCAGCACTTCCGACGCTTCATCGGCGATGCGTACTACGTCCTCCAGCTGCATCTCGCGCCCTTCGATGGCGGCTTTCACCACCGCCCGGGTCGACGATGCACCGAGTACACCCGCCAGCAACCGCTCCGTGTGGGCGATCCACTCGTTGTCTGCGTTCTGATTGGGGTTGAAGCCTTTACCCTGGCGATAGGCAAAGCGGATGAAGCTTTGCTGTGCCCGTTCCTCACCCACGAAGCGTGCGGCCAGGCTGAGCAAGTCGCTGATCTGCACCGACAGCATCGAGCGTGCGGTGGCGCGCTGGCTGATTTCCTGGCCGATAAACCGCCCGGCTTGCCAATGCTCGGAAACCCGCGTGCGGGACAGCATCGACACCCACACAAACAGCGTAAAGTTACCCGCCAGGGAGAACACCGTGCCCAAGGTCAATGAGGTGACGGACAGACCCAGCGGGTGCGAATGCATCCACGTCAGTCCTGGGAAAAGGCTAAGGGACCAACCCAGGCTTTTCGCCGTAACCGGTAGGACCAAGGTGTAGAACCACAGGAAAGTGCCCGCAGCGAGCCCCGCGAATACACCGCGTCGGTTGGCTTGCTTCCAATACAGTGCGCCGAGCATCGCCGGCGCCAGTTGGGTGACGGCGGCAAAGGCGATCTGGCCGATGGTCGCCAGGCTCGCGGTTGAGCCCAGCAGGCGATAGCTCACGTAGGCCAACAGCAGGATGATCACGATGCTGACCCGGCGTACCGACAGCATCCAGTGGCGGAACACTTCGAACGGTCGCTCGGCGCCGGAACGGCGCAGCAGCCAGGGCAGCAGCATGTCGTTGGACACCATGGTCGACAAGGCAATGCTCGCCACGATCACCATGCCGGTGGCCGCTGAAGCGCCGCCGATAAACGCCAGTACGGCGAGTGCGGGATGGGCTTCGGCCATCGGCAGGCTGATCACGTAGGAGTCGGGCATTACCGAGCTGGGCAGCATCATCTTGCCGCCCAAGGCGATCGGTACTACAAACAGCGCGGCAAGAATCAGATACGCGGGAAACACCCATTTGGCCAGGCGCAGATCCTGAGGGTCGATGTTCTCCACCACCGTGACATGGAACTGCCGAGGCAGGCAGATGATCGCCATCATCGCGACACCGGTCTGCACCACCATGGACGGCCAGTTGACGGTCTCTTTCCAGTATTCATCCAGGCGGGGGGCGAGCATCGCTTGGCTGAAAAGGTCGCCGAATCCGTCGTACAAGCCGTAGGTCACAAACGCGCCGACCGCGAGAAACGCGAACAGCTTGACGAGGGATTCAAACGCAATCGCCAGCACCATACCGCGGTGGTGCTCCGTGGCGTCGAGGTTGCGTGTACCGAAGACAATCGTGAACAGCGCCAACACCAGTGACACGATCAGCGCGGTGTCTTGAGCACGAGTGCCGGTGGTGTCGGCGCCAGCGCCGATCAGCAGATTGACGCCCAGCACGATGCCTTTGAGTTGCAGCGCGATGTAGGGCAGTACCCCCACCAGGCAGATCAACGCGACCACCACCGCCAACGATTGGGATTTACCGTAGCGCGCGGCGATAAAGTCGGCGATGGACGTGATGTTTTCCTGCTTGCTGATCAAGATCATCTTTTGCAGGACCCAGGGTGCCAACACCAGCAACAGCACCGGTCCCAGGTAGATCGGTAAAAATGCCCACAACTGTTCGGCGGCCTGACCTACAGCACCGAAGAATGTCCAACTGGTGCAATACACGGCCAGCGACAGGCTATACACCCAGGCACGCATGCGCGGCGGCAGTGGCGCACGGCGACGGTCACCATAGAAGGCGATGGCAAACATTATGGCCATATAGGCCAGGGCAACGGCGGCGATCAGCCCGCTGGACAGCGTCATGGTAACTCCGAGCATGGGAACACCCGGGCATTCCAGGCCCGGTTGGACAGTCTCGCATGATGCTCGGGGTTAGTCAGTGTCGACCAAGGTCGGGTGAGTGGTTCGTGTGGGCGCCCGCGGTGCGACGCCACGACTTGCCCGCAACGCAGCGACGCGTCCTCTGAATGAACCTGCGGTGTATCTACACATTTTCAATGTCATAGCACGTAGCAGCTGTCGAGCCCCGGCGAGGCTGCGTTGGCGGCCTGTCTGACACACCGCTGACGCAGCCTCGCCGAGGCTCGACAGCTGCTACGCAGAGGACTTGCTCGCAGGCAAGCCAGGCGCCGCCGTTATCGAGGCGGCAGGGTCTTTTGGCGCAGGATGTAGATCGTCACCAGCACGGCACTGGTCAACATGAAGCCACGTGCCCACGGCAATGGCACCAGGTAGCAGGACACACTGATGCTCAACCACATCAAGCCGATGGCGTAGACCTTGCCTTTAAGAGGGATACCGTTGCCGTCCAGGTAGTCGCGGATCCACGGACCCAGGCGCGGGTGTTGCACCAGCCAATGGTAGAAGCGTGGGGAGCTTCGGGCGAAGCAAGCGGCGGCGAGCAGCAGGAAGGGCGTTGTCGGCAAGACCGGTAGGAAGATGCCGATCACCCCCAGCGCTACGCTCAACCAGCCGATGGCCAGCAGCACGTAGCGCAGGAGCAGCGAACGATTGCCCATGGGTGTCACGGGCAAGCGACTCAGTGGTGACGTGGCTTGAGGATCGCCGGTTTTTCGTCAGGGGCGTTGCACAGCAGGTACAGCGCGGTGAGGGCTTCCGGGATCTGTACGATCATGTCGTCCATCAGGTTGGCGTCGGCGGCGATATCGGCGAACTCCGGCTGGTCGTCGAACAGGCCCGACCCCACCATGATCGGCAGCAACATTTCGCTCACTTCTTCCTCGGCAGTTTCGAACCAGGCGGCTTCGCGCAGGAACACGCCTTCCATGAAACCGATGCACCAGCCGCGCAGGTCGGAGTCGTCCGGCTCTTCGCCCAGGTCCAGTTCGCATGGCAGCTCGAATTCTTCGTCCGACGCCAGTTGGCGACCGATGTGGGCCTTGAGGGCCAACAGGGTGGATTCGATTTCTTCGCGTTGCGCGTCGTCGGCGTAGTGCGGCTCTTCGGCGAACAGGGCGTCGATCCATTCACGGTCGGGTACGACCTCGGCGCAGATCGACAGGGCGGTCAGATAGCCGTGGGCGGCCACGTAGTCCAGCGCCTCGTCATGCAGCTCATCGGCGTCGAGGAAGGCTTGCAGGCGGGTTAGTTGCTCAGCGAAGGACATTGAAGGACTACCTTGGAAATAAACGATGCTGAATTCTAGGCTTTCTTGAGCGCCCAGGCCAGCCGCCATGCAGATTTGCCCGCTTTTAGAGACGGGCTGCAATTCGTCAGTGGCGCCCTTTGCCGGGTATCGCTCGGGTATACTGCCGCGTTTTGTGATGCCCTTGCAGGCCAAACCCAGCGCGCGAAAACTTCGCTTACGGATTATTTCCCGTGAGACCGGGTTTTTTCGACCAGCCTGTACAGAGGGATTTCCGCACTATTTTGGAGTTTTACATGCTCGAGCAGGCTCAACGCGTCCTCAAGGACATCTTCGGCTACGACAGTTTTCGTGGCCGCCAGGGTGCGATCATTGAGCGCGTGGCCAGTGGTGGTGACGCACTGGTCTTGATGCCTACCGGGGGCGGCAAGTCGTTGTGCTTCCAGGTGCCGGCGCTGTTGCGCAATGGCCTGGCGGTGGTGGTGTCGCCGCTGATCGCACTGATGGACGATCAGGTGGCAACCCTGGAAGAGCTCGGCGTCGCTGCGGCGGCCTTGAACTCTACCCTCAGTGCCGAGCAACAGCGCGACCTGGCGGCCCGTATCAAGCGCGGTGAAGTAAAAATGCTTTACCTGGCCCCTGAGCGCTTGGTGCAGCCGCGCATGCTGGCCTTTCTACAGAGCCTGGAAATCGCCCTGTTCGCCATCGACGAAGCCCACTGCGTATCGCAATGGGGCCACGATTTCCGTCGCGAATACCTGCAACTGGGGCAATTGGCTGAGTTGTTCCCCGACGTTCCGCGGATTGCCCTGACGGCCACCGCCGACAAGCGCACCCGCGAAGAAATCGTCGAGCGGCTGCACCTGCAGAACGCCGAGCGCTTTCTGTCGAGCTTTGACCGGCCGAATATTTTCTACCGCATTGTGCCCAAGGAGCAGCCACGCAAGCAGTTGCTCGCGTTCCTGTCCGAGCGGCGCAGCGACGCGGGCATCGTTTACTGCCTGTCGCGTAAAAAAGTTGATGAAGTCGCCGCGTTCCTCTGCGAGCAAGGTTATCCGGCCTTGCCTTATCACGCCGGCCTGCCCAACGAAACGCGCTCTGCTCACCAGAAGCGCTTCCTCAATGAGGAGGGGCTGATCATGGTAGCCACCATCGCGTTCGGCATGGGCATCGACAAATCCAACGTGCGCTTTGTCGCGCACATGGACCTGCCTAAATCCCTCGAGGCGTACTACCAGGAAACCGGTCGCGCCGGCCGTGATGGCCTGCCGGCGGATGCCTGGATGGTCTACGGCCTGCAAGACGTGGTGATGCTCAAGCAGATGCTGCAGAACTCCGAAGGCGACGAGCGTCACAAACGCCTGGAGCAGCACAAGCTCGACGCGATGCTCTCGCTGTGTGAAGAGACCCGTTGCCGTCGCCAGACCTTGCTGGCGTATTTTGACGAAGACATGCCTGAGCCTTGCGGCCATTGCGACAACTGCATTGATGGCGTGCAGACCTGGGACGCCACGGAGCCGGCGCGTCAGGCTCTGTCCGCTATTTATCGCACGGGCCAGCGTTATGGCGTCGGTCATTTGGTGGACGTGTTGCTGGGCAAGGACAACGAGAAAGTGCGCAGCTTCGGCCACGAGAAACTTTCGGTCTACGGCGTCGGCAAGGCCCGCGCCGAGGGCGAGTGGCGCTCACTGTTCCGGCAGATGGTTGCGCGGGGCTTGGTAGACATCGATATCGAGGGCTTTGGCGGCCTGCGCCTGAACGACAGCTGCCGACCGTTGCTCAAGGGCGAAGTGAGCCTGGAGCTGCGCCGCGACCTCAAGCCGCAGACCACCGCCAAGAGCAGCACCAGCCAGGCCAGTCAGTTGGTGCGTGGCGAAGAGCGCGAGCAGTGGGAGGCCTTGCGCACCCTGCGCCGCAAACTGGCGCAGGAACACAGCGTGCCGCCGTACGTTATTTTTCCCGATTCCACCCTGCTGGAGATGTTGCGCGAGCAACCCACCAGCATGGCCGAGATGGCGCGCGTCAGTGGCGTGGGCGCACGCAAGCTGGAGCGCTACGGCCAGGCCTTCCTTGAAGTGCTCGGCGGCCAGGCCGAAGCGCCGAAGGAAGTCGCCGATATCCGCCACGAACTGATCAGCCTGGCACGCGCCGGCATGACCCCGATCCAGATCGCCGGCCAACTGCAATGCTCGGAAAAGAACGTCTACACCTTGCTGGCGGAATCCATCGGCAAGCAGCAGTTGTCGTTGGAGCAGGCGCTTGATTTGCCAGAGGATCTGCTCGGCGAAATCCAGGATGCGTTTCTCGACGGAGAGGGCGAATTGCCACCTGTGGCGGAGATCGCGCCGCTGTTTACCGGCCGTGTTCCTGAGGGTGTTTTGTACTGCGTGCGGGCGGCTTTGCAGTCTGAATTCGAGATTTAGTGCGCCAATTACGACAATGTAATAGATCAGTACATAGCAACTCTTGCCTACTGGCAAAGCTCATGCTTAGCTGACTAATAATTAGCCACACTTTATTTTCAGTCTAAAACAAGAGTTTTTTATGCCGTTAACCGATCAACACCGATTTGGCATGCAACTGGCGCAGATGTCTCGTGGTTGGCGCGCCGAGCTGGACCGCCGTTTGGCGGGGCTTGGCTTGTCCCAAGCTCGCTGGCTGGTGCTGCTGCACCTTGCCCGTTTCGAAGAAGCGCCCACCCAGCGTGAGTTGGCGCAAAGCGTTGGCGTGGAAGGGCCGACACTGGCCCGGCTGCTGGACAGCCTTGAAGGCCAAGGCCTGGTGCAACGCCAGGCGGTGGTGGAAGACCGTCGTGCCAAGCGCATCCTGCTGTGTGATACCGCCCGGCCACTGATCGAGCAGATCGAGACGATCGCCACGGCGTTGCGTCATGAGTTGTTTGTGGGGGTGGATGAAGCCGATTTGAGTGTGTGCATGCGCGTGCACGGGCACATCCTGGCGAACCTGGAAAAGTCCTGATACGGCGGATTGATAATGGGGCTTGCTGTGGCGAAAGAGCTTGCTCCCGCTGGGCTGCGCAGCAACCCCATGGCAGACCCCGGTCTATCTGAAAAAACGAGTTAATCTTTTTAGGGCCGCTTCGCGCCCCAGCGGGAGCAAGCTCCCTCGCCACAACAAGCCCACACATTCGTGCTGTGGCAGCCCTAGAACGTCTGCCCCAGGTTCAGATACACCGCCTTCTGATTGTCATCGTTGAACCCATAGCTGAAGTTCAGCGGCCCCAACGGTGTATCAAAGCCCAGGAAAATACTCGCCGCGTTGATATAGCCGCTGTCGAACTCATTGTCGTTGTTCCACGCCCGGCCGCGTTCCAGTGACGCCCCCAGGTACAACGGGAAATCCAGCGGCAGGTACGAGCGTGGCGTCAGCCGGCGGTAGTACACCGCCCGCATCAAGCTGATGTTCTGGCCCGAGATCGCATCCTGGCGGAAGCCCGACAACTGCCGCGCGCCCCCCAGCAGGAAGCTGGAAATCACCACATCCGAATCATCCAGTGTGCGCCCATAGCGCCCGCCCAGCACAAGTGTGTCCGGGCCGTGGCTCATGGCCTTGTCCAGCTTGAACTCCCATTGGCGGTAGCGCTGGTCTGAGCCCAGCCCCGGTTCGAATTCGCGGTAGGCCAGGCCGATGTCTTCGCCGGTGTGGGGGAAGTACACATTGTCCAGGGTGTCGAAGGAGTACTTCAGCTCATAGAAGCCCTCGCTGAAACTCACGCTGGGCAGGTCGCGGTCGCCGATGCGCACGTCCGCCTTGCCCCAGGCTTCACCGACGCCGAAGCGGATCTCGCCACTGTTGCCAATCTGGCGCCCTACGTTCAAGCCGAAACCGTAGCGTTCCAGGCGGTATTCGGAGATGGGGTCGTTGTCCAGGATCAGTTCGACGTTCTGCGCCTGGGCGCTGATATAAGGGGCGACAAAGTAACGCGAGCCAGTGTCCATCGGCTGGTAGAACTCGCTGTACAGCTCTTGTCGATCACCGATCTGCACCCGTGTCAGCCATTCGGCGCCGAGGCGGTTGATACCGTTCACGCGGTAGCTCGCGCCAAGGTTGAAGGCGCTATCGCCGCGCATGTCATCCGACAGGTTCAGGCCCAGGCGCAGGTAATCGGTGCCGCTGCGCTTGCCGCGCGCGCTGATCACCAAGGTGTTTTCCTTGCCTTTCTTGATCACGCGGTATTGCACTTGCTCGAAGTAATCCAGGCCATACAGGGTGCCCATGTCCGTTTGCAGGCGGCCCAGGTCCAGCGGCTCGCCCAGGTTCTGGCGGATGTAGTAGCGGATCACGTCGTCGCTGACTTTCGAGTCGTTTTCCACGCTGATGGCGGTGATTGTCGGCGTGCGTTCTCCTGGGGTACGGGCCGCCATCAATTGCGGGTCGATTGGCTCGACGGGGCGCAGATGGGCGAGGCGGGCATCGAGGGCGCGGGTAGCGCGGTAGCCGGCGTCGATCATGTCCTTGGCGCGGCCAAAGTCGGTCACGCCATAGGCAGCGAGCGGCGGCTGGATCAGCACGTCCTTGGGGTGCAGGTCCTTGAGTTGCTCTTCGGAGTTGCGCCGGGTCATCAGGGTGATGGATTGGTTAAGCACGTCCACCACCGTGGCCAGTTGCTTGCGCGAGCGCAGCGGGGTGCCGATGTCCACGACAATGGCGATATCCACGCCCATTTCCCGTGCCACATCCAGCGGGATGTTGTCGGTCATGCCGCCGTCCACCAGCAGTCTTCCGTCCAACTCCACTGGCGCGAACACGGCCGGGATCGACATGCTGGCGCGGATCACCTGGGGCAAGTGGCCCTTGCTGAATACCACCTTTTCGCCCGTGGTGATATCGGTGGCAACGGCTCTGAAGGGGATTGGCAGCTTGTCGAAGTTACGCGTGTTGCTGCTGTGGGCGAACATGCTTTCCAGCAGCAGTGCCAGGTTCTGGCCCTGGATCACGCCCAGTGGCAAGCCGAGGCTGCCGTCATCGCGGAAGCTGAGTTTCTGTTTGACCAGGAAATCCCGGTCATCCTGCTTGCGCCGGAACGGTACGTCTTCCCGAGGCGGTGCGTCAGACAGCGCCTGTTGCCAGTCGATACTCAGCGCAAGTTTTTCCAGCTCATCGATCTTGTACCCCGACGCGTACAGCCCGCCGATCACCGCGCCCATGCTGGTGCCGGCAATCGCATCGATCTGAATGCCTTGCTCCTCTAGCGCCTTGAGTACGCCGATATGCGCCAGCCCACGGGCGGCGCCACCGGACAGCACCAGGCCGATTTTCGGGCGTGGCGTTTCAACGGCATCGGCAACAAGGGGAAGCAAGCACAGAAACAGGCAGGACAGCAGGCGGCGCATCATGAATCTCAAGGCTGGACGATAAAGGCCGGTATTATAGCCACTCGATCCGCCAAGCCCGTTACGCCTGGAGCTTCTCAAATTATGTCTTCGATCAAACCCGAGATCGTTATCACCTATTGCACCCAGTGCCAGTGGCTACTGCGCGCCGCCTGGCTGGCGCAGGAATTGTTGAGCACGTTTGCCGATGACCTGGGCAAAGTGTCACTGGCGCCCGCCACCGGCGGCGCGTTTCGCATCACCTGCGATGGCGTGCAGATCTGGGAGCGTAAGGCCGACGGCGGCTTCCCTGAAGCCAAGGTGCTCAAGCAGCGCGTGCGCGACCAGATCGACCCGCAACGTGACCTGGGGCACAACGACCGCACGCAGTAAGTTTTAGAGATCAGGCCGTTGCCGCAGGCTGTTTGGCCTGGCTGGCGCCGCCCATCAAGCCCGACAACACGATCGCGACGATGATCAGCACACCGCCGAGCAGCATGCGCAGCGTCGGGGTTTCGGCAAATAGCAGCCAGGCTGCGGTGATGCCGTAGACCGGCTCCATGGCAAACACCACCGAAGCCGTGCGCGCCTTGATCACCGCGAGGCTGGCGACAAACAAGCTGTGGGCCAGGCCCGTGCAGAACACGCCGAGCAAGCCGATCCACAGCCAGTCAATCGCCCGCACGTCCGCCAGCCCAGGTGCTGCCACGGGCAACAGGCACGCTGCAACCACCACGTTCTGGCACAGCGCCGCCTGCACCGCAGGGATGCGCCCGGAACTGGCGCGATTGTTCAGTGACAGCAGGGAAAACAGCAGCCCCGAAGCGATCCCCCAGAGCAACCCGCCGGTGGCTTCGCTGGCGAGGTTGAAGTCCGGCGTGACCAGCACCAGGCCGATGCTGACCAGTACCACCAACAGCACTTCATTGGCGCGAATGCGCTCGCGGAAAATCAGTCCCTCAAGGATCACGGTAAAGGCCGGGAACGCGGTAAACCCCAGGGTCGCGACGGCCACGCCGGCCACCTTGACGGCAATAAAGAACGTTACCCAATGCGCGGCCAGCAATACGCCGCTGACCAGCAGCCGGCGCCAGTCGCGCAGCTCCAGCTTTTTCCAGGCAGTGTTGCTCGCGAACCGTGCAAATAGTGCCAGGGCAACCACGGCAAACACAGCGCGGCCAAAGACGATGATGGCGGGCGAGGCGGCCGCCAGTTTGCCGAATACACCGGTGAGGCCAAACATCAATGCGCCGATGTGCAGGGCGCCGAGGGCTGAGCGGGGAGTCATTGTGATCCTTGAATCAAGCGGGTGACAGAAGCGCAGTCTAGTGGGTCTGTCGTGCAGGCGTCTGTCGTCCGGCTCGCGATTTTTATTGCGAGACTCTTCCTACGCGTTGCGTCGCAATGCGCCCGGCGAGGCGCCAAACTCACGCAGCATCGCGGCCGCAAATGCGCTCTGCGAGGTATAGCCGACGCGATCGGCGATTTCACCAATGGGTAACGGCGTTTTGCGCAGCAGGTCCAAGGCCATGTGCAGGCGCCGGCGGCGGATATAGTCCATCGGCGTCTGCCCACATTCCGCCATGAACCGCGCGTGCAAGCGCGCCACCGACAGGTCTGCGATGCGCGCCAGGTCGGCTACCTGCAACGGGTGTGCAACGTGGCGCTCGATATGCGCATTGAATGCCTCGTACGGCAGGCGCCGGCCCGGCAGCGGTTGAGCCAGCGGGTGATTGAGGCTGGCCAACAACAGCACCGCGCCTTGCTGGACGATCAGCGGATCATCCACCGGGCTCTGCGCCAGCCATTGCACCAGTTGGCTTTGCCGCGAATCCAGGGCGAGTCGCGTGGGTTGATCAAGCAGGCGGCGACTGGCATCGGCATGTTCGCCCAACGATTGCAGCACCCAATGCTCGGTGGGCACATCCAGCACCAGGCAGCGGCTGCCATCGCGGCTGCCGCAGGCATGATGCGCGGAGAAGGGCAGCACCATCACGCTGCTTTCGCGCACCTGGCTGCCACGGCCGTCCACTTCGAAATCCAGGTGCCCGGACAGGCCGAACACCAACTGCGCATGATCATGGCTGTGGGCGATGGGCGCTTCGAGGTAGTGGCGTAGCGTGAGAGTGGGGCTCATCGCGGTCTCCTGGGCGGCAAGCCGGCAGTCTACAACGCTTCGCGTTCGGTCGGCGCTGTCATCAGACTGACGCACAGCTGTCATGGGCTATTAACCGCCAAGGCGCAAGCTCGCCAAAACAGCGTCGAGGGATGCCCATGACCAGTGCCGAGTTCGTCAAGCCCAGCCGTAAGCAACGGGTTCGTACCCTGTGGATTTCCGACGTGCACCTGGGCACCCGGGATTGCCAGGCCGAACATTTGTCGCAGTTCCTCAAGGGCTACCACGCCGATAAGGTCTACCTGGTAGGCGACATCATCGACGGCTGGAAAATGCGCGGCGGCATGTATTGGCCCCAGGCCCACACCAACGTGATCCGCCGCTTGCTGACCATGGCCAAGCGCGGCACCGAGGTAATCTACGTCACCGGCAACCACGATGAATTCCTGCGCCGCTACTCCAAGCTGATCCTGGGCAATATCCAATTGGTGGATGAAGCGGTGCATGTGACGGCTGATGGCCGTCATCTGTTGGTGATCCATGGCGATCAGTTCGACGTGATCACCCGCTATCACCGTTGGTTGGCGTTTCTCGGCGACTCGGCCTATGAGTTCACTCTTACGCTGAACCGCTGGCTGAACCATTGGCGTGCACGGTATGGCTATGGCTATTGGTCGCTGTCGGCTTACCTCAAGCACAAGGTCAAGACGGCCGTGAGCTTTATCAGCGATTTCGAAGAAGCGATCGCCCACGAAGTGACCAAGCGCGGGTTGCATGGCGTGGTGTGCGGGCATATCCACCATGCGGAGATTCGTAAGGTGGGCGAGGTGGATTACCTCAACTGCGGGGATTGGGTGGAGTCGTGCACGGCGTTGATCGAGCACTGGGATGGGAGTATCGAGTTGTATCGGTTGGCGGATGCGCAGGCGAAAGAGGCCCTGCTGAAGGCTGAACTGGTCACAAGTTAAAGGCTTCACACGGTCAAAAATGTGGGAGCTGGCTTGCCTGCGATAGCGGTGTGTCAGCCCCACATTTTTTGTTGATAGACCGCCATCGCAGGCAAGCCAGCTCCCACAGTTCTGATTCGGTTTCGTCAGTTGGAGACGTCGGCGATGGCTTGAGCCAGCAACGTCAACCGCGTCGCATCAATCCCCGCCACGTTAGCCCGCCCCGAACTCACCATGTACACGCTGTGCTTCTCCCGCAGTTGCTTGACCTGCTCGGCACTCAAGCCGGTATAGGAAAACATCCCGCGCTGCGCCCCAATATGGGCAAACCGCTCCGATAAACCGTGGGGCGCCAACGCCTCCACCAGCCCGGATCGCAGGTGGGCGATCCGCGAGCGCATGGCTTCGACTTCATTGCTCCATCGCTTTTTCAGCTCGGCATCGCCCAGAATCGTGGTCACCACGGCTGCGCCGTGATCCGGCGGCGTCGACCACAGATTGCGTGCCGTGTTAGCAAGCTGGCTGCGCACATCCGTAAGCTTCTCGGCATCCGCCGCACACACGATCAACGCGCCAACACGGTCGCTGTACAGGCCAAAATTCTTCGAGCAGGAACTGGTGACCAGTACTTCCGGCAACTCCGCCGCGAACAGCCGCACTGCCCAGGCGTCCTGCTCCAGGCCATCGCCAAAGCCCTGATAGGCGAAGTCGATCAGCGGCAGCAACTGGCGCTCACGCACAATCTGCAGCACCTGGCGCCAATCATCCTGGGTCAAGTCGAAACCGGTCGGGTTGTGGCAGCAGGCATGCAACAGCACCACATCGCCCTCTGGCACGCTGGACAGGGTAGTGAGCATCGCCGTCACATCCAGGCGGTTGTCTGCACCCACGTACGGGTAATGGCTGACCTTAATCCCGGCCTTGGCGAAAATGGTTTCGTGGATCGGCCAGGTCGGGTTGCTCAGCCATACGCCACGGCCGGGCAGATTGTGGGCGATGAAGTCGGCGCTCAGGCGCAGGGCTCCGGTGCCGCCTGGGGTCTGGGTGGCGCCGGCGCGGCGTTCACGGATCAGCGCCGACTCTGCGCCGAGCACCAGTTCGCTGATCAGCGAGCCGAACGCAGCATTACCGTGGCCGCCGATGTAGGTCTTGGTGGTTTGCGTGTCCACCAGGCGCTGCTCGGCCAACTTCACCGAGTGTGGAATCGGCGTCAGTCCCTGGTCATCCTTGTAGACGCCCACGCCCAGGTCGAATTTGTTCGGGTTGGTGTCCTGGGCATACAGGTCCATCAGCCCGAGGATCGGGTCGCCGGGCACGCGGCCAATGGCATCGAAATGCATTACTTTCGGCCCTCGGCGTCCTTGGCCACTTCGTCCGTGCGTGCGGCCATGATGAAGTCGTTGCGGTGCAGGCCCTTGATGGAGTGGCTCCACCAGGTCACGGTGACTTTTCCCCACTCGGTGAGCAGGCCTGGGTGATGGCCTTCGGCTTCGGAGATTTCACCCATGGCGTTGGTGAAGGCCAGGGCAAATTTGAAGTTCTTGAACAGGAAAACCTTTTCCAGCTGCATCACGCCGTCGCGGACTTCGATGTTCCAGTCGGGGATCTGCTTGAGCAGCACCGGCAGTTCTTCATCGCTGACTTGCGGGGCATCGGCGCGGCAGGCTTCGCAGTGGGCTTGGTTCAAGGTGGTCATGGAGGTGTCCTGAATTCGAATGTTTGAAGGTCAGTAGCGTTACCCTAAAGCAACGAGGGGCCAGGGAACAGACTCACCTGGCCTTAAGATGTAGGGTTCAAGCAGCCTTGGGCTTCGGTGGAAATTTTGGGGCGTGCAGACCCAGCTGCATGCCACGCTCGACCATGCCCATGATGTCTTCCTGCGCGACTTCGAACAGGCGCTTGAGGTTTGGCAGCACGAAGTACAGCGGTTGCAGGATATCGATGCGATACGGCGTGCGCATGGCCTCCAGCGGATCGAAGGCTTGGTGTTCAGGCTCGGAAGACAGGCTGTACACCGTTTCCTTGGGCGACGACAGAATACCGCCACCGTAGATGCGCCGACCTTCGGGTGTATCCACCAGGCCAAACTCGATGGTCATCCAGTACAAGCGCGCCAGGTACACCCGTTGCTCCTTGGTGGCCGCCAGGCCGAGCTTACCGTAGGTATGGGTGAATTCGGCAAACCAGGGGTTGGTCAGCAGCGGGCAATGGCCAAAGATCTCGTGGAAAATGTCCGGCTCTTGCAGGTAATCCAGTTCTTCGCGGGTGCGAATAAAGGTCGCCACCGGAAACTGCTTGTTGGCGAGTAATTCGAAGAAGGTCTGGAAAGGGATCAGCGCCGGCACGCGGGCGACTTGCCAGCCGGTGGTGTCGGCCAGCACCTTGTTGATCTCGCCCAATTGTGGAATTCGGTCCAGAGGCAGGCCGAGCTTGTCGATGCCGTCCAGGTATTCCTGGCAGGCGCGCCCTTCAATCACTTTCAATTGACGAGTGATCAGGGTGTTCCACACCGCGTGTTCTTCCGGCGGGTAATGGATAAAACCTTGCGCATCGGGCTCGCGGGCCACGTACTGCGTCTGCTTCATACGGCTCTCCTGCTAGGCATTCGTTCTTGTTATGTCCTGCGTTGAGCCTATTGATAACCCGCGCGCGCCGGGATTCCATCTGTTTAAAACGCCTCTGAGTAGGAAAGTTTACCGTTTTTCGTAAAGTATTCGTTACGGATGTCGAGTTTGCTGCTGTGTTGGGCTGGGAAAACCCCCAAAGCTGTCACATAATCTTGACGACTATCTGCGCCCAGCGACAAAAAGACGCGGCGCTTACCCAACTTTCGGGCCTTTTCATGCGTATCAAAGTGCACTGCCAGAACCGCATCGGCATCCTGCGGGACATCCTCAACCTGTTGGTGGAGTACGGTGTCAACGTCGCCAAGGGCGAGGTCGGCGGTGAGCATGGCAATGCCATTTACCTGTACTGCCCGAACCTGGTGAACATGCAGTTCCAGGCGCTGCGCCCGCAGTTCGAGGCGATTGCCGGCGTGTTTGGGGTGAAAAGGGTAGGGCTGATGCCCAGCGAGCGCCGGCACATGGAACTCAATGCGCTGCTCGGCGCCCTGGAGTTTCCGGTGCTGTCGATCGACATGGGCGGTTCCATCGTCGCCGCCAACCGTGCGGCGGCCCAGTTGCTCGGGGTGCGGGTGGATGAAGTGCCGGGGATTCCGCTGTCACGGTATGCCGAGGACTTCGACTTACCGGAGCTGGTGCGTGCGAGCAAATCGCGGATCAACGGCCTGCGGGTCAAGGTCAAGGGTGACGTGTTCCTGGCGGACATCGCGCCACTGCAATCGTCCGAACATGATGACAGCGACGCCATGGCCGGCGCCGTGCTGACGTTGCACCGCGCCGACCGCGTCGGTGAACGCATCTACAACGTGCGCAAGCAGGAGCTGCGCGGCTTTGACAGCATCTTCCAGAGTTCCAAGGTCATGGCCGCCGTGGTTCGCGAGGCGCGACGCATGGCGCCGCTGGATGCGCCTCTATTAATAGAAGGCGAAACCGGCACCGGCAAAGAACTGCTGGCCCGTGCCTGTCACCTGGCCAGCCCGCGTGGTCAATCGCCGTTGATGGCGCTTAACTGCGCTGGCTTGCCGGAGTCAATGGCCGAGACCGAGCTGTTCGGCTACGGCCCCGGCGCGTTCGAAGGCGCACGCGCCGAAGGCAAGCTGGGGCTGCTGGAGCTGACGGCGGGCGGTACGCTGTTTCTCGACGGCGTGGGGGAAATGAGCGCGCGCTTGCAGGTGAAGTTGCTGCGCTTTTTGCAGGACGGTTGCTTCCGCCGCGTAGGCAGCGATGAAGAGGTGTACCTGGATGTGCGGGTGATCTGTGCTACCCAAGTGGACTTGTCTGAACTGTGCGCCCGTGGCGAATTCCGCCAGGACCTTTATCACCGCCTCAACGTGCTGTCCCTGCACATCCCGCCGCTGCGCGAATGCCTCGATGGACTGGCGCCCTTGGTGGATCACTTTCTGGACCAGGCGAGCCGGCAGATCGGCTGCCCATTGCCCAAGTTGGCGCCCGCCGCGATGGATCGCCTGAGCCACTACCACTGGCCAGGCAACGTACGGCAATTGGAAAACGTGCTGTTCCAGGCGGTGTCGTTGTGCGAGGGCGGGATGGTCAAGGCGGAGCATATTCGGTTGCCGGATTACGGGGTGCGTCAGCCGCTTGGCGATTTTTCCCTGGAGGGCGGCTTGGAAGACATCGTCGGGCGGTTTGAGAAGGCGGTGTTGGAAAGTTTGTACGCCGAGCACCCGAGCAGTCGGCAGTTGGGCAAGCGCTTGGGGGTGTCGCACACCACCATCGCCAATAAGTTGCGCGATTACGAAGTGATCAAGGCGGACAAATAACCCACTGGCTAAACAGGGTCAAACTGTAGGAGCTGGCTTGCCTGCGATAGCGGAGCGTCAGCTCCCGCAGGCTTCACTGACTGATCGCTATCGCAGGCAAGCCAGCTCCCACCTTTGATCTTTGTCGCTTTCAAGACCGCCACTTGCCGCAGGCGGCAGTAGTCCGCCGTTTTTTCGACTCTCTCCCAGCCTTGAAAACTTGAGGCCTGCCGCCAAACCCCCGCCCAGCCTGCACTTGAGCCTCTTTTCAAAAGTTGGTTCGCAAATTGCTTAAGCCTCATCAGTACAGCGGTGGGCGGCAAGCGTCCGTCAGAAAGAGGAAAGAGCGTGGACAAGTACCTTTATGTGGCAATGACCGGCGCCAGCCAGAATGCTCTGGCGCAGAAGGCCCATGCCAACAACCTGGCGAACATTTCCACCAATGGTTTCCAGCGTGACCTGGAGCAGGCGCGTTCGATGCCGGTGTTCGGTGACAGCTTTCCGGCGCGGGCGTTTGCCTTGACCGAGCGCCCAGGCACCGACTTCTCCCCTGGCGCGATGATTGAGACCGGCCGAGACCTGGACGTTGCCGTCAGCGGCGATGGCTGGATGGCCGTGCAAACCCCGGATGGCGGCGAAGCCTACGTGCGCAGTGCCAGCATGAACGTCGATGCACTGGGCGTGCTGCGGGCCGGCAACGGCATGCCGATCATGGGCAACGGTGGCCCGATTGCCGTGCCACCCCAGCAGAAAATCGAAGTGGGTGCCGACGGCACCATCAGCATCCGCGCCATGGGTGAAGGCCCGCGTGTGATGGCTGAAGTGGACCGCATCAAGCTGGTCCAGCCGGACCTGAAGAACATGAGCAAAGGCCTGGACGGCACCATCCACACCAAGGATGGCCAGCCGGCTCAAGCCGACGCGAGGGTCACGCTGACCTCGGGCTTCCTGCAGGCGAGCAACGTCAATGCCGTAGAAGAAATGACAGCGGTGTTGGCGCTTTCCAAGCAGTTCGAGCTGCACATCAAGATGATGAACAGCGCTAAAGAAGACGATCAGGCCATGACTCGCGTCATGCAGATGAGCTGATAGCCCCTAATTAATTTGCAACGCAGCGCCAACAAACAGGCGCACGAAGGAGAACAGCATGCTTCCGGCTCTATGGGTTGCCAAAACAGGTCTGTCCGCCCAGGACACCAACCTGACCACCATTTCCAACAACTTGGCCAACGTGTCGACCACGGGTTTCAAACGTGACCGTGCCGAGTTCCAGGACTTGCTTTATCAGATCAAGAAGCAGCCAGGCGCCCAATCGACCCAGGACAGCGAACTGCCGTCGGGCCTGCAACTGGGTACCGGTGTGCAGATCGTCGGCACCCAGAAGAACTTCAGCGCCGGCAACCTGCAGCAGACCGGCCAGCCGCTGGACATGGCCATCAACGGCCGTGGTTTCTTCCAGATCCTGCAACCGGACGGCACCACTTCCTACACCCGAGACGGTACTTTCCACCTGGATTCCAACGGCCAGATTGTGACGGCCAACGGTTTCTCTCTGGAGCCAGCCGTTGTCGTACCGGCTGATGCCAAGACGTTCACTGTCGGCAACGACGGCACCGTGTCCATCACCGTCGCCGGTAACCCGGCTTCGCAAGTGATCGGCAACCTGCAAACCGCCGACTTCATCAACCCGGCCGGCCTGCAGGCCATGGGTAACAACCTGTTCCTGGAAACCGCCGCCAGCGGCGCGCCGCAAATCGGCACCCCTGGCCTGAACGGTTTCGGCACCACGCTGCAAAGCACCCTGGAAACGTCCAACGTGAGCACGGTTGAGGAGATGGTCAACATGATCACCACCCAGCGCGCCTACGAGATGAACTCCAAGGTGATCTCCACCGCCGACCAGATGCTTTCGTTCGTAACGCAGAATCTGTAATCAAGTCTATGGGGCGTTCTTGAGAGCGCCTGCAACACCGTGAGGTAAGGGTCATGAATCGCTATGTTTCTGTTCTGGCATTGAGTGGGATTGCCGTGCTCGCGGGCTGTGTCGCCCCGACGCCAAAACCCAATGACCCGTACTACGCGCCGGTGTTGCCACGCACGCCGTTGCCGGCGGCTGCCAACAATGGCTCGATTTATCAGGCTGGCTTCGAACAGAACCTGTACAGCGACCGCAAGGCATTCCGGGTCGGTGACATCATCACCATCACCCTGAACGAGCGCACCCAGGCCAGCAAGAACGCCAACTCTCAAGTCGGCAAGACCAGTAAGGCTGGCATCGGCCTGACGTCGTTGTTCGGCGCCGTGCCCAACGTCAACAACCCATTGGGTGATGGCGACCTGAGCCTCAGCGCCGGCTACAGCGGCGACCGTGCCACCAACGGCAAGAGCGCGGCGGGGCAGGGCAATAGCCTGACCGGTTCGATCACCGTGACTGTGGCCGATGTACTGCCCAACGGCATCATCGCCGTACGCGGTGAAAAGTGGATGACCCTCAACACCGGCGACGAGCTGGTGCGCATTGCCGGCATGGTCCGTGCCGATGATATCTCCACCGACAACACCGTGCCGTCCACGCGGATTGCCGATGCACGCATCACGTATTCCGGCACGGGCGCCTTTGCCGATGCGAGCCAGCCGGGCTGGTTCGACCGTTTCTTCCTTAGCCCGCTGTTCCCTTTCTAGGTGGCCACTTTGAACTTCAAACAGCTGATGGCGGCCGCGCTCCTGCTTTGCTTAAGCGCTGTCGCCCAGGCCGAACGCCTGAAGGACATCGCGAGCATTTCCGGTGTGCGTTCCAACCAGTTGATCGGCTACGGCCTAGTGGTGGGGCTCAGTGGTACGGGTGACCAGACCACCCAGACCCCGTTCACCCTGCAGACCTTCAACAACATGCTCTCGCAGTTCGGCATCAAGGTGCCGGCGGGTTCGGGCAACGTACAACTGAAAAACGTCGCGGCGGTGTCGATCAGTGCGGACTTGCCGGCGTTCTCCAAGCCGGGCCAGGTGGTGGACATTACGGTGTCGTCCATCGGTAACTCGAAAAGCCTGCGCGGCGGCACCTTGCTGATGACGCCTTTGAAAGGTATCGACGGCAACGTCTACGCCATCGCCCAGGGCAACCTGGTGGTGGGCGGGTTTGATGCTGAAGGTCGCGACGGTTCGAAGATTACCGTCAACGTGCCATCGGCCGGTCGTATTCCGGGCGGCGCCACGGTTGAACGCACCGTGCCGAGCGGTTTCAACCAGGGCAACAGCCTGACCCTGAACCTCAACCGCTCCGACTTCACCACCGCCAAGCGCGTGGTCGACAAGATCAACGACATGCTCGGCCCTGGCGTCGCCCAGGCCATCGACGGCGGCTCGATCCGCGTCACCGCGCCGCTGGACCCAAGCCAACGCGTGGATTACCTGTCGATCCTGGAAAACCTCGAAGTGGACCCAGGGCAGGCGGTGGCCAAAGTCATCATCAACTCGCGGACCGGTACCATCGTGATCGGCCAGAACGTCAAGGTGTCTCCGGCAGCGGTGACCCACGGCAGCCTGACCGTGACCATCACCGAAGACCCTATCGTCAGCCAGCCTGGGCCTTTGTCCAACGGCCAGACGGCGGTGGTGCCACGCTCACGCGTCAACGCCCAGCAAGAAGCCAAGCCGATGTTCAAGTTCGGCCCCGGCACCACCCTGGATGAGATTGTCCGTGCGGTGAACCAGGTGGGCGCGGCGCCGGGCGACTTGATGGCGATCCTTGAAGCACTGAAACAGGCCGGCGCCCTGCAAGCCGACCTGATCGTGATCTGAGGCCATGGTCATGGACATGCGCAAGAGCGGTATCAGCAGCACGGCGGACTCGGGGTCTTACTCCGACTTGAACCGGCTTAACCAGCTCAAGGTCGGCGACGACAAGAACAGCGAAGGCAACATGCGCAAGGTCGCGCAGGAGTTTGAGTCGCTGTTTTTGAGCGAGATGCTCAAGTCCATGCGTTCGGCCACCGAGGCGTTGGGTAAGGACAACCCGCTGAACACGCCGGCCGCCAAGCAATACCAGGAAATGTACGACCAGCAACTGGCGGTCTCGATGTCCCGCGAAGGCGGGGGTATCGGCCTGGCCGATGTGCTGATGCGCCAGATGCAGAAGAACAAACCGGTGGAGGCCCAGGCCGCCACCCTGCAGGGCCCGGCGGCGGCTGAGGCTGCCAAGAAGGTCAACGTGCCGACGGAAATTGCCGCCGGCACCCAGGCCGAAGGTCCGTTGGGGCGTTCCAACGGCCAGCGTCCGCTGTGGGCTTACCGCGTGGCTGAGCCACAGGCTGGCGCTGCTGCATCGCACAGCAATGACATGGAATTGATGAACCAGCGCCGGATTGCCTTGCCGAGCAAGCTGACTGATCGCTTGCTCGCCGGCATTGTGCCGAACGCGCCGGTTGCTATTGATGCCAAAAGCGCGCCACTGCGTAACAGCGCGGCCGATGACAACGTGGTCAACAGCACGGCGCGCACGTTCGCGGTGCCCGGCGACCGCATGCAGGTCTACGGCCGTGCCGTGGCCCAGCCACCGTTGGCGCCGGCGAAGAAGGCCTTCAGTTCGCAGGATGAATTTGTCGCGACCATGTTGCCAATGGCCAAGGCGGCCGCCGCGCGCATTGGTGTCGATCCGAAGTACCTGGTGGCCCAGGCCGCCCTGGAAACCGGTTGGGGTAAATCGGTGATGCGCGCCGAAGATGGCAGCAGCAGCCATAACCTGTTCGGCATCAAGGCTGGCCAGAGTTGGCAGGGCGGCCAGGCGCGTGCGATCACCAGTGAGTTCCGTGATGGGGCAATGGTCAAGGAAACGGCGCAGTTCCGTTCCTACAACTCTTACCAGGACAGCTTCCATGACCTGGTGACATTGCTGCAAAGCAATGATCGCTATAAAGAAGTTGTGAAGTCGGCCGACAACCCGGAACAGTTTGTACGCGAGTTGCAAAAAGCCGGTTACGCAACTGACCCGGCCTACGCCAGCAAGATTTCGCAGATCGCCAAAACGATGGACAGTTACCAGAACTACGCTGCCGCTGGCGCAACCACACATTTATAAGGTCTGAACCATGAGTTTGCTCAATATCGGGATGTCGGGGCTTAACGCTGCTCAAGGATCGTTGTCGGTCTTGAGTAACAACATTGCCAACGCCAACACGGCGGGCTATTCGCGTCAGCAGACTACCCAGAGCGCGAATGCGTCGAACCCGTATGGCGGCGTATTCATCGGCAGCGGCACGACCCTGGCCGACGTGCGCCGGGTGTACAACGAATACCTGGACACGGCGTACCAGAACAGCACCTCGCTCAACAGCGATGCCAAGGCTTACCTGGATCAAGTGAGCGCCGTGGACAAGACGTTGTCGGATAAGACGACGGGCATGTCGTCCGTACTCAGCTCGTTCTTTGCCGCTGTTCAGACCGCCTCGGCCAACCCGAGCGATACCTCGGCTCGCCAAATACTGCTGACGAGCGCCCAGACATTGAGCAACCGCTTCAACTCGATCTCCAGCCAGTTGAGCCAGCAGAAAGAAACCATTAACAGCCAGCTGACCTCCCTGACCGATCAGGTCAACCAGCTGACTTCGTCGATTGCTTCGCTCAACAAGCAGATCACCCAGGTGCAGGGGGCTTCGAACACCACCCCGGCCAACCTGCTGGACGCGCGCGCCGAAGCCGTACGTTCGCTCAATGAGTTGATCGGCGTGAACGCCAGCGAGAAGAACGGTGTGTTCAGCGTCAGCACCGGTACTGGCCAGTCCCTGGTGCTGGGCGATCGGTCCAACACCCTTTCCGCCGTACCGAGCAAGAGCGACACCAGCCAGTACACGATTCAGATGAATGCGTCTGGCGGGACGGCGATGGACCTGGGCAATGTGATCAGTGGTGGCAGCATCGGCGGCTTGCTGCGCTATCGCAGCGATGTGTTGATGCCGGCCATCAATGACCTGGGTCGCATTGCTATCGTCACTGCCGATACGATCAACAGCCAGCTGGGCCAGGGCATCGACCTGAACGGCGAATTCGGCTCGTCGATGTTCAAGGACATCAACAGCGCTGCGTCTGTCGCGCTGCGTAGCCTTTCCGCTCAAGGCAATCAGGGCGTTGGTAGCCTGGGTGTTACGATCAAGGACACCAGCAAGCTGACCAACTTCGATTACAAGGTCACCTTCAGCGACCCTGCCGATCTCAACAAAATCACCGTCGAGCGCTCTGATGGCAAAGCCATGGGCACGTTTGATATCACGGCCACACCGCCCTCGGTGATCGATGGTTTTACCCTGGAACTCAAGAACGGACCGATGCAGGCGGGTGACAGCTTTAAAGTCAGCCCGACCGCCAGTGGCGCCCAGGATATCGGTACTGTCCTCAACGACCCGAGCAAGATTGCGTTTGCCGCGCCGCTGAAAGGGGAGGCCAGCAAAACCAACCAGGGCACCGGTAGCTTCACACCGCCGACCCTGACCCTGCCCTTGGACATCCAGGGTGGCGCCACTACCGCGCAACTGCGCGTTGGCATTGAAAATTCGATGCCGGTGAAGATGGTGTTCGGCAAGCCGGCGGCTGATGGCACTCAGAGCTATACCCTTAACGACGCCAAGGGCGATCCTATCGGTTCGGGGACCATCATTCCGGGGCAGGCCAATAAAATCACCGTCAACGTGCCGATGCGTGATGCCAGCGGTGCCCTGGTTGTGCCGGCCAAGAGTTTTGGCTTTGACACCACGGTTGCGGGCTCGCCAACCGATGGCGACAGCACCACCTTTTCGTTTAACGCCACGGGCGTATCCGACAACCGCAATGCCCAGCAACTGCTGAATCTGCAAACCAAGGCCACCGTGGGCGTGGCGACAGATGGCACCGGCGGCACCAGCCTGGTCGGGGCCAACAGTAAGTTGGTGTCCACCGTTGGCGCCAAGGCCGCTGCGGCCAGCACTGACACTAGCGCCACCAATGCGTTGTTGACGGCTAACAAGAATGCGCGCAACTCCGTGTCCCAGGTCAACCTGGACGAAGAGGCGGGCGACATGATCAAGTTCCAGCAGTACTACACAGCGTCGTCGCAGATCATCAAGGCTGCGCAAGAAACCTTCAGCACGCTGATTAATAGTCTTTAAGGGAGTCTGGGACGATGCGCATTTCTACACAGCAGTATTTCGACACCAGTGCGAGCAAGTATCAGAACAATTATTCCAGCGTGGTTAAGGCCCAGGAGCAGGCGAGTTCCGGCGTGCGTGTACAGACCGCTGGGGATGATCCGGTGGCCGCGCAGCGTTTGCTGATGTTGCAGCAGCAGAAAGATATGCTGGCGCAGTCCAGCGGCAATATCAGCTCCCTGAAAAGTTCGCTGACCAACGAGCAGAGCATCCTGGATGCGCTCGACAAGGCGATGCAGGCTGGCAAGCAACTGGCCCTGCGGGCTGGCGGTGTGACCAGCGATGCTGATCGCAAGTCCATCTCGGTCGAAGTGGGGGCCCTGGAAGAGCAGGTATTGGGTTTGCTCAACAGCAAGGACGCGGCGGGCAATTACTTGTTCTCCGGCTCCAAGACCCAAACACCACCGTATTCGCGCAACAGCGATGGCACCTACAGCTACCAGGGCGACGAAAACGAACTGAGCCTGCAGGTTTCCGAGACGCTCACTGTGCGCACGGGCGATACCGGCAAAACCATTCTGGAAGGCGCGGCCAACAGCAGCCGCACCCAATCTACCTACATTGCACCTGCGACCGCGCCGCTGCCGCCAGCGATTTCTCCGCCGCTGGTCGATGACAAGAAGGTAGCGATCTCGGCCGGCCTGGTGACCTCGGGCGTCGATTACACCAAGCAGTTTGCCGACGGCCAGCCGTATAAGCTCACCTTCACCAGCAGCACCCAGTACACGGTGACGGACAAGGACAACAATGACATTACCTCAGAGATTGCGGGTAATGGCACGTTCGATTCCACCAAGGAAGGCAGCGGCAGCGTGAACCTTCGCGGGGTTAAGTTCGACATCACCATCGACCTTACCGACACTGCCACCGGGCCGAATGCCGATGCGTTGGTCAAGGGCCGCGAGTTCAGCCTGGCTGCCAAACCGGATACGTTCAGCGTTTCGCGTACCGCAAGCAACCAGTCGGTGGCACAACTGACTAATGGCAACGTCAGCAGTGCGACAGACTATGCCAGTACCTTTCCCGGCAATAGCGGGGTGCTGATCAAGTTCAGTGACACCGACCCTACGGCCTTCCAGGTATTTGCGCAGCCGTATAGCACGAACAGCAAGGCGATTGACTCGGGCGTGATAGACACGACGACCACACCGAATTCGATCACCGCAGCGGGTGTTACCTTCGGTCTGAGCAGTGCTCCTGCGGTCGGTGACCAGTTTTCAGCCGGTGCCAGCACTCAAAAAACCCAGAACGCCCTCGACACGTTGAGTCAGCTGCGCCAAGCGCTGGAAAAACCGGCTGACGGTATTCCGGGCGCGCGCGTGAAGCTTCAGGATGCGCTGAACGCCGCAGTCAGTAACCTGGATAACTCGACTACCCAACTGGGCAATGTGATCGGCTCGATTGGTGCGCGCGAAAACGCGCTCGATGTGCAATCCGACGCAAACGCCAGTATCGGCCTGGCCAATACCACCACCATGAGTGCACTGGCCAATATCGACATGGGCGAAGCCGCGATCAACCTGACCCTGCAGCAAACCATGCTGGAAGCCTCGCAGCTGGCGTTTGTAAAAGTCTCGCAGTTGAGCCTCTTCAACAAGATGTAAGCGGCATTACGTCAAGCGGCCCGCTCTGGAAACAGGGCGGGCCGTTGTCGTTTATGGGGTTTAATTGTTTGAAGGTTTTGCACAAAGCACACAAAATTGAGTGACCTGTGAGTCATAAAGCGCATCTTCACTGTATCGTGTGAAAAGGATAAGTCGTCACAGGGTCCTTGCGGGGCGGCTTTCAGCGAGATTTTTATGGGGTTATCCCCTTTATTGTCAGCACTCCGGGCGCAGTCCCAGGGGTGTTCTCCAGCTATTTAGTATTGGGAAGCCACAATGATTGGCATAAAAAGCATCGCCAGTTACGTGCCGGCAGACGGGATCGATAACTACGCCCAGGGTGCCAAATTCGCCAAGGATGAAGAGTTCATCATTGGCAAGATCGGTTCGGCGTTTTTGCCGCGCAAGGATGCCGCGCAGGAAACGTCTGACCTGTGTGTCGAAGCGGTCAACGCTTTGTTTGCCAACAACCCGGATTTGAAGCGCGAGTCCATCGACGCACTGATCGTCGTGACCCAGAACGGTGATGAAGAGGGCTTGCCCCACACCGCCGCCATCGTCCAGGACAAACTCGGCCTGCCGACTCACGTCGCGGCGTTCGATATTTCCCTGGGCTGCTCCGGCTACGTGTATGGCATCTATGCGATGAAAGGCTTCATGGAAGCCACGGGCCTGAAAAACGGCCTGCTGATCACCGCCGACCCGTACTCGAAGATCGTCGACCCGGAAGACCGCAACACCACCATGCTGTTCGGCGATGCTGCCACCGCCACCTGGATGGGCGAAGACGCGCCGTGGTTGCTCGGCAAGTCCAAGTTCGGCACCGACGGTTCCGGCGCACCGCACCTTAAGGTCAGCGACGGCGTGTTCTTTATGAATGGCCGCCAGGTGTTCAACTTCGCGCTGCTTAAAGTGCCGGCACATTTGCACGAGCTGCTCAACGAGTCGGACCTCAAGGCTGACGAGATTGATGCCTTCTGCATTCACCAGGGCAGTGCGGCCATTGTCGACGCCGTGGCGCGCCGTTTTGAAGACGCCCCGGTGGACAAGTTCATCAAGGACATGGTCGAGACCGGCAACACCGTTTCATCGAGCATTCCGTTGTTGCTGGAAAAACACGTGATGGACGCCACCTGGAAGCGCGTGGCCATCAGTGGTTTTGGTGTGGGCCTGTCGTGGGGTTCGGCGATTCTTTATCGCCCTTGATGCTTTAATCGCTTCAATAAAAAAACGCCGATGATCGAAAGATCATCGGCGTTTTTTATTTGGCGCCAGAAAACCTAATGAAATCTGGGTTTCGAGCCTGCGTAAACCCTTGAATTACAAGGGGTGGCACGACGCCAGTAAATAATTTCAAAAAAATCCTCAAGCATCCGGCTACCACGACGATAACTATTACGTAGGTTCTCAGGCCACACCCGGCGGTTGCCAGGGCCGGAAGCCGCAGTATCCATCCAACGAGGATTTCGTCATGGCTTTAACAGTAAACACCAACATTGCTTCGATCACTACTCAGGGCAACCTGAACAAAGCCGGCGGCGCCCTGGCCACTTCCATGCAGCGCCTGTCTTCCGGCCTGCGTATCAACAGCGCTAAAGACGACGCTGCCGGCCTGCAGATCGCTAACCGCCTGACCAGCCAAATCAACGGCCTGGGCCAAGCAGTCAAGAACGTGAACGACGGTATCTCGATCGCTCAGACCGCTGAAGGCGCGATGCAGGCTTCGACCGACATCCTGCAAAAAATGCGTACCCTGGCTCTGTCCTCGGCAACTGGTTCCCTCAGCCCTGACGACCGTAAGTCGAACAACGACGAATACCAGGCTCTGACTTCGGAACTGACCCGTATCTCCACTACTACCACCTTCGGTGGCCAGAAGTTGCTGGACGGTTCGTACGGTACCAAAGCCATCCAGGTTGGCGCAAACGCTAACGAAACCATCAACCTGAGCCTGGAAAACGTTTCGGCCAACAACATCGGCTCCCAGCAGCTGAAAAGCGTTGCCATCGCTCCAGGTACCGGTACTGTTGCCGGCGCGATCAACGTCACTGGTAACGGCCAGACCGGTACCTACACTGCCGGTGCCGGCGACTCGGCTAAAACCATCGCCAGCAACCTGAACGGCCTCATCGGTGGCCTGACTGCAACTGCCAGCACCGAAGCCAAGTTCACTGTAGACGAAGCGGCTGCCACTACTACTCCTGCTTCGTTCACCCTGACCGTTGGCGGCGCTGCCGTTGAGTTCAAGGGCGTTACCACCCAAGCCGGCCTGGCCGACCAGCTGAAATCCAACGCCGCCAAACTGGGTATCAGCGTCAGCTTCGACGAAACCAAAAAGACTCTGGAAGTCAAGTCCGACACCGGTGAGAACATCGTGGTCAGCGGTTCGACTGCTCCAGGTTCGGTGACTGTTGCTGCTAAAGATGGTGCTGGGGCTTACGGTACTGCAGTTGCCTTGGCGGACGCCCTGATCGTTACCGGTCAAGTGTCGCTGGACTCCGCCAAAGGCTACTCCCTGAGTGGTGCTGGTGTTGCTGGTCTGTTCGCGGCCGGTGCTGCTACCGAAGCAGCTGCGACCAAGACCACCGTTGCTCAAACCGACGTGACCGACGCCACCAAGGCCCAGAACGCCCTGGCTGTCATCGACAAAGCCATCGGCACCATCGACGGTGTTCGTTCGGGCCTGGGTGCTACCCAGAACCGTCTGACTACTACTGCAGACAACCTGCAGAACATTCAGAAGAACTCCACCGCTGCACGCTCCACCGTTCAGGACGTCGACTTCGCTTCCGAAACCGCCGAGCTGACCAAGCAACAAACCCTGCAATCGGCTTCCACCGCGATTCTGTCGCAGGCTAACCAGCTGCCATCCGCTGTACTGAAGCTGCTTCAGTAACTCCAGCGCTTGGTCACTAACGGAAGGGCGCGCTAAGTGCCCTTCCGTTTTTTCGGTTTAGAGGAGATTGGACATGGACATGAGTGTAAAGCTGAACCAGTCTTATCCGCCGGTTGCCCCTCAAGGCGCACCTGTGCAGGTGGCCGCCGACAAGAGCGTCACTAAAGTCCAGGAAACCCCGGCAACAGGCAAAGAGCCTGAGCGTGCGGACCTGGAAAAAGCAGTTACCGATATTCGCGAATTCGTACAAGCGTCCGAGCGCAAGCTGGACTTTTCAATTGATGACTCCACCCATCGTGTGGTGGTCAAGGTGATCGCCACCGACAGCGGTGAAGTGATCCGTCAGATTCCGTCGGAAACGGCGCTGAAGCTGGCACAGAACCTTTCCAGCGCAAGCCACCTGTTGTTTGACGACAAGGCCTGAGCTGGCATGAAACTTGTTGCTGTCGTGTCTTGAGGTGTAATAAGTCAAGATAACGGCAGCCACCGAACAGGAGATAGATGATGGCGGGTTCAACGGTAAGTGGTATCGGTTCGAACATCGATACGCAAGCGATCGTGAAGTCCTTGGTGGACGCCGAAAAGGTGCCCAAGCAGACGCAGATCAATACCGCGTCCCAGAAGGCGACCACCACGCTGTCTTCGATCGGCAAGATTCAGGCAGCGCTGGATGCGTTTCGTGGTGCCCTCGACACAATGTCCACCGGCAACAGCTTCACCGGCTTGACGGGTTCATCCTCGGATGAAAAGGTCGCCACCATGACGGCGAGCAATACGGCGTCCAACGGTAGTTTCCGTTTGATCGTGAGTCAGTTGGCCCAGGCGTCCAAGTTGTCCAGTACAACGTTCTCCGCGGGTGCCAATGCGGTGGTAAACGCCACTGATAAGCCGACGAAGTTAACTATCACGCAGTCGGGCAAGGGCTACGACCTGAGCGTCCCGGCTGGTGCGACCCTGCAGCAGGTGCGTGATTCGATCAATACCCAATTCGGTACTTCGGGGTTGAGTGCGAACATCCAGACCGACGCCAATGGTTCGCGGTTGATCCTGACCTCGACCACCATGGGGACGGGTTCGGACCTGACGCTGTCGGGGACTTCGGGATTGGATGTCGGCGCTACGGTCGTTGATAAACCGTTGGATGCTCTATACAGCATTGATGGGGTCAATTCCGTTTCCAAGTCCAACAACATCGAAGGCGCCCTGAGTGGGGTGAACATCAAGCTGGTCTCGGTCTCGGCTACCGTGACGGCTGGTGACGATTCCGAAAATGCGCCGAGGAACGCCACGCTGATCACGGTCAGCACAAACAACGCGGCCCTCAAATCCGGGGTCAAGGGCTTTGTCGATACTTACAACGCCTTGATGACTGCGATGACCGCCGAGACCAAGGTCACTACCAACCTCGATGGCAGCACTACGGCGGCGGCCCTGACGGGCGACTCCAGCATGCGTGCGCTGCAGAACGCTATCCGCAACGAGTTCAACAAGCTGTCTGGCACCGGTACGTTCAAGTCCCTGGCTCAATTCGGCGTGGGTACGAGTTCGACGACCGGCATGCTGGCGCTGGACGATAAAAAGTGGGACGCGGCGGTCAAGACCAACGCAGCCGACATCAGCAGCATGTTTTCCGGCAAAACCGGCATGCTGGCGCGCATGAAAAGTGCGACGGATGATTACGCCAGGGCAAGCACGGGCGTACTGGCTACGCGCACGGCTTCTTTGTCGAACACGTTGAAAGATCTGTCCAAGGATCAGGCAACGCTCGATGAGCGCATGACCCTGCTCACCAGCAGCCTCTCTGCCAAATACAACGCCATGGACACCCTGGTCGCCCAATTGCGCCAGCAAAGCACCAGCGTCATGACCACGCTCAATGCGTTGAACAATCCAAAAACCAATAATTGATTCCAAGTAAATAAAGAAGGCCAGGCAAACTGCCTGGCCTTTTTGTATCAGACGACGACTCGCGCTAAAGCTTTTTGCGAGCCAGTCGACATATTGGTTACTGAAATCCTTTCCGCTGTCGCCTGTCACGAGGTAGAAACATGAATCCCATGAGAGCCCTTCGCCAATACCAGAAGGTCAATTCCCATGCTCAGATCTCCGAAGCCAGCCCACATCGCCTGGTGCAGATGCTGATGGAGGGCGGTCTGGACCGCATGGCGCAGGCCAAAGGCGCGCTGGCGCGTGGCGACATCGCGGCCAAGGGCCTGATGCTCGGCAAGGCGATTGATATCGTGATCGGCCTGCGTGACGGCCTGGATGCAGCAAAGAGTGATAACCCGGCTTACGTCCAGCAGTTGGAAAGTTTGTATGCATATATGACCAACCGACTGATGGAAGCGAACCTGCATAACGACGCCGACATGATCGACGAAGTGGCGCGTTTGCTGATCACCGTAAAAGAAGGCTGGGACGCTATCGCGGCGCCACAGGCAGCAGCAGAATAAGGCCATCGGCCTTGAGGAACACGTCATGAGCCAAGCACTGCAACGCATTGATGAAACCCGTGAGGCGCTGATGGGCGCGCTGGCGGACCGTAACTGGGACGCCATCGGCGAACTGGACCTGGGCTGCCGTCACGTGATCGATGAGGTGCTCAACGAAGCGCCGGTAGATGAGGATGCGTTGCGCGAAAAGCTTGAGAGCCTACTGGCGGTGTACCAGCAATTGCTCGAGGTGACGACTGGCGAGCGCCAGGCGATTTTCGAAGAGATGTCGCAGATCAACCAAGCGAAAAACGCGTCAAAGGTTTACCATCTGTTCGGCTGAACAGGCGCAGTTAATCCGATTCGGCGCGTCATAAATTTGACCGTGCCAGCTTTTTTGACTTAACTAGTGCTGTTTTCAGATTTCAGACGTCTATAGAGTAAGAAGTCCTACAGCCGTCTCGATTGCCCTCACACCGGGCAGGAAGTTTTACTAGGGAAGTTGCTATTGCATGTGGCGTGAAACCAAAATTCTGCTGATCGATGACGATAGCGTCCGCCGCCGCGACTTGGCGGTGATTTTAAATTTTCTCGGTGAAGAAAATTTGCCCTGCGGCAGCCATGACTGGCAGCAGGTGGTCAGCTCATTGTCGTCGAGCCGTGAAGTCATATGCGTGCTGATCGGGACGGTAAACGCTCCTGGCGCTGTTTTGGGCTTGTTAAAGACACTGTCCACATGGGATGAGTTCCTTCCTGTGTTGCTAATGGGCGATATTTCTTCTGTCGATCTGCCAGAAGACCAACGCCGCCGCGTGCTTTCCACCCTGGAAATGCCGCCCAGCTACAGCAAATTGCTGGACTCCCTGCACCGTGCCCAGGTTTATCGTGAGATGTACGACCAGGCGCGCGAGCGCGGTCGCCATCGCGAACCTAACCTGTTCCGCAGCCTGGTCGGCACCAGCCGTGCCATCCAGCATGTGCGCCAAATGATGCAGCAAGTGGCCGATACCGACGCCAGCGTGTTGATCCTCGGCGAGTCGGGCACTGGCAAGGAAGTGGTCGCGCGCAACCTGCACTATCACTCCAAGCGCCGCGACGGGCCTTTTGTGCCGGTCAACTGCGGGGCGATCCCGGCAGAGTTGCTTGAAAGCGAACTGTTCGGCCACGAGAAGGGCGCCTTTACCGGGGCGATCACCAGCCGTGCCGGGCGTTTCGAGCTGGCCAACGGCGGCACCCTGTTCCTTGATGAAATCGGCGATATGCCGCTGCCGATGCAGGTCAAGCTGCTGCGCGTGTTGCAGGAGCGCACCTTCGAGCGCGTGGGCAGCAACAAGACCCAGAGCGTCGACGTGCGCATCATCGCGGCCACCCACAAGAACCTCGAAAGCATGATCGAGGTCGGCAGTTTCCGCGAAGACCTGTACTACCGCCTCAACGTATTCCCCATCGAGATGGCTCCGCTGCGTGAGCGCGTGGAAGACATCCCGTTGCTGATGAACGAACTGATCTCGCGCATGGAGCACGAAAAGCGCGGCTCGATCCGGTTCAACTCCGCTGCAATCATGTCCCTGTGCCGCCACGGCTGGCCGGGTAACGTGCGCGAGCTGGCCAACCTGGTGGAGCGCATGGCGATCATGCACCCCTACGGTGTGATCGGCGTGGTCGAGTTGCCGAAGAAATTCCGCTACGTCGACGACGAAGACGAGCAACTGGTCGACAGCCTGCGCAGCGACATGGAAGAGCGCGTAGCCATCAACGGCCATACTCCGGACTTCGGTTCCACCGCCATGTTGCCGCCTGAAGGTCTGGACCTGAAGGACTACCTCGGCAACCTGGAACAAGGCTTGATTCAACAAGCCCTGGACGATGCCAACGGCATCGTCGCCCGCGCCGCTGAGCGCCTGCGTATCCGTCGAACCACGCTGGTGGAGAAGATGCGCAAGTACGGTATGAGCCGCAAAGAAGGTGATGAACAGGCGGATGATTGACGCCTGTTTTTCAAGCCGCTGATTTTGGGTGTCCGGCCTCGCCAATACTGTTCCGTTTTTGACGGCGTCTGTTGCCGTCATACTGCGTTGCAGCTCCTCCCCATAGCCAGCTATGAGTCGTCGCTGCGCCTTGTCTGACGGCAACAGCCACTCGTCAAAACGAAACTGTATTGGCGAGGCCGGGCACCTTGGTTTTTTTTCGGCACAAGTATTGCTACAGCCCTCGCAACGTTCCGTTTAACTGACGGTCAGCCAAGCGAGAGAGCATGATGCCCCACGCCGCCCAACTATCTTCGGCCCCTGTCATCCAGGGGTTGATCCCGCCTGTAGAACCGCCGACCCGTCAGGGTCTTGAGCACGCGTTCTCGCAGTTCAACCAAATGTCGAGCCAACTGACCGATTCCTACAGCCTGCTCGAAGCCCGGGTGTCCGAGCTAAAAGGCGAGCTGGCCGTGGTCAGTGCCCAGCGCATGGAAGAATTGGCCGAGAAAGAGCGCCTGGCCAACCGTCTGCAGAACCTGCTCTCGCTATTGCCTGGCGGCGTGATCGTCATCGATGAAGACGGCCGCGTGCGCGAAGCCAATCCGGCCGCCTGCGACATGCTTGGTCTGCCGCTGGAAGGCGAGCTGTGGCGGCACGTCATCACCCGCTGTTTTGCGCCGCGTGAAGACGACGGCCACGAGATCTCGCTCAAGGATGGCCGCCGGTTGTCCATCGCTACCCGTTCTCTTGACGCGGAGCCGGGCCAGTTGGTGCTGCTCAACGACCTGACCGAAACCCGTCACTTGCAAGATCAACTGGCCCGCCACGAGCGTTTGTCCTCGCTGGGGCGCATGGTCGCTTCTCTGGCGCATCAGATCCGCACGCCATTGTCGGCAGCGTTGATCTACGCCAGTCATTTGACTGATGAGCAATTGCCCGCCGCCACCCACCAGCGCTTTGCCGGACGCCTCAAGGAGCGTTTGCACGAGTTGGAACACCAAGTGCGCGACATGCTGGTGTTTGCCCGCGGTGAACTGCCGCTGACCGACCGCATCACGCCATCCGAGTTGATGCAGGCCCTGCAAGCGGCGGCCGCCACCCATATTCAAGACGTCCAGGTGCGCTGGCAGTGCGACAGCCATCTCGGTGAGCTGCTGTGCAACCGCGACACCTTGGTGGGTTCACTGCTCAACCTGATCGAAAACGCCACCCAGGCCAGCGGCCCTGGCGCGCGGCTCAAGGTGCACCTGTACAACCGCGAGCAAACTCTGCGCCTGTGCATCAGTGACAGCGGCAGCGGTATCGAGCCCGCCGTGTTGCAGCGTTTGGGCGAACCCTTTTTCACCACCAAGACCAACGGTACAGGCCTGGGCCTGACCGTGGTCAAGGCAGTGGCGCGTGCTCATCAGGGAGAATTGCAGCTGCATTCCCGCCTGGGGCGTGGCACTTGTGCATTGATGACCTTGCCGCTGTTTTCATGCGCGGCAAGCGCGGAGTAGAGAGGATATGGCTATCAAGGTTCTGTTGGTGGAAGACGATCGCGCCCTGCGTGAAGCATTGGCTGACACGCTGCTGCTGGCGGGCCATGACTACCGGGCGGTCGGTTCTGCCGAGGAAGCCTTGGAGGCAGTGGAACAGGAGTCCTTCAGCCTGGTGGTCAGTGATGTGAATATGCCCGGCATGGACGGCCACCAGTTGCTCAGCCTGCTGCGTGCACGCCAGCCGCAGTTGCCGGTGTTGCTGATGACCGCCCATGGCGCCGTTGAGCGCGCGGTCGACGCGATGCGCCAGGGCGCGGCAGATTACCTGGTCAAGCCCTTCGAGCCTAAAGCACTGATTGAGCTGGTCGCGCGGCATGCCCTCGGTGTGATCTCGGCCAGCGAAAGCGAGGGCCCGATTGCCTTCGAGCCGGCCAGTGCTCAGTTGCTGGAGCTGGCGGCACGCGTGGCGCGCAGTGATTCCACTGTGTTGATCTCCGGCGAGTCCGGCACCGGCAAGGAAGTGCTGGCGCGTTACATCCACCAACAATCGACCCGCGCCAAACAACCGTTTATCGCGATCAACTGCGCGGCGATCCCCGACAACATGCTCGAAGCCACGCTGTTCGGCCACGAAAAAGGCTCGTTCACCGGCGCCATCGCGGCGCAGGCCGGCAAGTTCGAACAGGCCGACGGCGGCACCATCCTGCTCGATGAAATTTCGGAAATGCCCCTGGGCCTGCAAGCCAAGTTGCTGCGGGTGCTGCAGGAGCGTGAAGTCGAGCGCGTCGGCGCACGCAAGCCGATCCAGCTGGATATCCGCGTGGTCGCCACCACCAACCGCGACCTGGCGGGCGAAGTGGCGGCGGGGCGCTTCCGTGAGGATTTGTTCTACCGCCTGTCGGTGTTCCCCCTGGCCTGGCGCCCTCTGCGTGAGCGCCCGGCAGATATCATCCCGCTGGCCGAGCGCCTGTTGAACAACCACGTCAAAAAAATGAAGCACGCTCAGGCACGCCTGTCCGCTGAGGCCCAGGCCTGCCTGATCAGCTACCCATGGCCGGGCAACGTGCGGGAATTGGACAACGCCATCCAGCGCGCGCTGATCTTGCAGCAGGGCGGCCTGATTCAGCCCCAGGATTTCTGCCTAGCCATGGGCAGCGGCGTGGCGCCGCTCCCAACCTTGGCGCCTGCGCCCGTGGTGGCTGAAATCGAAACCGCTGGTGCCCTGGGCGACGACCTGCGTCGCCGCGAATTCCAGATGATTATCGACACCCTGCGTTCCGAACGCGGCCGCCGCAAAGAGGCCGCCGAACGCCTGGGCATCAGCCCGCGTACCCTGCGTTACAAGCTGGCGCAGATGCGCGACGCCGGCATGGACGTGGAAGCGTATCTGTTTGCAACCTAGTTTTATCGCGGCAGTTAGTATCAAGGCCGACAAGCTTTGTCGCCTTTTCTTACGAGTTGATACAGAGCTGGCACCCTTGTTGCTACCTCCCTTAGTAATTGCGGCGTAGCGTCAAAAAACTGCGGGTTGTCGGAGAGAGAAGGTCATGAGCCAGGGTATTGAGTTCAATCGGTTGATGTTGGATATGCGCTCCATGCAAATGGACGCCATGGCTCAACCGAAATCCGTCGCGCCAGCGCCGGAATTGGGCCAAAGCAGTTTTGCCGACATGCTGGGTTCGGCGATTAACAAAGTCAGTAGCACCCAGCAAGCCTCCAGCCAGTTGGCCAATGCGTTCGAGATCGGCAAAAGCGGCGTGGACCTCACCGACGTGATGGTCGCTTCGCAAAAGGCCAGCGTTTCGTTCCAGGCGCTGACCCAAGTGCGTAACAAGCTGGTTCAGGCCTACCAAGACATCATGCAGATGCCGGTTTAAGGACGAGATTTAAGTCATGGCAGAAGCAGTCGTGGACAACGCACCCGCCAAGGCAGACGGCAAGCCGCCGCTGTTTGGCCTGTCGTTCCTGGAAAACCTCTCCGAAATGACCATGTTGCGTCAGGTGGGCCTGTTGGTCGGCCTGGCTGCCAGCGTGGCGATTGGTTTTGCCGTGGTGCTGTGGTCGCAGCAACCTGATTACCGGCCGCTGTATGGCAGCCTGGCGGGCATGGATTCCAAACAGATCATGGAAACCCTGGCCGCCGCCGACATCGCCTACACCGTGGAGCCCAACTCCGGGGCCCTGCTGGTCAAGGCCGACGATGTGGCCCGTGCGCGCATGAAGCTCGCGGCGGCCGGCGTGACCCCGTCCGACAGCAATATCGGTTTTGAAATCCTCGACAAGGACCAGGGCCTGGGGACCAGCCAGTTCATGGAAGCCACCCGCTACCGTCGTGGCCTGGAAGGCGAACTGGCGCGCACTATCTCCAGCCTGAATAACGTCAAGGGTGCCCGCGTGCACCTGGCCATTCCGAAAAGCTCGGTGTTTGTGCGCGATGAGCGCAAGCCCAGTGCTTCGGTATTGGTTGAGCTGTTTTCTGGCCGCTCCCTTGAGCCTGGCCAGGTCCTGGCGATCATCAACCTGGTAGCCACCAGTGTTCCTGAGCTGAGCAAGTCGCAGATCACCGTCGTTGACCAGAAGGGCAACCTGCTGTCCGACATGGCCGAAAACTCCGCGCTGACCCAGGCCGGCAAGCAGTTCGACTACAGCCGTCGCATGGAAAGCATGCTCACTCAGCGTGTGCACAACATCCTGCAACCGGTGCTGGGCAATGATCGCTACAAGGCTGAAGTGTCCGCCGACGTGGACTTCAGCGCCGTCGAGTCGACCTCCGAGCAGTTCAACCCGGACCAGCCGGCGTTGCGCAGCGAGCAGTCGACCAGCGAACAACGCACCGCCGCCAATGGCCCGCCGCAAGGCGTGCCGGGTGCCCTGAGCAACCAGCCACCGGCCCCGGCCTCGGCTCCGCAAACCACAGGTGGCGCTGCCGCTACCGCGGGTGCGATCCAGCCTGGCCAGCCATTGCTGGATGCCAACGGCCAGCAGATCATGGACCCGGCCACTGGCCAGCCGATGCTCGCACCGTACCCGGCGGACAAGCGTAACCAGTCCACCAAGAACTTCGAGCTTGACCGTTCCATCAGCCACACCAAGCAGCAACAGGGGCGCGTCAATCGCCTGTCGGTGTCGGTGGTGGTCGATGATCAAGTCAAGGTCAACGCTGCTGACGGTGCGGTAACCCGCGCCCCATGGAGCGCCGACGAATTGGCGCGCTTCACTCGCCTGGTGCAGGACGCCGTCGGTTTCGACGCCAGCCGTGGTGACAGCGTCAGCGTGATCAATATGCCGTTCTCCGCCGAACGTGGCGAAGTCATCGCCGAGGCCGCGTTCTACACGCAGCCGTGGTTCTGGGACATCGTCAAGCAAGTGCTGGGTGTGTTGTTTATCCTGGTACTGGTGTTTGGCGTGCTGCGCCCGGTGCTCAACAACATCACCGGCAACGGCAAGAAACAACTGGCTGCCTTTGGTGGCAGCGATGTCGAGTTGGGTGGCATGGGCGGCCTGGACGGCGAACTGGCCAACGACCGCGTCAGCCTGGGCGGCCCGCAAAGCATTCTGTTGCCAAGCCCGAGCGAAGGCTATGACGCTCAGTTGAACGCAATCAAGAGTCTGGTAGCAGAAGACCCGGGCCGTGTGGCCCAGGTCGTGAAAGAGTGGATTAACGCAGATGAGTGATCGAGCCGCTGTTGCCAAGCTCACCAAGGTCGATAAAGCCGCAGTCTTGCTGCTGTCCCTCGGTGAAACCGACGCCGCCCAAGTGCTGCGCCACATGGGCCCCAAAGAGGTTCAACGAGTCGGCGTGGCCATGGCGCAAATGCGCAATGTGCACCGCGAGCAAGTCGAGCAGGTGATGAGCGAGTTCGTCGAGATCGTCGGCGACCAGACCAGCCTGGGCGTCGGCTCCGACAGCTACATCCGCAAGATGCTCACCTCGGCCCTGGGCGAAGACAAAGCCAACGGCCTGATCGACCGCATCCTGCTGGGTGGCAATACCAGCGGCCTCGACAGCCTGAAATGGATGGAGCCGCGCGCCGTTGCCGACGTGATCCGCTACGAGCACCCGCAGATCCAGGCGATCGTAGTGGCGTACCTCGACCCCGACCAGGCCGGTGAAGTCCTCGGCCACTTCGACCATAAAGTGCGCCTGGATATCATCCTGCGCGTGTCGTCGCTCAACACTGTGCAGCCGGCGGCCCTCAAAGAATTGAACACCATTCTGGAGAAGCAGTTCTCCGGCAACTCGAACGCCTCGCGTACCACCTTGGGTGGTATCAAGCGCGCGGCCGACATCATGAACTTCCTCGACAGCTCGGTCGAAGGCCAGTTGATGGACTCGATCCGCGAGATCGACGACACCCTGTCCGGCCAGATCGAAGACCTCATGTTTGTGTTCAACAACCTCTCCGATGTCGACGACCGTGGCATCCAGGCGCTGCTGCGTGAAGTGTCGTCTGATGTTTTGGTGCTGGCCCTCAAGGGCTCGGACGAGGGCGTCAAGGAAAAGATCTTCAAGAACATGTCCAAGCGCGCTTCGGAACTGTTGCGCGACGACCTGGAAGCCAAAGGCCCGGTACGCGTCAGCGACGTGGAAACCGCGCAGAAAGAAATCCTAACCATTGCCCGCCGTATGGCCGAAGCCGGAGAAATCGTTCTCGGCGGGAAGGGCGGCGAAGAAATGATTTAAGGCGCTTTCCATGTCGAACAAAGATGAGGCACCCAGCGATCTGATTCGCGCACGGGATGTCGGCGGGTTCGACATCTGGTCGTTGCCCAGCTTCGACCCGCACGTGCCGGAGCCTGAACCGGAACCGGTTGTAGAAGCCCCGGTGGAAATGGAAGAAGTGCCGCTGGATGAAGTCCAGCCACTGACCCTGGAAGAGTTGGAAAGCATCCGCCAGGAGGCCTACAACGAAGGCTTCGCCGCCGGTGAAAAAGACGGTTTTCGCAGCACCACGCTCAAGGTGCGCCAGGAAGCCGAGGCAGCGCTGAGCGTCAAGCTGGCCAGCCTGGAACGCTTGATGGGCTGCCTGTTCGAGCCTATCGCCGAGCAGGATTCGCAGATCGAAAAGTCCATGGTCGACCTGGTGCAGCACATTGCCCGCCAGGTGATCCAGCGTGAGCTGGTGCTGGACTCCAGCCATATCGAAAGCGTGATGCGCGAAGCGCTCAAGCTGCTGCCCCTGGGCGTCGGCAATGTGCGGTTGTACATCAACCCGCAGGATTTCGAACAGGTCAAAGCCCTGCGCGAGCGCCATGAAGAAACCTGGCGCATCGTCGAAGATGCGGCGCTGCAACCCGGTGGCTGCCGTGTCGAGACCGAACACAGCCGCATCGACGCCACGGTGGAAACCCGCATCAGCCAGATCATGGCCAAGCTGCTGGACCAGGCCCACGAGCAGGTGTTGAACCCGGCCGAACCGGACCTGAGCGTGGACCTGGACACCCCCGATGCGCCTTGATCGCACCAGCTTCGCCAAGCGCTTGAGCGGTTACGCCGACGCCACAGAGTTGCCCGGCCAGCCAATCCTTGAAGGGCGCCTGCTGCGCATGGTCGGCCTGACCCTCGAGGCCGAAGGCCTGCGCGCCGCCATGGGCAGCCGCTGCATGGTGATCAACGACGACAGTTACCACCCGGTGCAGGTCGAAGCCGAAGTGATGGGCTTTTCCGGCAACAAGATTTTCCTGATGCCCGTCGGCAGCCTGGCGGGCATTGCCCCCGGCGCTCGCGTGGTGCCATTGGCCGACACCGGCCGCCTGCCCATGGGCATGAGCATGCTCGGCCGCGTACTTGACGGTGCCGGTCGTGCGTTGGATGGCAAAGGCGGCATGAAGGCCGAAGATTGGGTGCCGATGGACGGGCCCACCATCAACCCGCTCAACCGTAACCCCATCAGCGTGCCGCTGGATGTGGGCATTCGCAGCATCAACGGATTATTGACGGTCGGTCGCGGCCAGCGCCTTGGCCTGTTCGCCGGTACCGGCGTGGGTAAGTCGGTGTTGCTGGGCATGATGACGCGCTTCACCGAAGCCGACATCATCGTGGTGGGGCTGATCGGCGAGCGGGGCCGTGAGGTGAAGGAATTCATCGAGCACAGCCTCGGCGAAGAAGGCCTCAAGCGCTCGGTTGTGGTCGCGTCACCGGCGGATGATGCGCCGCTGATGCGTTTGCGCGCCGCCATGTACTGCACCCGCATCGCCGAATATTTTCGCGACAAGGGCAAGAACGTCCTCTTGCTGATGGATTCGCTCACACGTTTCGCCCAGGCCCAGCGGGAAATTGCCCTGGCCATTGGCGAGCCGCCTGCCACCAAGGGCTATCCGCCGTCGGTGTTCGCCAAGCTGCCCAAGCTGGTGGAGCGCGCCGGTAACGCCGAGGCCGGCGGTGGCTCGATCACCGCGTTCTACACCGTGCTGTCCGAGGGCGATGACCAGCAGGACCCGATTGCCGACTCGGCGCGGGGCGTGCTCGATGGTCACATCGTGCTGTCGCGGCGCCTGGCAGAAGAGGGGCACTACCCGGCCATCGACATCGAAGCGTCCATCAGCCGGGTTATGCCGGCGGTGGTCACGCCGGAACACATGGCCCGCGCGCAACAGTTCAAGCAATTATGGTCGCGTTATCAGCAGAGCCGCGATTTGATCAGCGTCGGCGCCTACGTGGCCGGCGGCGATCGCGAGACCGACCTGGCCATCGCCCTGCAACCTCAGTTGGTGACCTACTTGCGCCAGGGCCTCAACGACAAGATCAGCATGGGCGAAAGCGAAGCGCACCTGCAGACGATCTTTGCTCCCGCGCCGGGCGGCTAAGCCATGGCCAACAGCCGCGCTGCGCGCCTGGCTCCGGTGGTGGACATGGCCGAAAAGGCCGAAAAAACTGCCGTTCAGCGCCTGGGTTATTTCCAGGGCCAGGTCCGCCTGGCGGAAAGCAAACTGGGTGACCTGGAGCGCTTTCGCGGCGAGTACCAGCAGCAATGGATCGAGCGCGGCACCAAAGGTGTCTCGGGCCAATGGTTGATGGGCTACCAAGGCTTTCTCAACCAACTGGAAACTGCCGTCGCCCAGCAACGCCAGAGCCTGGCGTGGCACCAGAACAACCTCGACAAGGCCCGCGAGAGTTGGCAGCAGGCATTTGCCCGCGTCGAAGGCTTGCGCAAACTGGTGCAGCGTTACATCGATGAAGCGCGGGCGCTGGAAGACAAGCGCGAGCAGAAGCTGTTGGATGAACTGTCACAGCGCCTTCCACGCCAAGAACAGTATTAAGGAGCCGGCTTACCTGCGATGGCCATGGGTATTTACACACTACTGTAGTGAGCGAGCTTGCCCCGCGCCGGGGGGGCGAAGCCTCCCCAACAAGGCCATCGGGTTTTTCAGCTAAAACGCGGTGCCAGGTTTTAGGGCCGCTTCGCAGCCCGGCGCGGGGCAAGCCCGCTCACTACGATATTGCATCGCCCACACACATTTGATTCGTTGTGTTGCCCATAGCCGGTTCACCTGCTAAACCTTGTGTCATTGCCAATGACAAGGAAGCAGTCGCATGTCAGTTGAGTCAGAAGTATCCCTGGATGGGAAGAAATTGACGATCGTGATCAAAGGCCGGTTCGATTTCGGCAGCCATCAAACCTTTCGCGACGCCTATGAGCGGTTCTACAAAGTGCCTGAGTTGTACGTCGTCGACTTGAAGGACACCACCTACATGGACAGCTCGGCCTTGGGCATGCTCTTGCTGTTGCGTGATCACGCGGGGGGCGACGAGTCGGAGGTCCGGGTAATCAACAGCAACTCCGATGTGCGCAAGATCCTCGCTATCTCCAACTTCGACAAACTGTTCGACATCAGTTGAGCGTCCTGGCCCCCGTTCTTGAGCCGCTGACGATCCTGATCGCCGAAGACAGCGCCGCTGACCTGCTGTTGCTGGCGACCATCGTACGGCGCCAGGGCCACCACGTGCTGACGGCCACCAACGGTGCGGAGGCGGTCGAGGTGTTTATCCGTGAGCGCCCGCAGTTGGTGTTAATGGATGCGCTGATGCCGGTGATGGATGGCTTTGAAGCCGCGCGCCGGATCAAGCAGTTGGCGGGTGAAGAGCTGGTGCCGCTGATTTTCCTCACCTCCCTGCGCGAGAGCGAAGCCCTGGCCCAATGCCTGGATGCCGGCGGCGATGATTTCCTGCCCAAACCCTATAACCAACTTATTCTCGCGGCGAAGATCAATGCGATGGACCGTCTGCGGCGGTTGCAGGCCACGGTCCTGCAGCAGCGAGACCTGATCGCCAAGCATCATGACTATCTCCTGCATGAGCAGCGGGTGGCCAAGGCGGTGTTCGACAAGGTCGCGCATTCGGGCTGTATCAACGCCGCGCCGAATATTCGCTACCTGCAATCGCCCTATGCGTTATTCAATGGCGACTTGTTATTGGCCGCCTACACGCCCTCCGGCGACATGCATGTGTTGCTCGGTGATTTCACCGGCCACGGCCTGCCGGCGGCGGTGGGCGCCATGCCCCTGGCAGAAGTGTTCTACGGCATGACCGCCAAGGGCTATGGCCTGGCGCAAATCCTGGGCGAGATGAACGCTAAGCTCAAGCGCATCCTGCCGGTGGACATGTTCTGCTGCGCCACGCTGTTGTGCCTGAGCACGCAGCGGCGGGTGGTGGAGGTGTGGAACGGCGGCATGCCCGAAGGGTATGTGCATGAAGTCGCCACCGGCAAGCGTACGCCACTGGCGTCCCGACATTTGCCGTTGGGGGTGCTGGCGGCTGAGGCCTTTGATGATCGCACCGAAGTCTGGCCCATGGCCCTGGGCGACCGGGTGTTCTTGCTGTCCGATGGCGTGTTGGACACTGCTGACGCCAATGACCAGTTGTTTGGCGCAGAGCGTTTGCAGCAGGTGTTCGCTGCCAATCGCGAACCTGACCGTTTATTTGAAGATATCGAACAGGCCCTGGCGGCGTTTCGAGGTGAAGCGCGGGATGACGTGAGCATGGTGGAAATCACCCTGCAAGCCGGCCAGCAGCCGCGTGCCACCGGGCAGTTGTACGCCGACAGCGGGCAGGCATGCCCGCTGGATTGGTCGGTGAGTTTTGAATTCCGCGCCGAAACGTTAAAACGTTACAACCCTTTGCCGTACCTGCTGCAACTGCTGCTGGAAATCCATGGCCTTCGCGAGCAGAGCGGGGCGCTTTACAGCGTGATGGCCGAGCTGTACTCCAATGCGCTGGAGCATGGCGTGCTGGGCCTGGACTCCCGGCTCAAGCGCGATGCCCAAGGGTTTGCCGAGTATTACCACCTGCGCAATGACCGCCTGAACCTGCTGACCAGCGGTTATGTGCGCGTGCATGTGCAGGTGGTGCCGACGCAGGGGGGCGGTCGCCTGAGCCTGAGTATTGAAGACAGCGGCGCGGGCTTTGACGTGGAACAGGTGCTGGCGCGGCCGCTGGACATCGACCGTCTGTCTGGCCGGGGTTTGAGCTTGGTACGGCAGTTGAGCAGCGATGTACGCTGGTCCGACGGCGGGCGCAGTGTCTGCGTGGAGTTTTGCTGGGAGGCTCTGGCATAATCCGCCGATTCTTGATCAAGGAGCGAGCAAGTGGTTGATCTACATCTGGACCCGGATGTGTTGTCGGGTTTGCAGGAAGTCATGGAGGGTGAGTATCCCAAATTGCTTGATACCTTTCTCGATGATTCCCAGAAGCGTGTCGAGGCGCTGCGCAAGGCTAGGGATGATGCGAAGGCGTTGGGGCGGATTGCGCATAGCTTCAAGGGGAGCAGTGGGAACCTTGGGGCGGTGCGGTTGGCACAGTTGTGTCAGCGGTTGGAGGTTGAATCGGTTGGACCTGCGGTTGGGGATTTGGGCGAGTTGGTGGATCAGATTGATCGTGAGTTTGCTTTGGTTAAGCCGATGTATGAGTCGGAGCGGCAGCGGTTTGGGGTTTGAGTTGAGTGTGTGCATATCCGTTATTTAGGTAACGGCCACTATTGGTTCCGCTCTTACAGCGGGTCACTTTTGGAAGGACCCAAAAGTAACCAAAAGGTCCTCGCCCCAACACTCGGCACCTCGCCTAGGCTCGGTGTGCCCTCACTCCGGCTTTGGAGCGTGGGCTACCGCGATGGGCCATCCTTGGCCCAGCGCGGCTAACCCGGCGTCCTGCCGGGTTACCCACGCTCCAAAGCCTGCGTTCGGCCAGCGTGTTTGACGGGGCGCCCCAGATCAAGATCAAAAGCGCGGCGGCCTGAAAGCCGACCGGTTTCTAACTGTCGATCTCGGTTCAAATGTGGGAGCTGGCTTGCCTGCGATGGCATCACCCTGGTTTACCTGATGTACCGAGTTGCCTGCATCGCAGGCAAGCCAGCTCCCACCATTTGGCCGTTACCGAAAAAATGGATATTTACTCGGTCGATATACCAACCTGGCCCAACTCTTGCTGTACCTCCTGATACTGCATCCCCGATCCCCATGCAGTGGAGACCTTTACCTATGCCAGTCGCCCCGAATTTGCTCCTTCAGGCTGCCCCTGCGGCCAAGCCTCAAGCACCCGTCGCCAACCCACCGGCAGCGGCTGCGACCCCACGGGACACGGGCCCTGGCTTCGCTCAAGTGTTCGCCAGCCAAGGCGCCAAACCCACGGTCAAGGCCGACGATAACTCGCCCAAACCCACTGCCGGCAAGTCTTCGGATACAAGTGCCAAACCCGCAGCGGGCAACGACAAACCTGCCGCCAGCACGCCAGCAGTTGCCGATAGCGGCAAACCCTTGCCTGCCACCCCGCCGGCGAAGACCGACGACTCTGCCAGCAAAGACGATGACGCACCGGCCGACCCGACCCTCGTGCAGCAGCCTCCGGCTGATCCGGTGGTCGACCCGGCATTGATTGCCACCGTCACCCCGGTGGCTGTGCCGGTAATACCGGTAGAAACCCCGGCGCCCGTGACCACCGCCAAGGATGACAAGGCTCAGCCGGTAGTCGCGGCACCGATCGCAGCAACCGAGGAGGCCAAGCCGGCCTTCGACCCGCAAGCGGATCCCCTGGATGCCATGCCGGCCGTGCGCCTGGCGATGGAGCAGGGCGGTCATGTCTCAGCCAGCAGCCAGGCGCAGGCGAAAGCGGCCCCGGCCCCGACCCAGGATCAACCGACCGCCGCACAGAATTTCGCTGCTGGCCTGGCCACTATGGTCGACCAGCAAGCCACCAAGGACAGCACTGACCAAGGCGGCGACAAAGCGTTCAGCGGGCTGATCGAAGATGGCCTCAAGGACCTGAAGAATGCCAGCAGCGACACCCGTGTCGATGACTTCGCCAACCGCTTGGCCGCGTTGACTCAAGCCGCCACGCCGAAAACGGCGAATGCCTTGCCGCCGGTGACCAATGCGCCATTGGCCATGCACCAGAGCGGCTGGACCGACGAAATCGTCAACCGCGTGATGTACCTGTCCAGCGCCAACCTCAAGTCGGCGGAGATCCAGTTGCAACCGGCTGAGCTCGGCCGTCTGGATATCAAGGTCAACATGACCGCCGACCAGCAAGCCCAGGTCAACTTCATGAGCGCCCACCCGGTGGTGCGCGAGGCGCTGGAAAGCCAGTCGGGCCGTTTGCGGGAGATGTTTGCCCAGCAGGGCATGGGGCAGGTGGATGTGAACGTGTCTGATCAATCGCGGGAGCAGGAACAACAACAGCAGCAAGCTCAGACCCGTGGAGTGGGCGGCGCCAGCGGGCGTGGTGACAGCGGCGACAACGGCGCTCACGTTGACGTGGCTGAAGCTGTCGCGCCCGTGACCTCTACGGTGATCGGCTCCAGCGCTGTCGATTACTACGCCTGATCCCTGGTTAAACACACTCAATGTGGGAGCTGGCTTGCCTGCGATGGCGGTGTATCAGTGCAAGAGATGCCAACTGACCCACCGCCATCGCAGGCAAGCCAGCTCCCACATTTGGTTCGCGGTGTCCCTTCTTCCCCGATTGCCAGACAACTCTGGCATAACACTTGCTCTTGCCTTTCCGTAGATCTATGAATCCCCGAATAGTGACGGATTATTGGCATGGCGAAGAGCGACGACGCAGCAAAACCACCCGCAGGCAAAGGTAAGCTCAAGCTTATCCTGTTGATAGTCGTGGGCCTGCTCCTGGCCATCGGCGCCTCGGTGGGTGGCACCTGGTACATCATGCACAGCAGCGCCGCCAAACCGGCAGCCCCCGCTGAAACCGCCAGTAACGTCAAGCAACCGGCAATCTTCGAGCCGATGCTTCCGGCCTTTGTCGCCAACTTCAATCAGAACGGTCGTCAACGCTACCTGCAGGTGAGCATCACCTTGCTGGCGCGTAACCAGTCGGACCTGGATGCCCTCAAGGTGCATATGCCAGTGATCCGCAACAACCTGGTGATGCTGTTCTCCGGCCAGAGCTTCGACACGCTCGCCACCCCGGTAGGCCAGGAAATGCTGCGCCAGAAGGTCACTGCCAGTGTGCAGGAAGTGGCCCAGAAGGAACTCGGCAAAGTCGTGATCGAACAGGCGCTCTTCACTAACTTCGTATTGCAGTAGGATCACGACATGGCCGTGCAAGACCTGCTGTCCCAGGATGAAATCGACGCGCTGCTGCATGGTGTCGACGATGGTCTGGTACAGACCGAAATGGCTGCCGAGCCCGGCAGCGTCAAAAGTTATGACCTCACCAGCCAGGATCGCATCGTCCGTGGACGTATGCCGACCCTGGAGATGATCAACGAACGTTTCGCCCGTTACACCCGCATCAGCATGTTCAACATGTTGCGCCGTTCGGCGGACGTGGCGGTGGGCGGTGTGCAGGTGATGAAGTTCGGCGAGTACGTGCATTCGCTGTACGTGCCCACCAGCCTCAACCTGGTCAAGATCAAGCCGCTGCGCGGCACTGCGCTGTTCATCCTTGACGCCAAGCTGGTGTTCAAGCTGGTGGACAACTTCTTCGGTGGCGACGGCCGTCACGCCAAGATCGAAGGCCGTGAGTTCACCCCCACCGAGCTTCGGGTGGTGCGCATGGTGCTGGAGCAAGCCTTCATCGACTTGAAGGAAGCCTGGCAGGCGATCATGGAAGTCAATTTCGAGTACATCAACTCCGAAGTGAACCCGGCCATGGCCAACATCGTCGGCCCCAGCGAAGCCATTGTGGTGTCGACGTTCCACATCGAACTCGATGGCGGCGGCGGCGACCTGCACGTGACCATGCCGTACTCGATGATCGAGCCGGTGCGCGAAATGCTCGACGCTGGCTTCCAGTCCGACCTGGACGACCAGGACGAGCGCTGGGTCAAGGCCCTGCGCGAAGACCTGCTGGACGTCGACGTACCGCTGAGCGCCACCGTGGCCCGTCGCCAGTTGCGTCTGCGCGATATTTTGCACATGCAGCCGGGGGACATCATCCCTGTCGAATTGCCGGAAGAAATGATCATGCGCGCCAACGGCGTGCCGTCGTTCAAGGTCAAGCTCGGTTCCCACAAGGGCAACCTGGCACTGCAAGTGGTCGAGCCGATCAACCGTCGCTGATTCGCCCTAATTAATTTATGAATGTTTGCTCCGCCGAGGACATGTAATGGCTACCGAACACGAAAACACTTCCGCCGAAGACCAGGCCCTGGCTGACGAATGGGCGGCTGCCCTGGAAGAAACCGGCGATGTTGGCCAAGACGATATCGATGCGCTGCTGGCCGCTGACGCCGCCACTGCACCGGCCGGCAATCGCCTGCAAATGGAAGAATTCGGCAGCGTGCCGAAGAACAACGAACCGGTGACCCTCGACGGCCCGAACCTGGATGTGATTCTCGACATTCCGGTGTCGATCTCCATGGAAGTCGGCAGCACCGAAATCAACATCCGCAACCTGCTGCAACTCAACCAGGGCTCGGTCATCGAGCTCGACCGCCTGGCCGGCGAGCCGCTGGACGTGCTGGTGAACGGCACGCTGATTGCTCACGGCGAAGTGGTCGTGGTCAACGAAAAGTTCGGTATTCGCCTGACGGACGTGATCAGCCCGAGCGAACGCATCAAGAAGTTGCGCTGATATGAAACGGCTGATCGTGGGACTGTTAGTCGCATTGCCCCTGGACGCCTGGGCTGCTGAGCCGGTGGCCCAGGCCGCCGCTGCGCCCGTGGGCAGTGTCGGCGGGCAGCTCACTCAGCTGGTGCTGGGCCTATTGCTGGTGGTCGGCTTGATTTTTGCGCTGGCCTGGCTGATGCGCCGCGTACAGCGCGTGGGCCCGGGCAACGGCCAGGTGATCGAAATGATCGGCTCCCGCGCCCTCGGCCCGCGTGATCGGCTGGTGCTGGTGCAAGTGGGTGAGGAACAGATCCTGCTGGGCATTACCCCCGGACGTATCACCCCGCTGCACGTGCTCAAGACGCCGGTGAACGTGGACTCGTCCAAGCCCGCCACGCCAGAATTCGCCCAGCGCCTGATGGAGTTGCTGGGCAAGGATCAGAAGGATAAGAAGTAATGCGCGTTTTATTGACGCTCATGCTGTTGCTGGCCGCGCCATTGGCGTTTGGCGCCGACCCGCTGTCGATCCCGGCTATTACGCTGGGCACCAACGCGGACGGGGCGCAGGAGTATTCGGTCAGCCTGCAGATCCTGCTGATCATGACCGCGCTGAGCTTTATCCCGGCGTTTGTCATGCTGATGACCAGCTTCACGCGGATCATCATCGTGTTCTCCATCCTGCGCCAGGCCCTGGGCCTGCAACAGACGCCGTCGAACCAGATCCTGACCGGCATGGCATTGTTCTTGACGATGTTCATCATGGCGCCGGTGTTCGACAAGGTGAACCAACAAGCGCTGCAACCGTACCTGGCAGAGAAAATGACCGCCCAGGATGCGATCGACAAAGCCCAGGTCCCGATCAAGGATTTCATGCTGTCGCAGACCCGCTCCAGCGACCTTGAGCTGTTCATGCGCCTGTCCAAGCGTACCGACATCGCTACGCCGGACCAGGCGCCGCTGACCATCCTGGTGCCGGCGTTTGTCACGTCCGAGTTGAAGACCGCGTTCCAGATCGGCTTCATGATCTTTATTCCGTTCCTGATCATCGACCTGGTGGTGGCGAGCGTGCTGATGGCGATGGGTATGATGATGCTGTCGCCGCTGATCATCTCGTTGCCGTTCAAAATCATGCTGTTTGTGTTGGTGGACGGCTGGGCGCTGATTATCGGCACCCTGGCCGGCAGTTTCGGCGGGGTATAGCGCGATGACACCTGAAGTTGCCGTCGACCTGTTCCGTGAAGCGTTGTGGCTGACCACCGTGATGGTCGCCGTGCTGGTAGTCCCAAGCCTGTTGGTGGGCCTGCTGGTGGCGATGTTCCAGGCCGCGACCCAGATCAACGAGCAGACCTTGAGCTTTTTGCCGCGCCTGCTGGTGATGCTGGTCACGCTGATCGTTGCCGGCCCGTGGCTGGTACAGACCTTCATGGAATACATCCTGCAGTTGTACGGCAGTATTCCGCAGTTGATCGGCTGACCCGATGCAGTCTTTGCTGGCATTGACCGACACCCAGATCAGCACCTGGGTGGCTTCCTTCATCCTGCCACTGTTTCGCGTAACGGCGATGTTGATGGCCATGCCGGTGTTCGGCACGACCCTGGTGCCACGGCGCGTGCGCCTGTACTTTGCGGTGGCGATCACCGTGGTGATCGTGCCGGGTTTGCCGCCGATGCCGCCGGTCAATGCCATTGACCTCAGCGCACTGCTGCTGATTGCCGAGCAGGTCCTGATCGGCGCGATGTTGGGGTTCTCCCTCTCGCTGTTTTTCCAGGCCTTTGTCATAGCCGGGCAAATCATCTCGATCCAGATGGGCATGGGCTTCGCGTCCATGGTCGACCCTACCAACGGTGTGTCGGCGGCGGTGATCGGGCAGTTCCTGACCATGCTGGTGACCCTGCTGTTCCTGGCGATGAATGGGCACTTGGTGGCGTTCGAGGTGTTGACCGAGAGCTTCACCACCTTGCCGGTCGGCTCGGGGCTGGTGGTCAATCACTTCTGGGAAATCGTCGGGCGCCTCGGTTGGGTGTTGGGCGCCTCGCTGTTGCTGGTGCTGCCGGCGATCACCGCGTTGCTGGTGGTCAACATTGCGTTTGGCGTGATGACCCGCGCGGCGCCACAACTGAACATTTTCTCGATCGGTTTCCCATTGACCCTGGTGTTGGGCATGGGGATTTTCTGGGTCGGCCTGGCTGACATTCTCAATCAGTATCAACCGCTGGCGACCGACGCCCTGCAGTTCTTACGTGATCTGGCACGGGCGCGCTGAGCCATGGCCGAGAGCGAGAGTGGTCAGGACAAAACAGAAGACCCCACGGAGAAACGTAAAAAAGACTCCAGGGAAAAGGGCGAGATTGCGCGCTCCAAAGAGCTCAACACGGTTGCGACCATGATGGCCGGCGCCGGCGCCTTGCTGATCTACGGTGGCGGCCTGGCGCTGGATTTGATGGAGTTGATGAAGCACAACTTCGCCTTGCCCCGAGAGGTGCTGCTCAACCCTGACGCCATGGGCCAGTACCTGCTGCACTCGGGGAAAATCGCGCTCCTGGCGGTGCAGCCGATCCTGATCACCTTGCTGCTGGCCGCGCTGATCGGCCCGGTCGCCCTCGGCGGCTGGCTGTTCGCCGCCGGCAGCATGGCCCCCAAATTCAGCCGCATGAACCCCGGTGCCGGGCTCAAGCGCATGTTTTCCGCCAAGGCCTTGGTGGAACTGCTCAAGGCCCTGGCCAAATTTATTCTGATCTTGTTTGTGGCGCTGATGGTGTTGTCGTCCGACATCGACGACCTGCTGCGCATCGCCCATGAACCGCTGGAGTCGGCAATCATCCACAGCGTGCAGGTGGTGGGCTGGAGCGCGCTGTGGATGGCCGCCGGGCTGATCATCATTGCCGCCGTGGATGCACCGATCCAGCTGTGGGAAAGCCACAAGAAACTGCTGATGACCAAGCAGGAAGTGCGCGACGAGCACAAGGATTCGGAAGGCCGCCCCGAGGTGAAACAGCGTATTCGCCAACTGCAACGGGAAATGTCCCAGCGCAAGATGATGGCCGCGGTGCCCGACGCCGACGTGGTCATCACCAACCCGACGCACTATGCCGTGGCCCTCAAGTACGACCCGGAGAAGGGCGGCGCGCCGATGTTGTTGGCCAAGGGCAGTGACTTTACGGCCCTTAAGATTCGTGAGATCGCGGTGGCCAACGACATCCTGTTGCTGGAGTCGCCGGAGTTGGCGCGGTCGATCTTCTACTCCACCGACCTCGACCAGGAAATCCCGGCCGGGCTGTACCTGGCCGTGGCGCAGGTATTGGCCTATGTCTATCAGATCCGCCAATACCGCGCGGGCAAGGGCAAACGCCCGGACCCGCTCAAAGACCTGCCGATTCCGCCGGATTTGCGTCGCGATTCCTGACCGTCGCGAGCCTGCAATTGTGCGGCTACCTGTCAACGTTGACAGTAGTCAATACGCCGCGCCCACGGTTTGATAGCACGATGAGGCGCGCAGCCTGCGCGGCTCGGGAGGCGGTGATGGATAGGCGTACGGTCAGTTGGTCTGATGCCGTCAAAGGCATCGGCTTTATCGCTCGGGATCGCGATGGCAACGAGGTTGCCGCTCAGTCGACCGGCATTCAGCGCAATGACGTCCCGCCAGCCCCTCCCGCGCCGCGAAACCCCCGCAAACGCAAGAGATCATCGGACGCATGAGCCGCAGAACGTGCCGTCTCCACCCCCCTGGATAAGCCGCTGATTGCCACCGTGCCATTCGTCTTGAAATCTCCTCTACCTGTCAACTTTGACAGTAGTCAGTGTTGGACGCTTGCGGTTCCATGGCGCCAGACACTGCGCGCAGGTAATCAAGAGATGCAGGAGGTGATCATGGACAGGGTGATAGGCACGATCAAATCTTATAGCCGCACCACCGGAGAAGGTCTGATCGAACCGGACGGTGAGCGAGAGCCAGTAATGTTGGATCTCAATAGTTCGGCAGGGCTGTGGTTTAGAAAGGGCCAGCGGGTGCAGTTCTCCAGAATCCACCGCCCCAAGGGCATCTACGCGTATCGCATGAAACTGATCTAGCACGCCCGGCGCAAATCCTTGGAAGTGACGGCAGGAGAACGGTGATGGAAACAGGCACGGTGAAGTGGTTTAACGCGGAAAAAGGGTTTGGCTTTATCACGCCCGAAAATGGCGGTCCGGATGTTTTTGTCCACTACTCAGCCATTCAAAATGCTGGCTATAAAAGTTTGGATGAACATCAAAAAGTGGAGGTCGAAATTACCGAGGGGCCTAAAGGACCACAGGCCGGGAACGTGCGTAAGCTCTAACTCGTTCATAAGTCGAACACAGTTAAAGTGTGGAATCGGTTTACACCCTGTGAGCTCGGTCGCTTGTAAGGTTATCCACGCCCGGAACCAAAGTTGGAAGGCTTCTTGCAATACCGCCTCCAGGACGCCTCCCAGCGTCAAAACTTTGCTTCAAGGGATACGAGGAATACCGGTGGTGGATCGCTCTCAAATGCTCGGCACGGCACGTACCACCCTGACTGACCTCTCGCGGGGCAATCTGGGTGTGCCGTTGTTGTTGCTGGTGATGCTGGCAATGATGATGTTGCCAATGCCGCCGTTCCTGCTGGACGTGTTCTTCACCTTCAACATTGCCCTGTCCGTCGTCGTCTTGCTGGTGTGCGTCTACGCTCTGCGCCCGCTGGATTTCGCGGTATTCCCGACGATCCTGCTGGTGGCGACCCTGCTGCGGCTGGCGCTCAACGTGGCCTCCACCCGCGTGGTCATGCTCCACGGCCAGGACGGCCACGCCGCCGCCGGTAAGGTGATCCAGGCCTTCGGTGAGGTGGTGATTGGCGGTAACTACGTGGTCGGTATCGTGGTGTTTGCGATCCTGATGATCATCAACTTCGTGGTGGTGACCAAGGGTGCCGGGCGGATTTCCGAGGTGAGCGCACGCTTTACCCTCGACGCCATGCCCGGCAAACAGATGGCCATCGACGCCGACCTCAACGCCGGCCTGATCGACCAGAACCAAGCCAAATCCCGTCGTCTGGAAGTGGCCCAAGAGGCCGAGTTCTACGGCTCCATGGACGGTGCCAGCAAATTCGTGCGCGGTGACGCCATCGCTGGCTTGCTGATCCTGTTCATCAACCTCATCGGCGGCATCGCGGTCGGCATCTTCCAGCACGGCATGACCTTTGGCGATGCGGGCAAGGTTTACGCCTTGTTGACCATCGGTGACGGTTTAGTGGCGCAATTGCCATCACTGTTGTTATCCACAGCGGCAGCGATCATGGTGACCCGTGCTTCGGGCTCCGAAGACATGGGTAAGCAGATCAGCCGGCAGATGTTTGCATCGCCCAAGGCGCTGGCCGTGGCGGCGGGCATCATGGCGATCATGGGTATCGTGCCGGGCATGCCCCACGTCTCGTTCCTGAGCATGGCGGCCCTTGCCGGTGGTGGTGCGTACCTGTTCTGGAAAAAACAAAACGCTGTCAAGGTGCAGGCCTTGCAGGACGTTGCGCGTCAGCAGGAGCTGCTGCCATCCCCGGCCCGCGCCCAGGAAACCAAGGAGTTGGGCTGGGATGACGTGACGCCGATCGACATGATCGGCCTGGAAGTGGGCTACCGCCTGATTCCGCTGGTGGACCGCAACCAGGGCGGCCAATTGCTCGCGCGGATCAAGGGTGTGCGCAAGAAGTTGTCGCAGGACTTGGGCTTTCTGATGCCTACCGTGCATATCCGCGACAACCTCGACCTGGCGCCGAGCGCCTACCGCTTGACCTTGATGGGCGTGATCCTGGCCGAAGCCGAGATTTACCCGGACCGCGAGCTGGCGATCAACCCAGGGCAGGTGTTCGGCAGCCTCAACGGCATCACCGCCAAAGATCCGGCTTTTGGCCTGGACGCGGTGTGGATCGAAATCAGCCAGCGCAGTCAGGCGCAGTCCCTCGGTTACACGGTGGTGGATGCCAGCACCGTGGTCGCCACGCACCTCAATCAGATTCTGTACAAGCACTCCCACGAGCTGATCGGCCACGAGGAAGTCCAGCAATTGATGGGTTTGCTCGGCAAAGCCTCGCCAAAACTCGCCGAAGAGCTGGTGCCGGGCATCCTCTCGCTGTCGCAATTGCTCAAGGTGTTGCAGGCGCTGCTGGCCGAACAGGTACCGGTGCGCGACATTCGCAGCATCGCCGAGGCCATCGCCAACAATGCCGCCAAGAGTCAAGATACTGCCGCCTTGGTGGCTGCGGTGCGCGTCGGATTGTCCCGCGCAATCGTGCAAAGCATTGTAGGGCTTGACTCCGAGCTGCCTGTGATCACCTTGGAACCAAGGTTGGAACAGATTTTGCTCAATAGTATTCAGAAGGCAGGGCAAGGCCAGGAAGAGGGCGTCCTGCTGGAGCCAAGCATGGCTGAGAAGCTGCAACGTTCGTTGATCGACGCCGCGCAGCGCCAGGAAATGCAGGGCCAACCAGTGATCCTGCTGGTGGCGGGCCCGGTCCGGGCGATGTTGTCGCGGTTTGGACGCCTGGCAGTACCGAATTTGCACGTTTTGGCTTATCAGGAAATTCCTGACAATAAGCAAGTGACTATCGTCGCGACAGTAGGGCCGAACGGCTGAGGGTAGTGGGTTATGCAAGTTAAGCGTTTTTTCGCCGCCGATATGCGTCAGGCCATGAAACTGGTTCGTGATGAGCTGGGCGCCGACGCCGCGATTATCGGAAACCGTCGTATTGCCGGCGGTGTCGAGCTGACGGCTGCCCTGGATTACACCCCCTCGGCACTGGCGCCGCGCGTGCCGAACATGGAGCTCGAAGACGAGCTGCGCAAGACCGCGTCGCGCATTGTCTCGGCCCAGGCTGAACTGAGCATGCGTGGCGACAGCGATGCCACTACCAATCGCCAATTGTTCGCTGGCTTGCCGCTGACGGCTTCCGAGCCGTTGGTTGAGCCGACCTTCAAAGAACCGCCGCGTCCCGCCGCACCAGTCCCGGCTGCTGGCGTCGACCAGCGTGTGTTCGACTCGATGCGGTTTGAACTCAACGGCCTGCGCGAACTGCTCGAAGTGCAGCTAGGCTCGCTGGCCTGGACGCAGTTGCAAGGCAGCAAGCCGCAACAGGCCAACCTGTGGCGCCGCCTGCAACGCATCGGCCTGTCCGGCCCGTTGTCGCGCGACCTGCTGGCCCTGACCACCGAAATCGAAGAGCCACGCCAGGCCTGGCGCATGTTGTTGGCCCACCTGGCGCGGATGATCACCACGCCGGAAATCGAACCCCTGGAAGAGGGCGGTGTGATTGCCATGGTCGGCCCTGCCGGCATGGGCAAGACCACCACCCTGGCCAAGCTGGCGGCGCGTTATGTGCTCAAGTACGGCGCGCAGAATATCGCGCTGGTGAGCATGGACAGCTACCGTATTGGCGCCCAGGAACAGCTCAAGACCCTGGGCCGAATTCTCAATGTGCCGGTGACCCACGTCGACCCGGGCCAGTCCCTGGCCAACGCCCTCGACCCGTTGCTGCGCAAGCGCGTGGTGCTGATCGATACCGCCGGCCTGCAAGCCAGCGACCCGGCCTTGCGCATGCAGCTGGAAAGCCTCGCCGGGCGTGGCATCAAGTCGAAGAATTACCTGGTGCTTGCAACCACCAGCCAGAAACAGGTTCTTACCGCTGCGTATCATAGTTACAAGCGTTGTGGCCTGGCCGGTTGCATCCTCACCAAGCTCGATGAAACCGCGAGCCTGGGTGAAGTGCTGAGCCTGGCCATCAGTCATGAATTGCCGGTCGCCTACCTGACCGACGGGCCGCGGATTCCGGATGATCTGCATCTGCCGCGCCGTCATCAGTTGGTCAGCCGTGCAGTCAGCGTGCAAATGCAAGAAGAGCCTAGCGAGGAAGCGATGGCCGATATGTTCGCCGACCTTTACCACAGCCCCGCAAAACGGGTGGGTTGAGGTCAGGATGAACACAATGAAATGTATCTACATCGATGGTCTGCAAGCGATTCACGCGGCCAAGCCATGTAGCCTGCGTCTAAGCAAGACAAGGTAAAGAAATAAAATGGGCAGCATGCATCCCGTACAGGTGATCGCGGTGACCGGCGGCAAAGGTGGCGTCGGAAAAACTAACGTGTCAGTGAATTTGTCCCTGGCCCTGGCAGAGCTTGGCCGTCGCGTCATGCTGCTGGATGCTGACCTGGGGCTGGCGAACGTCGACGTTCTGCTGGGGCTGACGCCCAAACACACCCTTGCCGATGTGATCGAGGGCCGCTGCGAGCTGCGCGATGTGCTGCTGCAGGGCCCCGGTGGCATCCGCATCGTGCCGGCCGCCTCTGGCACCCAGAGCATGGTGCACCTGAGCCCAGCGCAGCATGCCGGCCTGATCCAGGCGTTCAGTGATATCGGCGACAACCTCGACGTGCTGGTGATCGACACCGCCGCCGGGATCGGCGAGTCAGTGGTCAGCTTCGTGCGCGCCGCGCAGGAAGTCTTGCTGGTGGTCTGCGATGAACCCACCTCGATCACCGACGCCTACGCCCTGATCAAACTGCTTAACCGCGACTACGGCATGAACCGCTTCCGCGTCCTGGCCAACATGGCCCAGAGCCCGCAGGAAGGGCGCAACCTGTTCGCCAAGTTGACCAAGGTCACGGACCGCTTCCTCGATGTCGCCTTACAATACGTTGGCGCAGTTCCCTACGACGAGTGTGTGCGCAAGGCTGTGCAAAAGCAGCGTGCAGTCTACGAAGCGTTCCCTCGTTCCAAATGCGCATTGGCGTTCAAGGCTATTGCCCAGAAGGTCGATACCTGGCCGTTGCCCGCCAACCCTCGGGGGCATCTGGAGTTTTTCGTCGAGCGATTGGTGCATCAGACGAGCGCAGGACCGGTGCTATGACAGCGAACGGCTACAACGCTTACAAGAAGTCTGCCCGTGACAGCCAGGGCGAGTTGATCGAGCGCTACGCGCCCTTGGTCAAGCGCATTGCCTATCACTTGCTGGCACGCCTGCCCGCCAGCGTCCAGGTCGAAGACTTGATCCAGGCCGGCATGATCGGTTTGCTCGAAGTGTCGACTAAATACGACGCGAGCAAGGGGGCGAGTTTCGAGACGTATGCGGGTATCCGTATCCGTGGCGCGATGCTCGATGAAGTGCGTAAAGGCGACTGGGCGCCGCGTTCGGTACACCGCAATACGCGCATGGTCAGTGACGCAATTCGCGCAATTGAAGCAAAAACCGGTCGCGACGCTAAAGATCACGAAGTTGCGGCCGAACTCCAATTGAGTCTCGACGATTATTACGGGATTTTGAACGATACCTTGGGCAGCCGCTTGTTCAGTTTCGACGACCTGTTGCAGGACGGCGAACACGAAGGGCTGCACGAAGACGGCGCGAGCGCTCATATGGAGCCATCGCGCGACTTGGAAGATGAACGCTTCCAGGGGGCGCTGGCGGAAGCGATTGCCAATTTGCCGGAGCGTGAGCGGCTGGTGTTGGCGCTGTACTACGACGAAGAGCTGAACCTCAAGGAAATCGGTGAGGTCCTGGGGGTCAGTGAATCGCGGGTCAGCCAGTTGCATAGCCAGTGCGCAGCCCGCTTGCGGGGGCGTTTGGGAGAGTGGCGAGCGCGCTGACAGGCAGTGTGGGGGGCACTGCAGACGATACCGCGACGGTGATTGACCTTCGCGGGTTCGACCCGTGGTGGCCCCGGCAGTCCTTTTTGTGTAATGCCTGTTGAATGAAATGGCGCGTCCAGGTGCTGGGCGCGTTTAAGACTGCTTGGAGGTCGAATTGGACAAGAACATGAAAATCCTCATCGTTGATGACTTCTCAACGATGCGGCGGATCATAAAAAACCTGTTGCGTGACCTTGGGTTCACTAACACGGTCGAGGCGGATGACGGCATCACAGCCATTCCGATCCTCAACAGCGGCAGCATCGACTTTCTGGTAACAGACTGGAACATGCCGGGCATGACCGGTATCGACTTGCTGCGCCACGTGCGTGCTGACGAAAAGCTGCGCAGCCTTCCTGTGCTGATGGTGACCGCCGAAGCCAAGCGTGAGCAGATCATCGAAGCCGCCCAAGCCGGGGTTAACGGTTACGTGGTCAAGCCATTCACTGCATTGGCCTTGAAAGAGAAGATCGAAAAAATCTTCGAACGCATCCACGGCTAATGCCATCGCGGGGGAGCTATGGAGCATAAAGAAACGTCACAGGGAGACTTTGAGTCGACCCTGAAAAAGCATGCTCACCAGTTGGTCGAAAGCCTTGAAAAAGGCCAGTTCGGCGACGCGGTGCAGTTGATCCATGAGCTCAACCAGACCCGTGACCGCGGCCTGTATCAGGAAGTGGGCAAGCTCACGCGCGAGCTGCACAGTGCGATCGTCAATTTCCAGATTGACCCGCATATGCCCCAGGCCGAAGAAATTTCGCAAATCACCGATGCCACCGAACGCCTGTCCTACGTGGTCAGGCTGACTGAGGCGGCGGCCAACCGCACCATGGACCTGGTGGAAAATGCCACGCCCCTGGTCAATGGCATGGCCACCGAAGCCCAGGCCCTCAGCGTTGACTGGGGCCGCTTCATGCGTCGCGAAGTCGGGGCTGAAGAGTTTCGTGAGCTGGCGCGTCGGGTCGAAGGGTTCTTGTCACGCAGCGAGCAGGAAAACCGCACGGTTTCCAGCAACCTCAACGACATTCTGCTCGCCCAGGATTACCAGGACCTCACCGGCCAGGTGATCAAGCGTGTGACCCAGTTGGTCACCGAAGTGGAAAGCAACTTGCTCAAATTAGTGCTTATGGCAGGCCAGGTAGACCGTTTTGCCGGTATCGAACATGACCGCGAAGCGATCCTCTCGGAAAAAGATCCACAAAAACATCTCGCCAAGGGTGAAGGTCCGCAGATTCATGCCGATAAACGTGAAGACGTTGTATCGGGTCAGGATGATGTTGATGACCTGTTATCCAGTTTAGGCTTCTAAGGAGCACCCACATGAGCTTCGGCGCCGATGAAGAAATCCTTCAGGATTTCCTTGTAGAGGCCGGCGAAATTTTAGAGCAGCTGTCCGAACAGCTGGTCGAGCTGGAAAGCCGACCAGATGATGCGAACCTGCTCAATGCAATTTTTCGCGGTTTTCACACTGTAAAAGGGGGCGCCGGCTTCCTCCAGCTCCATGAGCTGGTGGAGTGCTGCCACATCGCCGAGAACGTGTTCGACATCCTGCGCAAGGGTGAGCGTCACGTTGATTCGGAGTTGATGGACGTGATTCTCGAAGCACTGGATGCGGTCAACGGGATGTTCAGCGAAGTCCGCGAACGTTCCCCGATCACCGCGGCCACGCCGGAACTGTTGGCTGCGCTGGCACGTTATGCGGAGCCCGCCGACCTGTCGGCTGCGCCGGTAGCAGAAGCGGCGCCTGAGCCGGTGGCTGAGGCCGAGCCGGACGTGACCGACAGCGAGTTCGAACAGCTGCTCAACTCCCTCAGTGCCGTCAAGGCCGAGGCAGAAGCACCGGCCGCCGTGCCTCCGGCAGCGGCGCCGACCAGCGAAGACATTACCGACGCTGAGTTCGAATCCCTGCTCGACCAGTTGCACGGCAAAGGCCAGTTCGCGGCCGACGCCGTGCCACCGGCGGCGGCTGCCGCGGCACCTGCCGCGCCCGTCAGCACTGACATCACCGACGACGAATTTGAAGCGTTGCTCGACCAACTGCATGGCAAGGGCACCTTCGCGGCCGATGCCTTGCCGGCCGTCGCCGCCACGCCTGCAGCGGCTGCCAGCACTGCAGCGCCTGCCGCTGCTGCGCC
>NZ_CVTP01000020.1:0-1249 GCF_900005865.1 Pseudomonas sp. 58 R 12
TTGATGGTTTTCATCAAGCCATTTTTTCCAGAGGCGGCAACGCTCCCACGGCTGTACTCCGTGTAACTGCTTTAGGAAATAGCTACCGCAGGATGTTAGGCGGCGTGCTCTTTCCATTCAGATCCATCACGGATCATTGCGTTTAGGCGTACCAGCAAAACACGCATACACGCGATGAGTGCCACTTTGGCGCACTTTCCTTTCTCGCGCAGCGCCTTATATCGCGCGGCAAACTCAGGCTGAAACCGGATCACTGACCAACAGGCCATATACAGTGAGCGCCTCGCGGCGAACCTGCCGCCGCTGATATGACGCTTGCCTTTGTGCTTGCCGCTATCGTCGTTGTAGGGCGCAGTGCCGCTCAATGCTGCAATCTGATGTCTACCCACCTCGCCTAGCTCCGGAAGATAGGACATCAAGCTGGCCGCTGTAACAAGTCCTATGCCTTTGACTGAGCACAGAAGGGCTACTTTTTTACGATCCAGACGTTCTGTACTTTGGCGGATCAGGCTTTCCAGCTCCTTCAGCACTTTTTGCAAATAGTCGATATGACTCTGCAGCGCAGGCTTGACCACGTCAGAGGAGGCCGTTTTAAGCCGCCGTTTGTCGTCATCTCTTTGCTGAACAAAGTGCTCTCGCTGTTGGACTAGGGCGCGCAAATCATCCTGCTCGGCGCTGGTAACCCGGCTATCGGGCGATTTGATGACCGCTGCGAACTGCGCAAGAAGGCGTGCATCTATCGGATCGGTTTTGGCTTGTTGCCCCATAGCCCGGGCAAAGCTTTTGGCTCGGCAAGGGTTGATCCGTATGACTTCAAAGCCCGCAGCTTGAAGCGCTTTCATGACTTTGCGCTCGTAACCGCCAGTGGCCTCCAGCAACACTCGACCCACGCGATGCAGGGTTAGCCATCCAATTAACCCAGGAAAATCACTCTGCGAATTGGAACAACTCATCGCTACATCCAGTTGATCAACCCGAATCTCGAGGCTACCGCTGGAGACATCAATACCTGCTGGATAGGAAAACATAGCCAAATCCTCTTACACTCAAGGTGAGAGCGCTCTGGCTTGGCCCACGCTTGTAACTGTTCGAGGTGGGCTCGTTCAACTGTTCGGGCTCAATGACCAGAGTGGAGAGGTGAGTGACAGCATGGGCTCCCACACGTGCTTTAAGCACTTCGGGCATTCAGCTTGTCACTCACCGCTCTCACCTTCAGTTTAAGCCTGGTTCAAGACACAAGCGGGCTTGC